>MFGB01000025.1 GCA_001780275.1 Candidatus Falkowbacteria bacterium RIFOXYA2_FULL_47_19 | reverse complement strand
GTGCCGGTAATGATCACCGGGGAATCGGACAAGGTCCAGGAGGTAGTAGTGGAAATATAGCCGCCGCTTATTTCAGTGGCGGCGGAAACGGAAGAGGGAAAAAAAATTAAGACAAAAAATAACGGAGAAGCAAAAAGTACGGGGATGAATTTTTTAAACATAAAACATTTTTCTCCCTGGATATTATTTAATATTTTAAAAACCAACCCGCGCCTGACAAAAAACACATACCATATTTATGTGCGTGCCGGGCAGTCGATTGCGCGCGTTTCACTCTTCCCTGGCGTCTTCGATCTTATAACCACGGCCGGCAACCGTCTTGATGAGTTTCTTCTTGCCCGCGCTATCTATCTTTTTGCGCAAAGACATTATATGGGATTCGATAGTATTGGAAAAAGGATCGACGGTCATGTCCCAGACATGCTCCATGATCATTGAACGGGACAAAACCGTGCCCTGGTTCTTCATCATATACTTAAGCAATACGAATTCTTTCCGGGTCAGATTGATCTCTTCGCCGCCGCGCACGACTTCGTGTTTGCCGGCATCAAGCGTCAGGTCATTAACCTGAAATATTTCGCTTTGCAGCTGCTTCGGCCGGCGGAGCAGGGCCTTGATCCGGGCGATAAGTTCATCCACGGAGAATGGCTTGGTAAGATAATCGTCGGCGCCGGCATTAAATAGATCGACTTTCGTGGTAACCTCCGATTTAACCGATAAAATAAGTATGGGGGTGTTTTTGCCTTCCTTCCTTATATCCTCGCATACTTCCAAACCAGTTTTCTTCGGCATTATATTGTCGAGAATGATAAGATCGTAATGGTTTGTCCGGGCCAGATAAGATCCCTTTTCTCCGTCTTTGGCCGCGTCAACCACGTAGCACTCGTTCTCCAGGCTCTTTTTTAAAAAATTCAATATCTCGACTTCGTCCTCGACTATTAGTATGCGCATAAATTAGATTTAAGCTCGGTGCGTACGAGGTCTCTCGCGTAGTGAAAGACGAGAAACGCCCGAGATCATTAAATTTTAAATTATTAAATTATTAATATTATAACACAAAGCAGATGAAATAAAGATAAAAAAATTATAAAATTTTTATAAAGTCAAAAAATTAATTTAATATAAGCTAAAATTAAATATAATAAAATAAAAAGGCTGATTTTTTTAAAAAAAACATCTTGCGGTTTGTTTGCGCTAATCATGCCTAAAAAAATTGCTATTAAATTTTTATTTTGATATAATTAAATCAAAAGATGCGTAAACCTTGAATACGTATTGTTATTTTTGCAAATTATTTTATGTTGAGAATAAAAAAACACGGAATCATCATTAAACCCACGACGCGCGATTTCGAAAATCTATCCACCTTCAATCCCGGTATATATCAGGAAGGCGAATATGTCCATGTCTTTTACCGGGCTCTCAGCCAAAAATTCATCTCCTCTATCGGTTACGCGAAACTTAAGGGCCCCACTACGATAGTCGAAAGATGGAAAAAACCCCTGTATTATCCGGAGGCTAAATACGAGAAGAAGGGTATGGAAGATCCGCGAATCGTCAAGATCGGCGATACTTTCTACGTTACCTACGTCGCCCACGACGGACAGAACGCGGTAATAAACTACCTGCACGGAAAAGATCTTCAGCATTTGCGGCGCGGAGGGATCATCAGTCCGAAAATAAGCTACCGGAAAATAAGCAAATTATTCCAATATTCTAATCTTAAGGATCAATATTATTTTCTCGCCTCCTATTATGAAAAATACGCCCATAAAAACGTTTTAGTCTGGGAAAAGGACGGGGTAATGTTCCCTGAAAAATTCCACGGCCGGTTTTTGCTGCTCCATCGGGTTTTACCGGATATCCAATTGATCCGCTTTAAAAATTTTTCCGAATTGCGCGATAATAATTTTTGGATAGATTATACCATGCATTTATCTAAGCATGTCGTCCTGGAAGGAGTGCACGGCTGGGAGGGCAGGCACATAGGCGCGGGCGCTCCTCCGGTAAAAACCAAAAAGGGCTGGCTTATTATTTATCACGGCGTGGAACAGGCGAACAAGGGCCGGGTCTATAGAGCCGGGGCTGCTTTGCTCGACCTTAAAAACCCGAATAAGCTTATCGCCCGTTTGCCCGACCCCCTTTTCTCCCCGGAAGACGACTGGGAAACCCACGGACACGTCCATAACGCTATTTTCCCCACCGGTACGGCTATCTTCAAAGATCGTCTTTATATTTATTACGGCGCCGCCGACTCATTCGTGTCCGCGGCCAGCGTCAATCTCGATGAATTATTACGGGAATTGATGAAAAATAAAGTATAATGTTGACTTGCCGTCGCTTGTCCGCATATTAATCGGCAATCGTAAATCGGCAATCGCCAATCCTAAAAATGTCCAAATCTAAAAATCCCGGCATCCTCTATGTCGCCTCGTACCCCCCCCGGGAATGCGGTATCGCCACCTTTACCAAGCGTCTGACGACCGCTATCGACAAAGAATTCAATCCGGAGATAAAAAGCCGGATCTGCGCGATAAATTCCAACGGCTCTTCGATCTATAATTATCCGCGGAAAGTCGTCATGCAGATCAACGAAACCGAGATCGAAGATTATATTAATCGTGCCAACGAGATCAATAAGTCACAGGAAATAAGACTCGTCAATATCCAGCACGAGTACGGCCTCTTCGGCGGAGAACAGGGCGAATTTCTGATACCCTTCATCGAACTCCTGAATAAGCCCGTGGTGATCACCATGCATACCGTCCTGCCGCGGCCGGACGATAAGATGCGGAAAGTGGGCGAGGTCATCGCCAAAAAATCAGCCGCCATCGTGGTAATGAACAGCCGCGCCAAGGAGATCCTGCGCACCGTCTACCACGTGGACCAAAACAAGATACACGTCATCCCTCACGGGGTTTTTCACGTGCCTTTCCCGTCAAAATCAAAAGCTAAACAAAAACTCAACCTTTCGGGCCGGACGATAATCTCGACTTTCGGCATGATCAGCCGGGATAAAGGCATCGAATACGCGATCGAAGCCCTGCCGGACGTTGTCGCCGTCTATCCCGACGTCCTTTATCTTATTATCGGCGCCACCCATCCTCAGGTGCTCAAACGCGAGGGCGAAAAATACCGCAATAAACTAAGACGCCTGATCGTTAAGCACAACCTCAAGGACCATGTTAAATTCTATGACCGCTATCTGGAGGAAAAAGAGGTGGTCGATTTCCTGAAAGCCACGGATATTTACGTTTATCCCATGCTCTCGCGCGAACAGGCCTCTTCCGGGTCGCTCTCCGACGCCATGGCCTGCGGCTGTCCGGCGATCGCCACTCCCAGCCAATACGCGAAAAGCGTCCTGAACCACGAACGGGGCATATTGGTCCGCTTCCGCAACTCCAAAGATATCAAGGCCGCTCTCCTGGAACTCTTATCCGACCCGAAAGCCCGCAAGGAAATGATCAAAAATACCTATTTCTATACGCGCTTCATGACCTGGCAAAACGTCGCCCTCTCTTACTTCAAGCTCTTCAACCGATTCGCGAAGATCGTTCCGCAGGAAAAGGGCAAACTCCCGGCAATAAGCCTCGACTACATAAAAACCCTGACCGACGATTTCGGCATCATCCAGTTCGCTGTACACACGAAACCGGATACGCACTCCGGCTACTGCCTTGATGACAATACCCGGGCTTTACTGGGCTGCGCCATCCGCTACGGCCGGCACCGCGTTAAAAGCACTTTAAACCTCATAAATATTTATCTTAAGTTCATGGAGTTCACGCAGAAACCGAACGGCCGCTTCCATAATTTCGTAAGCTACCAGCGGACCTACAACGATATAAACGAAAGCGACGATTCTTTCGGACGGGCGATCTGGGCCCTTGGAACCGTTGTCGGCAATAAAGACCTTCCGGATGATATTATATCTAAAGCCAGAAAAATACTCGATAAGTCGATAGAATCAAACTTTGAGCTTAGTTCCCTGCGGGGCGTAGCCTTTTCGATCATCGGCCTTTCCCGCCTGGCGGAAGCCATGGCCGCTGCCGGACAGACGGACGAACAATCGGCCAAGGTAACGGCCCTGATCGAAAAACTAAGTAATCGCTTATTGGAAGAATGGTCATACCAGCAAAAGATCTCGTCCGACCGGAATTGGCAATGGTTCGAGGATTGCCTGACCTATTCGAATTATAAACTTCCGGAAGCCTTATACCACGCTTACCGGGTGACAAAAGACAAAAAATACCTCAATATCGCGGAAAAAAGCCTTCAGTTCCTTATATCCACCACTTTCGAAAATAAAGAATATTTTTCCCCGATCGGCCAGGACGGCTGGTATTTCCGCAACGGCAAACGGGCTTATTACGACCAACAGCCGGAAGACGCCGCTTCCGCCACCGAGGCCCTGGTAATGGCCCACAAAGTGACGAAAAAGAAAATATACAAAGACAAGGCCGAAATGGCGTTTTACTGGTTCCTGGGCAAGAATCACCTGAACCAGATGGTCTACGACGAAGCGACGGGCGGCTGCTATGACGGCCTGGGAAGATATTCGCTTAATTTCAACCAAGGCGCCGAATCGACGTTATCATATTTTCTGGCGAGACTGGCCATAGAAGAGATTGAAAAGTAAATTCCAAAAACAAGAAAAATAAGATACAGGGAAACAAGATGCATGTTACAAGCAAAATTCAAAATTCAAACCCGCTTGGTGTTTGAAATTTGTGATTTAAGATTTGTTTGTATCCTTGTTTCTTGTATCTTGTGTCTTTTCCATCTTTATGTCCACAATCAATCAAGCCTACGCAAAAGCCATAGAAATTCTTTTTGCCTGTACTAAGAAACAGGGTTTTTACGCTTCCGGCCTACCGGGCGGCTACGAGGCGACCTGGGCGCGCGACTCCATGATCACCTCCTTGGGCGCGTCCCTGGTCGGCGATAAATTTAAAAAGCCTTTTAAAAACAGCCTGGACCTCCTGACAGCCAACCAAACCGAGCGGGGTCTTATACCGAACTGCGTCGGCTCTTACAACACCGAACGCCAGTCGGACGTTACCTTTAACTCTATTGATGCGCCGCAATGGTATATACTTGGGCACTACGTCTATGCCCGCGCTTACCGGGATCACGGGCTTATCGCGGCGCATAAAGATAATATTGACCGGGCTTTAAGCTGGCTTTTATACCAGGACCCGAACGAGGACAAGCTTATCGTCCAACAGCCGACGATGGATTGGATGGACGCTTTTCCGCACAAATACGGCCGGGTCTTGCACACCCAGGCCCTTGAGTACGCGGTTTTGAGGGCTACCGGCAATAACGAACTGGCGGCCCACATCAAATCCATCGTTAACGGCGAAATCCAAAAGTATTTGTCGCTTTGGGACGCGCGCCTCGGTTATTACCGCCCCTGGATATGGAAAGACCATGACGGCGACCGCGAGACCGAAGACTGGTTTGACTGCCTGGCCAACTTATTGGCCATCATCACCGGTTTGGCTACGGACAAGATCGCTAAAAGCATATTGCGCTATATTGAAAAAAATAAAATAGACAGACCCTATCCCTGCAAAACGATCTGGCCGCCCCTTAAAAAAGGCGATCCGGGCTGGCATACTTATTTTGAAAAATGCGACGCTCGCCGGCCGCTGGAATATTCCAACGCCGGTATCTGGCCGATGATCGGCGCTTTTTATGTCGTCGCCCTGGTCAAAATGAAAAAATTCAAAAAAGCCGGACAGGAGCTTGAGCGTCTGGCTGAAGGCAATTTAAAAAAACTAATCACCCGCGATTTTTGCGAAGGCTATGAATTCAACGAATGGCTTCATGGCAAAAGCGGCGAACCCAAAGGCGAACCTTACCAGGCCTGGTCCGCCGGGACTTATATCTACGCTTATGAATGCGTGAAGCGGAAGAAAGTAATATTTTTTTGAAATACCTGAAAATCTAAAAAGCGATCCCTTATCAGGAACGCTTTTTTTATCCCTAAAAACTAACAGCTATAAACTAAAACCTCATACTATTCTATCCCCAAGGTTTCCTGAATCATGCCGACCGCTTTTTTTGCGACATCCGGATATTGGAAATTCTGCATAGCGTGCTCGTAGCCGTTCTGGCCCATCTCCTCCCTTAACTTATCGTCGGTCAAAAGCTGTTTCGTATATTTTACCAGATCCGGAATGCTCGCGCGGTAAGCAAAAACCTTCGGTTTATCGAATTTTATCTTATAATCAGCGTCAAAACCCATCCATTCGTAAGCGAATTCTTCGTGAAGCTTGACCGTCTCCCCGACTTCGGCCAAAAAGCCGGTCCGGCCATGCACGATCGTATCCACCGGACCGCCGACATTGATCGAAATTACCGGCCGGCCGCAGGCGTTCGCCTCCATCTGGATCATGCCGAAGCCTTCGAGGCGGCTGGGGGCCGCGTAAATATCGCAGGCCGAGAGAAGATAGGCCATAAAATCATGAGAATACATGCCCGAAAGCCGGACGATCTTGCCACGGTCCAGTTCCAATTCATCGATCAGGTTATCCTCTTCCTCGTTGTGGCCCTCGGCGCATTCGCTCTCCGACGCCTTTATAACGTATTTCCAATCCTTGAAATCCTTGTCGATCTCGGCCAAAGCCTTAAACATCTCCTGGGCGCCCTTGCTGGTCGCGTCGCCGCCGACGGTCAGGATCATCTTCTCGTGGGGCTGGACACCGAGCATCTCGCGCAGGCACACGATCTTCGGATCCGTCCGCGGAATCGGCTTGATCTCCTCCGGATCGAACCCGATCGGCAGGACTTTATAATTCTTTACGTCCACGCCGTCGCGCTTAAAAGTATCCTTTACCCACTGGCTGGTCGTGAAGCCTAAAGGCAATTCGCTTAAAATCTTGTGGTAATTGGCGACCCAGCCGTTGGCCACGAACCAGGGTATGGGAGTTACGCCGTTATTCTGAGGGCTTGTAACGATATTCGGCGTATAGGTCCAGGAGCCGATGCCTATGGCCACGTCGGGTTTATAAGCGGATAGGACCCATTGCTTTTGGAAGCTGGGGTTATAATGGCAAGGCATACAATCGATCCCGATCTTTTTAAGCCCGCGATAAAGAAGATACCCCTGGATCGACAATCCGTCCGGCTCCGGAGGATAAGCGTGTAACACCGCGATTTTCATAATTTTAATCAGCTCTTGGTTATAGCCTCCGGCTTTCAGGAATATATTCCCAAAAGCCATAAACTAAAACCTAAAAGCTATAAACTAAAAACAATTAACTAAAACCTTCGACATCCGTACAGTATCCGACATCGATTCCGTCATGCGGATAACCGTACATTTCCGCCACGATCCGTTTTTTTTCCTTAAATTCGTCCGATGTTAATTTCAGGTTAGTATCAGCGTTTTTTCCGACTTTAACCTTGTGTTTTCCGACCGGATCATAAGCGAAGAAAAAAACTTTATCGGCGCTTAATTCCCCGTCTTTGATCATTTCCTTAATGGCCTGATATGCGCCTTTGTGCCGGGGATGCCCGTATTCGCCGTTGGCGTTGTGGGTAAACAAATAATCGAACCTCGCTCGGCCGACTTCCTCTTTGATGATTTTTTTTATGACCGGCAAAGTATTTTTGAAGCTTAACTTATCCTCATCGTCCAGGTCGGCTATTATCCCCTTCGCGCCATAGCGTTCACAGACCCGGAAAAACTTCGGCCGCCGGTCAGAGTCCGACGCGCGACAGAGCGAAAGAATCGTCCACTTTATTTTTGAAAATCGCAGAAGAGCGCCACCCATCCAGATCGTCTCGTCGTCCGGGTGCGCCACGATCACCAGCGCGCGTCCGCCGTCATTAAGTCGCAGTTCTTTCATATACCCTGATTATAGCAAAGAAAAAAAATTTTTACAAGACACGCAGACACGCGGAGACGCGGCTGATCGCGTCTCCCGCGGGAAAATTTAACGTCAAAAGGCGGCGCATAAAATGCGCCGCCTTAAATATTCAAGATCAAATATCCGAATACGGCCTATTTAACGCCATCCTTCTCATCCAGCTTGATCTCTTTCTCGATATCATCCACCTCCTTACCGATAAATTCTTCTGATATATCCAATGATTCTTCTAATTTTTCCTTGATCCTCTGTTCCGATTCCGACAGGCCGGGTTTCTTGTCGGCTAATTCGATAAGCTCATCGACCTCTTCCCGGAGCGCCGCGAATATTTTCGATAATTTCTGTTTCATCTCTTCGGTTTCGCTCTTGATCCTCATTTTTTCGGTACGGAATTTATTTCTTTGGTATAGTATATAAAAAGTCAGGATCATGATAATGGCCAGGAGCAGGAATAATATCCACCAGCCGTAAGCCTCCATAATAGCCGGCGATATGACCGTCAAGATATTGACCGTGCTGTCAAGGCTTTGCGCTCCGCGGCCATCGATGATCTTGGCCCAAACCTTGTAATTGCCTCTGGCCAGCTTCTCGGCATGGAAGTAGGACCAATTACCCTGATCATCGGTCTGGGTGGAAAACTCCTTGATATCCTTATCGCTTTGGCCGATAAATAATTTAACCGTTACCCGCGGATAAAAAGACGTGCCGCGGACAATAAGGTCTTCGCGCCGATCCATGATCTTGGGCAAATCGGTAATGATCGGGGCTTTGAGCGAATCCACCGTAAAGGTCGCGGAAGAGGAGGCCGCGTTGCCGGCCTTGTCGAAAGCCGCCACGTCCATGTGGTATTCCCCCGGGGCTAAGGCGGACGGCCGGTAAAACCCTTGCTCCATTTCAGCCACCGACAGTCTTATCGATTGTGTTCCAATCTGCAAACCATAATAATCAAGTCCCGATGTTTTATCGGTGGTCTTAAATATTATTTTCGGCGTCGGGTTGGTTGAATCGCTTTCGTTATCCACGGTTACCCGGAACGATTCAGGAGGAGTCGAATCGACCATGAATTTCCGATGAGCGGGATTTCCCCAGCCATAGCGATTCTGGTATTTAAGATGGAAATACCACGTCCCGTCTTTGACCGGATCGAATTTTTTGGTTTCAACTATCCCCTCCGGCGTTACTCCGGGGTCCGCGGTCGGATTATCATTAATCAGGTAGCTTACGTTCGTGAGATCGGATAATATTTTCCATTCGAATTCCGGACGGTTATCGGTGTACCAGATATCGGTTTCCGGATGCGTGGGGGATGATATTTCCGGGGTCGGGGGTAGAATACCTTTCGGTTCGTCTTTTTTCGGCTCGTCTTTAGGTTTGGGCTTTGGCGTTTCCTCTCCGCCGGCCTTATCTTCTAAAACGTATTTAGCCTGACCGAAGCCGGAAAAAACGTTCGTGCCCTTGCCGTCCGCGGCCAGGACTATGCCGGAAGTGAAATTAACGGCGGTCTCTCCGGCTTTTTTAGCCGTAAAATTTATGGAAAAGATAGAACCGGCCGCTCCCTTATAAGCGCTCGGGGAACCGCCGCCGAAGCTTATTTTTCCTTCCGTGTTGGAAAAAACCGGCTCAGCCGTCCAAAGACTGAAAATAGTGCCGGTTTTAGATAAGCTGCCGATGCTTAAATAAGCGGGGTCGTACTTGATCGTTCCTTCGGCTGCGTTGACGCCGACTCCGCCGCCGCTATTTACCATCACATTAACGGTAAAACTTTTACCGACCGCGTAAGTGCCGGCCGCCGGAGACAAAAATAAAGTCGCTCCCGCGGCTTCAGCCGGGGCGTTAAAAAACGGCATCAAACCGGATATTATAAAGCAGAATAGGAACAATTTAAAAAATAGTTTTTTCATATCCATAGCTTTTACTGTTTTAAATGATAATTAGATATTAGATATTGGATATTATCATACTTTAAATCTATCGGAACGCTTACAACTGCGGCATAATATCTGATATCTAATTTCCAATATCGGATTTTATAAACCTTAATCACGGAATACCGCGATAACACGATAAATTAATGAACTTATTTCTCCGCCTTTATCTCGATCTTCTTTTTTCCTTTCGACTGCAGCCGGAGCATTGGCAATTTCAGGATCAGGATACCTTTTTTGAATTTTGCCTCCACTTCGGACACGTTTATTTCCTGCGGTAGGATTATTTGGCGGTAAAAACGACCCCATTGGCACTCCTGGCGCAGATACTTGCTGTCGTCGCCGTCATCGGGCAATTCCGGCGTATCTCGTTTGCCCTGGATAGTAACCACGTCGTTCTCGTTCTCGATAGCGATATCAAGATCTTTGACGTCGACTCCGGGAATCGGAGCGATGATGATTATGTCCGAGCTGCTCTGGTAAATATCGACGTCAAGCTGCAGAAAATCGGCGGTTTTTTTATCCTTTTTGCCGTCCTTAACACCCTCTTCGATCTCATTTTCTTCGACTTTTGATTTTAATTTGTCCAAAAAACTCATAGGATTTAGGGATTTACGATTGTCGATTGCCGATTTTCGATTAGCGATATTTATCGAATTTTTCACGTTTCCGGCAACAATCCACAATCTAAAATTATTTATTATATATCATAAATTATACCATAAAACGCCAAAATAACAAAATTAAAATTGGCATACCGATATTACCCGGATTATCGTCAGTAATCGACAATCGTCAATCGAAAATACCTCAGCCGGTCCAGTAATACATCATGATACTGAAATCGATGAGATCGACCGTGCCGTTGTGGTTCTGATCGGCGCAGGCGTTATCGGTGCCCCACCAGTACAATAAAATTGAAAAATCCGTTATATTTACCCGTCCATCCTTATTTAAATCGGCTCCGGCGCATTCTTCCGCCGGTACGGCGGGCGCGCCGATCGATAAATCGATTATCTGGCTGAATCCGCTTTCTCCGACTCCGTTGATCATAGACTTGGCCTTTACCCGGTATATCCCCTTAAGGCCGGTGGTATCCATAGAAACCGACCATTCCCCCGTCGGACCGGTAACGCCGGATTTTTTAACGATCTCTTCGTCTTTCAATTGTCCTTCCTTTTGCGGAAAAAGCCAGACTTCAACCGACTTATTGGGCGCGCTTTGCCCGAAAACGGAAAGCGCTTCTCCTGACGAAAGAGAATTTTTCCCTAATTCTATGGTAGGAGGAATGATAATATCGGAAACTGTCGTCTGGGTGCCGTCATCGATCCAAAAGGTGGTTGAATAGGTAAGCGAGCGCCTGTTCTTCGAGTCGGTCGACCACAGCCCGAAAGTATAGACCCCTTGCGAAAGATCGGCCAGAAAGGCGCCGAAAAACGCGTTCGCGTCTGATTTGGCCAAACCTTCCTCCGTCCCGTCCTTTAAAATGACCACGTCGCTATCCGGATATGCCCAGCCGGAAAGAATAACGCCCGGCGCTCCCGGCAAAGGCGGATAAGGCAGGTAATTGCCGCGGCCCCGGCCCATTTCCTGGCCCCGGCCGCCGCCGGCTCCGCCGCCCGAACCGCCCGAACCGCCGCCGCCCGAACCGCCGCCCGCGCCGCCCTCGCCGCCGCCGCCCTCGCCGCCGCCTTCCTCGCCCTCTTCTCCTCCCTCCACGCCGGCCACTTCGAACGTAATCTCGTAATCAACGCAGGATTCGGTCGTGGTGGCGGCGTTATAGATACAGATCGTGGAATTGTCCCTGACCCCCGATTCTTCCCTGCAGCGCACGAAATAATCGTAATGACCGTTATTCGTGAGTCCGGAAACGGTTATGGAATGGAAATAATTGCCGGTAAACTGGAATTGGTTGACCATATCGTCATATAAGGTGTCGGCCACGGTACTGTAACGGCAGGTGGCCTTGAAATTCGTATAAAGCGACATGATCGTTTCGGTCGTATTGTAACCGAGAACTCCCGTCGGTACGCCGTTAGACCGGCTTGAAGACTGGCTCGTGGTTAAATTTATCGGCTCGACCAGGGAGATCATCGGCCGCGCCCTTTCTATATAAGTATCGACCGCGTCATAGGTTTCTATGATTACACCGTATGAACCCGTGGCAGAGGCGTTAACTATCTGCCGATCGCCTGTTTCGCCGTAGGTCGCGATAGTGCCGAATTCTAATGATACCCAGACGCCCGGATCGATGCCGTAAGAAGAATTCAAGGTTATCTCCGCGTAGCCGTCCGTCGAACTGGCCAGCGCGAAAACGCCGTCTGAAGCGGCGGTTGACGAAGCGGAAAGCTCCCTATCCGCGAACGGCCCGTCAGAAGAGGAGGAGGTGGCCAGATCAACGTCAGTATAATCGAATCCCGGATAAAAGGCGAACCCGCCCTCCGGAGTGACCACGATCTTTCCTCCCGGGGGCGTCGCTTTCTTAGTCCTGAACTTTATGGCGTGATCCGACGGTGAACCCGGCCAGGAAACTTTGATCCGGTCGCTCGCGAAGCCCAAAGCTTTGGCCGGCAGGCCGTTAAAATAAAAAAACAGTCCGACCACGAAAAACGGTAAACAGCAGAGTAAAATTTTGGCGGTTTTATAAAACATGACTTTGTTATAACAAAAATGCCACGCTACTATAACAACGAGATGCAAGGATACAAGATGCAAGGACACAAACAAATTTCAATATCCAATAACCAAATCTCGAACCATTTCGATGTTTGAAATTTGTTATTTGTGATTTGTTTGTATCCTTGTATCTTGTTTCTTGTGTCCTTAGTACTTGAATTTTATTTTACACACCGAAATCCCGCGCCTGTTCCCGCGAAATCAGGCGGGGAAACAAGATAAACAGAATATAAACCGGCGTCCGATTTATTTTCCCAATAGCCGCCGCGCATCATGCCGCGGATATCCGTGTTCTTGACCCAGAAATAATCCTCGTTAAAATTGGGATCCGCCACCTGCGTATCGGTAGCCAGGGGCATTCCGTGGATGTCGATCGAGCTTATATAACCGTTCAGGGGCGCGCTAAGATCGCCGTATTGCCCATCGCGTATCTCTTCTTTGACCCACTCCCAGACATTGCCGACCATATCATAGGCGCCGGCGGCCGAAACGCAATTCTTTCCGCTTCCGGAGAGTCCCGGCTGATCGGGCCAATTGGCGTTTACCTGGCAATCGTCCGGTCCCCAGTCACGATCGGGATCCGGCGTGCCCAAGGAGGCGAGATACCACTCTTCGCCCGTCGGCAGCCTTTTACCGGCTTTGGCGCAAGCGGCGATCGCCTGGGATTGGGAAATAAAACGCCAGGGACTTGCCTCCGCCCGGGAAACCGGCTCGCAATCGGCCTTATCGATATTGTCGCGGGTTTCATTCTGGCTGCTGACGTTTTTTACGGAGCAGCCGTCTCCCGGCGAATTCTCGTATTTGTCGATGCAAAAACCGCCTTTATCCGACGGCACGAAAACCATTCCGTCCGGACAAGGACCTTCATCTTCGCCATAAAGAACCCGGCCGATGATCGAGCCGGAAAAATTATCGTAATTATCGGCCGCGTCGATGCCGATGGTTACTAAAATTACGGCGATGATGCCGATAATCAGACTTACTAATATTTTAGAAAAAAACTTTTTTTTCATTCAAGTTTTGCGGATACTATAATAATATAAGGACACAAGATACAAGGATACAAACAAACCCCAAATTCCAATATCCAATATTCAAACTATTTGAGATTTGTAATTTGTGATTTGAAATTTGTTTGTATCCTTGTGTCTTGTTTCTTGTATCTTTATGCTATTTATTTAACTGCAAGATTATCAAAAAACAAAAACTTATTTTCTGATTTCCAGCTTTCTTCTCCGAATATCCATATAAAAATTAGCCAAAACCAAAACGAACAGGACCACGATCCCCCCGCCCATGAATAAATACATATTATCGTTCCAGGCGCTTGATCTGACCAATTCTTTTTCCCGGTCATTAAGATCCTTCTCTCTTTGATCCAATCTCTCTTCTTTTTGTTTAAGCTCTAAAGCGAGCTTGTTGATCGGATTCTCCGGAACGCTTATCGACATGCCGATCGCCGATCCCGCTTTGGCGCCCACGAATTTTCCCACATCGACCGGATTAAGACCCAGTTCGTAAAAAAAAGCGACAACAATAAAAGCCAGGAAATAAACCCGGAAACGGTGAATATGTTTAACTGTCTTGTGGATCATAAAAGTTATCATTAGATATTAGATATTGGATATTATACTGCAGGTATAAATTGATTTAACGGAACGAAAACCGCATAATATCTAATATTCGGTATTTGCTGTTCGTAAAAATCATTAATCACACTAATCATGTCAAATCCACGCCCTACTTGACACATCTGAACCCGACTCCCACCCCCGCGAACGAGGGTTCGGAAACGACATACAAGGCATACTGCCCGGCTTCGGCCTTATTATCCCAATATCCGCCGCGGGCCATACCGCGAATACCCATGTTCTTAATCCAAAAATAATCGTTATAATAATTTGGATCATTCCGAGCGTCGGTAGCGCTTGGGATCGCGTTTTCGTCCACTCCCAGGACATACCCCTCTCCGGGCAGAGTTTGTCCGCGGAAAGAACCGTCGGACACGGTACCGTCGACCCACTCCCAGACGTTGCCGATCATATCGTAGATTCCGGCGGCCGAAACGCAATTTTCTCCGCTCCCGGAAAGACCCGGCTGTGTGCTCCAGTTATTATTTACCTGGCAATCGTCTGGCCCCCATCCGGATTCCTTGTCGGGCGTTCCCAGTGCGGCCGCGAGCCACTCTTTGTTCGTCGGCAATCTTTTCCCCGCCTTCGCGCAAATTATAGACGCCTGATTCTGAGAAATAAAACGCCAGGGAGCGGCACCGGCTTTAGATACGGGGAGACAGCCGCTCGCGTCGATATTATCGCGGGTTTCGTTTTGATTCGCCGGATTCGGATAGGGGCAATTCGCGTGCGCGGCCACTTCGTGCATATCCACGCAAAAATCGCCGTCAGCGGAAATTACCGGCGCCATTCCCTCCGGACATCCGCCCGAGTTATCGCTTTTCCCGGCCCCTCCGTTAAGCAGGCTATCGCTGGCCTTAATGCCCGCGGTCGCCAGAATTACGGCCAGGACCATGACGATAATCTCTCTTTTTCCAATAAACTTTCTATTTTACAACAGCAGAACCGCAAATTCTAAGCACTAAATCCTAAACTCTAAACAAATTCAAAATTCTAATGACAGAAATTCAGAACCGACAATAAAACAGCATATAGTTTAGAATTTTGGATTTTTATCATTTGAATTTGTCTAGGATTTAGAATTTAGGATTTAGAATTTAATTCTGGTATCCTTTCCCCGCGATCACGATCAGGTCAACGTCGATATTCCCTGCTTCTATCAAAACCGTCGGTGTTTTAAATATTTTTCCGAGGGCTTCAGCCTCCGCTTTTAGTCCCGGTTTATATCTGATCGTCAAACCGCTGTAGTCAAAATTATCCGCGTTCCCGGTTTCCCGCACTTCATATCCCCCGCCTTCAAGCTTTTTAGCCACCGCCCCGGCTAAACCGGGGAGGCCGCTGCCATTAAACGCCTTGACCGACAGGTCCGCTGGCGCCGCCGGGGCCGGGAGGGCCAGGGTATTTTCCGGCTCCGCCGGCATCGGAACTTCATTAACGGCCTCGCTTTCGATTATTTCCACCGCCGCCTCCTCCGGCGCGTTCTGTCCGTTCGCTTCTCCTTCCGCCGCTGGCTCTTCATTTCGCGTTTCCGTGATCATGCTTTCGGTCTCGCCGCCGAAATACCAATAAAATGAAAGCCCGATGACCAGAATCGTGAACACGGATATGCCTATAATTAATTTTTTAAAATTCCTCCAGTTGAGTTTATCCGTTTTTGCGGCCGGTATTCCTGCCGGTGTTCGCGCCGGAATACCGCTAACACCCGTACCCGCGATGCCTAATTGAGCCTGGGTCGCGAGAATCGATTTTCGAATATAGCGGCGGATAAAGAATATCAGGAGAAACACGAAAAGCGATATCGAACCTACGGTAATAAGCAATATCTTCGGATATACCACCCAAAAATACAAAGTGTGATCGAGCGTCTCGCTCGCCCGGTCGCCGTAAGAAAGGACCAGGGTGGCCCGATAACGTCCCATGGCCGTTATTCTCTTCTCGCCCGTCCATTCAAAATTCCACGTCCTGACGCTCTCCGGCAGGACATTGCCGAATTCGGTATTTTCGTTTAATTTTATATTGCCCTTCTCGGAGCCGAACATATCGTATACCCCGATCTCGCCCCGGGGAAGCAGGTGGACATTGCCGGTATTCTGGAAGCGGATCTTGAAATCTACCCGCGGCTGGAAGTAAACCGATCTGGCGGCGGAAAACTCCCGAATCAAACCCTCCTCTTTCTCTTCTCCGTTTATTCGCAAGAGGATCAGAGAGGCTAATTGCGAAGAAACTTTAATGGAGGATCCGCCGGACGTTTTTTCCGGCGGTTTCGTGCCGGCGAGAATGGCGGCGTAATGTCCGCCCGGACCGGCCGTATCGGGAACCGTGATCGTGAACGGAATATCGAGGCTTTGCCCGGGAGCGATCGGATGCGGGCCCGCGTCCATATCTATCCATTGACTGAGGAGGTGGTCCCTGTAAAGATCCAACTGCTCCTGATCCCGGATGAACTCGACCTTGCCGGTCTCGTCGCCCGACCGGAAATCCGCCACTTCAGTGTAAATATCCATGGGAACGGAGTTGTTATTAACGACCTTGACGGCGCTCCGCCAGACCTGCCCCGGGCTGACATTATTCTTGATCAAGGGCGGAGTGATGGACAGCGTTAAGTTGCCCATGTCTTGAGCGTAAACCGCGCTACAAAATACAAAAATCAACAAGACAAAGCTAAACGATATTGTTAATTTAAATTTATTCATAATCTTAAGATGCAAGGACACAAGATACAAGGATACAAACAAATTTCAAATCTCAAATTACGAATTCCAAACTGTTTGTATTTTATGATTTGATTATTGAATATTATTTGTATCCTTGTATCTTGTTTCTTGTATCCTTAAACATTTATCCAATATCCAATATCCGTCTATTTTTTCCTAAGATCCAATACTCCGTGCGGTTCCGGTATCATCGGCAGATTATTGTTTTGAAAATGATGATGCGAGCGGTAGGTTTTCTTGAAAAGTATTACGGTCAGTACGACAGCCGACAAAAACAGTCCGCCGGCGATGATCAAAAGCAGAGGCAGCGGCAATATCCAGAAAAAAACCGTATCGGAAAGATCGCGCCTGTCTTTCTCTCCGTATTCGATCTCGATCCTGGCCTTGTATTTACCGAAACCTTTTTGAACATCCCAGACGCTCTCGTACTGCCCGCTTCCGTTCGGCGCGATCGTAGCCCCCGTTTCATTTACGGGCAGTTCCGCGACCTCCTCCCCTTTGCGGTTGTAAATAAGGATCGATCCCCGGGGAGTTATATCGCGGTTTCCCAAATTAGACAGGTAGACCGTGAACGCGGCCGGTAATTTTAAATACACGTTCCGGTTCGCTTCGAACTTCGTCAATTGGGCCTTTTCGATTATATCTTCCGTGACCTCTATATTCAGGGCCAGGCGGGGCTGGTTGGTATTAAGGTAATTTTCCCTGGCGATGGTCGTGTTATTGCCTTGCGAGAAAACAATGATAGCATGGTATCTGCCGGGACGCGCGGCCAGGTTTACCTCGACCGTGAGCGGTATTTCCGCTTCTCCGCCGGAAGGAATCTGTATAGCGCCCCGTTTTATCCTGACCCATTTAGCCAGAGATGTCGCGTTATCAAGCCGGCCCGACTCAAGAAAATTCGGCGGCTCCCCTTCCACTATATCGCTTACCAGGGCGTAAAGATCGGCTTGGCCGGAGCCGTTATTTTTTATCTTCACGGTATATTCAAGAATATCACGCGCCTTAGCCTGTTCATCGATTACCTGGGGCATGACCAAAACGCCCGTTTCGGCCGATGATTGATGAAGTGGAACGATGAAGAAAAAAAGTATAGCTACCAGAAAAATAATTTTTTTCATAGATAACATTATAAGATACAAGAAACAAGATACAAGGATACAAACAAATCTCAAAACTCAAATTACATAATACAAACTATTTTTTGTTATTCTTTTCGCTGTTAATGATTATTTTTGACAAAATATTTTTAATTTCGTTTCCTTCCTTGATCAACTCCCGCATACGATCTTTAACTTGAGGATTAGCTGTTGCTATACAATCTAACCAATGGATAGATTCTTTCGCTTCTTTTCTTGATATTCTTAATCTGTGTAAAAAATCTTTTTTGCCTAAAGCATCGTTAGCTTCACGATAATTGGCTCCGGTCGATCCGGCCGAACCGACAACTTGGCCGGTTAACCTGTTATTGATCGGATCCTGGGGTAATGACCGGCACAACCTTATTACCCGCTTGGCGTATTCCGAGGTCCGTTCTTCCAAGTCGTAAACCCTATTATTCTCTCCGTGCATATTTTAATGATGTTTGAGATTTGTTATTTGGTTATTGAAATTTGTTTGTATCCTTGTATCTTGTTTCTTGTGCCTTTCGCGTTAAGCGAAAAATATCAAATACACTCCTCCCGTAATCAGCAAAAGGATGATGAACACGACCAAGATTATAAGGAGAAGGTGGAGTGTCGGCGAGGGACCTTCGAATTTCGGCACATAACGCACATGGCCCATGCCCGCCTCCTCCATCGCACGGCGGATAGCTTTATTCCGGTAGAGGCGGAGGAATAGGAAGAAAAGTCCGGAAAGCAGGAACAGGGTCAAAAACACCGGAATGATTATTTTCCAGGGAATGACCCAGAAATACAAACCGGCCATCAGGCTGGATTTTCCCTGCCCGCCCTCCTCCGCGCTTACACCGTATGTAAGACCCAGGGTCGCCTTATATCTCCCGAAACCCCCGCTGCCCTTCCAGTTCATGTCCGCGAAGCTCCGCGTGCCGCCCGGCAGGATATTTCCCCCTTTTTCGTTTACCCGGATAAGCTTTACCTCTTTGCCGAGCATATTGGTGACCGCGATCGTGCCGTACGGCTTAACGTGGACGTTTCCGGCGTTTTCAATACGAACCGTAAAACCGACATCGAACGGGGCTCCGTAAAAACGCTTATCGGTATTGAATTCCCGGATTTTAGCCTCCTCAAAAACGTCGCCTTTGACCCTAAGGAGAATAAGGCTGGCTGTCTGTTGGGCCACGGCAATGCCCGCGCCCTTATCTTCGGTCGTACCGTCTATCTTCGGCGGTTCGGTGCCCATGACGATCGCGCCGTAATATCCGCCCGGACCGGTCTCGGCCGGAACATTTATCCGGTAAGAAATTATTTTTTCCTCTCCCGGTGCGAAGTCAATGCCTTCGGTCGGCGCCTCTATCCAGGAAGCCAGGAAATAACCTTCTTCCGAACCGGGCGATATAAGGCGGGCCTGCCCGGATTCTCCTTCGGCTTTGAAATCCCGCAGATAAACATAAAGTGTTTTAGGTATGTCCGACTCGTTCGTAACCTTTAAATATTCTTCTAAAACCTGCCCCGGATCCACTACCTCCTCGACTTTGACCGGACTGACCTTAATACCGATGGTTTGCGCCTCGGCTGGCGCTGGATCCGCTAAAACCGCTGCTGCTAAAATAATTAAAGAGAAAAAAATTAATAATTTTTTTATCATAGGGACGCTTTTCTTGCGCCAAGAAACCGGATTTCTCGGCTTTTGAATTATAAAAAAGTATCAAAAACAAAACAAAATTTTAGTCTTGTTAATGTCTATATTTTACCATTTTTGCGGTTTAAACACAAATAAATTGATATATAATTTTATTGCTAATTTTAAATATTTTTTTAAATTAAAAACAATATTTTTGTCATTCTCACTTCGCGCCTCCCCGTTGCCCTCACCCCAACCCTCTCCCCCGGCTTCGCCGCGGGCGAGGGAACTATAGTAAGACGTTTCGTGTAAGCTCCCCTCTCCCGCGCCGCCGCAGGCGAGGGAGAGGGGCCGGGGGTGAGGGCATGCGCGCCCCAAAAACAAAACCGCCCGGCGAAAAACCAAGGCGGTTCTGTTTTTATCGAATCTACTCAATTTAGAAAGTCGGCGTGCAGATATAGGTCAGCGTATTCGAGTAATCTCCGGCCTCTTGCAAGGCGGATATTTCTACCGAATAAGCCACGAATTCCCAACCGATATGCTCAGTGGTACCGTCAGCCGGCCCGGTATGGCGCATGACCTCCAAAGGACTGGTCCCGTCGAAACCGACATAGAAACCATCGGTTATATCACCATCAACAACGCCAGGAACAGTAAGAACCGTGTCTCCGCTGGCAACACCCATATAACCCCAAGTGGAGTCATCATTAATATTCGGGGTTGGTTCGGCCCAGTCGGCTACAGTAGTCGTGCTATAGCTATCAATATCAGCGCTACCGGCAGTCCGTAGATTACCGTCCTGTTGGACCGTAACCGTATAGCCGCTATCAGCGTTCGTTGTCACAGCCAATCTTTGACCCATAATAGCCTGATCATAATCAAGCGTGCCAAACTGCATAGAGGTTGCGGTTGTAGAACCTGTTGTGTCATCACCGTTTATAGTGGTGGATGTAGCCGTGCCGGCAACCGCAAAAGTGAGGCTGGCGTCAACGGTGGCGTTAACCGTCACCTGGCTGATGATATAAACTATCATCTTGCTGGACGCGGCACCCTGATCACTATCATGACCAACGGTCACATCGTAATAACCGACACCAGGATTGGTGACACCGGTTAGGGTCATGATATAGGGAGTGTCCGTAGCCAAAGTATCGACGACGGTACAGGTTATAACCTGTCCTGCTCCGCCCTCGGTGCCGTTACCAGGACAAGTGGCGTTAAGGTTATCAATTCCTGTAAAACCGGCATTAAAGGTAAAAGTTACCACATCGTCAGCGATCAAATTGACGTTCGGCGCGAAAGTGATCGTATGAGTAGCCGCGACCGTAGGTGCCGAAGTGCTCAAAGTATCCTTGGCGGATGTCAATGAATCGGCCTTAGCCATCGGCACGTAGCCGTACATTGCGATCATGGAAAACATTAAGATCGCAACGATAAAAACGTTCTTTTTTAGCATGGGGATGAATTGTCGAGTTAGTTAGTTAAGGCTGCAGAACTTAAAGCCAACCAACTAAACAAAAAACAATTATACAATAGTAGTAAAGGCAGGATCCGACCTTTTCCCCAAAGCTATAAATGTTTATATCTAAACACCCGGCATCCCGATTTCGGGATTTACGGGGCTTGCCCCGTGACCGCCCTGGGCGGTTTTACGGGGTATAAATTGTTTACAGCATGGGGAAATCCTGTTAACTGTTATTTATTATAACATAAAATGACGAAATAATAAAATATCAACGTATTTTTGCCTGCTGATCCTGCTATAATCTCAAAAATTTAATATTAGCCTAATTAAGCCAACATAAAACCCGGCCAAAGGCCGGATTTTATAAAATTTTATTTTTTCTTTATATTTTTTTTATCTTTTCTTCATATTTTCCTGTCGGGTGTGGATAAAATGAAGGGCAGGCTGCCTAAAATCTTATCGTGTCATTCTGAACGGATCCGCCAGCGGGCGGAGAAGTGAAGAATCCCGCGATCAGCGCATCGCGCCACGGGATTCTTCGGCCGCCGGCCTTAAGAATAACACTGACAGTCTGGTTTATTAAATACAACAACGTAGGAACGTTTTCCATGAGTTCCTACGTTGTTGGATTTTTTTGCGGTCGGTCTTCGCGGCCGCTATATGATCGAGTTCTGCTTTAGAAAGTGGGGGTGCAGACGTAAGTCAGCGTGCTTTCGTAGTCGCCGGCTTCCTGCAAGCTCGCTATCTGGATCGAGTAAGCGACGGTCGCTTCGCCCATGTTCTGGGTCGTGCCATCGGACGGGCCGGTGTGGTGCATGACCGGAAGCGGGTCGGAAGAATTAAGACCGGCATATTGCGCGGTGCCGCCGCTATTATAGAAATCCTGGCTCGTGTAAGTAGTGCCCAGATCCTGATCGTCCGAAGTTAGCCCCATATGACCGTAAGTATAATCGACGTCAAGAATATTACGTGGAGAAGTCCAGACATGTACCGTGGTCGAACCGGTGTTATCGGGCGAATTGTCGAAACTGTTGATAGTCGAATTACTGTCGCTGGTAAGCTCCCCGTCCTGCCAAACAGTTACCGTATAGCCGTCATCGGCGTTCGTGGTAACATTCAGGGTCTGACAGCGGGTACTCGTCGCGTTAACGACCAGGGTATCGAACGGAATCGTGGCCGAAGTAGTGGTGCCGCCGCAGCCGATGCCGTTCACGGTCCTGGCGTCCTCACTGTCTACGCCGGTAACCGTAAAATTAAGGGTCGAGTCGACGCGGGCGGTTACCCAGACGTCAGAGATGATATACACTTTTATCTGGACGCGTTCCAAAATTTCCAAAGCGGCGCTATAGTGGGTAAGATCGATCGTGTAACCGTTCGGGTTATCGGAAGCGGGATTGGTTACGCCGGTGATGACCACCTGAGTGGAAGTGGCCTCAAGGTCGCCGGTAGCCACGCAATCAACGAGTTGGCCCGAGGTAGTCGCGGCCCCAAAAAGAGCCTGCTGAGTAGCGTTTATACCGCAGGTTTCAGAGCCGTCTCCGACCGTGGTAAACTCGGACGGGAACGAAAACTGCCAGAAATTGCCGGTCTCGGTGGTAGTACTGGTGGTAAAAGTAAAGGTGTGCGTAGCGGTTACGCCCAGGTCAGTATCGGTCATAAGATCCTTGGCGTCCGTTATGGCATTAATGGCGTTCGCGGTATCCGGCCGCGGAAAATAGCCATAAGCGGAAACCATCGCGAGCACCAGGAAAAGAATGAATATTCTTTTTTGTTTTTTTGTTTTCATAAAATATTTTGTTTTAAGTTAATTATTTAAATTTGTTTATACTCTTTGCATGTTGCGGAAATAATCGGTGGACAGAACTTTATCGACAATATTGACGAGTTCATCCTTGCTGTAATACCGCCAACCCCGCGAATCTCTTTTAGCTTTAGGAATAATACCCTCGCGCTCCCACCGGATGATCGTGGTCTTGTCGCGATCGATCTTTTCCTCGATGTCCTTCAAGCGATATTTTTTTGTTTCCATATATTTTTATTTTAAAACTAATTAAGATTAAACCAGTATTCGCTTTTTAAAACACTGATTTATTTTCGACCTTTATTAGTTATGTAAATTTTCTTATTTTTTATGATTACAAATACACAAATTTTATCACAAATTCACAAATACATTCTTGGTGCCGGATTTGTGTTATTTGTGTTCTGATTTGTGAATTTGTAATGAACCAATTTTTAAACAACAAAAAAACTTCTTTGCTAAACAAAAAAGTCTACAATAATAGATATTTCTATATGGTTTTTATTTTTATTTCTGTTCATTTTGTTTTTCCGCTGATTTTGGCGGAATTTTTGTTTTATTTGAATTTTTGGTTTTGTTTTGCGCTATAGTACTATACTAATACTTATATTATACACCAGATTAAGCCTTTGGTCAATGGAAAGCGCTTTATTATCTTAATATATATCTAATATTAAACATAATTATACTTAATAATTTTTATTATTTATACCTGCAAAAATAGTAAAAATTAATTTGACAAATTTTTAAAAAAATTGGCTGTGGATAAATATTTTTTTGTAGAGACGTTGCATGCAACGTCTCTACAGATCAATCCCTTCATAAACCATCCGCGATATCTCCCGTATCGCCAGGATCATATCGTTCTGATTCTTCTTGTCTCCCCGGGTCATAACGCAAAGAAGATAGGGAGTTTCGGCATAAATTATGCCGCAATCGTGCAGTTGCAGTTCAGAATCATTATCGCCGACAGTATAAACCCCGTATTTATTGGCGATTTTAATACCGGGCGGCAAAACTGCGGCCAAGCCTTCGTCGTAATCGCTGTCCGCGAGCAATTTTAAGGCGCTTTCGGACAATTCGTTGTTCAAAAAAGAGGCATTATAAAGAATGCGGAAGACCGAAGAATAGTCCTTTATGTTCAGCCGGTTATCGGCGTTCAAAGCGCCGGTCGAAAAAACGTCCATCTCGAGCGCAATTTTGTCCAGCAGATCCTTATCGACGTTCTCCGCCAAATAACGATGCGACAGATGCAGGGCCTTATTGTCGGAAAAAGCGACCATTTTATATATCAGGTCTCTGACGGTATAGCTTTCGCCCGGGTTAAGCGACTTGGCCGGATCGGACAGATTGTCTTTATCTTCATATTCGCCTTCATATTTTACTTCCGCGTCTAAAATTTCCGGCCGCGTTTCCGCGACCTTAAGATAAGCGGCCATCATCGGCACTTTTACAAGGCTGGCCGGATTATAGACCAATCTCTCGTTAACCCCGAACCAGGGACCGTTGTTCAGATTACGGTAATAAACGGACGCTTCTTTGATCTTATTTTCGGATTTCAGTCTATCGATATAAACGCTGATCTTGTTTCTTATCGGCTTCAAGGGCGCGCTGATCATATATTCAGCCGCGTCGCATTCGAGCAACGGATTTATGTATTCAAACCCTCCGGTCCGGATCTCCCGCGGCGCATCTTCTGATTTTTTTGTATCCTCATAAAATTTCAAGCCAAAAACGCCGGCGATGAAACCGATTAAAAGCAGAGCCGGATAAATCAATATACTAGCTTTTCGGGGATGAGCCGATTCTTTATATCCCATAATATTAGATATTGGATATTGGATATTATGACAACAGATATTAAAACTGTAGCAAAATATCCAATATCTAATTATTCGTTACTGAGTATCATACCTTAAAGTATAACAAATTAAAAGGTGGGAACAAGTATATAAACCACCTCCGTCTCATACTCCCCGGCCGGTTGCATAGATGATACTTCTAATTTATAGACGAAATCCAGGCTTTCTCCCGCGACCGGCAGAGGGCTATAGCTTATCTCCTCGATCGAAGAGTTGAACCGCGCGTATGTATTCGGCGGTGAAAAGCGGGAAGGATTCGATCCGGATAAAGTGGGATCGGTCGTGTGATAGCCGAAACCGCCGGTAGCGGACCCGATCGACCAGGCACCCGGAGTATCGTTGGTAGCGGGGATCGGATCGATCGTGGCGCCGTTATTCGCGATCAAGTTTTGGGTTTGATACACGAAAAGCTGGTAGCCGTATTCGCTGTTAGTGGTGATAGTAAAGCGCTGGGCGCCTTCTTTGATATTATCGAGGTTGTTAAGCGAGCCGAAAGGTACCGTTGCGGCGGTCGTGGTCAGGTCGGTCGTAACGCCGTCGACAACCGTACCCAACGGCAAGCCGCCGATATTAAAGGTAAGGATCGCGTCATTCACGACAACGCTCGGATAGTTTTCGCCTTCATCGGTTACGACCGCTTTTTCATAACTATGGACTATGCTGAAATAATAACTGCCATACGCCCGGAAATAATAAGTTGTGGCTATTTCCGCGCCGTTATTATGAACCGTGAATTCCCATTCGACGGCCGTATCGGGATCGTGGTCATAATCCGATGACGAGAGGCCGGATTCGTTATGCGTGGCGGCGGCGTATGCGTCGTCTAAAATAATTTCCGTGATCGGGTCGTTATCATCGTCAGCCGCACCATCATGATAGGTCCAGAGCGCGGTCGTGGAACCGACCTCGCCTACCCAGTGGATATCCGAGGAAAAATCGGCCTCTGTCGAATACTGGAGCCGCATCTTGACGTCAACGCCCTCCAGTCCGCCGGTCTCGGCGATCGTCAGTCTTAATTTTATATTATTGTTCGGACCGATATTCGGAGTTGTCGTGGCGTCCGCGGCCGGAGTGGAAGTCGGGGTAGGATCATCGGCGTTATGGAACCATTGCCAGTCCCGCGACTTCGGCGTGTATTCAACACTGTCATCCCAAAGAATATAGCCGCGCGGATCGCCAGGGTCCGAATCGTAAGCTTCGCCGGCGAGATTGCCGTAATGGCCCGTAAATTGCCAATCGTCATCCGGAACACCCGTGAGATTCACGTTGTAGCCGCTTATCCCGCTCGAAGTGGCGAACCGGCAGTTTATCGGATTAAGAGTCGGGTTGGCGTTAATGACGTCCGCGGTTAAAGTGATCAGGCTGCCGCCGTTTGCGCTTAACTCAAAATCGCCGTAATTAAGAGAAACGACCGATGACGAAGCCGACAGATTAAGGCCGTTAGCATCCACATCCCTGATCTGATAATAATTCGCTTCAAGGGTGCCGCTGGCAATATTCAAGCTATAATCGCCCGATCCCTGGTTTGCGAGCGTAGTGGAGGCTCCGGCCGCGCCGATGATTTCAAGATTGCCGCCGTCAACCGTTACGGCAGCGTCCGCCGCAAATTCTACCTGGCAGATCCGGGGCGAGCCGCCTAAGGGCGAGCCGTCGAAATCATCATTATAATTCCAATAGGCCGTAGCGCTTTCGGATACATGATAGTCGCCGTAAATTCGGAGCCGGCCCGCGGTCGCGTTATAATTCATGGAGTAAAGCGAACCCGTCGAGTTAACGTCGTAAGTCCCGGCGGCCGAATTCCACATCTCAATGTCCGTATCAGCGCCGACTTTCAGGCTAGCGTAATCGTCGCCACCGGCCGTCTTGCTGTTCATGGCATAACCGGTTCCGCTATTTAAATACAACGTCGATCCGGTCCAGTCCGTATTGCCGCCGCCGACGGCATTTAAGAATCCGCCGCTGACTTCGATAAAAATCCCGGAAGCGGCCGTGAATAACTGCGCGTTCTGCAGGCTCCAGTTATTGGTCGAAGTGGCGTTGCCGGTTATCGTCCAGCCGCCGGACGAACTATCGAAAATTATATTATAAAAAGCAGAAGCGCCCGGATCGATGAAATGGCCGGTCGAAACCGCGTCAAAAGTCGTTGTGGCCTGGCGAGCCGTGAAAGTTCCGCTGTTTACCCAGCCGCCCCCCGCGTAAATATCATAATTAACTGCGGACACGTCCAGGGTGGAATTAGCGCCAATCGTCAGATCGCCGGAAATTTTAATATCGCCCGCGAGCGCGGTCGTGGTAGCCGCCGATTTCGCGAATGACAGGTGGTAAAAATCATGATCAGCGTCCGTGCCGCCGGAATTTATTATGCCGTCGGTGGCACCATCAAAAGTGGTCGTAGAATTGCCGGCGACAAAAGCCGCTGCCGGATCCACGGTCCAGTCGGTTCCCAGGGTCGTGATCGTGCCGTCGCCTTCGACCGTATCAATACAGTCATAGGTACCGTGCACAGTGATATAATTCTCGATATCCACCTCGAAACCGCGTGTATAAAATTCGTCCCCGGAGTTGATGGTCAGACTATCGCCGGCGAAATCGGAACTCAGATAAGTCGTGGCCGGGGAATAGCCGATCTGAACGTTGCCCAGATTATTGGGCGTGGCGTTCAAATCCTCAAAGTAGCCGTCTTCCGGACCTTCAAAAATCAGCTTGCCGGTGCCGGTCGCTTTCGTGAAAACCGCGCCGTTAGCGATAATCAAACTTTGTGTTTCAAAATCGTTATGGCCGCCATGAATCAAGGTTCCCCGTGTTATCGTCGTGGTCGCGGTCGTAGTGGCGTTCCCAAGTAAAAGCCATTCTCCGCCCGCGCCGTCGAAGGTTAGGGCGTAAAATGGACTGCCGCCGCCGGCAATAAAGCGCCCGGCGGATACGGAATTCATAATTACGGTTGAGGAAGCGGCGTTGAAGGTCCCGGCGCTCGCGTTCCAGTCCCCGGAAACGTAGATCGCCTGCGTGCCGCTGGCATTGAAGGTGCCCTCGATGTCGACATCGCGCAACGTCAGGATGCCTGACCCGGTATTGAACGTGCTTCCCGGCCAGACATAAAGCTTTACGCCGGCGTTGACGCTTAAACTTCCGTCCGTAACCGTACAGGGAATATCAGTATCCTGATTAGAGTCGTAAAGATCGACGTTGTCGAGCGTCAAAGAGTTGTTGTCATCGTGGCGCATAACCACTTGATTTTGGTAAACATGAAAATCATTGATCTCGCCGGCGCCGCCGTAACGGCTGTAAGTAACCCCTTTGGCCGCGTTTCCGTTTATGAATACCATTATGGGAGTACCGGTGGCGGGCGGATCAATATCCTGGAAAGTGAAACCGCCATTAACAGCCGAAGCCGCCGCCGATTCCATGAGGACTCCGCCCACGGCCATGCTCACGGTCGGAGCGGTAAGCATCGGAGTAACGCCGTCAACGGCATAAACCACGCCGGAGATCGAAGGCACGAGTTTGGTTGTTACCTCGCCTAAAGACGCGGCTTCGTTGCCGTATTCGTCATAAGCCCAGATCTTAAAAACATACTGGTGGTCAGCTAAAAGACCGCCTATGGTCGTCGTGGCCGTACCGCGGAAATCAGCGTACCCTAAGTCAGCATCAGTTGAGGAACTTACCGGGCTGTCGGTTTCAGCGACGCCGGATGCGCCCTCCTTCCAATATATTATATATTCGCGAAAATGGAGATCGGACGAAGTCGTACTGAAACCTAAGGTCACGCTGTCCATAGTTTTGCTTACCACCGTCAAATTACCCGGCGTCGAAGGATTTTTGTTGTCTATCTCCAGCGTGGTCGTAGCCGGTACGGCCTGGTCGTCATAAAGATCGTTCGCCGTAAGCCTTAAACAATAATCGCCCTCATAACCGGATAAATCGCTTTGTGAGAGCCAGTCGAAAGCTACCGTGTTCGTGCCGTAATAAGTTATGATCATGCCGGAACTGGTACCGATCTGATACGGATAAGCGTTGTCTATGGCCGGATCCGGATAAGTAGCTGTGATATTATTATCGGTTTCATCCAGGGTCGGGTCTCCGGGGGAAGAAAAAACACAGTCCGTACCGGTGGCGAACTCAAGCTTGGCCCGATTCGGACTGCCGTCCGGGTCAAAAACGTCTATTTCGATATCCACAACCCCCGACCCGTCTATTCTTTGCTCCGCCGATCCGATACTGCCGGAAGTAGGCGGCGATAAAGTAAGTTCCGGATAGGAAAGATAACGATCGAGCGGCGCGCCATTATCGCTTACCCGGAAACAATAGGTCTCCCCCGAAAGAGCGTTAGCGGTTGCGGAAAAATCATATTCGATCTCCGTATAGACGCCGCCCGCCAAAGTCGAAGAGCCGGTAATGTTAAAAGGGCTTTGCACCATGTAGCCGGGAGTGAAGCTATAACCGGCCGCCGATAAATGGACGGTAGTGGAAGCGTAATTTTCGAAAAAAGCCGAAGCGACCATCTCAAAATGCTCGGTCGTGGCCGCGATCGGCACCGCGGTCCAGGACGGGGTAGTCGAGCATTCCCCGTCCTTGGCGGCGTATTCTAAGCGGTAAAAATAACTCGTCGCGTTCCAGTCGCCGGAATTAGCCACGGCAATGCGGACGCGCACCGGCGCTTCTTTCCCCAAATAATCGCCAGTGGTCGGATCGGGAATATCTTCATCTTCGCGCCAGGTGGCGGACGGCACGATCACGGTCGAAGTGGAAACTTCAGCCGCGGCCGGAGTTTTATTGCCGTAAGCGTCATAAGCCCAGATATTAAAATAATACAAAGTGCTTTGGTTTAAATTAGCCACGGTCGTTTGCGTCGCGCCGCGAAAATGCGAATAGCCCAGATTAGCGTCATCATTCTTGCTCCAGAGCGAATCATTTTCGGTCACGCCGCCGGTATTCATCTTATAGAATATCTTATACTCCTGAAAATTGGCGTCAGTGGAAGAAGCGCCGACACCCAAAGTAATGCTCATGCCGGCGGCGCTATCATCGTTTAAATTTCCCGGAACGGTCGGCGCTTCAGTGTCGATAGTTACTGTCATAGTATGCGGAGCTGCCTGGTAATCCTGACCGTCGAAAGCGGTTAATCTTAAACAAAAAGTACTTGTGGTCGCCCCTAGATCAGAGAGGGCGTCCCAGTCGAAACTCACGGTATTGGCGCCGCTTGAAGTGATTATCCGCGTCGAAGAACCTATCTGGTTTAACGCGAGATTATCGATTTCCGGCTTAGGCGTTCGGTTAGAGCTTATATTCGCCGGCGTCGCGTCCAAAATCGGGTCCAAGGGCGAGCCGAAATCACAGGCCGCACCCAAAGAATATTCGAGCCTTGCCTGGCAGGCATCATCATTGCCGTCATCGACCGTGATCTCGATATCGATAATGCCGGAACCGTTGGTTTTCTGGATAGCTGAATTGATCGTGCCGGAGGGCAAGGTATTGGTCGTAACCTCCAATTGACCGGAATTGGATTTATTCCCGTAAGTATCGTACGCGAACATCTTAAAGCTATAGGTCGTATTCGGAATTAGGTCGTCGATCGTGGTGGTGGAAAAACCGTTTAACAGTTTATTGGCCAGCTTCAGATCGGAGGTGGAGCCAAAAAGCATGTCGGATTCGGTCACGGCCGCCACGCCAATCTTATAGTATATCCGGTATTCGAGGAAATTCGTTTCCGTGGTCGTGCCGATGGTTAAAGTTATGGAAGTGCCGGCGCGCGCGTATAGGGAGGGGGTCGGGGGCGCGGACGGCTCTTTATTGTCTATATAAACGGTCACGGTGTCGGGCGCGGCCTGGTCTTCGATTTGATCATTAACCGTGAGTCTTAAACAATAATCCCCTTCTTCGTCCGTCAGATCGGTTTCAGAAAGCCAGTCGAAATTGACAGTATTGGCGCCGGATACGGTCGTGATCCAGCCCGACGAATTGCCGATCTGATAATCATTATCGTTCTCGATCTTGGCGTCATCATGGGTAGAAGTGGCGCTTAAGTCCGTCTCGTCGAGCGTAGCTTTATCGACGGAGGCGAAAGCGCAACCCGAACCGGCTTCGTACTCTATCTTGGCCCGGCTGTTATTATCGTCTGCATCATCGACCGTAATGGACAGATCGACCACGCCGTTCCCGTCGCGTCTGGTGCTTGTCGCCGTAAAACTCCCCGAGGGCAGAGTATTGGTGGTGGTAGCCGTCTCAAGCGCGGCCGCGGCTTTGTTGCCGGCCTGATCATAGGCCCAGATATTAAAATAATATTCCGTGCCCGGATTAAGGCCGTCGATCCTGGCCGTCGCCGCGCCGCCGTAATTTTTGAGCAGGAAATTGGCGTCTGTGCTGGAGCCAAAAGGCGTATCGGTTTCAGCGACGCCGCTTGTACCCTCTTTATAATAAATAACGTATTGGTAGAAGTTATCTTCCGTGGTGGAAGCGCCGAAAGCGATCGTGGTCGAAGTGCTGGTATAGCTCACTATACTGAGGTTTCCCGGCGCGGTCGGCGGCGTGAAGTCAACCTTGAAGTTAGGCGTGGACGCGTTGAACGGCGTCCAATTATTGGCGCAGACGCCGTCGTCGTCGCAGGCGAGCACCTGCCATTTATAGCCGGCCGAAGATGAGGATATGGCGGTCGGGTTGACTGCGGCCGCAAACGGCGTCACGCTATAATTACCAACAGGAGAGGTCGTAGCCCAGATCTTCGAGTTGCAGACGCTCCAGGCCTCGTCCCAGGCGCAGCCGCCGAATGGCGTCGTAGTAGCGGTCGTTAAGGGATCATTATCGGCATGCAATTCAAAATACAGGGTAATAACTTCGCTCGTGTCGCCGTCTAGGGCGCTCGCGGATAATTTTACATTGTCTTCCACGGCCCAGGTGCCGTTCGGTATGACGGTTGCGCCGTCGTTCTTATACTGCTCTAAATTTATAGGATCATTGGATAAATAATTAGTGGCGATATCAATAAAACTGGAACTGGCTTTATTGCCGTATTGGTCATAAGCCCAAATCGCGAAACTATAAGTCGTACCGGCGTTGAGGCCCGTGATCGTGGTCGTGGCCGCGGTGTCAAAAAATTTATCACCAAGACTATCGTCTGTCGAAGAGGACAATACCGGATCGGTTTCGACCGGCGCCGAACCGTCCGCGATTTTATAAAAAATCTTGTATTCGTAAAAATTATCTTCAGTGGTGGTGGCGCCGAAAGCGATTACTAAACTATCGGTGTGCTTAGTATCGAGCGATAGCGCGCCGGGAGCGCTCGGTTCGAAATTATCGATATAGACCGTCGCGGTTGCCGGTTGGGTTTGCGTATAAGTGCCGTCGCTTACGGTAAGTTGCAGGCAATAAGTGCCGGAGGCGTGCGCTTCGTTTATGGCTGAGAACCAGTCAAAAGTGACCGTATTTGATCCGGGCGAAGTAATGATCCAGCCCGCGGAAGAACCAACCTGATAAACCTGCGAATTATCAACGACGGGCGCCGGCACGTTGTCAGCCGTCACGTTATTCGCGTCTAAACTCGGGTCTAAGGGCGAAGAAAAATCGCAAATGTCACCCGCGACATAATCAATCCGCGCGCGAAGAGTGTCATCGTTGTCAGGATCGTCCGCTTCAATGGATATATCTACAATACCAGAACCGTCGCTTCTCTCTACGGCTGAATTAATGGCCCCGGTCGGCGGATTGCTGGCCGAAAGCGTGGTTGTTGATATCTCGTCGGCCTTGACCCGGTTGCCGGCGTCATCATAAGCCCAGATATTGAAGACATACAGCGTGCCAGCCGACAGGCTATCTATCACGGTTGTGGCTGTCCCCTGATAATCTTCCCAACCCAGATCAGCATCAGTGGAAGAGCTTAAAACATAGTCGTCTTCCCCGACGCCCGCGGCGGCCGCTTTGTAAAATATCTTGTACTCGGAGAAATTATCATCCTCTGAAGCCGCGCCGAAATTCAAGATTACCGATGTGTTATAACGGGCGTTAATAGAAAGGCTTCCTGGACGCTCCGGACGGGTATGATCAACTTTAAAATTGGGCGTAAGCGCGTTATAAGCTGTCCAGGCGGAGCAGGCGCCTAAGCTGTCACAGGCGAGCGTCTGCCATTTATAACCAGAAACAGAATCAGGAATAGCCGTAATCGCGACTGTGGCCGTAGCCGAAAACTCCGTTTCTTCATCCGCCCAATTTAAGAAAGCGCCATTCGTAAATTCATTCGCGTAAACCGTCCGGACCCAGTCCGCGCCGCGGTCCGCGCCCGCGATCACAATTTCATCCAGACTGCCGTCAAAACTGCCCGTGGCCGGACGGCTGGCGAACTGGTAGGAGGTCGCGGTGGTGTTAAGCTGAGTATAAGCGCCGGATTCATGATTACTATAAACCGGCGCTCCGTCCCTATAGACCGTGGTCGTGCCGTTATTATAAGCGAATGTCCAGAGGTGCCAAACGTCGGTGTCAAGGATATCTGGTACGATATGTGTATCCCCCCAGGTCAATGTCACAAAATTCCATCTGACCCGAATATTGGCCGCTCCCTGCGGGGAGCCGTAAGATGCCCCATGCTCAATCAAGACGTTGCTATTGCCCCAAACGGTATAGTCGCTTAGGGTATTCGTGTCCTGCTTAGCCCAATAAGAAATCGTAGCTTCGTAGGAGCCGTTCAAGCCCGGGAAACTGGCCACGTTGATATAATCGTCGCTCGCGGAATCGCCCATAAAATTATCCGCGCCGTCAACCCAGCCATCCGCGGACGTATCGCTGTCGCTATCTGTATCAACTAAAGTGCCGTTCCGGGCGTAACCGGTGGAATCGTAATGCGTGCCGCCGTTAGCCGGACTTTCATCCAGATGCCAGATGCCCTGAAAATCCGCGTCCCAAACGCCGGTCGTGGTCGCCATATCAGTCGCCTGACCGGCATAGCCGTAATACAGGTAAATTATCGTATCAGTCGCCCGCTCCAGATCCGTTTTTATCCAGGCCGCGAGTTCACCCGTGCCTGAGTTCCAATATTCCCGTTCATATTCAAGTTTAGTTGTACCGTCGGCGGCAGTGAATAATATATCATAAGCGTCGGCGCGGGCATGAGCCGCGAGATCGGCATCGCTTGTCGTCGCCATGACCGGGAACCCGTTCAGATCAGCCTCAACTAAGCGCGAATCAACAACTAGGCGCTTACGGTAAAGCCAATTAGAACTATACCAGTCCGTTTGTGCGGCCGATGACCAGATTTTGCCGGCACAAGCGCCGTATTCCGCGCCCGAAGCGCAGGCATTGGCGGGCGCAGTCGTAGCCGCGGTAAAACTTCCAGCCGCCGGGATAAGCTCATAATAAAAAGTCAAACCGTCGGCTTCCGGATCGGTTGAAGTTGCCGTGAGGTAAACGATTTCCTCATCCGACCAGGCGCCGTTCGGAATAGCGGCACCGCTTATTTCGCGCTGGGATAAATCGTCCGGGCTGATGGGCGCATGATTCGTATCGGCCGACAGCTCAATGGCGGCCGATGCTTTATTTCCGGCGATATCATAAGCCCAAATATTAAAATAATATTCCGTACCGGTCGCTAAACCAATTACGGTTGTGTTGCCATTAAAAAATTTATCGCTTAAATTGCCGTCGTCGCTCTGATCCCAAACCGAATCGCCTTCTGTAACACCGCCCGAGCCCGCCTTATAAAATATTTTGTACTCGGCGAAATTCGTTTCCGTGGTTGTGGCGCCTAATTTTATGGTAATACTGCCGTTATCATGGTCAACAAAGCTTAAATTTCCGGGCGTAGTCGGACTATTGGCGTCGATCGGATCCGAGCCTTGAGAGATCGGCGTCGCGTAAACCGCGCTCTCATTCAAGGCCGGATCACGGATAACTAAATCGGACACCGGGATGTCGTTCCCGGCCGCCACGTCAACCCCATATTCGGTGATGGCGAACGTAGCCGTGTAAGTCGTCGCATTCTGGCGGGTAAATCCCCCCAGGGGGAAACCGCCGATAGAACCGGAAATCAAAATATAAGTTTCGCCGCCATCATTCCCGACCGTGGTCGTAGCCGTCACGATATCCCCGACTTTCATGCTGACATTCGGAATGCTGATACTGGTAATTGTCGGCGCGTGCGCGTCTACGCCGGGCCGGTTCGCTATATCCGAAGTCGTAGAAGCGGCTGAAACATTATTGGCGCTGTCCCTGATCATCAGGTTAATCGCCAGGTCTTCAGTCGCGTCATCAACATCAGTATCGCCTTCCAAAACGACATAAGTTACCGTATAAATGCCGAAGCCCGCAGTCAGAAAACTGCCGGCCACGTTTTCGCCGTTGATCGTCATGGTTGGCCCGGCCAAAAGCCCAATCTCGCTCCCGACCGCGTAGATCGTCGCGGTCGCCGTATCCCCGACCTTAAGCGTACCCGAACTCGGCGTAAAAATAACGTTAGCGA
>MFGB01000024.1 GCA_001780275.1 Candidatus Falkowbacteria bacterium RIFOXYA2_FULL_47_19 | reverse complement strand
AACGCGGTAGCCGGTCTCGTTCGAGGAGTTATCGGTCCAGCTGAAAGTGGCGTTATTGCAGGAATTTATGACGGCGTTAAAACCGGTCGGCGCGCACAAAGGCGAGGTAAAAACGCGCGCGGGCGAAACATGGCCCGTACCAGCGGGATAAAGAGCGTTAAACGCCTCAACGGTAACGCTCCATCTTGTACCGTCAACCATGGCTCCGCTTTCCCAACTGCCCACCGCGCCCACGGTAATATCCTGGTCGTTAGATCCGGTTTGATCGTCTAAATGCACGATATAGCCGGTTTCGTTTATCGACCGATTAGCGTCCCAGGTCACTCTAAGGCTTTTACAGCCGGAGGGAGAGCTGACCGTAGGGATCAAAGGCGTGCAAAGATCATAACTGGCGAATATGGAAGCGGAATAAGAGCAGCCACCGTCGTTGCAGGCCGCAACGCGGAATTCCCAGTTGGCGCCGTCTTCCATATTGGTGTCGGTCCAGGAGGTACCTGCTACCTGGGGCCCCAACTGCCATGCGCCGCCGTTCATTCTTCTTTCAACGCGAAAATAGTCCTCGTTGGTCGAATTATCGGACCAGTTAAAAGTAATATCATGGGTAGCGCAGTTATACGCCGAAGCCGAGAGGCCGGAAGGCGCCGTCGGAACGCATTGATTATTAGTGGTAAAGGAAGCTGATGCGAGGGGTGTCCAGGTTCCGATCGCGTCCCGCACCCGTATCTGCCAAGTATAATTAGTGCCGACGTCAAGACCGGCGCCGTCCGGTACAGTATAGCTGTAAACGCTGCCGCCGGAAGCGCTATACGAGCCAACCGTCAATTGGTAATTAGTATAAGTATCGCTGCAGCCGCCCGGATATCCGTCCGGAGCCGGAGCGTCGCACCATTCCACGGGCCAACTTACCGACCAGTTAAGGGTCGGATTGGCGAACTTATCCATATAGCAAGCCGGCTCATTAACCGCCCCGGTGCAGACCGTGATCGAACTTCCCCAAAGGGCTTGCGTATATTCGATTCCGGTCAAAAATAAAATTCCGGCTAAGCCGAAAAAAAACAGAAAAAAAATCAATAATTTGTATTTTTGTGTTTGCAGCGGCATTTAAAGGATTGATCTACAAGCGAAAGGTTTAATTTAATATAAGGAAAATTTACAAATACACTTTTTTATTCGCTTTATCCACATCAACATTATTATACCATAAAACGACATCAACAGCAAAATTATTTTATCGAATAGATAATAAGGTTTATTATCGAACCCTGTAGGAGCAGGGTCGCGATTACCGCCAGGAACATCCAGGCTGCAAAAGGAAATTTACGGCAGACAGTAACGATCTCTACCCGTTTGTCGCGAGCCAACGCCTTGACGCTCTCCGTTTCCGCCTCGCTTAAACCGCCGGCAAAAAAACCGTTGGCCAGCATCTTTCGATCTGTCAAATTCTGCCAAAAATTCCTTTCCACGACCATACCGGGTTCGAGTTCGGCGATCGGTATATCGACGGAGCCCGTGGCAGACACATAAAAATCGACCAGCTTGGCGATAAGACCCATGGCGAACATGAATATTATCATGGTTTTCGCCGTTCCCGCGAGCATGCTTAGGGTCAGTCCTGGATCCGTCAGGAGGCCGTAAGCGCAGAGACCGGCTCCGATCGCCAGGATCGTCCAAAAAACCGCCGGTTTATTAAAAAATATTTCCGTCATTCTCCGGCTGAAAACGACCAGGATTATAAAAAACGCCTGTACGCCGGCGCCTATGTCAATCGACCAATATTTTTGCGCAGCGATCCTTAAAAAATAAAAAAATAAAAAAAACGACATGAAACCGAAGATCATTTTGAGCTGTCTGCGGTATTCCCCGCGCTTCGACGCGGTTTTTTCTTTTGTCACCTCCGCGCCCGCGGCGGTCCGCCCGAGACGGCGCACTGATCGCGCTAAAAAATATACGGCCGATCTTATCAGAAAATATCCTAAAACGACGGCGAATATGTTGATCAAAAGGGCCAATGACGGAAAAAGCGGCAGGTAGGACCGCCAATAGTAATTTATCGGAATAAGCAGGGCATACACAAAAAACAGCTTGGCGTCGCCGGCGGCCATGATATTGTTTTTCCAGAGCGCGAACCCCAGTATGAGGGACAAAAATCCGTTCAGTCCTGTTTTCCAGAAAAAACCCCAATGCACGGTAAAGACGGGCCGGGGGTCGCCGAGGCCGATCTTAGCGATATTCGTATAGTAAAAATCAGATATGGAATAAGCCGAAAGATTCCATATTAACAGGCCGAAAAGCGCCGCCAATCCGTAAGCGGAACCGAATAGGATCCATTTATTCCTGATCTTATTCATCCGGATATCTTCGATCGAAGTGATCGTACCGATAAAAAAAACCGCTGGCAGTAATAAGATGCTTATGGGATCAATGTTCATATTAACGTTTCGAGATACCCTTGATCGGTTTATAAAAATCCCCGCTCTCTTCCACCCCGATCGGCCGCTTCAGGGCCGCGAAACCTTCGCGATCGACATACTTTAAATAAGTCTTCTGAACGCCCAGACATAGGTCCTTATAGAGGCATTCATGGCAGACGGGCAAAAAGGTTACTTCATGCGCCGGCAAAGTGCGCCAAGCATAAGGCCAGGCTCGGACCGGCAGCGTGCAAAGAGGAAAATGGTAAAGCCTCAAGTCCCTGAACTTCCCGAATAGGGGCAGGGCTTTATCCAGATACGGGCGCGTTTTCCGAAAATCGACCTTGGTCTCTTTAAGGTTCTTTACGGCCTGAGCCTCGGCCTCCCAAAATACTATTATTACCCGGTCGACCGTTCCAAAACCGCCCGCGAGAAGCATTTCCAGAAAGTCGCCGATATGCTTATACGAAAGTCCGGTAACGATAAAACGGACGCCGATTACCTGTTTTCGGTTTTTTAGATTCAGGATATTCCTTAATCCGGCGATCGTTTGCCTGAAACTTCCCCGGCTCCTGGTTACCTTATCGTGCGCGGTTTCATCCGGACCGTAAATTGAAAGATCGATCTCGAAATTATCGTTTATCCGCAAAACCTGCCGGGCAAAATCCTCGTACATGAACCGACGGCCGTTGGTCAGCAGCTTGATCCTTTGTTTCGGAAAATTACTTGCCAGATATTTAAGGATCTCTAAAAAATCCGGGTGAATAGTGGGCTCTCCGCCGGTCAGATAGATCGAATCATCCGCCAGGAATTTAGCTTTGTCCTTACGGAGCCTTTTCGTGATCGAATCGTAATCGTAATCGAAACTTCCATCCCAGGCCGGCCAGGGAGAGTCGGGATTAGTGCACTGAAGGCACTGGTTATTGCATTTGTCGTAGACGCATAGATCCATATGAAATAATGATTTATTCGCAGAGCATAGCCGTCACGAACGGATTTTCTTCCGCGGCCCAATCGGTCCAGACGCCCGCCTGGCTTCGCCCCCGGATACGCCAATAATAAGTTCTGCCGGGTGTCAGGCCTTCCCTGGAAACAGTAAATCTGTTTTCCGAAGTCACATATTCCCCGGAATCGATCTCGGGCGAAGAAAAATCGGCCTGATCGTCTATTTGGATGTTATAAGAATATTCCAGGTTCCCGTCCTGAGCTTTACCGTCATGGCAATCCCAAACCAACACCGGCGAAGGAAAAATGCCGGGATAGCAATCGGGCTGCTCCGCCCCATCCGTACAAACGCGCAGATCGAATTTAACTCCCGCGCTATTCCCGGACCGATCATTACGGCCGAACCAGGCCAAGCCGAAAAATATCGCCAGTATAAACAGGAGCGCGACGAACGATAATCGGCCCGCGTATTTTTTGAAAAAATCTGCTTTCGCCATATTTTTTTAATTTATTTAATTAATTAACCGGTTTGAACTCCCCGTCCCCGTAGTGCCTGACGTACTCCCGCCAAATCCCCTCGCAAATATTATTCAGCCGGCACAAGCGGCAGCATTCGGCCTTGGTCCGCCCTATGGCCGCCCGGGACGATTCTACGGCGTAATTTTCGAAATCAGGCGCTATATGCTCTGATTTGAACTTTTTTACCTCGTCGATTTCGCTTATCCTGTCCAGGTGGTCAGGAAAATAACACAAGGGAACGTATCTGATGTGCCAGTGGTCGGTTTTATCCGCTTTTCCGATGTCCAGGCACTCCCTTACGTACGGCGCGATCTCGGAAATTTTAGGCACCAGCTTCCTGAAATTCAGCTTGGCGGCGCCATAATTCGGATCAACGAAAATAAACTCCGCGTTTCTTATCCCCTGTTTTAACAACCACCGCCCCATCTCCGGCAAAAATCGATAATTTTGCTTTACTATGGTCGTGTTGGAACCGATACTGTTGAAATTCAACTTTTTTAAATTATCGAGCCCCTTAAGCAACTCGTTAAAACTGCCCTTAACGCGGGTCAATCCGTCGTGCAGTCCGGGCCTGTGTCCATGGATCGAAAAAACGACGCTTGTTAGTCCCGCCTTTATGATCTTCTCCGCGTAATCTCGGTATGACAACAGCCGGCCGTTGGTGGTCACGGCAATAGTCTTGAATTTAAGACTGGAAGAGAACTCTATGAGCCTTAAAAAATCCGGCCTCATCGTCGGCTCTCCACCGATTATTTCCAGGTAGGTCGATCCTCTTTTTCTGGACGCGGCCATTTCTTTCATGATCTCTTCTGTCGTTTTCCCTCGTATTCCCCTTTTCTCGGCGTCAATGCAAAAAACGCAATTGTTATTGCACTTATAGTCGGTAAAAATAACGGTTTTTTTTATAAATTTTGGTTTTTCCGGGTTTGATCTTTGCATTTTATGATTATTATGGCTTCATCGGCTTAAGTTCGTCCAGGCCGTAGAGGTCGGCGTATTTTTTCCAGATACCGTAACAAGCCTTGTTATATCGGCATTTTTCGCAGGCCGCGGCCTTGACCTTCTTTCCTTTGCGTTCTTCATCCAAAGAAGATTCGAATTCCGGTCCGATCAATAACGTGTCCAACTGCCCTAAATCGTTCACGTAAGCTTCGTATCCCGGCACCAGGCAGGGTACCATATTATAGATAAAACAGGCGGCCTTGCCTTTGGCGATATCAATAGCCTTTCCGATGTGTGGTCCGACCTCGCTCATGGGCGGAACAATACCCCGGGGATCGTCGTTAACGTTGCCCTCGAGCATGACCATAGTAAATCGCAATTCCTGGATATCGAAATTCTTTACCAAATAAGCGACATGTTCTTCAAGGTGACCATAATTCAATTTAGTCAAAACGATATTGATATAAACCTTTTTCCCCAAGTCGTTCAGATTCTTTATGCCCTCGACTACCTGCCTGTAAGTACCGGGCACGCCCATGATCTTATCGTGCACCGCTTCGATATGGGAGTGGAAAGAAATGACGAAATTGGTCACGCCGCTTTTTATCAATTTTTCGCAATAATCGCGGTAGGCATAGATCCGGCCGTTCGATTGCACTTCGATATGTTTAAGGCCGACCGATTTCGCGTACTCTACAAGCATAGGCAGATCCCGGCGTAAATTTGGTTCACCCCCGGAAAAGGCGATGCCGCGGGCGTTCGTTTTTACGGCCCGGTCGATATCTTTTACTATTTCCTTAAAAGGCATGCTGGAACGATAATCGTTATTACCGATATTGCGGTCGATCTGCAAACCCGTGGAACACATGATGCAACGGCAATTGCACTTAAAGATTATCAGGCATTCGATCTTTCCCAGACCATCGTTATTCTTTTTTTTCTTGATATTTTGGTTTTTCATGTAAAAATATATTAATGTTTCATAACGTCAGATCAGACATTTATTTTTTGCCGCCAGATCACTGACTTCTTTCTCTCCATGCATATCCAGGTATTCTTTCCATATACCCCCGCATTCCTTGTAATAACGGCAGCGGCCGCAAATCCCGACGTTAACTCTGTAAACGTCGCGGTATTTCCCGTTTTTATCGGCACTGACGCGCTTTGGGTCATAACCCACCTGACGGCTCGTATCCGCCCGTTTTTTTGCGTTGATAAAGACGGTGTTCTTTTCGTTTCGGAATTCCTGTTCGAACAGGCAAAGAGGGAAATCAAAAAATCCTAATTCATCGAAATGTCCGGCCATCTCCTTAAGTCCGCCAAGTTCATTATATAAATCTTCCAGCCTGACCGCAAGGTGCGGATAAAAAAACCTGGCGTTGCCGTCGGGTATAAGATCGAGCAGATACCAGCGCTTAACGCCCAAGTGAACGATGAATTTTCCGAAATCCGGTAAATTTTTATAATTAAGGCGGGAGATGACGCTCGATATGCTCACGCGGACGTTTTTGTTTTTTCGCAGATTTTTTATGCCGGCCGTGATCTGCCTGAACGCGCCCGGGGTTCGGGTAACGGCGTCATGGATCTTTTCCGTCGGGCCCAAAAGCGAAAAAGTCACCTTATTCAAACCGGCGGCTATTATCCGATCGCGGAATCGCTCGTAACTAAAGAGCCGGCCGTTCGTGCTTAGGGCTATGGTCCTATAACCCAGTTTTACCGCCTCCCGCGTCAGATCGGCGATATCTCCCCGGATCGTCGGTTCTCCGCCGGTAAATTCGACATCCTCATAACCGTCTTCGGCTCCCCGGCGCAGATCTTCCACGATCTCGCGGAAGGTGCGGTCCGGATTACCCTTCTCCTTGCCCTTTATCGAGCAAATTACGCAGTTATTGTTGCAGGTAAAGCCGGTCAAGATCAGCAAGGACCGTTTATGGTTGTTTATTTCTTTTGCCATTGGCATATGACGAAACATGAAAATCTCTTATTTTGGAATATCCGGAAAAACGATTCTAATTTCAATAACACGGGCGAATACAGAACCTTGAGCCATTCGGGCGATCTTATAACCCATGAGTTATACACAAAAATATAAGCCAGGTTGCCTGAGTAATACTCGCTCGTGAATTTAAACTTTTTTTCATATTCCCTCTTTAACCCTTCAATGTCTATCGATCGTTCGTTCGAAACGAAAAATTTATCAAGCTTATACCAAAACTTCCTTACAAGATCGGGAAGCGATCCTCGGTGCGGTTCGAAAAAACACAAATAACCGTCCGTCTTAAGGATCCGATGCGCTTCGTCCAGTACGCGGTTTAAATCGGGGTGTGTATGGTGCAGTCCGCCGACTATGGCAACGCAATCGAAACTGGCGTTATCCATTCCGGTATTTTTCATCGCCGCCTTAAGAACTTTTACGGTCGGGAATCTCGATCGCAGCCTGTCCAGGGCTTTTCCGGAAATATCTACGCAGGTTACCCGGGCTCCCCCGTCGAGCAGATATCGCGTCGTCTGTCCGCTGCCGCACATCCCTTCAAGCGTGTTTTTTCCGCGCAAATCGATCCCGTCGAAAAGATATCGGTTGATGAAGTTTTTACGATACTGCCGGCTGTATTTGTCGTCATAGTGTTTTTCATATCCACCGATCAATTTATCGAAATGTTCGCTTTGCAAAACCTCGGTATTCATAAATATTCATCATTTAGCTTTACTTTATAAACCAAATAATCGTTACGGGCGAAAAAAAACTCTTTATCCAGGCGACTTTCTAAAAATCCGCAAAGATACAAGCCGGGACCACGCCGGCATTGCCTGTCCTCGATATAATAAACGCACTTATTTTCTTTTATTTCCTCTACAAATAGATTCTCGGTGGTATCAAAAATTAAATCAGTTTGTGCCGCTTTCCTCTTATTGTCGGCGAAATAATCGTTGGTAACGATCAGGCCCATACTGGTAATAACAAGACAATCGTCCGGGATCTTTTCCACGATCTCCCAATAATCAGAATCCGGATTAATAAGGCTTTTATCCCCGGCTTTGGCCGCTCTTACGTCCTTAAACAGCGATAGCGAAAAAAAGGTCCTGGCGATTTTATAGCTTTCTTTTATTTTTTTGCCGTCGAAATCGATATTTAAAGCGTTTACCGAAACAAATAAAATACCTAAAAAAATTGACGGGTACAGCATACGCTTCAAGGAAACACTTTCGAGAAAACTAAAAACCAGGTAAAACCCATAACCCGCTATAACGGAATAAGGAACATTAAGCATCAGGCTGCGCCGGAAATAATCATAGGTAAGCTCGCCGGTACCGCTTATTTTGCCGTCATAAAATAACGCCGTTACGGCAAAATAAGCGAGGAAAAGGGATATTATAAAAAAATTTTCTTTTTTGCGTCTAAAAACAAGGATCAAAAGACCGAAAACAAAAAATACGGAAATAACGAAAATATAATGATATAAAGATTCTCCCCCGCCGGGGGTTAAATTAAATAATTGTAACCACAAAGCTTTTCCGGTCATCAGAATCCCTCCGAGATGGAGGCCGTAAAAACCGTTACCGGGCAGATTCCTGATCGGATTACCGAACAAAAGCCAGTTTAAGGCGGGTAACTGCAATAATAAAAACAAAAATACCAAAAATATCAGCCGTAACAGCACGATAAAATCCTGCGGACGATCTTTCATGAAGCTTCTTGAAAATGTTCCGATTTCTTTTCGCTTAAAAATAATCACGAAGAACAAAAAAACAGGAATTATCGCGTAAACTTCCGGACGTAAGTATATGAAATACGACAATGAGACCGCGAACCAGAGCCAGGTTATATATTTACCGTTCTTAAGGGCGATCAGGAAACTGACTATGGTCAAGCCGAAAAAAAACAAAGCGGTCGGTCGCGATAGGCCTGATTGCGAATATATTATATTGATCGGAATAACCGCGTAGACCAGCGCCGACAGAAGACCGACGGATGATTTTCGAAAAAGCAGATAAGCCGACAGAAAGACAAGAACAATTGTCAGGCTGCTCATAACCGCGGAAACGGCTGAAGCATTCAGGCTGTTTATTCCGAATACTAGATGGACCAAGGCGATAATTACCGGAAAACCGGGAAGGAACAACACCTGTTCGAATAATTTACAGTCCAGGGGGTTCCCCAAGGCGCATGATTTCACGAATTGGCCGTGAAGTATCCACATATGTGCCGATTCCTGATAAACGTAACCGTCAAGAAACGGACCGAGCCAATATTCCGCGTTCCGCAAATAAAAGCCGAATAAAAAAATAGCGCCGAGGATTAGCCAGGTTTTTTTGCTTATTTTTTTTACTTCCGGCCACAAGTGCCGGATGTTAAGGAACAACAAAACGACCAGAAGTAATAAGTGCGCGCACATGAAATAAAACAGCCAGCTGTAAAAGATCTTATGCATTTCAATGAATTATTTTATGCTTATTAAAATTACCGGTGCGCATAAAATCATTTTTTTACCGGTTTAAATTCGTCCCACCCAAAAAGCTCGGTATATTCTTTCCAGGGACCTTCGCAGACTTTATCGTATTTGCACAAACGGCATTCTTTACGCTTGGCCTTGCCGCTGTCCCGGCGATAAGCCCCGTAATCCTCTACCACAAACCCGGCATCGTATATCCTGGTTTCCGGCATAATTGTTTCCCCGACATGTTTTTCATAGCCAGCCATAAAACAAAAAGGTATCGCCTCGGTAGTCACTTTTTTTCCGGCTTTTATGCCGATATCCAATCCCCTTTTGACAAAGGGCATAATATCTGTCTTGCGGGGCGTAAGCCAGTCTTTATTTTTGTCGGCTGTTCCCAGGATATGGACGAACGCGAATTGAAATTGATCAACCCCCAGATCAACCAATAACCGGGCCAGTTCGGGCAGGTGCCGATAATTTTTTGAGGTAATGACCGAATTGGTCAAAACGTACTGATTAAGTTTTTTCAGGTTTTTTACGCCTTGGGCCGTTTGCTTGAAGCTTCCCGGCGCTTCGGTCAAAAAATCATGGATGGCCGCGTTGTGTCCGTGCAGGGCCGGAGAAAATTGATTCGCGCCGGCCTGGATGGTTTTTAAACAAAAATTCTCATAAGCGAACATCCGGCCATTGGTTTGGATCTGTATGACCTCAAAGCCGATCTCTCTAGCCGCTTTTACTAATAATAAAAATTCCGGATGCAAACAAGGCTCTCCGCCGGTAAAAACCACTTCCCGCTTACCCTTGTCATAAGCCTCTTTGAGTGAATTTATGACCTCTTCTTTGTCCTTAGCCGGCAGATAATCCCTCTTTCTGCCCTGTACACAAAATTTGCACAGGTTATTGCAGTAAAAACCGACTTTTATATCGACTCTTTCCATAACAATATGTTATTAAAATCAGCCAAGGGGTCCGGAGCGTCCCATTTCCCGACAGCGCTAAAAGCCTCGAAACGGCTCCCTCCCCGGCATTTAAAACAATAATTGCATTTACGGCATTCCGGCGGCAAAAATTCCAGATTCCTCATCTTTTTCATAAAAGCGCTGTTCCAGGCGGAAATTATATCCAAAGGATCGCCGATATTTTTGTCCAGAAAATAATGCGGTTTAACGAATCCCCGCGGGTCAACGACGATCCGGTTATGTCCGTCATCGAACAAAGCGCCATGGCTTACGCTGCTTGCTTTGTTTAAATCATTTAGGGCGCAAAAGGGCAAGGCATTGGCTAAAATTATCTTTTTTTCGGTCTTCTTCTGAATCTTTATTATACCATAAATCAGCTTTTTTATCTCTATTCCGCTTAATTTCCGCTTATTTCGGCCGGAAGAGATCGGACGGTATAATTCCCACTCGTCCACCGGCAAACCCAAAATAAAATCAGACAGTTTTTCCAGATTATTAATCGCGCCAAAAGTAGCGACCGTGCCGACCCGGATCGTGGGCACGCCGATCTTTTTGAATAATCTTATGGCGGCAACTTTTTTCTTTAAAGCCTCTTTTTGTCCGGTCGCCTTCGCCTCTTCGGCCTCCGAACAGCTTTCTATCGGAATTAAGATATTATCAACGATGCCTTTGAATTTATTGATATTGGCGGCGTTTACCAGCGAACAATTGGTATTTAGCCTTACCTCCAGCTTCTTGTCCTTGGCGTATTCCATCAGCGCGAATATATCCGGCCTGAGCAGGGGCTCCCCGCCGGTAAACCTTATTATGCCGATCCCGGTTTCAACTATTTTATCAATTATTTTTTTTACATAATCCGCGCTTAAGGCATTTATGTCCCGGTTTTTTCGGGCGAAAGAATTGCGGTTATAACAAAACGGACAATCATAGTTGCATCTTGGTTCAACTTCAATCATGACTTCAAGCGGCTGATCTTTTATCGGCGCCAACTCCCCCGTCCCGAACTTTTTAAAATATCCGGCCGGAAAACCGGCACACGATTTAAAATACCGGCATTCCCGGCATCGATCGTTTTTTTCACCCGCTCCCGGATTTCGGGTAATTATATGATCGCGGCTCATCTCGTTTACGATGCAATAAGGAAAATCCAAGAGCCAAACCCCATATTCGGATTCACGGTCCATCACGGAGTATATTTTTACCATAGTTGACGGTAAGTCGACATTCGGACCAGATAAACGGAAAAATATGTCTTTTGTTCCCAATAAAATCGCTCTGTGGATAATATCGCTTTCGTTTAAATTAGTTTTTTTGTCTATTTTAACGCGCATTGACTTTATTTATTGTTGCTTAATTTATAGAAAGTATATTTTATATTATCGTTTTGGTAGGTTAAAAATTCCTCGGTTAAATAATTATTTTTCAACTCTCGGCACTCCGACAATTTCTTTGTAAAACCCTTTCTATAAAAACAATACATATCTTCAAAAAAAAGCACACATTTATGTTCGCTGAAAAATTTATCTTTATCCCTCAAATTTAAAAATTCTTCCGTAGCGATTGAATTAAAATCGGTGGTGCTTTTTATAATGACATCCTCACCGGAGATTATCATGCAGTCATAGGGAATATCGCGTTTCATGAATTCCGGAATTCTGGTTTCCAGAACTTTTTCCGCACTCGCGCGAGGAATATACGGACCGATATTTAAAAATAATAAAAGAAAAAACATGCCCATCATTAAAAAAGGAATTGCCTTGGGTGGCGCATCGCGGAATAACGATCGCGCCTTATCCATCGCCAGCCAAATTCCCGCAGCGGCCAAAATCGAAAATATCGGGTAAAAACTCAAATAAACCCTGCTTCTTCCGCCTAATACATCGAGAAAAGAGATGAAATACGTGAACCACAAAACCAAAAACCAAGAAACCAGCAAAACCGCATATTTTCTTCGGTTCTTGAGCATATAATAAAATCCAATGATCATGAAGATTACTATCAACTCATCGAATGTCTGAAATAATTCCGGCCCCAAATTAAGTGTATTTTTAATCAAATTGTCAAAACTCCAGTTCGGTTTTATTATAGCTCCTTCAGTAACATTTTCGTAAGCATTCAGTGAAACATTGAAATGTAATACCTGAATCAGGTTTGGTGCGGTCAAAAAAAGAACGAACAATAACGGTCCGATATATTTATGGAGCGTTTTGGAAAATAACCCATCGGATAGAATCTCTTTGAACCCGTAAAAAATTTTCTTTTTTTGGATAACAAACACCCAGATCAAAAAAACTATCGGTAGAATATAATTCTCCGGCCGAATTTGGGCAGTAAAGGCGAAACTTGCCATGGTTAACCAAAACAAACCCCTTGAAGGTTCCCGAAAATACAAAAACGCGAACAACATGCTCATGGCCGTAAAAAATACGGACGCTACGTTGGTTTCAGCGGTGGCGGACCAAAAAATATGCAAAGGAAACAAAGAAAAAATCGAAGCGGAAATCAAACTTAAGTATTTTTTATCCGTCAAAGCGTAGGACAGTAAAAAAACGGGAAAAACGGAAAGGGCGCCAAAAAACAAAGAGGCATAAATGGCCGTCCAATTATTAACGCCGAAAATCAAAAAAACGATAAAGATCAGAAATGGCCAACCGATAGACTTAGGATAATGCCCCTGCGATCCCGTAAAAAGCATATTCTTTCCGGCTTCCATGTACCATGGTTCGTCAATAAACATTTCATGATGGAGAATCGGTAAAGAAATACGGATCAGAAGCGATGCGAAAAAAATCAAGACAAGGACAATCCAAAAATTAAAAGTTATTCGGGATAAAAATCTCTTTAAGGTCAAATGATTGATGACAACAAAAAAGACCAAAGCTATAAAATTTACAAGAACAAGCGGAAAAATTAAATCGCGCAACCAAAAATTTAAATCGTTAAGCATGGACATGGTCTATATTCTTTTACTAAGTTTCTCACAAATTTTTTCATATTTCTCCGCCCAAATTTTGACGGAAAAATTATCCTCCGCCCACCTCCTAACCCTCTTCCTGTCCAGTTGCGTGATTCTTTTTCCGGCCTCGGCCATGGCCTCAATGCTCCCGTCCGGCACAATAAAACCGCTCACGCCGTCTTTTACGATCTCCCGGACAGCGGCCCGGTCAAAGGCGATAACCGGCGTGCCGCAGGCCATCGCTTCGGCCATAACCAGGCCGAAGGTTTCGTCCCACTGGATCGGAAAAAGCAAGGCGGCCGCTTTCTGATATATTTTTACCCTGGTCTTAAGATCGGCCTCGCCGACGTAGATGATGTTTTTGTTATCTATATACGGCTTGATCTCGGTATTAAAATAAGCGCGATGCGACCGGCTGACTCCGCCGGCGATAACTAATTTTTCCCCCGCCCGCCGCGCCGCTTTAACGGCCAGATGCGCCCCCTTCTCCGGACAAATCCGGCTTAAAAAAAGAAGATAGCTGCCAGAGGCACCGGAGTAAGGGAAATCTTTTAAATCAACGGCCGGATAAACTTTGTCCAAATAAGGCAGATCCGGCATGAGCGTTTTTGTAAAATCGGAAACTGGCAGATAGCGGACGCTTTTGTATTCCGACAATTTATCTTTAATATGGGGGTAAATGGCTTTATGTGAGTAATGAACGTGAATAATGACGGGAATATCGGCCAACTTCAAAAAAGGCAATATTTCATAAAAAATATAATTATTATACTGGACCAGATCAAATTTTTTCCACTCCCCGCTAATAAAAAAATCAGACAAAGCCGACAGGTCGTAAAAACTGCTTATCCTTTCCTGCCAATTGGCGTATTCCGTGTCAATATTGGTCGGAAAGGGCGATATTTCCCTGGTATTTACGCCCGGGATCTTTGATCCGGGTGCCGCGTAAACGGTTATACTATGGCCGCGACGGGCCATCTCCCCGGTTAAATAATACGAAAAATATTCCACGCCGCCGCCACGATCATGCGACACGACATTTTTTGACGATAAGAAAAAAGCGATTTTCATAATTCCGCTAAGTTATTGATTTTTACAATCGGCGGCGCTTTCCGGTCTTTCGCGCAAACCGCCAGCTTATATTCCGGGTCAAAATCATAAAGTTTAAAATTCCACGTCTGGTCATCCGCGACCGGTTTTAATATGTTTATTTTAATCCCGGCGGCCGAAAAAGAAAAATAAAAATCTTTCAGGGGATAAGACAGGCCCTGCCCGACAGCTTTAATAAAAGATTCTTTAAGCGTCCAGAGCCCGTAAAAGTTTTCCGGAAGTTTAGCGGGATCGCGGTTCAGGACTTCAAGTTCATTGTCGTGAAAACAGGTTTCCGCGACTTTAAAATCCACCAGCCTTATCTTTTCCACGTCAATGCCCACGCGCCGGTCGCTTAACGCCAAAACGACATAATCGCCGGAATGGGAAATATTAAAATCAAAATTTTTTATCTTGTGATTTTCTAAAAATGGCCGGCCGTAATTGTCTATAAAAAATTTTATATCATTCGGAGCGATTCCGATATAATCAGCGATCATTTTTCGAGCAATTATTTTTCCGGCCGTATATAATTTAAAATCTTTTTCAAACTTAAACCGGCCGGCCCGCTCTATCTCTTCCGCGGATAAAAATCGGGGTAATTCCCTAAGACCGACTTTTCGATCGTTCCTTGTGTCGTGAATATATATCTTCAGCATAGCTTTTTAATAATGGCTATAACCTTTCTGAGCGCACCCATGAGCTCTTCCTTTTTTATGATCAGCGGCGGCTGTATTACCAATAAACTGACATCTAATTTCCTGAACAGCATGATGCCGGCGTTAAGACAAATTTCGTATACCCTCTGCGCCGTTTCCCTGGAATTAAACTTAATGGCTATGCCCAGACCCAGGCCGCTTATATTATCTATCAACGGATTATTATCCAGCTGTTTTTTCAGCATCGGCAAAGCGGCATTACCCAATTTTCGGCTCTGGCGAACCAGATCTTTTTTAACGATAATATCAATGCTTTCAAGGGCGATCGCGCATCCCAGGGGCGGCCAGGTAAACGCCGAATAACCTTCATAACCTTCCGCCAGAAAACGCGGAGCGACAACAGCGCCCATGGCGATTTGTCCGGCGGCGATATTTTTAGATAAACATACCAGATCGGGCTGTACGCCGTGATGTTCAAAAGAAAACATCTTTCCGGTGCGGCCAAAACCGGTCAGAACCTCGTCGAATATTAAAAGAACATTGTGCCGACGGCATAGGTCTGACAGAGCCCTGTAAAATTCGGACGGCGGAAATAAATAGCCGGCATTGGTAATAACACCCTCAACGACCACGGCGGCGTATTTTTTCACCTTGAACATGACCGCTATTTTTTTAACTGCCTTTCTGGCCTCAGTTTGTTTAAAGGGCGGGCGCACAGTATCAAAATGATCCTTGAAGATACCATAACCGAAAAAACCTTCACCCAAAGAGCCGGCGGCAAGAGTCCGGCCATGATAGGCGCGGTCAAAGCTTAAAAATCGGTTTTGTCCGGTACGGCTGACCGCTATTTGCATAGCGACTTCCACGGCTTCGCTGCCGGTAACGGCCGGGATGACGGCGTTATATTTTTTCGGAAATAAAGACAGGATTTTATTAACTAAAGCTTCTCTTTCCGTAGTACGGTATTTTTGGGGAGCGACCGTTAATTTTTTTATCTGACCCGCGATTACCCGGTTGATTTCCTTATTATTGTACCCGAGATTGCACATGCCGGCGCTGGCGGAAAGGTCCAGATATTTTTTATTATTTTTATCATAAACATAAACCCCGTCCGCGCGCGTAATCGTTATGTCCGGATAAAATAACGGAAAAATTGAATAATTTTTATTTTCCATAAAATATTTATTTTTTCCAGGCTTTTATACCGGCAATCTTTACGCCGGGATCGGATCCGATCGTTTTTAGCATAGAATAAAAATATGACAATAATTTTTCAACCGTTTCTTTTTGGAATAAATCCCGGTTATATACCAACACAAGCTGCGTCCAGGTTGGGCCGGCAACAACCGCCAACTCGAGGTCAAAAGGAACATTTCTAAAACCGATCCTCTGCGGCTTAATGGTTAACCCGTCGCTAAAAGCCGTATCAAAATTACCGTCAAGATATATTGTGCGGAAAAAAATATTTAAAAGCGGGCGGGCCGGGTCAACGGGACGCAGATTTTTTTCCACCAGGTCGCTAAAGGGCAGATTCCTGTTTTCCAGGGCGTCGATAACATTTTCCCTGACCCGGGACGCTAGATCCGCGAAAGAATCGCCTTCCTCTATCCGGTTCCTTAAAGCTAGGTTGCTGACAAACATGCCGATTACCCCGCTTTCCTCTTCACTGTTTCTAGTATTGGCGGGCGTGCCGACCATTATGTCCGTTTTTCCGGTTATCTTGTACAAAAATATATTATAAACAGCCAGAAAGAACATGAACGGCGTAATATTTAAATTTTGACATATCCTTTTTATCTTGTCTGCCGTCGCGCCCTCGACTGACATGAATTCCATGTTTTCCCACTTAGCACTTCGGCCTGATTTAATGAATTTGTCCGCGGGCAATTCAAGCGCGGGGTACTTATCGAAAAATTTATCCTGCCAATATTTTTCCTGCCTTGGCAGATCTTTTTCCTTTAGCTCGGTTTCCCGCAAAAGACAATCGGTATATTTAAGCGACGATATTGCCGCCGGCTTTTTGCCGCCCGATAAAGAGCCGTAAATATTTCTTAAATCATTGAGAAATACATGGTGGGAATAATGGTCAAAAACCAAGTGATGAACCGCGATCACAAGCAGTGAAGCGTCTTTTCCGGTTTTTATGAACTTAAATCTAATGAGCAAACCCCCCTTAAGATCAAAGGGTTTCTCGGCTTCTTTCCTCGCGACGCCGGCCACGGCCCTTTTCACGTCTTTTACATTCAATAAATTTATACTCTCAAGTTTTACGGCAACGCTCTTTTTTATAACTTGCACCGGCTTGCCGTTTTTCATTATAAAATTCGCCCTCAGAGCTTCGTGCCTGTTTATAATTTCCTGTAAAGCGAGTCTGAATGCGTTTAAATCCGGCTTGCCGGCAAATTCTAAAATCGTAAGAATGTTAGAAGTCGCAGCTTTCTTATTCCGAACTGCGCGCCAGAATGCGGCCTGCCCTAAAGTTAAGGGATAATATTTTCTGGGTTTGGCCGTCGGGGCTGATTGCGGCGGTTCGCTCTTAACCCGACCAGCGATTATCCGGGCTAGATTTTTTATCGTCGAATATTGGAATACCTCTTTAAGCGGCAGATCTACGGCCAATTCCCGGTTTATCCGCGAGAGAAGCCGGATCGCCTTAAGGCTGTGCCCGCCTAGATCGAAAAAATTATCGTGACGGGATATTTTTTTTATGCCCAACACTTCCTGCCAGATCATAGCCAGTCTTTTTTCGGTTGTTCCCCTGGGCGCTTCGTATTTCTTTTTTTCCAAGTCTTTTTCTGTCGGTAAAGGAAGTTTTTTAAGATCGATCTTGCCGGTGGCCGTCTGGGGGAATTTATCAAGACGTACGAAATACGCAGGAATCATGTAGCCGGGGAGTTTAGTCTTTAAACTATTTTTTAATTTCTCTATTTCAACAATACCCCTATTCGTTACTGTATAATAAGCAGCCAAAGATTCTTCATACTTAACAACTACGCAATCCTTAATAGAGGCAGACGAAGCCCTTAAGCATATTTCGACTTCTCCCGGCTCTACTCTTATGCCCCGAACCTTTATCTGGCTGTCTACTCGGCCCAGGATCTCTATATTGCCATCAGTATGTATTCGAGCTAAGTCTCCGGTTTTATAAATTTTCACATCCTTAAAGAAGGGGTGCGGCAAAAGAACCTTCCGGCTTTTGACCGGATCATTTAGGTATCCTTTGAACAACCTTTCCCCGGCAACATAAAGCTCTCCGATCAGACCAGGCGGGGTTAATCCCGTGCCCGTGCTATTTAATATGAAAACATCGGTATTTGCGACGGGTTTTCCTTCGGTGATCTTATTATATTTTATGTTATGATCCGTCTTTCTGTATAACGTCATTCCGCTTTCGGTGGTGCCGTAAGCTATCATATACTGAACGTGTTTATATTCCGAATAGAATCTATTGACCAAATCGGGGGCATCCTTGCCGATGGTCCAGAGTATCCTTAAATATCTAAGCCCTTTTTTATTCTTTTCGCTTTCGTCGATTAAACTGATATATAGTGATAAAGATTGAACTACAATTTCTATAACGGATATTTTATCTCTGTCTATGCACGTAAAAAACGCTAATGGATCATTGATGGTCTCCTCCGGATATATAAACAAGGGCGACCCCATGAATAACGGTAAAAAAATCTGCTGAACCGATAAAAACCATCCCTGGAAAGAGCTAAGGCAAAATTTATCCCTGGGGGTAATATCAGCCGCATTTATCCGTGCAAATATTTCCTGAACCATATTTTTGTGTCCGAGCATCACCCCCTTGGGCTGGCCAGTCGAACCGGATGTGTACATTAAGTATGCCAGATCATCGGAAATAGATGATTTTCCCGGGTTGTCGTCGTCCTGCCTATTAAGCTTTTCCTGCAAATCGGCATCATCAAGATTAATTACTATTCTCTTGTTTGCATTGAATATATTTTTATTGTCGTCATTAACGATTAACGTGCTTATGCCGGCATCTTTTAACATATAATCGATTCTTTCTCTTGGATATTTAGCATCTATCGGCAGGCATATTCCGCCAGCTTTAAGGATCGCCAATTCGGCTATGATTAAATCTATAGAATGATTCAATAGCATACCTGTTACAGCCGCTTTTTTCGCCCCTGATTCTAATAGATAATGCGCCAACTGATTAGCTTTTTTATTAAGTTCGTGATACGTTAATCTTCTGGCTCCGCATTCCAGGGCCATGTTATCAGGGGTTTTTTTTACCTGTTCCTCAAATAACCCATGAATCGTTTTGTTTTCCGGATACTTAATTCTGGCTCCGCAATATCCGAGACTTAGGCTGTTTTTTTCTTCCGGAGTTATTATCTCTAGGTCGGATATCTTTTTTTCCGGATTATCCAAGGCGCTCGACATTAAAACCTTTATCGTTCGCAGGAAGGTTTTTATAGTATTAGCACAAAATAAATCCGTATTATATTCGCAATACAATGTCGTTCCCTTCTGCAAAAACGAAGAAAATCTCATTTTTAAATCAAATTTAGTGGTATTATTATAAAAATCCCGATGAACCGCCTCTAATCCGTCTAAATTTAAACCCACCCGGATCTTAGTGTCATATTGGAACATTACGCTGAATATCGGCGACCGGCTTAAATCGCGCTTTAAATCCAATTTTTCTATCAACCTATCGAAAGAATAATCCTGTTTGGCCATTGCTTCTAAAATAATATTCCTATTTTTTTTCAATAGGGCCATGAACGTGGAATCGTTCGCTAAATTGGTCCTGATCGGCAGATTATTTATAAAAATCCCGATAACGTCTTCTAGCCCATTTGTCCTTTTACCTAAAAAGGGCGTACCGATAATTATATCCTCTTCTCCGGTAATACGGCGAAGAAATACATCAAAAACGGAAAAAAGATATATAAATACCGTGGTATTCTTCTTTTGACAAAATTTTTCAATATTCTCAAATAGTTCATTATCTATAGTAATGTTCTCGGTCGATCCGCTATAAGTCTGCAGGGGCGGTCTTGTTTTATCAGTGGGAAGATTTAAGGCTGGCAAACTTCCGGAAAGTTTTTTTATCCAATATTTTTCTCCTTCTTTAAAAACAGCTCGGCCCTCCTTTGACTGTTCCCAGGAGGCATAATCCTTGTATTGAAGTGTAAGCGGAGGCAAGGGGGGGGTTTTTCCTCGCAAAAAGGAAATATAGGCATAACAAAGATCACGATAAAACACAACGAAAGACCACCAGTCGGTGATTATGTGGTGCATTACCAATGTCAGGGTATAGTCCTCTTTTGACCTCCTAATGAGTACAACCCGGAAGAGGTGGCGGTCTGATTCAAGCTTAAACGGCCTGCCCGATTCTTCCCTGATCATCGTCTCTTCTTCCTCTTTTTTCTTTTTTTCGGATTTTATGCGGCTTAAATCCTTAAACTTCAAGCTAAAATCATTCTTATCATGAACAATTTGAACTAACTCCTCGTCAATTTCCTTAAAATTTGTCCGCAATGATTCATGGCGGCTTATAAGGAAATCCAGGCTCTTTTTAAATATCTCAACGTCTAGCTCGCCTTTTATAGAGTCTGCGTTGACTGAATTATAAAAAGATGATTCCGGTTCTATCTTATAAAGCAGCCACATCCTTTTCTGAAGATAGGATGTTTTATAAGCAAAAATTTTTCGTGTTTTTATTGATCCCATGTTTAATTCTTGTCTATGGATTTATAGGGCTTAGCGACCTTAATCGACCGGGCGGTTGGTTCTTTCGCCGTCCGGAATTTTTCCATAAAATCGACCAAAGCCGAGATGGTGGGGCGGTTAAATATCTCAATAACGGGAATGTTCATTTCCAGTCTTTGACCAATCATTGTCTGCACTCTAATTATCATGATCGAATCTCCCCCTAGCTCGAAAAAATTATCATTGGCGCTTATATCCTTATATCCTAAAACTCTTTGCCAAATACTGGTAAGCTCGGATCTCAAATCTCTTCGGGTCCCACCCCGCATTCCCGCCTTTGAATTTTCGGAAGCTGAAATTCGATCTTGCCGCTTCCTGAAAATATCAAAATGGGGAAATTCGGTCCTTGTTCCGATCTCTGACAAAAGTGATTCAGATACTTCAAAGGCGAAAAGGTTTTTCAGGGACAGGAATTCACGGTTAAGGCTTCCGACTACGATATTATCGGGACCATCCTTTTTTATGGCCATGTCAAATGCTTTGACGGCTTCGGCGGGACCGATGACGCGAAACATCTGTTTTTTCTGGTCCGTTTTCACTCCGACGGATTCGCCGATATTATCCCAGGTCGGCCAATGAATCGATACGACCCTTTTTGCCTTATTAAAATATTGAACATAGGAATCTATGTAAGTATTAGCCGATGTTTTTCCAGCAAATCCGCGCCAGCCGACTATCGTGGATGTTGAGGAAAAAAGTACCATAAAATCCAAATTATCCTTAGCACACATCTTTCCCAGAAGCCATGTGCCTTGCACCTTTGAATTGAATTCACGACCGAACTCTTCGGGGTTTATATCTTTTATCAGTCCGTACGCGCTTTTCCCCGCCGCATGGACCACCCCGTTTATCCGGCCTAATTTCTTTCGGACAAGCCCAATGGCCTCTTTCATCTTTTTTTCGTCCGTCACGTCGGCCGCTATGACCATGACCTCTGATCCGCTTCTTCTTATCTCTTCTATGATCTTCGCCTTGTCTTTGTCTTTTTTATCAGCTTTCTTTCCCTTCGCT
>MFGB01000023.1:145226-174353 GCA_001780275.1 Candidatus Falkowbacteria bacterium RIFOXYA2_FULL_47_19 | reverse complement strand
GCTGGGGCTGGGACTGCCACGGATTGCCGATAGAGAATATCGTCGAAAAAGAATTAGGTTCTAAATCCAAAAAAGATATCGAGGCGACCGGGGTGGCCAAATTCAACGAACTCTGCCGCTCCAAGGTTTTAGAATACGCCGAAGACTGGAAAAAATATATAAAGAAACTGGGGCGCTGGGTGGATATGGAGAACGGCTACCGGACCATGGATACGACTTTCATGGAATCGGTCTGGTGGGTATTTAAGGAATTGTGGGGAAAAGGCCTGGTTTATAAAGATTACCGCTCCATGCATATCTGTCCGCGCTGCGAAACTACGCTGTCGCAGTCCGAAGTGGCCGAAGGCTATAAGGACGTGAAGGATTTGTCGGCGGTGGTGAAATTCAAAATAAAAGATATTACAAATTCACAAATCGGACACAAATTCACAAATGACGATCAGGCGTATATCTTAGCTTGGACAACAACCCCCTGGACTTTAATTGGAAATGTGGCATTGGCGGTGGGCAAGAATATAGATTATTCGTTAATAGAAGAAAAAAAAGACGGAAAAATTGAGCGCTATATTTTGGCCACTGATTTAATAAATAGAGTTTTTAAAAAAGAGTTAGTGGTTGATAATTTGATTGTCGGTCATGTAATTATCGGATCACCCAAACCAGAATCCCCTCAAGAAGAATATAAGCTTTTAAAACGTTTTAAGGGTAACGATTTAGTCGGATTAGAATATGAACCGCTATTTGATTATTATTCTTCCGATGAAGAGATGGAATACCGCGAGAACGGCTGGAAAATATATGCCGGGGATTTCGTGACCACAGAGGAGGGGACGGGGGTCGTCCATATCGCGCCCGCTTTCGGCGAGGATGATATGAAGCTTGGGCGTGAAAATAAGCTGCCCTTTGTCCAGCACGTGGATATGGACGGATATTTTAAGGAAGAAGTAAAAGATTTTCCGGGACTTAACGTCAAACCGAAAGACGATGTCATGGCGACGGATGTGGAGATCATAAAATACTTGGCGCATAACGATCTGCTTTTTTCCAAAGCTAAATACGAGCATAGTTATCCGCATTGCTGGCGCTGCGATACGCCGCTTCTTAATTACGCGACCTCGTCCTGGTTCGTAAAAGTCGCGGAGATGAAAGAGCGGCTTCTTAAAAACGCGGAAAAGATCAATTGGTCGCCGGAGCATATCAAAGCCGGGCGTTTCGGCAAATGGCTCCTAGGCGCGCGCGATTGGTCAATTTCTAGGCAGAGATACTGGGCTTCCGTCATTCCGATCTGGGAATGCGGGTGCGGCGAGCGGATCGTGATCGGCTCTATCGCCGAGCTGGAAAAATTAAGCGGAGAAAAGGTGAGCGACCTGCATAAGCATATCGTGGACGAGATCACGTTCAAATGCGCTAAATGCCAAAGTACAATGAAGCGCATTCCCGACGTCTTTGACTGCTGGTTCGAGTCCGGGTCTATGCCGTACGCGCAAATGCATTATCCATTCGAGAACAAGGAAAAATTCGAGAATAATTTTCCGGCCGAATTCATCGCTGAAGGCGCGGACCAGACCCGGGCCTGGTTCTATTATCTGCACGTTCTGGCGGCCGGAGTTAAAGACACCGAAGCTTTCAAGAACGTTATCGTAAACGGGATCGTACTTGCCGAAGACGGCAAGAAGATGTCTAAAAAGCTCAAGAACTATCCGGATCCGATGGAAATATTCAATAAATACGGCGCCGATGCGCTGCGGTATTATCTTTTAACCTCGCCGGTGATGCTCGCCGATACGCTTTGTTTTTCGGAAAAGGGAGTGAAAGAAGCTTTACAGAAAGTTAATATGCTACTTTGGAACGTGGTAAAGTTTTATGGGATGTATCAAGGAGAGAAGTCAGAGCTTAGAAGTCAGAAACTAGAAAGTGATAATATTCTGGATAAGTGGATTTTAGCGCGGCTTAATCAATTAATTGAAGAAGTGACGGAGAACATGGATAAATATAATTTACCCAAAGCCACCCGGCCGATCGTGGAATTTATAGACGACCTGTCCACCTGGTACTTAAGGCGCAGTCGGGACCGTTTCAAGGGCGAAGACGAAACAGACAAAAAAGCCGCTTTAGCCACGACCGGCTTTGTGCTGACCGAGCTCTCTAAGGTTATTGCGCCGTTCATGCCGTTTTTAGCCGAACAGGTCTGGCAGGCGGTCACGGGACATGACTTCAAAGATGAGAATAAGAGCGTGCATCTGGAGAGCTGGCCGATAGCAGAAAATAGAAAACAGAAAATAGACGACAGAAAGATTTTAGACAATATGGCAATGGTAAGAAAAATTGTTGAGATGGCCTTAGCGAAAAGAGATGAAGCGGGGATAAAAATTCGACAACCATTGCGGAATTTGGAAATTAGAAATTGGAAATTAGGGAAAGAGAATTGGGATCAATATCTTGAATTACTTCTTAAGTCAGAGATTAACGTTGAGAGCGTGAGCTACGTAAGTGGAGAAGGAGACTTGGAAGTGGTTCTTGATACAGAAATAAATGAAGATTTAAAACAGAAGGGCATCAAGCGCGAACTGGTACGGGCGATCAACAATATGCGCAGAGACATGGGGCTTACCATTTCTGATCGTGTAACGATAAAATGGAAATCCGGAACCGAAATAGCTGCGGTAATTGAAAAATATAAAGATGAATTAAGGAAAGATACTTTGGCAGATGAAATAACCGCAGGGGATGGAATAGACGGCGGGAAAGAGATAAAGATTAATGGAGATGAGGTTAAAATTGGGATTCAGAAATTATAAAGTTGACGCTGGTAAGAGCTTGAGGTAATTTTTTTAATATTTTGTCGTGGTGTTTTAAAAAATTATGCGGACAAACAAAAACGTTTTTTTGTCATTCCCGAAGGCGAAGCCTGTCGGGAATCCAGGGTAAGTCCGTAATTACGTGAATATTTAATCGTTTATTTAAAAACCCACGTCCGTTCGGGTTACCCCCTGTCTACCGGCAGGCAGGCTGGATTCCCGCTTTCGCGGGAATGACAAATTAAAATATGCCAAAAGATATTTTCATTACCGAACTAAGCGATCTGATAAAATCCGGCCAGGCGGAAATAATTGACGTACGCGAGCCGGACGAATATAAGCTTATCAGAATCAAGGGCGCGAAACTCATCCCGGGAAGCGAACTGGCCGCGCGCCAAGAGGAAATAGATTGGCAAAAGCCGGTAGTTTTTTATTGCCGCAGCGGTGTTCGAAGCCGCCTGGCAGCGAATTTTTTCGCGCGTCAGGGCCGGGAAGCTTTTAATCTCTCCGGCGGGATAAAAGCTTGTTACAAAGATAAGAGTTTTGATAACCTGGAAATACCGGCTGCCGTAGAAGCGGTTAATGAATACTTGGGATAAAAAGAAGTGTATAATAAATATTTAATAAACCTGTTATTTAAGCTGGTTTTTTTATTGGCCAAAACCGTTATTTTATGGTACAATAAAAAAGTAATCTTAATTTAATAATTATATGGTTTTTTATAATAGGAATAAGCCTAATATTCCTCAGGTAGACGTAGTGAAGTTAGTTGACGATATATTCGTGCAGGCCAATAATGAGGGGGCCAGCGACGTCCACTTCGAGCCGATCCGGGAAAAGATGATCGTACGTTTCAGGATAGACGGAATTTTAAGGATAGTGTTCGAGGGCGATCTGTCGCTATACGAGTTCATTCTGGCCCGAATAAAGATCCTGGCCGGCCTCGAAACCACGGGACAGCCGCGGCCCCAGGAAGGCAATATAAAATTCAAGTTCCAGGAAGGCGATGACGATTTTATCGACATGCGGGTTTCGGTTTTCCCTACGAGCATGGGCGAATGCATCGTCGTCAGGGTGCTCGAGAGAAAGAAATTCTTCGGGGATTATGCCGAGTTAGGTTTTTCTCCGGAGCAGGTCGGTATCCTCGATAATATCGTCAAAAAACCTTACGGCCTTATTCTCGTGACCGGACCCAATGGCAGCGGCAAATCCACGACCCTTTTTACGATCTTGAATAAACTCAACACCCCGGAAAAGAATCTCGTAACACTGGAAGATCCGGTGGAAAGGAAGATAGAGATGGTCAGGCAGACCAATGTCGACCCTAATATCGGACTGACTTTCGCGGACGGGTTGCGCTATTTGCTCCGGCAGGATCCGGATATAATGATGGTCGGCGAGATCCGCGACAAGGAAACCGCCCGGATCTCGATCCAGTCGGCCATAACCGGCCATTTAGTGCTGGCCACCATACATACCAATAACGCGGCTGGCGCGATCGTAAGACTCATAAACATGGGCATAGAACCGTTCCTTTTGTCGAGCGCCCTGAAACTGGTCACGGCGCAGCGGCTGGCGCGCATGAATTGCCCGTCCTGCAAGCAGGAATATAATCCGCCGTCGGAACTTAAAACTATGCTGGGAGCGCCGGAAGAAACGAGATTTTATCATTCCTTAGGCTGCGATGCCTGCAACCAGCGTGGCGCCAAGGGCCGGCAGGGCATACACGAGATCCTGACGGTTAACCGGGAGATCCAGGAATTGATCCTTAAAAAGCCTTCCGATGAGCAGATCAATGACGTCGCAATCAAGGATGGCATGATTAACTTAAGGCAGGCGGCCATGCAAAAAGTTTATCAGGGGGTAATAAGCATAGAAGAAGCGTTAAGATTGACTGAACAGTAAAAATTTTTATTCTGCGGGAATTTAGATAAGATACGAACAGTTTTTTATATCCAATAATTTTAAAAATTTAAGAGTATTTATTATTTATTCCCGTGTTTATCTTTAACGATAATGAGCGCGGGAGATACGCAAATTTTTATGACAACAGCAATCTGGATCGTACTCGGCGTTATCGCCGCGATCATCCTGGCGGTGATCGGCATGTATAATTCCCTGATTCGGCTTAAGAACCGCGTCGACGAAGCCTGGTCGGATATCGACGTGCAGCTTAAGCGCCGTTATGACCTTATCCCGAATTTAGTGGAAACGGTCAAGGGTTATGCCGCCCACGAGAAAGAAACTTTAGAGAAGGTAACGGCGGCCCGGACCGCGGCTATGGCGGCGCAACAGGGCGGGGATGCGGCGAAGCAGGCCGAAGCCGAGAACATGCTTTCATCGACTCTGAAATCGATTTTTGCCCTGTCCGAGAATTATCCGGACCTTAAAGCGAATACTAATTTTTTGGAACTCCAGCGCGAACTCTCTGACACGGAAAATAAGATCCAGGCTTCCCGGCGTTTTTATAACGGCAACGTGCGCGACTTTAACACGAAACTGCAGGTTTTTCCGACCAACCTGATCGGCGCTAAACTCGGTTTTAAAGCCCGTGAATTCTTCGAGATCGCGGAAGCGAAAGAGCGGGAAAACGTGAACGTAAAATTCTAATCTAATATTTATCGAAAAACGCCGTTTACGGCGTTTTTTGGTAGTTGTTGTTATGTCGCCGGAGAAAAACAACTTAAAACCGATCTATACGATGCATTCGATCGAGGGGTTCGCGATGTCCCTCATCGGTATTTTTATTCCGATCTATATTCTGACGCTGGGTTACGCGATTTCAGATCTTTTCGTGTTTTTCATGGTTCATTACGCGCTTTTGCCCGTATTCGGATTTTTAGCGATCCGGATCGCGGGCAGGATCGGGCTTCAGAAAACCATTATGACAAGATTTCCGTTCTTGTTCGCTTATCTGATCCTCTTGTTTATGCTAAAAACCGAAGACATCCCCCTAAGCCTTATTGCCGTATTGATGTCCCTTAACTCGGCTCTTTACTGGATACCGCTCCATATCCTGTTCGCCCGCAATACCGATAAAAAAGAGGCCGGATCCGCTACCGGGAAATTATTCGCCCTGCCGCAGATCGCCTCTCTGGCCGGACCGCTTCTTGGAGGTTTTATCGCGGCCGCTTTCGGATTTAAGGCCCTGATCGGTACGGTTTGCGCTTTTCTCCTTCTGTCGATCCTGCCGCTTTTGACCGGCGGTCCCCGGAAATCCCATTTTGGCTTTATGGGCCGTATGCTGGCCTTGCCCCAGCTGGGCGGAGCCGCTCACGCGGCGCACCATACTTTGGTCGAAGTCCTTCCCTATAAGCCTGATTTCCGGTTCGAGTTTTCCCGGGGCTGGAAACTTTTCAAGAAACATCCTAAGTATTTTTTTGCGGAGATTTTCGACAATATCGGCGAAGAGACCGAAGCGATCATCTGGCCTGTTTTCGTGTATCTCAATCTTCTTAACGTCGCCGCCGTCGGTTTTCTCGGGACTTTCCTCGGCCTGGGTTCGATTCTGGTCACGATTCTGGCTGGACGGATGACCGATAAGCACGGCTGGAAAAAGATCATGAGGATCGGCGCTGTTTTTCTGACCCTGCTTTGGACGGCCAGATATTTCGCGGAGAGCGAAGCGGTTTTTTACGTTTTGTCGATTTTGGCGGGAATGCTCACGGTTTTATTCCTTTTGCCTTACACTTCCCGCGTTTATAGTCTGGCTGATAAAAAATCGATTGATGAATTTTTCGTTTTTCGTGAAATCCCGGTAGCGATCGGAAGAGTCGTTCTTTTATCGGCCGCGCTTTTATTTGTCGATCATCTTAACGCCCTTTTCCCGATTGCCGGCGCGGCCTATCTTTATTTTTTGTTTTTATAATTTTTTAAGAAAACAGATATAATATTTATAATTATAGTGTATAACATATGCCTACTCTTTATACTCATTCTGATTCGAACAAACTCAAAAGCTGGCTCTTATTATCCGGTTTTTTCGTGTTCATTATTTTGGCCGGTTATATATTCGGCGCGGCCATGGAGAGTCCGGAGGTGCTTTATGGCGCGGTTATTTTAAGCACGGTCATGTCTTTCGTTAGCTATTGGTGGAGCGACAAGATCGTTCTGGCGATGTCTTCCGCCCGCGAAGTGAAATTCGAGGACAATAAGGAATTATACCGGTTGGTGGAGAATTTATGCATTACCGCCGGTCTCCCCCTGCCTAAAATTTATATTATCGACGATACGGCGCCGAACGCTTTCGCTACCGGCCGCGACCCTAAGCACGCGGTCGTGGCGGTAACCTCCGGCATCCTGCAAAAACTCGATCGCTCCGAGCTTGAAGGCGTTATTGCCCACGAACTTTCCCATATCGGCAACCGCGATATTCTCCTGGCGACTTTAGTGACCGTTTTAGTCGGAGTGGTCGTGCTCTTGGCCGACTGGTTCCGGCGCTGGACCTTCTGGGGCGGCGGAAGAAGACGCGATAGCGAGCGGGGCGGACAGTTGCAGCTTATTATCATGATCGTCGCGATAATTTTTTCGATCCTGGCGCCGATTTTCGCTTATCTCATGCAGTTCGCGATCTCGCGCAAGCGGGAATTCATGGCGGACGCCGACGGCGCTCTTTTGACCCGTTACCCGGAAGGACTCGCCCGCGCGCTCGAGAAAATATCGTCGGATACCGAACCCCTTGAAGCCGCCAATCGGGCGACCGCGCATCTCTATATCGCCTCGCCTTTCAAAGCCGACGTTCGCGGCCGCCGGACCGGATTCTTTATGAAGATGTTCATGACCCACCCGCCGATAGAGGAGAGGATAGCCGCGTTAAGAGGCATGGATATTTAAGTTTTTATACCCGCCGGCCGAAGTTTAGCGTGGGCGGGGGCAGCAACCTCCAAGAGGGATAAACATTTAAAATTTTATAAATTTTTGCAATAAAAATCCTGCTCATACTCAAAGCGTGATTTTTTTGTTATAATATGATTATAATTAATTTTTAATTTTCATCATTATGGAAACCAATAACTGGCCGCTAAAGAAAGAGATGTCCCGTAAAGCTAAATTTTTTGTGCTATGGGGGGGGGCATTTGTTGCTAGTGTAATCGTATATTTCATTGAACTGGTTACTGGGTATTCTAATTTTTCTATTCGGGAAATATTATGGTTATTCTTTCAAACAATATTAAGGAATATAGACATATGTTTGATTTCAGCTCTTATCCCCGCTACGATAGCCAGTTTGATTAAAATAAATAATAAAAAAATCCAAATCGCTCTGCAAATAACCGTTATTCTTATTTTTTCTTATTTTCTATTTAAATTTATCAGGGCTTTATACGGAACATATTAGGTTCGACTCACACTCTTTGGTTAATAAAAAATTCCGCGATTACTGCGGAATGTTTTTATTCAAAGAATTTTATTAATTGAAACGCGAAAAGAGGCTTTTATTGTTTTACGACGATCCGCGACTTTTTAAATATCGGTCTTGCGACCGTGGATAAGCAGATTTTTATCAGGTTTCGATCTTTAACCTATCTAAAAACCCGGTTTTTTTATCCGGGCTTTGTGTTTTAATCAGTTTTTCGTATTCGGGTATACGATAGGGCAATTATGCAGGAAAATATTGATGTGAAGATCATAAGGAACAGAAAGAACCTGGTAAAATACCGTGCCGTATGACCAACTGTCTATTACCGGCCAATAATTTAATTCATCAATGCCGCTTGATACGCCGCCAGGGCATGTTCCCTGGTCAATGGCGATAGTAAGATTTTCTCCCCGGTTGATTGTAACGGCACCCGATGGCGTTACTGAACCAAGGCAGGGAGAGCAATCCCCCTGTTGATCAACCGAAATCCAGACGGTATAAGTTTCTCCCGGTTCATCGCAAACATTACCGTATCCGTCCCCGTCAGCGTCGGCCTGGTCCGGGTTATATTCTTCGCAGTTGTCGTCGCAGGAATAAAGATTGCCGTCCTGGCAGAAGGCCGATTCAAGGTCGTTGCCATCGCCGTTTTCGTAAACGCCGTCATTATCGGCGTCTTCGCACCAATGCTCGTCCGGATGCGCGTTATAAATATCCTCGAATTCAGCGTCTACGAAAGGCGTCAGATTCATAGTGGCGAACATCGTATATGATTCGTAGGACAGTTTCCAGAAAAAAGTCTGTTTTTCGGCGATCAGTATTTGCGGCACGCGGCGGTTAGGGTCATAGCAGATGAACTCTGTCTTAGTGTCGGAAATTTTTCGGTAATCGTAAACCAAGATGTTGTGCCAGACGGTTCCGATTCCATCATCAGTCCAAAGTCCAAGCGCTAAGCTTTGCGGATACCCGCTATTAATTCCGTCAAGCAATCTTTTTATTGTCGTTCCATCAAGAGAGAATGCTGCGTCTCTATGTCGCGCTCTTTCAGCATTAATTGCGCTTATTGATTTTTGAAGAATATTATATGCTTCATCCGCCACCGTCCGGGCAGTCTCTTCTCCCCAGCGGCAGCTCAAACCGAAGTTATCATTGACCGGATCAGCAAGCTTGCGGTAATAATACCACAAAGCATATTGGGTAAAGCCTTTGCAGATGGCGTTATCCGGATCGTTGTTCAGCGCGTTCGGATGGAAGCGGTCGCGGTTATAACGGAAATTCGTTTGTGGATTTCGGATATATTCGCTTAAGTCGCGGTTTCGCTGGACGACCGAAGGCGAAAAATGCGTGGCCACGGCCGTAACAGTATTGTTGTCCGGGTCGACGCCGATGATATCCATATATTCCCATTCCGCGGTGTCTTCGTTATACGAGAGCGCGGAAAAAGAATCGGTTTCCGTGATAGGGGTTATAATTGGATAAGTAACGAACACCGGTCCCGCGAGAGAATTGCTAGCTGTGATATTTATGACCGGGGTGGCATTTAAGTCCGCGTCGGGCGGGGTCGGGGCGGATTTGGACAGTGTAGCTGAAAAGAAAGTATTGTCCGCGACACTGCCAGCCGGAATTTTTATTTCCAGATTGTGAAGCGGGCTGGACGTATCTTCAACCGTAATTAACCCACCTGTCTGCCCTACCCAGGCCGCGGCCTCGGCGGGGACACTTCGGGTAATATTAATCTTGATACTGCTTCCCGGTTTGCTTTTGAGCGTCACCGCCAAAACATTTTGACCTTCGTTCAGATTAACAACGGCGCTTCGTTGGCTGACGCGCGAATTAAAATCTGACGGACTAAAAACCGTCGTATTATTTACGGACACGATAGCACTGCTTACTCCGTTATTAACTAGGCTAATGACTGCCGGACCGGCAATGCCGAAAAAATATTCTGTTTTCGTTACCGGTTTACCCGTACTACGTAAAAAATCGCCCGCAAAGCAGGCGACATCAACGGCGGCCAATCCGACGGTGACGGTAATAGGAATCAAAAACAACAAAGCGACTAGGCCTACAAAAAACTTTCTTGGTTTCATACTTGCGCTCCTTTTGGTAATTAATGCTTGATCTTAGTTTTTAAAGAGCGGCTTACCCCCTTTCTAAAAATATTTCGCTTTATTGACGGAATGTTAAATGGTAGCAAATATTCAGAATTTGTCAAGGGTCTTTTTATTGTTAAAAAATTATTTTGTTGTTATAATATTATTAGATTTATTATTAAGTTTTAATTCATTTAGTATTATGAGATTCTTCAAAAATTTTTTATTGGTAGGTACTGCTAACACAGCTTCATTTCTGGTCTTTTATTTTTTCTCTGTTTTTATGTGGCATCCGCAATTCAGCCCGTTTTCATTTATAAATAAAACTTTTTTTGAAATTTATTTAATAACTTCTTTCTTGCCAATCCTTTTTTTTTCCGGCGTTACATACAGATTTTTAGAAAATAAATTAATAGTAAAAATAGCTATTATCATTTTATATACTATAGCGGTTATATTTCAATACGTAATTATCAGCAGTATCTATAATGCAAAATACATTTAAAATAGAAACTAATAATTTGTCGTCACAAAAAACACCACTAAAAATAAAATTATTTATATTTCTTGTTTCTTCTTTCATTATTAATTTAATTTTATTCATCTCTTCCGCGAAGCACCCCCTTATAGTATTTCGATATGAAATGTTTAAAACATTGATAATTTTGTGTTTTGTCCCGGCCTTTGTCCCGGCCCTTATTGCCAGCGCGATTAAAGCAAAAAATAAAAAAACTCAAATTGTCTTACAAATTATTATCATTTTGTTATTTAGTATTTTTTATTTTCTGCTGTTCAAAATTATTGGTTAATTGATTTTTAAATTACCAACAAAAAGACGATTGCCGACTGTCGTCTTTTTTATTTTCGGTACTTTTAAAGTGGGGCCGTAAACCGTTTAAAAACGCGGTTTTTCCGAAACGGAGCCGAAAATGAAAAAAAAATAAAAATATGGTATAATATTGTTATGGATCTACAGATAGAAAGAAAATATATAGTCAACAGGTGGATAATGAACGCCAGGTGGTTTTATGTTTTGGGCATATTATGCATCGGCATGATCACTAAACAGGGAGGGAGGACAAACGTCGATTTTTCCTACCTGTCGATGATTTCGATCGCTTTGTCCGTACTGGCTCTTAATACCTTTTTTTACGCATATCTTAGACGTTCGCTTAAGGAAAATTCGATAACCCGGCTAAATATCCTCGGATTCATGCAGATAGCGGCGGAGCTTATTGCTTTTACCTTCGTAATGCACCAGGCCGGCGGAGTCGAAAGCATCGCGCTGGTCTTTTATTTTTTGCCGATCGTTTCCGCCGCGACATTGTTCGGATTCAGGGGCGGATTGATTTCGGCGCTCATATCAGGGCTCTTGGTAAATCTCTTGGTAATTTTTGAATATTACGGCGTAATTCCCCATATATATCGTTACGGCGTCTTAAGTATAGAATACCAGTATCTCTCTATATCCCTCATAAAAACCTTTACCATCTCGATTTTTTACGGGATTGTCGGGATTTTTACCGGTTATGGGGCGAAATTACTGCTGGCGCGGGAAAACGCGCTGCAAAACAAAACCTTATCGTTAACCAAAGAAAAGAATATCGTCAGCTCCATGATCGCCAGCTTTGAAGATCCGATCATTTTTTTGGACGACGGGAACAACATCGAAATATTCAATCCGGCCGCGGAACAGATCCTGGGAATGAAGATTGCGGACAGGGGGCTTAAGATAGGGGGCAATCTGAATATGGATAACTTCAGGAAGGCGGCAAAAACAGATTTTAAAGTGATTCAACCAAAATACGAATCTTACGAGCTTCCTTTCGAGGAAGTGAGCCTTTATTACCAGGGAAAAGAGATGAATTATCGGGTAATAACCGCGGAGGTCAAGGGAAAGGACGGGAGGCGTTACGGCAATATGAAGATTTTCAACAACGTTACCCGGGAAAAAATAATAGATAAGCTGAAATCAGAATTCATATCCATAGCCGCGCATCAGCTAAGAACGCCGTTAACCGTCATTAAATGGATAACCAAGTCGCTCATGGACGGGGAATCCGGTAAGATCAACGATGAACAAAAAGAATTATTGAATAAAGGCTACATAAGCAATGAACGGATGATAGAACTAATAGACAATCTTCTGAAAGTATCGAGAATGGAAGACGGGAAATTCGATTTAAAACTAACCCGGGTAAATTTAAAGAAGATAATCGACGAGGTTGTGGAGGATATGGGCAGGATCGCGAAGAATAAGGATGTCGTTTTGGTTTTAAATGAACCGGAGCTTTGGCCGGATATCGTAATCGACCCTTCGCAGATAACGCTCGTTATGGAGAACTTGCTGGATAATGCCGTCAAGTATACCCCTCCGGGAAGGAAGGTTGAAATATCGGTAGGCCGGGAATCGGAATATCTGAAAATTACGGTCAGGGACGAAGGTATCGGCATTCCGGAAAAAGATCGCGGACGTCTTTTTTCCAAATTTTACCGTTCGCCTAACGCCATACGGGTGGAAACGGAGGGCAACGGACTCGGCCTTTATATCGCTAAAAAGATAATCGACGGACATAAGGGGAAGATTTACGTGGATTCAAGCGAGGGCAAAGGATCCGCCTTCACGGTTTACCTGCCGCTTACGACCCAGGTGCTTCACATATGAATCTTTACGAAAGAAAAATAGAAATAAACGAATGGCTGATCACTACCCGTTGGTTTTACATGGTGGCGGTTTTTTTGATCGGCATACTGGGCAATTCCCTGATCAGCCTGTTTTCGGTGCGGTTCTCCTTCCTCTCGGTAGGCATCCTTTTAGTGATTTTCGTTTTCGTGAATTTTTATTTCGATTATATTTTGGGGCAAATAAAGAAAAACGCTTCCGAATTTAAATTGAAATTTTTAGGTTTGGCGCAGATCGCCATAGAACTATTCCTGTTCACCGTTATCATGCATTTGGGCGGAGACAAGGATATCGGCAGTATTTTTTATTTGCTGCCCATAATTTCCGCTTCCATGATCTTCGGACTTAGGGGTTCGGTGATCACGGCGATTTTAGCGGCCGCCCTGGTCAATCTGTCCATGGTATTCGATTATTTCGGTTTTTTGAACGACAATGTTTTTTCCGGCCAGCCGTTCGGCCTGATCGAAACGACCGAACTTAAATATCGGACCATAGCGCTTATTAAAGTGATCACCACTTCCAACTTCTACTTGGTTTTGGCTATTTTTCTGGGATACGGATCGAAACTTTTAGCCTTAAGGGAACAGCGATTGATCGCCCAAACCGAAAAATTAGGCAAGGAGAAGAATCTTAAGGCTAGAGAAGCGGCGGAAATGGATAAAGCGGCCAAACTTTTATCGCGGCAGGACGCGGAGCTTAAGGAGATAAACAGGAAGCTTAAGGGGAAGGTCGAGGAATTGGAAAAGTCGGAAAGATCCATGATCAGGGCTTTTGCCGATCTTTCCGACGCCAGAAACAAGACGGAAGAAGAGCGTAATAAAACCGCGGCGATCATCGCCAACTTCGTGGATCCGATAATAGTAATCGACAAGGACAATAAAATAAATTTTCTTAATCCGTCCGCCCGGGAAATATTCGGCTTTATCGACAGCGACCTGGGGCGGGAAGTGCTTATTACCAATAATTATTCCATGAATAATTTTCGGAGCATAATTAACCGAAAATTCGAAGTAAAATCCAGCAAAGCGCTTCGGGCCAACAACCCCAACGAAGAAGAGGTGGTAATAAATTCCGGTGCACAGGAATTGACCTTTAAGGTGATCACTGCCCGGGTAGTCGACAATAAAAGCCAGTATTTAGGGGTTATGAAGATTTTCTATAATCTGACCCGGGAAAAGATCATCGATAAGCTTAAATCCGAATTCATCTCTATCGCCGCCCACCAGTTGCGCACCCCGCTTTCGGCGATCAAGTGGGTGATCAAGATGGTCCTGGACGGCGATGCCGGAAAGCTTAACGAGGAGCAGAAAAAGCTTTTGTTCAAAGGGTATGAGAGCAATGAAAGGATCATAGGCCTGGTGAACGATATGCTGAACGTTTCCCGGATAGAAGACGGCCGCTTCGGCTATGCTTTTAATTACGACGATTTTAACGAAACTTTAAATACCGTTATCGACGGTTTTTCCGGCATCATGGAAAGAAAAAAAATTAATTTTATCCTGGAAAGGCCGAAAAAAATACCCCCGATCCATATGGACAAGCAGAAGATCGGATTGGTTATTGAGAATTTATTGGAGAACGCCATAAAATATACGCCCGAGTACGGAAGGATCGAACTTGATGTTGAGGCTGGAGATCGGTTCCTTCGGGTAAGGATAGAAGATAACGGAGTCGGCATCCCGGACAAGGACCAGGAGAAATTATTCACGAAGTTCTTTCGCGCCGAAAATGTCATCCGCATGCAAACCGAAGGTTCAGGGCTGGGCTTATTCATCGTAAAAAACATCATAAAAAAACATGGCGGCGAGATTACTTTTGCGAGCCATGAAGGCAAGGGCACGAAATTCGTTTTTACCCTGCCGATCTCTTAAGGTTTGATTTTGCACATTGCCAAGGCGGATAAAAAAATGTATAATATTGATAGTTTACCGTCAAAAAGTGATAGTTTAAATTTAGCGAAGCGTTAAATAATTTTTATAAATAACCCACTTAAACATATGGACGAACAAAAAAAGGTGCTTATAATAGAGGATGAACACTCTTTAGTCGATTTATTGGTCGCAAAACTGGAAAAAGCCGGCTATAGCGTTAATTTCGCCTATGACGGAGAAGAGGGGTATAAAAAAATATTAGAATGGAACCCGGATCTTGTTCTTCTGGATATCGTCATGCCCAAAATGAACGGATATGATGTGCTGGAAAAATTGGTGGAGGACAACAAGAAAATACCGGTAATAATCATATCGAATTCGGGGCAACCGGTGGAAATAGAGAAAACGAAGAAATTAGGCGCCATCGACCATCTGATAAAGACGGAGTTTAGTCCCCTGGACGTACTGAATAAGGTAAAAAAGCATTTAGACGGCTCCGGGGCGGCTGGCGAAAAATCGGATATCCCGGAAATTTTGCCCCTGGAAGATCCAAAGGTAAAAAAATTAGGCATCAAGGTTCTATTGGTGGAAGACGATTCTTTCTTGAGGGAAATTTGCGGTCGGAAATTAACCAAGGAAGGTTATACGGTTTACGAATCGATCGACGGCGAACAGGCCTTGAACGGCGTTAAGCAGATCAATCCGGATATCATGCTTTTGGACATAATTTTGCCGGCTATCGACGGTTTCCAGATACTCCATCAGATCAGAAGCGACAAGGACAAGAAAATATCCGAAACACCGATCATCATGCTGTCGAATCTGGGCCAGGACGACGATATAAAAAAAGCCATGGATATGGGAGCGAACGATTATCTGGTCAAGGCGCATTTCACGACCGAGGAAATCGTCGCTAAAATGAAGAAGATCCTGGGGAAATAAAGAATCAAGCAAGAAAATCGCGTCTTTTTTACGGGATTTATCCGCTTTAATATAATTTTTAGAAAACAGACAACAGATAACAGACGACGGAAGCGAATATATTAAGCAATATTCATCGGTCGCTGTCGTCTGTTGTCTGTTTATTTAAACAATATGATTTCATTCCTGCGGGGAAAAATAAAAAATAAAGGCCGCGGATACGTGATCGTCGATACCGGACAAGTCGGTTACGGCGTATTCGTAAACGCCGTCTTTTACGCCGATCTGGCGATCGGACAGGAATTAGAGATGTATATACACGAACACGTGCGCGAGGACGCAATCAATCTTTTTGGTTTCGAGACCTTATCCGATCTCGAGATGTTCGAACTACTCTTGACCGTAACGGGCGTCGGACCGAAATCGGCCCTGGGTATCACGTCAACCGCCGGGAGCGAGGAAATAAGATCGGCTATTGCCGCGGGGGATTATTCGCTCCTTACCAAGGTATCCGGCGTCGGCAAGAAAACGGCCGAACGGATAGTTCTGGAGCTTAGGAGTAAGATCGGTTCTCTCTCTTCGAGCGGAACCGGAACCGCGGCGTACGGAATCGCCGGCGAAGAGATCGACGCCCTTATGGCTTTAGGCTATAGCACGACCCAGGCGCGTGAAGCGCTTAAGGGAGTGGACCAGAAGATCAAAAGCAGCGGCGAGCGGATCAGGGAAGCTCTTAAAAAGATCGGAAAATAAGGCGATTATCGTTATTCAAATCATTATTCATGGTTTACTAAGATTTGTGAAAACAGTTCAAGCGAGCAAAGAACAATTCAACGAATTGGCGAAAGGCCGGCGCTATTCCTTTCTCCAGTCTTGGGGGTGGGGAGAATTTCAGGAAAGGGCGGGCAATAAAGCGGTCAGGATCGGTTTTGAAGACAGCGGCCGGTTATTTTTTGCGATTTGTTTTGTGAAAAGATCTTTACCGTTGGGCAGGAGTTATTTTTACGCTCCGCGGATCGATTTTGAGGGCCTGAACGCCGAACAGCTGAAATTTGTTTTCGATTCGATCGCGGAAAACGTAAAAACAGAAAAAGCCGTCTTCTTGCGCTTTGAACCGAAAGAAAGAATAATCGCCGGCCATGAGCCGCGTGTTACGAGAACGATCGACGCGCAACCAAGTAAAACCATAATTTTGGACTTAGAGAAAACGGAAGATGAATTATTGAACGCTATGCGCCAGAAGACCCGGTATAATATCAGATTGGCCGAAAAAAAAGGGGTGGTAATTCGGGAGGCTCGCGAAAATGATTTTGAAAAATTTTGGAAGCTGATGGGCGAAACCAGGGAGAGAGACGGTTTTAGGACGCACAACAAGGAGTATTACGAAAAGATGCTCGATATCTCCGTCCGGGGCGTATCCGCCTCGGGTGGACAAATTCCAAATCACGATCTGTCCATTAAATTATTTTTAGCCGAATATGACGGCCGGATAATAGCCGGTAATATCATCGCCTTTTTTGGCGATACGGTTACCTATGTGCACGGCGCTTCAGCCAACGAATATCGCAACGCGATGGCGCCGTACCTGTTGCAGTGGTACGTTATCCGGCTAGCTAAAAACTCAGGATATAAATATTACGATTTTTACGGCATTGATGAGAATAGATGGCCGGGAGTGACGCGGTTTAAAGGAGGGTTCGGCGGAAATGAAGTTCGATATCCCGGGACATTCGATTTGGTTTTCAATCGTGGCTGGTACGCTGTTTATAAGCTGGCGCGCAAAATAAGAAGGGGAATATAAGAACAGACGAGTTAAAGATATAAAATGATCATATTCGGTCTTGATCCGACAATTTAATATTTCGTTAACTCAATGGAAAAAATATTACAAATAATAAAACGCTTCATACCGACGAAAATATTTAAAACCTTTCAGCCGGGCTATCACTTTTTTTTATCCTGGTTTTCGGCGGCGGTTTACGGTTACCCGAGCGAGGAATTGATCGTTATCGGCATTACCGGCACGACCGGCAAGACCACGAGCGTTTATATGATCGCGAAAGCGCTCGAATCGGCCGGATATAAAACCGGCTTTACCTCAACGGCTATATTCAATGACGGCCGGAATGAATGGCTTAACGATAAAAAAATGACCATGGTGGGGCGGTTTTTTACCCAAAAGATCCTGCGGCAGATGGTTAAAAACGGTTGCCGTTGCGCTATCATAGAAACTACGTCGGAAGGAGTAAGACAATTCCGGCATCGTTTCATAAATTACGATATCCTGGTTTTTACCGGTCTTTACCCCGAACATATCGAATCGCACGGCAGTTTTGAAAATTATAAAAAGGCCAAAGGAAAATTATTCGAGCACTTGCGGATGTGCCGGAAAAAATACATCGACGGAAATCTTGCGGTCGAAGCGGTTAAGAACGGCTTGCGGAAGATCGAGCTTAAAGCCGTAAAAAAAACGGTGGTAGTCAATCTGGACGATGATCATGCTTCTTATTTTTTGTCGTTCGGCGCTGACCGGAAGATCGGTTACACGAAAAAAGCCGAGGCCTTTTCCGACGGCAGCATTGAAGTCCTGCCATACGGAGATATTGTTTCCGACCTCGGCGGCACGGGTTTTGCGGCGGCGGGACAAAAGATCAAGTTGCGCCTGCTGGGCGCGTTTAATGTTCAAAACGCCATGAACGCCATCGGGGTGGGAACGGCTCTGGGCGGCCGTCCGGAAGACGTTAAGAAAGGCCTGGAATCCGTAGGCGGAATAGCGGGACGACTGGAAAAGATCGACGAAGGGCAGCCGTTTACGGTTATCGTTGATTATGCCTATGAGCCGAAAGCTTTGTCTAAAATTTACGAAACGGTTGCTGTAATCCCGCATGATAGTATCATTCACGTGTTGGGATCGACCGGCGGCGGCCGGGATGCGGCGAGGCGCCCGCGTTTAGGAGAGCTCGCCGGCCGGGGCGCCAGTACCGTGATCGTAACGAACGAAGACCCGTATGATGAAGACCCGGAAATAATCATTAAGCAGGTAGCCTTAGGCGCGGAACGGGCCGGAAAAAAAGCGGGTTTTAACCTTTTTTTGATCACTGACCGCCGCGAAGCAATTAAAAAAGCATTTTCTTTAGCCAAAGAAAAGGATATAGTGCTAATAACAGGCAAGGGTAGCGAGCAAGCGATTTGTGTCGCTAACGGTAAAAAGATAAAATGGGATGACCGGATAGTGGCCAGGGAATTATTAAGCGAAATTTCCTGATTATTTGAATAGACAGAAAGTATTATAAAAACAATGTCACTAAGAATTATTTTTTATCTTTAATATTAAATAAAAATATTTCTATTGACAGAAAAAATTTTCTTTGCTAAAATTTTTAAGTTGACAATTTAAGTAATAGTTGTTAATATAAGGTCATATCGGCAAAACTTAATATAGATTTTCAAGGGCAGTTTAGCGATAAAAATGTCTGTAAATACAAGAGACGGATGAATTTCGTATGGTTAATATACGAAAAGGGCCGTTTTTTTATTTTATTGATATTTAGCGAATAAATATAAGATCTCCATGCGATCTTAACATTAAAAGACTTTAGGTGGTAGCAATCTTCTCTAACTAAATTTAATGTCATTAGTAACTCAAAACCGGACGGTATTGGGTTTTTTGTGGTATAAAATTTATAAAGGAGCGTTGAGAGCGTAATTTATTAATATAAATTTAGAAATTAATCATAGCTTAACAATAAATCATATGACCGATGACTTAAAAAGCGTTCAGGGCTTCGCGAGGAAGGGTTTTGCCACCTTCCATGAATTCATGCCCATGCCCGATCTTATTGAGGTTCAGAAAAATTCCTATAAATGGTTTTTGGAAGAAGGAATCGTTGATCTATTCGATGAAATTTCGCCTGTTACCGATTTTATCGGCCGGGATCTTAAATTATATTTTGAGAAATACTATCTGGATGAACCCAAATTCAATGAAGTTGAAAGTAAAGAAAAAAATATTACATATGAAGCGCCCTTAAGGGTCAATGTCAGGCTTGATAATAAGCGGACCGGACAGACGGTCACGCAAGAAGTATTTTTGGGCGATTTTCCGATCATGACCAAGAACGGCACTTTTATAGTGAACGGCATAGAAAGGGTCGTGGTATCCCAGCTTATCAGGAGCGCCGGCGTAATATTTACCGCTGAATATATAAAAGGCAGGAAATTTTACGGCGCCAAGATCATCCCCAACCGCGGCGCCTGGCTGGAAATAGAAACGGATGCCAATAAGGTTTTGTGGGTACGCATCGACCGGAAAAGGAAGGTGGCGGTAACGTCCCTTTTGCGGGCCTTCGGTATCGAAAGCGATGAGGAAATAAAAGCCTTATTCAAGGACGCCGATATTGTTTATAGCCGCAACGAATCCGGCGCTATGGAAAATAAAGAGGACGCGGGATATATTAACGCTACTATCGCCAAGGATCTGGCCAAGAATGAAGCCGAGGGCTTGAAGGAAGTATATAAAAGGATCAGACCGGGGGATCTGGCCACCACCGATAATGCCCGCCAACTGATCTATTCGATGTTCTTCAGGTTCGATCGTTATGATTTTGATCGCGTCGGACGGTATAAGCTCAATCGAAAATTCAAATTCGACATTCCTAATAATAAGGAAACCCGTATTTTGCGCAAAGAGGATCTGGTCGAGATAATAAAAGAAGTTATCAGGCTTAATATTACCCAGGGCAGGGAAGATGATATCGATCATTTGGGCAACAGGCGCGTTCGGGCCATCGGCGAACTTATTCAAAATAAATTCCGGGTCGGTTTGGCGCGCATGGAGAGGATCATTAAAGATCGGATGAGTACTGCCGAGATCGGTTCGCTTACCCCCAATAAATTGATCAACGCCCGTCCGGTCATCAGCGTGGTCAAGGAGTTTTTCATGTCCAGCCAGTTGTCCCAATTCATGGACCAAACCAATCCTTTGGCCGAACTGGAGCATAAACGCCGGTTATCCGCCATGGGTCCCGGAGGACTCACCCGGGAGAGGGCCGGATTCGACGTTCGCGACGTACATACTACCCACTATAGCCGGATTTGTCCGATCGCCACGCCCGAAGGCCCGAATATCGGTCTGGTGGGACACTTAGCCAGTTACGCCAAATTAAATAAATACGGTTTTCTCGAAGCTCCCTACAAGAAGGTGCTGCACGATGTTCCGAACGATCCGGCCATCACGGCCGGCAAGATCGCCCGGGAAGACATAATGAGCGAAAATAAAAGCAAGGTACTTTTGAAAGCCGGGGAGAGAATCAACGAAAAAGAGGCGGAAAAAATAAAGAAAGAAGCCGGAGAGGTATTGATACCGATAAAACCGGTCGTTACCGACGAGATCGTTTATCTGGATGCTTTTGAAGAGGAAAAATACATCACTACGGCCGCCACGATCCCGATCGACGCCGATAATCATTTTTTGGTGGATAAATACGAGGTCAGGGCTTTCGGCAAACCCACGAAGGCGGAGGTGCAACGGATCGATTTTATCGGCGTGGCCGCCAACCAGATATTTTCCGTGGCCTCTTCCCTTATTCCTTTCGCCGAGCACGATGACGGCCAGCGGACGCTTATGGGAACGAACATGCAGCGCCAAGCGGTACCTCTGATCAACGCCGAATCGCCGATAGTCGGCACCGGGATCGAGGAAAGGGCGGCGCGTGATTCCGGCCATATCGTTATTTCGGAAGAAGACGGTGAGATCACGGGCGTGGACGCTTCGACCATTAAGGTTAAAAACAGGAAGGGCGCCGTTAAAGAATACCGGCTGACGAAGTTCTTGCGTTCCAACGCTTCGACCTGCATCAACCAGCGGCCGATCGTAAACCTGGGCGACCAGGTAAAGGCCGATCAGGTTCTATCCGATGGTCCGGCGATCGACAAGGGGCAGTTAGCTTTGGGGCGCAATGTTCTTGTCGCCTTTATGACCTGGGAAGGTTTTAATTACGAGGATGCTATCATTGTTTCCGAAAACATGGTCAGGGAAGATGTTTTTTCTTCGATTCACATAGAGGATTATACGATCGATATCAGGGATACTAAACTCGGACCGGAAGTGGTCACGAGCGATATCCCGAATATCGGCGAAGAAAAATTAAAGGATCTTGACGACCAGGGGATAGTCAGGATAGGCGCTGAGGTATCTTCGGGCGATATTCTGGTCGGAAAGATAACTCCGAAAGGGGAAACCGAACTTTCGGCCGAAGAAAAGCTTTTGCGCGCGATATTCGGCGAAAAGGCCAAAGATGTGCGCGACTCCTCGCTCTATCTCGAGCATGGCGAGCACGGGAAGGTGGTAGACGTAAAGATCTTTTCCCGGGAAGTCGGCGATAAGCTGGCGGCCGGAGTGCTCCAGTCCATCCAGGTAACGGTCGCCAACCTGCGCAAGATACAGGCGGGAGATAAAATGGCCGGCCGGCACGGAAATAAAGGCGTTATTTCCAAGATCGTGCCGCTGGAAGATATGCCTTATATGGCGGACGGCACTCCGATCGATATTATTCTATCCCCCTTGGGCATCATCTCCCGCATGAACCTGGGCCAGCTCCTGGAAACTCATTTAGGTTTGGCCGCCCAGAAGCTTGGTTATAAGGTAAATACGCCGGTACTTAACGGTCTTCATGAAGACCAGATAAAAGAAGAGCTTGAGAAGGCCGGTTTTTCGGTGGACGGCAAGGTATATTTGTATGACGGCAAAACAGGCGAAGCCTTTGACAATAAAGTAACGGTCGGTTATAAATACATGATGAAATTGAATCATATGGTGGATGACAAGATCCATCAGCGGTCGATCGGACCTTATTCGCTGATCACTCAGCAGCCCTTGGGAGGCAAGGCCCAATTCGGCGGACAAAGATTCGGTGAGATGGAGGTGTGGGCGCTTGAAGCTTACGGCGCGGCCCATTCCCTGCAGGAGATCCTGACGATCAAATCGGATGACGTGCCCGGACGTTCCAAGGCCTATGAGTCGATCATTAAAGGCGAACCCATCAGAAAACTTAACGTGCCCGAGTCGTTCAACGTTCTTGTAAGGGAGCTTAAAGGGCTTTGTCTGGACGTAGAACTATTGGGGGGGCGCATGGATTCTCGGTCTGAGGAAGAGCAGGATCAGCCGGAGAGCCGGCCGATGGAAGGGTCTCCTGAAACGCAAGAGGTCAGATTCGCCCGGGAGGAACAGCAAAATAACGAAGAATAATTATTAGTTCATAATATTTTTTCCGCGTAAAACCCGCGCCAATCGGCATAAGCATCCGCGGGGATCACGTCCATGCCGGCGATACTGTCGGAATGGACGGAGATTACACGGAATTATAAATAATATATGCTTAATCCCATAAAAACAACCGATTTCGACGCCATTAAGCTGAAATTGGCTTCCCCCGAGGAGATCATGAGCTGGTCAAAGGGAGAAGTGACCCGGCCGGAAACGATAAATTACCGCACGCAAAAACCGGAAAAAGACGGATTGTTCTGCGAGAAAATCTTCGGTCCCTCCAAGGACTGGGAGTGTTATTGCGGAAAATACAAGAAGATCCGCTATAAAGGCATTGTTTGCGATAAATGCGGAGTCGAGGTAACCCGTTCGATCGTCAGGCGGGAACGCATGGGCCATATTAAGCTTGAAACCCCCTGCACTCATATTTGGTTCCTGCGCGGTCTCTCCTCGAAAGTCGGATTGCTTTTGGGGTTATCGATGCAAGCTTTGGAAAAAGTCGTGTATTTCGCCAGTTTTATCGTTACGGCTGTGAATGAGGAATTGAAAGAGGCGACTATCGAGCAGATCAATACCGAGTACAAGCAAAAGAAGAAAGCGATCGAAAGCGAATTCAGCCGGCTTACGGGCGAGATCAAGAGCAGGAGGGGTAAGTTACTGGCCGAAGGAAAAGGCGAGGGCGAAGTGGAGGGGGAAATAGAGAGCGAGACAGCTTCGCTTGATAAAGTTAAACAGGAGAAGTTAGCCAATCTTAACAACGCCTTTGACCAGGCTCAAAGGGAGTTAAAAGAATTAAAGCCGCTCTTGATAATTTCGGAAAGCACTTACCAGAATTTAAGTTTGAAGTACGGACATATATTCGAAGCCGGTATCGGCGCCGAAGCCATACGCAAGCTTTTAGAAGAGATCGATATCGAGAAAACCATCAAGAGATTAGAGGGTAAACTCAAAGATTGTTTAGATTCGAAAAGGGACAAGATCGTGCGCCGGCTTAAGCTGTTCAAGAGCCTTAGAGCCAATAGTATCCGTCCGGAATGGATGATCTTGGCCGTTATTCCGGTTATTCCTCCGGATCTTCGCCCCATGGTGGCCTTGGACGGCGGCCGGTTTGCCACCTCCGACCTGAATGATCTTTATCGCCGGGTAATTAACCGCAATAACCGTTTGAAGCAATTGATCGATCTGTCCGCTCCGGAAGTCATCTGCCGCAACGAGAAGAGGATGTTGCAGGAAGCCGTAGACGCTCTGATCGATAATTCCGCCCGTCATGGCAAAACGGTGATCGCTTCCACGGGTCAGAAAAGGATGCTTAAATCTTTAGCAGACTCGCTTAAAGGTAAACAAGGGCGTTTCCGTCAGAACCTTTTGGGCAAAAGGATCGATTATTCCGGCCGGAGCGTTATCGTGGTAAATCCCCGGTTAAGGCTTAACGAGTGCGGACTTCCGAAGGTTATGGCTCTCGAATTATTCAAACCTTTCATAATCAGCCGATTGATAAAAAATGAGGTAGTTCACAACGTCAGAAGCGCTTCCCGGTTCATCGAAGCCGGCGCGGATGAGGTTTGGGATATACTGGAAGATATCATTAAAGAGGCGTACGTTCTTTTGAATCGCGCGCCCACCCTCCACCGTTTAGGCATCCAGGCCTTTAAGCCGATACTTATCGAAGGCAAGGCTATCCAGATCCACCCGATGGTTTGTACCGCTTTTAACGCCGATTTTGACGGCGATCAAATGGCCGTGCATGTCCCCCTGACGAAAGAGGCGGTAACGGAAGCGAGAGATATCATGCTGTCATCCCGTAATCTGCTGAAACCAGCCACCGGGGACCCGGTGGTCGCGCCCAGCCAGGATATCGTTTGGGGAGCGTTTTACATAACCAGCGGTCCGGATATGACAAAGGAAGAAGTGCTTGAAAAAATAGACCATAAAAGCCTTAAATCTTTTTCTTCGGAAGCTGACGCTAAACTAGCCTATGAAAGCGGCTTGATAAAACTTCACGATCCTATCAGGGTTCTTCTGGACAAGCGGGGCCTTACGACCACTACGGTGGGTCGGGTCATTTTTAACGATATTTTACCCGAAAAACTCCGCTTCGTTAACTCAGTGGTAGGTAAAAGCAAATTAGTCGGCCTGGTAAAGGCCTGCTTCCGGCATTATGGCCGGGAATTGACGGTTACGTTTTTAGACGAGATAAAGGAAAGGAGTTTCTCGTATATCACCAAGAGCGGTCTGTCCTGGGGTATGGGCGATCTTCCCGACTTCAAGGAAAAGGACGTGCTCATTAGCGAAACTCAAACCAAGGTCGAAGAAATACAGGAACAATACGAAGAGGGCCTTTTAACCGATACGGAAAGATACGCGAAGGTGATTGAGCTATGGACAAGCGCGAAGGAAAAAGTGACCGATATCTGTAAAAAGAAGTTACCCACGGAAGGACCGCTTTATTCAATGATAGAATCGGGCGCCCGCGGCAGCTGGGCCCAGTTAACGCAGATTTTGGGCATGAAAGGTCTCGTAACTTCCCCGTCCGGCGACATCATCGAACTGCCGGTAAAGGGAAATTTCAAGCGCGGTTTCGAAGTGCTGGAATACTTTATTTCCACTCATGGCGTCAGGAAGGGGCTTTCCGATACGGCTCTCCGTACCGCTAACGCCGGTTATCTGACCAGGCGCTTGGTGGACGTATCTCAGGACGTTATCATCACTCAGGACGATTGCGCCGATGAAGATGGTCTGGTCGTGACGAAAAAAGAAGGCGACGCCATCGGCGTTAGCATGGCCAACAGGATTCTCGGCCGTTATCTCGCGGCCGATCTTAAGAACGCGAAAGGCAAGATATTGGTCAAGGCCGGAGAACTCATTACCGAAGATATTGCGGATGAGATAAGAAATGAAGATATCGAAGAAGCCCGGATCCGTTCGGTTCTAAGCTGCAAGCTCCATCGCGGAGTATGCGTTAAATGCTACGGTTGGGACCTCGGATTCAATAAACCCGTAAAAATGGGCACGGCTGTCGGTATTATCGCGGCTCAATCGATAGGAGAGCCCGGCACGCAGCTTACCATGAGAACTTTTCATACCGGCGGTATCGCCGGCGTCGAAGATATTACCCAGGGTCTTCCCCGGGTAGAGGAAATTTTCGAAGCCAGACCGCCCAAGAGAAAGGCTTTTATATCGGATGTAGCCGGCATAGCCAGGATTGAGACCACTCAGCGAACCATCGAAGATTCTTCGGGTAAAGTGCTTATGACCAATCCGCAGGCCAAGATACTTAAGATAGTTTACGACGGGACTACCACGGATAAATATTATTTTTCCGATACCGGCAAAGAAGATGACGGCGGCAAGAAGAAAAAGGAAGCCAAAGCCCCAAAGCCGGAGATAAAACTTTACGTGAAAGACGGCGAAGCGATCGAGGACGGCGGCAAATTATTCAAGATCAATAATAAGGTCGTGAAAGCGGAGAAAGGCGGCGTCGTCAAGATAGAAAATAAATACGTCAAAGTAAAAGTAAACGCCAAGAAAACCAAAGAGTTCATTGTACCGAAGGGTATGGCTATAATCGTTAAGGAAGGGGGCGCGATCGAAAAAGGCGAACAGCTCACGGACGGCAGCTTAGACCTACAGCAGCTTTTTAAGCTCAGGGGAAAATCCGACACCCAGAAGTATATAATCAAGGAAATCCAAAGCGTTTATTCTTCCCAGGGCCAGCCTTTGAACGACAAGCACATCGAAATCATCGCCAAACAGATGTTCTCCCGCTATTTCATACACGACGCCGGTTCTACCGATCTTCTGCCGGGAGAAATAGTGGAAAGCGCGGTTGTAGCCCGGGCTAACGAAAAAATAGACCAGAAGAACGGGGACAAAGAAGCCGCGATAGAGCGTTTACTCCTGGGGATCACTAAGGCCTCCCTGACCACCGACAGCTTCCTTTCGGCCGCCTCGTTCCAGGAGACCGCCCGGGTTCTTATCGAAGCCGCGGTTAACGGCAAGATCGATTATCTTGAGGGCCTTAAAGAAAACGTCATCATCGGGCGCCTGATACCGGCCGGTACCGGCTATAAGGGCAAGCAGGAAAGAGCGGTTTATTAGTTTGGATTATTTTATATACATAAAAACGCCTCCGGAAACGGAGGCGTTTTTATGTATATTATTTCGATTGTCGTTATCTTAAGGAGTATTTTCGGATATTCTCATCGGCGATATCCTGAATGTATCGTAATTGTTCCGCTCCGCGCGGTCCTTTAAAAAGATGCGCGAATCTCCCCTGGGCCTTCAGATACTCATCGACTTTCGGCGCCGGGTCGGCGACCTTGGTTTTGCTCGCGAGTTCCCCGTTAACGTATTCAAGTTGGGGATAAAGTCCGGTCTGGGCGGCTAATTTACCGATTAAGACCGCCTGGTCGGGTTTAATGCGCCAGCCGGGAACGCAGGGAGAGAGTATCTGGATATATGCCGGTCCTTCTGTTTCCAGCGCTTTTTTTACTTTCGCCTTGATGTCCATAAGATAACCGGTCGTGGTCTCCGCCACGTATTTAAGGCCGTGCGCCAAAGCGATGGCGATCATGTCTTTTTTTCGCTGGTGCGATCCGATCGCGTCGATCGTTCCACCGGTTCCGGCTGGCGTGGTCGTCGTATTCGACCCCCAGGGAGTCGCTCCGGAGGCTTGCATGCCGGTATTCGAGTAAGCCTCGTTGTCATAACAGACATAGAGGATATTTTCGCCGCGTTCCCACATGCCGGAGAGGAGGCCGAAACCGATATCGAAGGTCGAACCGTCGCCGCCTTGAGCCACTACTTTGATTTTTTTGTCTTCACCTCTTTGCTTCAAGGCCGCCAAGATGCCGGAGGCTACGGCCGGCGCGTTTTCGAACAAGGAGTGGATCCAGGGAATCCCCCAGGAGGTTTCCGGATAAGGAGACGTCGTAACCTCGAGGCAGCCGGTGGCATTGGCGATAACGGTATTGGGGCCCAGGCTTTCGGCTACCATGCGCGCCGCTAGGAGCTGGCCGCAACCCGCGCAGGCCCGATGGCCGGGGGAAAGCAGGGGTTGTGTTGTTTTGGTTTTATTGATTATTGTTTTTGCTTGGGGCATATATAAGTATTAAAGTATTTAGTGTATGCTAAATACTGAAATTAAATATTAATTAACGGGTAGCGCTTCTTCGATGCTTTTTATATCTTTAAGATTTTTTACTTTTTCGAATTGTCCGATGAATTTCGAGGCATCAAGCATTTCGATCAGGATGGGTTTGCCGGCTTTAGAAAGATGGATAATGAAATTACCGAATTCGTGGGCATGGCTGATCTCGCCTTTGGAGACTTCCCAGCTTAAAATGTTTGCTTCAGGGTCGTATAACATAATAGTATAGAGCGAATATTATTTAATCGGAAAAAAAGTAATTATTTTTATAACATTACCTTCTCGTTTATAAATAACCTTTATCCCGTCTTTGCGCGCCGTCAGATAACCGTTCTTTTTTCCGGTTTTTTCCGGGAGTTTAACGGCGTCTTCAACCTGTTCGCGGGTAAAATAAACTTTGTATTTATTAAGCAGATCGAACTTTTCTTCGGCGTATTTGGTGAAATGGATCATATGATTTTGTGGTTATGGCGCGGAGTAAAGCGTTAATTCCTGGGGCAGGCCACGGAACTGATATGGATATGGTTGCCTTCGTCCAGGATAAACCCCACGTATTGGGAACATTGGCTGGCCGCTTCGGTAATAGCGGAAATATTTTCCTCGTCGCCCAGATCGACCGCGTATGATCTGTTTCCGGTACCGCCCCCGTAATGACAGGAGTTTTCCATATGGGCGCAGGACCGAGGATCGTAATGCAGGCGGCACTGATTAAGACCGTAACTGTCGGATATGGAACTTATGCGCCCCACGCCTTCCGGAAGATTAGCTCTTAAACAGTTCAGCATTTCGGCCAATTCCGGCGAAGCATCGGACATTTGCCTCCCGATCCCGCTGTCGAATATCCATCCTTCGGCGCCGGGGGCGGTTTCCGTAAGCCCGTCGCTTTCTATGGGCTCGATTGTCGATATCCTGAAATTGATCAAAGCCGGATTAATGGCGTTAAGCACCATGTATGAAAGCAGGGCCAGGACAAGGCCGCTTAAAGCCGCTCCGAT
>MFGB01000023.1:144549-145202 GCA_001780275.1 Candidatus Falkowbacteria bacterium RIFOXYA2_FULL_47_19 | reverse complement strand
GGGAAGCGTTGCCGCCCGCCGTGATCCAGATAACGCCCCCGAACATCATGACGACCGCCGCCAATATGCCGACGCCGCCGATGGCGTAACGATATACGGTTTTTATGTAATTGCCGATCGGACTGGTGTTATTCTGCAATTGTACGGTCTCTCCCTGTCCCGGAACGGGAACTTCGGGAGTAAAGCTGATCGCCAGGGCCGGCTCCAGAATGACTATGGACATAAAAAGGGTTAACGCCAAAATAGTCAAAAAGACGAATATTCTATTGCCGCTGTTTCTTGATGATTTAGAGCGTTTATGACTCCGGCAGGCGTGAATTATTTTTTTGATGTGATCGATTAGCATGTTCATAAGTTGCGGATAAGCGCGACGGCCTTTCACTGCTCGCCGCCGGCGCCTTATTGATCCATAGGAACGCATGTTCCCGATTGGCACGTACTGTTGTTCGTAAAACTGCCGTTGTCCAGTTTTAAACATTCATCGAGAGCAACGCTGGCACAAAGCGTTCTGCCGCCGTCCCTGTATATGCAGCACCCTCCGGAGGATATCGGGGTTATGGTTTGATAAGTTTTGAATTCAACTAAAGCCGGATTAATGGCGTTAAGCACCATGTATGAAAGCAGGGCCAGGACAAGTCCGCTTAAAGCCGCTC
>MFGB01000023.1:0-144537 GCA_001780275.1 Candidatus Falkowbacteria bacterium RIFOXYA2_FULL_47_19 | reverse complement strand
GGGAAGCGTTGCCGCCCGCCGTGATCCAGATAACGCCCCCGAACATCATGACGACCGCCGCCAATATGCCGACGCCGCCGATGGCGTAACGATAGATATTCGCCACGTAGCCTCCGATCGGTCTTAGATTGTCCTGGATTTCAACCGTTTCGCCCGATCCGGGAATCGGAACTTCGGGCGTGAAAGTTATCGCCAAGGCCATCGGTGCGCCCATAAGGACAAAGGCGGCCGCGGCGGCCAGTATTACGGCGGAAATAAAGGATTTTTTCATATCTTTTGCGATCCGTTATTTTAATTTGCCGACAAATTTAATTTTATCGCCGTTTTTTTTGGCATCGGCTATTATGCCCTTGATCATTGACCGGGTAATATCCCGGCCGCCTAAACCGACTGCGAAAGACCGGATTTTGGTTTTTATATTTCCCTGGGCGGCGGCCTTTATCTCCATGGCTATCGGTCCGACGGAGGCTCCTAAAGAAACCGCCTTTTCTATTACAGCCGCGTATTTGGCCTTTTTCAGGACAGACAAGATATCCTTCTCTGGAAAAGGCCGCAGGCATTTTATTTTAATAACCCCGGTATCTCCGGTTTCGTCTACCGCGTCCTTGATCGTGCCGACCAACGATCCTAAGGCTATCAGGACGGTTTTAGGATTCTTCGGCCCGTAATATTCGATGAGGCCATTATTTATCTTCGTATTTGCTTCGTTCTTTTTTACGGCCTCGGGAATGGTCTTTTTAAGTTTTTCGTATTCGGAATTGATAAGTTTTTTTGAATCGGACAAGTCATTGTGTAACTCCTGGCGGATCTCCATGTAATAAGCGGGAGCGGCAAAAGTGCCGAAAGAGGCGGGATTATCCACGTCCAGGAATTCGCCTTTTGCCGGAGATATATCGGGAAGATATTTCTTTATTTCCGCGGCCGTCGGTATGGCCACGTCCTCGTAAGTGTGCGTAAGGACGAAACCGTCCACGTTGACCATAACGGGTAATTTCGCCTGTTCCGCGATCTTGTACGCTAAAATATGCTGCGCCACGGCCTCCTGATGGTCTTCGGCGAACAGGAGAACCCAGCCGGCGTCCCGAACGGTCATTACGTCCTGGTGGTCGTTCCAGATCGTGATCGGCGCTGATACTCCCCGGTTAGCGCAAGTCAGGACCACCGGCAACCGCATGCCGGCAATATTAAAGATCACTTCCGTCATTAAAAGGAGGCCCTGGGAGCTCGTAGCCGTATAAACGCGCGCTCCGGCCGCGCTCGCGCCCAAAACTATCGACGCCGCCGCAAATTCGCTTTCCGCGCGCACGTATTCATAATCGGCCTGTCCGTCGGATTTAAGGCGGGCCAGGTCTTCGACGATGTGGGTCTGGGGAGTGATCGGGTAAGCGGATATGACGGCCGGCTTTATGTTATTTATTGTCTGGGATATAGCTTGGGAGCCTTCAAGTATCTGTTTCATAATTTTAATATAACGTAAATTCGTTATTATTAATAATAATCCTTGATTGCTTTTATTTTTCCTCGAGTTCCATCTTGATCGCTTTGACCGGGCATTCGGCGGCGCAAATACCGCAGCCCTTGCAAAAGTCGTAATCAGTCACCGGTTTCGGCTTGGCCATCATCTTATCCATCGTTACCGCCGTTTCAGGGCATACCCGGGCGCAGGTTCCGCAGCCGATGCAGGTATTATAGTCGGTTTTAGGGATGAATGTCCGCCAGCCGCCGGTTTTGTTTTTTATGGTCGAGCCGGGAGCGGCCGTTATTTTTATTTTCATATGGATGGGTTTCAGTATATACTGCTTTTTTAATACTGAAAACGTTAAATAATTATAGATTATAAGCTTTTTCAACGGCTTTTATATTCTTATCGGCCAGATCCGGTTTATCCGCGAATTTCTGGAGAACGGCTTTTTTAAGGGATTCCAGGCTGACGAGGCCCGTGACGCGAGCGAAGGCCCCGAGGATCACCGTGTTGACGATATTCCGGCCGATCTCTTCCAGCGCTATCTTGGTGGCATCGATCACGTAAATATTTTTTGGCGGCAGGTTGATTTTTATTTCTGTTTTTTGTTTGGCTGTATTTATTATTACCATGGTTTTTTTATTACAGCCTTTATCTACCGGCACGGAAGAGAGGAGGGAAGAATCCTGGATAATAAGAACATCCGGTTCATAAATGTGTTCCCGCCTTCGGATCGGTTTGTCGTCAATACGGGCGAATGCCTCGATCGGCGCCCCTGTCCGTTCGACGCCGAAAGAGGGAAATGCCTGGGATTTGCGCCCGTCGTTAAAAGCGGCTATGGCGATAAGTTCGGCCGCGGTTACGACCCCTTGTCCGCCCCGGCCATGAATGCGTATTTGATGCATATTTATTTAGATAAATTAATTAATGAATTAACGATTTTTTAACGTTATTCGGATATTTTTTGGTTAATAACCTGAATTAAATAATCATAGGGCACATTTCCTGAAAATCTCTCGCCATTCACGAATATAGTAGGCGTTCCCGGGATATCCAGGGCATTGCCGTCGGACAGATCTCTTTCTATTTCCCGTAAATAGGTTTTATTGTCGAAACAGTGTACGAATTTATCTTCGTTTGCCCCCGCCTGTTTGGCCAACTCCAATATTTCTTCTTTCCCGGTTATTCCTTGATTCAGGAACAACTTATCATGCATGAGCCAGAACAGGCCCTGTTCGCCGGCGCAACGAGCTCCCAGGGCCAAATTAGCGGCATAATCATTGACGACCGGGTAGTCCCGGAATATTATTTTTACGTCCTTTTTGTATTTCAGGCCTATTTCCCTGATTTTAGGGAAAAAATCCTGGCAATAAGGGCATGAATAATCACCGAACTCCACTATGGTTACTTTGGGGTCGGCTGATCCCATCCAATAGTTGGCATCTTCTTCGCCCGATATAAGCCGATTAATTTTATTCTGGTTTTCCTGGTGATTGTTTTTTAAAGAGGCTTTAACAATATCCGAAACATAAAAAAGGGCCGTAAATACCAGGGCCAAAAAAATCGTGGCTAAAATTAACAATCCTATTCCCTGCCATTTTTTATACCACCTATCCATTGAGTAAATATTAGAATTAAATTATAATAAACATGTGGACTCGAAATAAAGCCAGCCATGATAAGATTATAACATTATTTTATGAATAAACAAAATTTGGAGCCGATAGAGAAAGAGGTCCATAAAAAATATAAAAAGAAAGATAAAAAGAAAAGGCCGAATATGAAAGTAAGCGGCAGCCGGGTTAAAGACCTGCAGAAAATCATCATTCGTAATTCGTGATGAGTAACTTATAATATGAAAAAATATTTTTATTTATTGTTCATAGGCATAGGCATGTCCTTGTGCGCGACGGTCAATGCCCAGGAAGCGATCGATGATTTTGACATAACTCTTAATATTAATAAGGACACGAGCATTGATGTTACCGAACGTATAACCTATAATTACGGAACGGAGCGGAAGCACGGCATTTATCGCGAAGTTCCTTATAAGTACAAGGCGCGCGGCGGGAATTATAATTTAAAGATATCCGATCCGGCGGTAACTGACGGCGCCGGAGATCCGTTTATCTTCGTTATTGAAGATCGGGACGGGCATAAAAATATAAAGATCGGCGACGCCCAAAGTTACGTGACCGGACAGATAACCTATGTCATATCCTATAAGATTAAAAGGGCGATAAATTATTTTTCCGATCATGACGAGCTTTATTGGAACGCTACCGGAAATCTATGGGAGGTGCCGATTCGCCAGTCGCGGGTAACGGTTGTCTTTCCCGGGGAGTCGGCGGAGGACTTGACCCGGGCCGAATGTTTCGCGGGATCTTTCGGCAGCGCCAATAAGTGCGTTTCTTATCGGTATAAATACAGCGGCGATAAGTCGGTCGAAGGTCTTGTTTTTACCGATGATTATCTTGAACCTGGAGAAGGTTTGACGATAGTCGCCGGCTTTGCCCGGGGAGTGGTCGAAAAACCGTCATGGTTTTCCCGCGTATGGGAAATTTTTAAGGATAATCCGGCTTTGTTTTTGCCGCTTTTAGTGTTTATCTCGCTTTATTATATCTGGTATAAACGCGGCCGCGATCCTAAGGGCCGCAAAACGATCATCGCCTTATACGCTCCTCCCGACTCCCTGACTCCGGCCGAAGTCGGGACGATCATCGACGATTCGGTCGATCACGCGGATATTTCGGCCGATATCATCAATTTGGCGGTCAGGGGATATTTAAGGATCGAACGGGTAGAGAGGACGGATATTTTCAAAAAGGTCGATTATGACCTGGAAAAATTGAAAGACGGCAATGACCTCGGCAATCCGCACGAACAAAAATTATTTTCCGCTCTTTTTCCGGGCAAGCGCGGCCAGGTGGCGTTATCCGTTCTTAAAAATGATTTTTATGCCGACTGGAAAGAGATAAAGAATATCCTGTATAAAGATTTGGCGCGAAAGAATTACTTCGTTGATGATCCGGGCCGTGTCAGAAAGCTCTATACGGCGATCGGGATCGTTTTTTTTGCCTTGGGCGTTTTAGCCGCCTTCTTGTCGGGGATCTTAAGTCTGGCGGGCTTCGGTATTTCCGGCCTGATCATCATGTCCTTCGGATATTATATGCCCGTTAAAACGCCCGGTGGAGCTTTGGTCAAAGACCGTATTTTGGGGCTTAAGGAATATTTGGCGGTTGCGGAAAAGGACCGCCTGAAATTCCACAACGCTCCCGAGAAAAATCCCGGTCATTTCGAAGCATTACTGCCCTTTGCCATGGTTTTAGGGGTGGAAAAAGAATGGGCAAGGCAATTCAAGGATATTTATGATCGGCAGCCGGACTGGTATAACGAACCGGCCGGCGCTAATTTTTCTTCTTTGGCCCTGACAACAAGCCTTCGGAGCTTTAAAGACAGGGTCAACGCGGATCTGTCTTCGCGGCCGTCTTCGGCGTCCGGCGGAGGCAGCGGTTTTTCCGGCGGGTTTTCCGGTGGCGGATTCGGCGGCGGCGGCGGACGATCATGGTGATCATTGATCGAATATTGTGTTTTATAGCGTAAATTCATCATTTTTAATCATCAGAATAATCCGTTAAATAATAAATTAGCGGGAGTTAAAATTTATGATCGACGGTTATGTATTCGGTACGATCTCCATTAATGGGGACACTTTCAATAATGACGTGGAAGCGCGTTGGAACGGCGATGTTTTAAAATGGAAAAGAAAAGACCCGCACTCCATCTCTTTGTCCGATCTGGAACCGGCCCTGGGGCAGTCGCCGGAAGTTATTTACCTGGGCACGGGTTACGACGGAACGGTCAGGATAAACGAGGGGGTTGCGGATGGACTAAAGGAAAAGAATATCGAATTGATCGCCAATAAAACCAATCTGATTACCCAGGAATTCAATATCGCGGTATATAGCAAAAAAAAGGCGATAGGGCTGTTTTGCCTTAATTAGTATCGCGTAAACCAAACCATTAATATTATGAAAATAATATCCTGGAACGTCAACGGTTTAAGGGCAGTTATCAAAAAAGGCTTTATCGGCTTTTTAAAGAAAGAAAAACCGGATATTTTGTGCCTGCAGGAAATCAAGATAGACGAGGCGGCTATTAATTTGGCCGAGTTTGATTTCCCTGGCTATGTGGAATTTTATAATCCGGCCGAGCGCAAGGGCTATAGCGGCACGGCGATTTTAGCGCGGGCGGGGTTTAGGGCAGCGGTTTTGCCGAAGCCGGACTGGGACGACGAGGGCCGGGTACAGGTTATTGACGCGGGTAAATTTTATTTAGCTAATATTTATTTCCCGAACGCCAATCACGAACTCTCCCGTCTTAGATTTAAGATTGATTTTAACGACCGGCTTTTGTCTTATTTTAAAAAATTAGAAAAGAAAAAGCCCTTGATAATCTGCGGCGACTATAACGTCGCCCACGAGGAGATCGATCTGGCCCGGCCTAAAGACAATATCGGCAACGCCGGTTTTACGGACGAAGAACGCGCCTGGATGTCGAAATTTTTGAATAATGGTTTTGTGGATACTTTCCGGTATTCTTATCCAGGCAAGCAAGAGTATTCCTGGTGGAGCTACCGCGCCGGCGCGCGCGCCAGGAATATCGGTTGGCGTATAGATTATTTTTGTGTTTCCGGAAAGGCGATAAAGCGGGTCAAGCGGGCCTTTATAATGGATCAAGTCATGGGATCGGATCATTGCCCCGTAGGAATCGAAATCGTCTGAATACCGGTTGACATAATTTTTATATCCGCTATAATTTAAAAAGATACTGTATGAAATCGAATATATTACGAAAATCCTTATCATCTTGTTCATCATCTGGCCCCAGGGACCGGCGTTTTTGATTATTTATAGATAGGAGTAAGATCAAAGCCGGCCCCGTATAAGGGCCGATTTTTTTGTTCTTTTTTCGGCAAACCCAAAAGGAGGGAGGAAAAATGGAAAAGACGGATTGTGCCACCTGTATGGCGCTTAAGGTTATGTTATCCCATTTCGATCGATTTCAATGCAAAAAATGCGGCAAAGTCCACGTTAAGTGTCAAAATTCGTGGAAATCCGAAGAAGATGATTGGGACCATGAATGTCATACAGGGCACGCCTAAAAAATAAAGAGACCCGCCGGCTCGAAGAAGCCGGCTTTTTTTTATTTAATATTAAACAATTTTTAACTTCTGAATTATTACGAGTTTGACTTTAGCTAAGGTTTGAGTTAGAATAAAGACGCAACTAAGCATATATTTTAATATTAATACTTTTTATTTTTGTTTAGTTGTTACTATGGAATATTTAATTATATTGATTTTAGTGACAATGTCGGCTTTATTTTCAGGATTGACTTTGGGATATTTCAGTCTTAATAAGGACGATTTGGGGAGGAAAGCTAAATTGGGCGATAAAAACGCTCAAAAAGCTTACCGCATCCGCAAAAAAGGCAATTTGCTTCTATGTACCTTGCTCATCGGCAACGTGGCGATCAATTCGATTTTATCCGTCTTTTTGGGATCGGTTACGACCGGCGTTTTAGCCGCCCTGGCCTCTACGCTTTTGATCGTTATTTTCGGCGAAATTCTGCCGCAAGCGGTTTTTTCCCGTTATGCCCTTATCGTGGGATCAAGATTCGCCTGGCTGGCCGATTTTTTTATCTTTTTATTCTATCCTATCTGCTACCCGTTAAGCAGGATGCTTGATAAATTTTTAGGGAGCGAGATTCCGACGGTTTATTCCAAGCGGGAACTTATAAAACTGATCGAAGATCATGAGGACAATATGAATAGCGAGATCGACGCGGACGAGGAAAGGATAATCAAGGGCGCTTTGAGCTTTTCCGATAAGAAGGTCGATGATATCATGACGCCGCGAAGCGGCATGTACGCGCTTCCTTCCAACCGGATCCTCGATAAAGGCGCTATAATCGAAATAAGCAGCCGGGGACATTCCCGGATCCCCGTTTACAGGAAAACCAGGGACGATATGGTCGGATTGCTTTACGTCAAAGATATTATCCGCAGCGACTGGTCAGGGAAAACCGTCGGGGAAATAGCCCGGACGGACATAATATTCGTCAACCAAGACAAGAAACTAGACGAACTTCTGAATGATTTCAAGAAAACGCGCCATCATCTTTTCGTGGTAATAAATAAATACGGGGATGTCCAGGGGCTCGTTACCATCGAAGACGTCATGGAAGAGATCATCGGCGAAGAGATCGTGGACGAGTTCGACCGGCACGTGAATCTGCAGGAAGTGGCGAAAAATAATTTTAAGGCCAAAGGGGCGCATGTTGTTTAAGAAGCGGATTATAAGATTGGTTGACCGGTTTGGTTTAATGTTGTTATAATATAAACATATTAAAATATTAATATGCGCAAAATCGACTTAAAAAATGTAGTCTGGAAAGAGGGGCGAAGCTATGTTTCCTGGAATATAAATACCGGCGTAGCCAGTTTTGGAAATACCAGAAAAGAGTCGCTGGAATGTCTAAGGGAGGCCTTGGAGTTATATTTTGAAGACGTGCCTGTTTCCAGGATCAATAAGGTGGAGAAGCCCGATTTAGTGCCGCTCGTTTTTAAACATGCCTAAACCGATTAAATTGCAGATCGTTATCCGGGTCCTTCAAGAAAAGGGCTTCTTTTTTGTTTCGCAAAAGGGTTCGCACGCGAAATTCAAGAAAGACGGCAAGCCGACCCGGGTGGTGATAGTTAAAATGAGCAAAAAAGAAATTCCATTCGGCACTTTCCGCTCCATTTTATTTTTATCAGGGTTAAAGGAAGGTGATTTTATCGGTAAAAAATAATTTGTAATAAAATCTATGGAAAATTATAATTTCAGGCAAATCGAAATAAAATGGGCGGATAGATGGGTCGGAGAAAAAATATTCACCCCGGATCTTAAGAGCGCGAAAAACCCTTTTTACGCGCTTTTTATGTTTCCCTATCCGAGCGCTGAAGGGCTCCATATCGGAAATTTCTACGCATTTACGTCCGTGGACGTGATGGCGAAATACAAGAAACTTAAAGGCTATGACGTGTTCGAGCCGATCGGCTTCGACGCTTTCGGGATCCATTCCGAAAATTACGCTTTGAAAATAGGGGAAACGCCTGCGGCTATGCTTGCGCGCACGATCGCTAATTTTCGCCGGCAATTAAGCTCGGCGGGTTTAGGCTGCGACTGGACGCGCGTCGTTGATACCACTACGCCCGAATATTATAAATGGACGGAGTGGATATTTACGAAATTATTTGAAAAGGGATTAGCTTATCAGAAAGAAGCTTTGCTTAACTGGTGCCCTTCCTGCAAAACCGTTTTGGCGGACGAACAGATAGAGGGCGGCGTCTGCGAGCGTTGCAAGACCCAACCGGTCAAGAAAACCATGAAACAGTGGTTCTTTAAGATCACGGCCTACGCCCAAAGGCTTTTAGACGGGCTTGATTCTATGGACTGGTCGGATATCACGAAGTACGCGCAGAGGAATTGGATCGGGAGGTCGGAAGGAGCGATTGTGAAATTTACGATTGCCGATTGCCGATTGCCGATTAAGGTCTTTACGACCCGGCCGGATACGCTGTTTGGAGCGACTTACTTCGTTTTAGCGCCCGAACACGGCATAATCCGGGAATTAAAACCGCATATCAAAAATTGGGACGAGGCGGAGAAATACATAAAAGAGGCTGGCGCCAAGTCTGATCTGGAGCGCACGGAAAATAAAGAAAAGACTGGTGTGAAACTTGAAGGCGTATATGCCGTTAATCCGGTCAATGACGAAAAAATCCCGGTTTTTATCGCCGATTACGTTTTAACCGGCTATGGGACCGGGGCGATCATGGCGGTACCGGCGCATGATGCTCGCGATTACGATTTTGCAGTAAAATATAACCTGTCAATTAAAGAGGTGGTAAGGCACATGAATGAAGAAAATCAAAATGCAAATCTCAAAATGCAAAATGACAATTTAAAATTTAAAAATATTATTAAAAACGATGCGGATAATTGTTTTGCCGGAGAAGGTATAAGCATAAATTCTGGATTTTTGGACGGCTTGACTACCGCGGAAGCTAAAGAAAAAATGATCGCCTGGCTTTTTAAAAAGGGACTGGGCGAGCGCAAAGTTAATTACCGCCTTAGGGACTGGTGCATTTCGCGGCAGAGGTATTGGGGGCCGCCGGTGCCGGTCGTTTATTGCGCCAAATGCGGAACGGTGGCTGTGCCGGAGAAAGACCTGCCGGTCGTTTTGCCGGAGATGAAAAAAGGCTGGGAACCGGCCGGAGACGGGCGCGGGCCTCTGGCGAAAGTAGAGAGTTTCATGAAAACCGTTTGCCCGAAATGCGGCGGCCCTGGGACGCGGGAAGCGGATGTTATGGATAATTTTCTGGACTCGGCCTGGTATTTTTTCCGGTATCTGTCGCCCGCTGATGATAAGCATATTTTTGAACCGGAGCTCGGGAAAAAATGGCTGCCGGTAGACTTATACGTGGGCGGGAACGAGCACGCGGTGCTCCATCTTATGTACACGCGTTTTATCACTATGGCCTTAAAAGATTTGGGCCTGATAGATTTCGATAATCCTTTTAAGCGCTTCCGGGCGAACGGCATGATCTTAAAAGACGGTAAGAAGATGTCGAAGTCGAAAGGGAACGTCATAAATCCGGAAGAATACGGGGAAAAAGTCGGCTACGACGCCCTAAAGACCTATCTCTTGTTTTTGGGGCCCTTGAGTGAAGACCGCTCTTTTACCGACGCGGGCGTCCTGGGCGCGAAAAGATGGGCGGATAAGGTCGCGCGCCTCTCTATTAAGGTTAACAAAGACGCGAAGGACGATGATGCTGTCACAAGGAAACTGCACAAGACGATCCGGGCGGTAGAGGCGGATTTCGAAGAGCAAAAATATAATACGGCCATCGCCCGCCTGATGGAGATGACCAATGTTCTGACCGCGGCCGCGGGTATCAGCCAAGACACCTGGAATAAATTTATTATTTTAACGGCGCCTTTCCTGCCGGCTCTGGCCGAGGAATTATGGAGCGAGGCCGGGCATAAAGAATCAATATTTTTAAACGGGGTTTGGCCGGAATATGATGAAGACCTGGCCCGGGAGGAAACGATCGAGCTGGTCGTGCAGGTAAACAGCCGTTTGCGCGACAAGATAATGGTGCCGGCCGATATTTCCGAAGAGGCGGCCAAAGAAACGGCGCTTAAAAGCGAAAAATTAAAAAAATGGACGGAAGGCAAAGAGATTTTGAAAGTGATCTATATCAAAGGAAGATTGGTTAATATCGTGGTAAAAGACAGTCAATAAAATTATATATAAAAATAAAAAGTAGAGACGCCCCGCTGGGGCGTCTTTCGTTTGTATACCTAATTTTTTGAATAATATTATAAATTAGCCAGGAGCCATGTATTATCATCCTGTTTTTTCACGACGAATTTCAGGGGTACGTCGTATCCGCCCAAAGAGAAATACACTTCAGTCGAATAGGTTTTTTCGGTGTCGGCCGATTCCGTGAGCGTTGTTTTACTCAGGATATTGCCGAGGGTTAGCCGGCCATCGGCATCCAGAAAATCCAGAGTATATTCCACGGCGGTTTTCATTTCCGGAGTGAAGCATTTTGCAGCCCGGTCTGAATTCGCCCTGATAGCGGCCGCCGCGTCCGTCATAACAGCGCTGGCGGAAAATTTAGCGGAACAAAATTCCGGCGCTGGCGGCGGGACGATAACCGGTTCGGGCGCCCCCAGCTTATCGCCGATCGCGATAGTATTAAGATCGCGGTCGCTTATACCTAACCCGAGATTCCGCATAACTCTAAACGCGTCAGCCGGACGCCCAAGATAATAACGCTTAAGATCGGACGGGTTTACATACCAGGCTTCGCCCACGCCCTCTATTTGCAGAAAGATTTTGCCCTTGTTTTGTTCGGTAAAGCTTTGTTCGATCGCCCACGGACCAGTGGAGAAGGGATTGAAGCCGTTTTTAACCTCTTCTTTATCGCTATAGCCATCGCCGTCGGTATCGGTATTATTCGGATCCGTTCCCAGGGCGATCTCCAGGTTATCTTCAATGCCATCCTGATCAGCATCGGCAGAGATTTGGCAATGCATCTCCGCGGCGCATACTTCTTCAATAAAGCCCACTGGAATTTTATTCAGATCAGTGTTGGTGATGCCGGTACCGGCGCCGCGCATCATATTAAAGCAGTCGAGCGGCCGGGAAAGAAAATAGCGTTTTCGGTCTTTGGGACTTATGTACCAGGCTTCGCCATGCTGTTCGACCTGCAAAAGAATCCGGCCGGATAATTTTTGCGCCAGATTTTCCGAGGCTGAGCCGCAGTTAGCCATAAATAAAGCCGCTGATGTAAATCCGATGATCGTGATAATAATGTATTGATATTTATTCATGTTTTTATTATACCAATTTTGTTCGGTTTTTGCTATAATGTTATTAGGCTTTAGGTTTTAGGATTTTTTAGTATGTTGAATAAAAAAAAGAAAATTTTAATGATTGGCGGAATTATTTTGTTTTGTGGCGCGGCCTTTCTGGGTCTGGATATAAGAAATTATCTGGAATTCCGGAACACGGCCGAGGCCCTGTCCGCTCTGCCCTGGCAGGATGGCGGACGAGTAACGATGTATCAGCCGGTTTGCGTTTCAACGCCTCCGGACGGTGTCTGCAAGAATTGTCCTCAATGCGGACCAGTGACGGGAAATTATGTTTGCGCGGACTATTCCGAAATCCAGTTTACCGGCCAGAGGGGTGGTACGAAAATTTGCCCCATGCAGGGATTTGTGTATAAAGGCGGCGGGGTCATGCCCACTGTGGGGCTGGACACTATCGTTGGCGGAATATCAGACACCCTGCCGAAAGTGATCGGCGTTCCCGGGCCCGGCGCCTCTCGGATCCAGAGATTAGTCGAGGCCGCTGATTTCGTGATCGCCGGATTTCGAAATTTAGTTGAATAATTATGGATTTATTGCGGCAAACCAAGAGTCTGTGCCAATCGCACGCTATTATCCCTGCCCGTTCGCGCGGGCAGAATTTTTTAGTGGATAAAGAGACGTATGAAAAGATCGTTGAAGCAGCCGGGTTATCCAAGGATGATACGGTTCTGGAAGTAGGGCCGGGATTAGGATATTTAACTGAAAGATTAGCTAAAAAGGCCGGAAAGGTGATAGCCGTGGAGCTGGACGATAAACTGGCTATGGTTTTAGGCGATAGATTAAAAGAGTGTAAAGCGAAGAATGTGAGAATAATTAATACCAATATTCTGGATTTCATACCGGAAATTGGATATTGGAAATTGGAAATTGGAAACTTTAAAATAGTCGCTAATCTGCCTTACAACATCACTTCAATTTTTTTGCGCAAGGTTTACGAATTAAAAAATAAGCCGGAGATGATGGTTTTGATGCTGCAAAAAGAGGTAGCGGAACGGGTCGCGGCCAAGCCGGGGAAAATGAGCCTACTATCGGTATCCGTGCAATTCTTTGCCGAACCGCAAATAATCGGTTATGTTACGAAAGATAAATTTTGGCCGGTGCCGGAAGTGGATAGCGCGATCATAAAATTATCCATCCGAGAGGGCGGCCAGCCCTGGACCGGAACGAAAATTAACGAAAAAAAGTTTTTTCAGTTAGTCAGGATCGGATTCAGCTCCCGACGAAAGATGCTTAAGAATAATTTGGCCTCAGGGTATCATATTACACATGAAGAAGCGGGGCAAAAGATTCGCGATGCCGGTTTCGACGAAATGATCAGGGCCCAGGAACTAAGTCTTGATGGTTGGTTAAAATTATTTGGTGTTTTGAGGTAAATTATGTTATAATTTAATTGCCGTATTGTGTATAACTGGTAAAAAGTTCAACCTGAATAAAATATAATTATTTTTATATATTAATGTTAAACAACGAACAAGGTTTTGAGAGCAAGCAGGAAAACAGGGAGCCGGAATATGCGCCTATCCAGCCCGGCCTTAATAAGAACCAGAAGATATCCCTGGTGGTTTTGGGTTTTTTTACTATTTTTATCATATTCCTCTGGTCGGCGCAATTTAAAAATAACCTGTCCGGGATTAATAATAGCGGCGCAATTAATAGTGTAATCCCCCTTGATACAAACTCTGAACAAGATGATCTATACTCTAAAGATACCGACGGCGACGGCTTGTCCGATGGCGACGAACTTTATCTTTATAAAACCTCTCCGTATCTCGAAGATAGCGACAGCGACGGGTTTTTGGATAAAAACGAAATAGATTCCGAGCATGATCCGAATTGCCCTGAAGACCGGGAATGTTACGGTACTGAGGCGTCAGCCGATGCTGATGAAGCGGGCAAGACCCCCGCTCCGGCCGATTCCATGGCGGATATCCTTGAACAACTGAACCGGGCCAATACTGCGATTCCGGCCGCGGAAAGCTCCGGCGGCGAAACACCGGACGCGGCCAAGGTTTTCGGCGGAGAGATGAGTGCGGCCGATCTGCGCACGCTCCTCATAAGCTCCGGAGCCGATGAAGCCATGATCGGGCAATTCAGCGACGAGGAGATTGTGAATATTTACAAGGAGATTTTAGCGGAATGATTTTTAAATATTTATATAAATAAATGAAATTAAAATTTAGTTTCAAATTATTTTTTATTTTACTGATTGTTAATATTTTTTTATTAATGCCTGTTTTGGGAATCTACCGGGCGCGGGCGGAATCAATTGATCTTACGGGGATGGGCGGGATTGACCCGAATTCCATTAAAACATCGGATAAGCTTGGACTAAAAGCTACCGTGACGCAAACAGCGAAGAATCTCGCCAGCTGGGTAAAGGAATGGTATAAACAGGCCGAGGATTTCGCCTGGAAAAAGGCGGGGTCGGCCGCTTTTTGGTCGGCTCTCCGCACCGCCATGAATACGGTAGCTTACGATACGGCCACCTGGCTCGGATCCGGCGGCAAAGGGCAAAAACCGCTTTTTATCACGGAAGGCTGGGGGGAATATCTCACTAATGTCGCCGATAACGCGGCCGGCACTTTTATAGAACAGATGGCCGGCCGGAATTTTAATTTGTGCAACCCCGACCTACAGCTTCGCCTTAGGATCGGACTGGGCCTGGTTCGCGTTGAAAGGCCGGAAAAACCCCGCTGCTCATTCACTCAGATGAAAGAGAATTGGGAAGCGGAATTGTCCCAGGGGGATTTTTTGAATAAATTTCAGACCATGTTCGATCCGTACGGGAATGATTTTATCCAGGTTTTGACGCTTCATACCGGTTTTATGGCCGACAAGGACGCGGCCGCGGAAGCCGGATTAAGGGACCGGAACGAGACCGGAGGCTGGCTTGACGTAACCGGTTTGATCAGTGGAGACCGAACCGCCCCCCCTGGAGAAGCGGAGCGCCGGCGGAATTTCGCGAGCAATGTCCAGGGGATACAATTCGCGCAAACCACCGAAAATCCTTTTGAAGACGCGATCAACGTTTTTTTGAATCAACTGGCGGTAACCCTCTTTAACCGCATGATGGAGAAGCTCGGGCAGGGAAAGAAAACCACCAGTCCCTATTCGGGCGACTATGGGCTTTCCGGTTCCGGCCTGACCGATTATTATTCCGGTTCGAATGTCGGCGGGATCGCGGCCGCCAAGGAAAAATTCCGGAAGTTGGTTGAGCCGGATTTTAATATCAGAGGGGATTATAATATCCTGGGAGAACTCACTACTTGTCCGAAGCCTACCAAGGCCGGCCCGACCAACTGCGTTATTACCAATAAATTCCGGAAGGCGGTCGAGGACCGGTTAACGGTCGGGGAAGCGATGAATCAGGGTTTTCTTAATCCCGGAGGAATATTCGGCTTCACGTCCGACGGATTGGAGCCGAATTATAACGAAGGTTATCCTTATCGGTCTATGATCATATTGCGTAAATTCCGGATCTTGCCGGTGGGCTGGGAATTAGCCGCCCAATACATAAAAGATCATCCCGGAGATCCGAGTTTGGGCGGAACCAACGGAGCCAGGAATCTAGAGGACCTGGTCAACTGCTACGAGGCCGATGATGATTACGGTTCCGCGGCCGATACGAGATCGTGGTGCGCCGGCCTGGTTGATCCCAACTGGGTCCTTAAAGCCCCCCTTAATTACTGCAAACGGGAGGGGCCGGGACCGGAATTACTCATCGAAACCGTGGTCGGTTCGGGTGATGACAGCGAACTGACCGTCAACCGCAACGATAAATATTGCGCCGACGAACAGACCTGTATAAACGAAGATTACGACGGCTCCTGCCAAAGCTACGGTTACTGCACGGAAGAAAGAAGGCGGTGGAGTTTCGGCTCTAAAACCTGTAATCCGGTATACAACAGTTGCGAAACTTTCCGGGGCGAGGGAGGTATAACCGCATCTTACCTTAAAAATACCCTTAATTACGGCAATTGCAACGCCGATAACGCCGGCTGCAAAGAGTATTGCCAGGATTACGACGCTAACGCCGGGATCTTTACCTGCACCCCAAGCGCCGGGTCGAAGTTATTCCTTGACGGCGATTCCGAAGAGTGCGACGCGGATACCGAGGGATGCCATGAATTTATCCGCGCTTTACCCGGCCAGGGCACTAATTTTTTCAATAATTCAAGTTTTGAGGATCCAGCCGCGGGATTCGACCAGAGATGCGACCAGGACGCGGCCTTCGGTAGCTGCAGCGTCCATTTGCCCGCTAACTACGGTCCGGCCGCGGTACCGATATTCCTGTCTTCGCCCATGTCTCTGGCAAACGAAGTTTTAACCTTTTCGATTTATGCCAAAGGCTGCGGGGAGGGCGGCACTATCAATATCGGCAGCAATAACAATTGGGCCGTCAACCATAGCTCCGCTCCGTTGGCAACTTCCGGCAATTGGCGGTCATTTTCGGTCAGTCATGTTTTTACCGGAGGCGACCAAGTGCTTATAAGTATTGAAGGCACTACCGATGTCGGAGGCGACAGTTGCCGGATAGACGCGATCAAAGTCGAGAGAGGGCCGGCCGCCACCGCCTATAGCGATTATCGCGCGAACGGGGTCAGCTATTTTAAATTGATCCCGGAGTATATGGCCCAGGAATGCTACGTTAATCCCGGAGTCGATCACAGCTTAAGGAGCGACGCTCCCGCTCTTTGCGGCGAGTTTACCAGGCTTTGCAACCAAAGCGAGGTCGGGTGCAAGCTGTTCACGAGCGCCAAAGGAGGATTAACCATACCGGCCAGGATATCAGCCGCCGATTATTGCCCGGCGGAATGCGTCGGTTACGATGATTACCTTCAGTCAGCCACTTCTTTTGACGATCTAAAGCCTTCCTTCCTGATACCGCAAACCGCTAAACGCTGCGGCGCGGCTTCGGTCGGTTGCGACGAATTTACCAATCTCGATACGATCGGACAAGGCGGCGAAAGCAAGGAATACTATACTTATCTAAAGCAATGCGTCCGGCCCAACGATCCGGGCGCGAATTGCGCCAATTTCTATACATGGGAGGGATCATCGGAGACAGGCTATCAGTTAAAGGCGCATCTTTTCCAGGCCGCCGGCGCGGAGCCGGACGTAACCTCTCCCGACGGAACCGAATGCAATCTTACGATCTATAATCTGCCGCCGACCGATCCGGGTTATAACCCCGATTGCCGGGAATACTATAACCAGAGCGGACAGCTTTCCTACCATCTTTTCAGCCGGACGATAACCTGTGGCGAAGATTGCCATCCGTATCGCCGCACCGAGCAGAATATAGTCAGAGACCCGGTAACGGGCGCTGATATCGGCGCGGCCGCTTGTGCCGCCCTTGATCCCGATCCGAACAGCATGCATTACGACGCGGTTCAGCAGGAATGCGTTTACTGCAAGAACGGAGGAACCTGGCGCAACGACCATGGCGCCTGCATATATATGGCCATACCGGGCGAAGGAAGGAAATGCTCGGCTTCCCAGGCCTCTTGCCGTGAATACACCGGATCAACCGGCAGCAATATCCGCGTAATAGCCGCCAGCGATTTCGAAGGCAGCGCGCAGGGCTGGCGCGGGACGGGAGGCGCTACGGTCGTGACGGACAGCGAATCTCTTTTTGTGGGAGGGGAATCCCTTTCCGTTTCCGGTCCCGCTCCCGTGGGGACAAGCCTTAATTTAGGCAACCTTATTAACGAAGGAAAATCATATAATATCCGCTTTATCGCCAAACAGAACGCCGGCGGCGGTTCTCCGGCCACGCAATTCAATTCGATCGTTATTTCCAACAGTTCCAACGCGTCTTCTTTTACATCCGATCCTTTGCTGTCGCTTACCCTGACTCCCGAGTGGCGGCTTTATGAACTCGATCTTACAGCCGTCGATCACGCGGTAGCGGCCGACGAGAGCCTGGTCATAACGGCAAACGGCAATTTTTTTATCGATGATATCCGGCTGACGGAGATCGTCGATCGCTATTATCTTCTGAAGAATTCCCGGAATATCCCGGATTCATGCTTTAACGATATAAACGGCAATCCGGCCGGCGAACTCCATAACCTGGGTTGCGGCACCTGGAGCGACAAAGAGGGGTTGACTTATTATTTGCGCCGATTCACCCAACTTTGCGACCAATCGGCCGTTAATTGCGAGCTGGCGATCGATACGCACAATTCGACCGACTTCGGGGCGACCTTCTGGAATGACGGCGGCGACGGGGTTTGCGATCCGGCGGACGGAGAGGATTGCGAATCGATTTTGGCGGATAGTTTCGTTTATCTCGTGGCCGATCCGGAAAAGGAATGCGGTCCGGCCGGCAAAGGCTGCAGCCGCCTGGGTCTCCCTCATGAATTCAGCGGCCAGGCGGTTTATGACGAAATATTCCGGAAAAACGATCCGGATGAGTATGACCGCATATTGTGCGACGAAAATACAGCCGGTTGCGAAGCCTGGGCGGCTAAAGACGGCGTTGAATATTTTAAGGATCCCGGCGACCAGACCTGCGAATGGAAGCAGGGCGCCGGTTTAGGAGCAAGCGAATTGAGCTGGGGATGGTACCAGAAACAGGTAAGCCGCTGCGACGACGGTTCGGATCCGCTGTCAGCGGTTAATGGCGAAATCGACGCCACCTCGACGGCAGGCTTCTTCCAGCCCTTGGAAAACCGATTATGCCTTAAAGCCGCCGATTGCGGTTCGAACGGACTGGCCTGTTCGGAAAACGCCGACTGCGGATCTTTTATGACCTGCGAGGCCGGCCAATGCCGCTATAGCTGTATTCAGGACAGGAACGATTATCTTTGCACATCCGCGGCCAGTCCGATAAAAACGATCGGTTACGGCGGCAACGGCAATATCGTAAACCAGCCCACGATCGATACTTACGGATTTTGGGCCGGGCTCTGTTCCGCTGATCAGGCGGGTTGCAGCGAATACGTCGATCCCCGGTCTGATTTCAATACTAACGAGATCTATAACGGCGATTTTTCCCAGGATGTTGATCTGGACGGCACTGCCGATGGCTGGCAAATATCGACCGGCAACCAGGAAATCGACCTGGATCCGAATACGCTTTACATATTGACGGTCGAAGGCGCTAATTCCGTAACGGTTACGGCCCGGGACGGGGACGGCAATCCGATCACGGTTTTTTACGTCTTAGCGGATAATAATCGTTTTCAGACGCCGGTTTCCACTCTTAGCCTGGGGTCTACGGCCGGAGAAAGGGCCAGTTTGAGATTTTTTACCGAATACGGCGTATCGAGGACCGATACGGATATAATAGCGGACGCCGGTAACGCGGCGGTCAATAACGGCACTAAAGTTATTATCAATAAGGCGGTTGTCAGCTACCAGCTGAAAAGGGATCTTAACAGAACGGATTGCAACGGTGTCATTAATTACGAGGAAGGATGCGTTTTGTTCAACGAACGCGCCATTACCGGCGGCGATAATATCGACGTAAATTATGCCGCCCTCGTTTTTGATGCTGATAACAGTCCGGTGCCGGAAAACGGAAATCCTCGCAATTGCGGCCTGGACAGTTGCGACGCCAACGCCATTCTTAAGGTAAAACCGGACAGGGTTTGCAATGAATGGTTGTCCTGCCGGAGTTATATCAAAGACAGAAAAGGGGCGAATGTATGTTTCGGCACAGGCCTGTGCGACAGCCTTGACGATAACGGCGATTGCGATAATTTCATCATATCGAGGCAGGAGAATCAAACCTATACCGGCTCGGCGGACGCGGATCTGTATGCCAATACGACCGGTTACAGCAAGGTGGGCTATATAGGCGGCTCGGAGGAAGCCGATTATTTCCCCTTCGGCGCCATGGCACAGGAGGGCGAAGTGATCTATCTTAATAACGGCAACTTTGAAATATCGGGAAACAACGGTTATCCGATCGGCTGGAATCTGTCGCGGAGCGATCTCGTCTGGAGCGCGGATTTTTTCCGAGTGATCGATAATCCGGTGGCGGCACAAAACGAAGGCGTCGGGTTCTCTCCCGAAGGCAGTTCTTTCCTTAAAGCGGGCAAGGGTTACGCTATCGAATCCGATCTTATCGAAGCGATGAGCGGTTTGCATTATATTATTTCGGCCATGATAGACACCCAGAACTTAAGCACTCAATCCGCCGACATCACGATCGAGCAGTACAACGCCGAGGGCGTCCTGCTCGAATCGGCGGTAGGCCTATCCCTGGAATACGGCCATCCCTGGACGTTCTTAAATCAGAGATTCCAGGTCCAGTCCACCGCTCAAAGAATAAGACTTGTTTTATCCACGACCGGGGACGGCAATTATTATATGGATGACATAAAATTAAGCCCGGCCCTGTTCGCGCAAACCGGAAAATGGGTACCGCAAACTTGCCGTCTTTATCCGGAAAATGAATCCTTAAGCTGCGATTATATAGAGGACACCGGTATACGAAAAAAAGGATTTTGGGGGTATTGCCTTGAATACGACCGTTATCCCGGGTCGGCCGAGAATTGCGTAACCTGGTGGCCGGTCGACCGGGTCAAGGGCGACGGCGTTTCGGACGAGGATATTTATAGCGGTTATTCCGGAAAATTCCCGGTTTATTACTGCGATAATGTCCGGGCCGATTTTATCTTGGTCGAACATCGCGAAGAGAGGCTTTTAAGGACTATCAGGCAATCAGGTCTGACCCTTTTAGGCAATATAGCCGGAATTTTACTTGTAGGAATACCGGGAGAGGTATTTTTCCCCGACGAAGAAGAGATGGAGGGCGCGGCTAATGTCTGTCCGGCCGAAGACGAGGGGATCCAGAACGGCGGATATCGTATAAGGATAACCAGACATAGCGGCGGCAACGCTTTTAGACGCCGGGTAACGATCCGTTATTATTGCACGCCGATCGAAGATCACCTCGTTACCGGCATGTGGTATCGTTATAACGGCAACCTAGTAAAATTCAACGGGTTGGATAACGGCGGCTGGGATGAGACCAGGGATGGAGTCAGGATATACGACACCGGCGTAGACTCGGCGCCGTTCGATCCGCGAAACTATAATCTGACCTGCCAGAAGATCTGGCAAACGGTCAATGCGACCGGACAAAATAAAGCCTGGACCGCCCGCGTCAACACCGGCAGTCCCTACGAGATAGCGGAGCTCCGTTACCGTTATGACACCGATGACACGCCTTACGGTTCCGCCGTACCGCCGGCTCCGGTCAATAATCCTTATGAATGGGACAGCGACGGCGATCAGGGCGGTCTTCAGCCCCTCTATATGCTCGGAGAATCGACGGATGCGGCCCGGGCCGGAGCGCCGTATGACTGCGTCGGCAGCCAGTGCGGGCATCTGGGACTCTGCGATATAAGCGGGGATGTCTGTTATAACGTACCGGTCAATCGGCCCACTGGCGTAATAAATTATTGTCCGAATGACGACACCAATCCGTGTTACGAAAATTGGCAGCAGACTTTTTTGACTTGTCCGGCGGGCGAGCGCTGTAACCAGGATCTTTTTAACGTGGAATTAGCCACGATCGATCCGCACCAGAAGCTAAGGCGGATATTCGCCCAAAGCTATGGGGTTTGGGAATGGCAGGGGACGGAAGGGCATTGCGCCGCTAACTCGGCCACGGACTGCTCTTACGATATGAACCAGTGTCCGAACGGAGCCTGCCAGGCGCGCTGCGTTATGTACAGGGAAAGCGGAACTTACGACACCCCGATGTATAACGTTAATGCCAGTGGTGTATCCGTTAATTATCGGAATTGCGTCAACGGCCAGATAGCCACGACTGATCCATGCAATGATATATTATTCGAAGGACAGACAGCGGCGCAATTAAGCACAGCTAACGCCTGCAGCGCCTTTAACACCGTCTGCGGAGCCGGCGGAGTGAATTGTATCGCGAGCGATTGCTGCGAGGTTTGTTGCGGCGACGGCAATGCCGACGGTACGGATGATTGCGGCGCCGATTGCTGTACGGCCCTGGAACGGCAGACCTGCGTCAATTATTGGACCTTGCCCTCTCCGAACGGCGTTGCCGGGCAAGCGTTATGCAACGAAACCCATGATACCTGCAATTCTAACGCGGATTGCGCTTATTATACGACTTGCGAGTGGGACACCTGCGTCGGGGGCGATAATGTCGGCGGGCAATGCAACGACCGGCAGATCTGCCTTAACGATTATTGCGTCCTGGCCTCTACCCGGGCCGGGCGCTATTCAGCGGTACCGATGGGGACCGGAGAAGTTACCTTCTGGGATCCGCCGATAAATACCTGCAAGAGCGCGGGTGGAAACGACTGGGCACGGCCGGTCTGGGATCTCAACCCCAGTACGCAGGAAGGGGAGTGCAATGACGGGGACTGCTTCCAGTGTCCGGGCACGACCCTGGGTTCCGAGCACTGCGATTTTTGCGGCGTAAAACCGAGAATAGAGAATATCACGGTCGATAATAATCCGGGCAATCCGCCTTTTCCGGCGATACACGGCAACGGCTTCGTTAATCTGACGTTCAACAGCATCGTGGACGCCGATCAGCTGCCGCTCGTCATGTACGCGGTCGATTGGGGAGATAACGAAGGTACGGTCGTGTCCGGCGTCGAGATGCGCGACCGGAAAAACTGGGAAAATCCCCATTCCTTGTTCCATTTGTACAGCTATTGGGATCTTAGGGCTAAGCGGGTCATGAATTACGGCGCGGGGCAGAATACGGTCTATTGCGGCGCGGCCAACGCCCTGGCCCGCAATTACGAAAACGTTTCGAGCGGCTTTATCTGTCCTTCGCAAAGCGATTGCTGCGTGGTTCGGCCGAGCTTAAAAGTTAAGGATAATTGGGGATGGTGCAATAACGGCACTGACGGCTTTCCCTGTCCGGGAGGAACGGCGCAAGGTTACCAGCTCTACGGCGATTGGGACACGGACGGATTTTCGAACGCCTGGATAGTGGTAACTGAACGATAATAAAGGGGAAAGCGACCATTGCATATGAACGAAGATTTCGATACAAACCAAGAAGACGAAGATGGATCCGGAGACGAAGAGGCGATTGCCGGTGAGCTTAAACGCTTGCGGAGCGCCCCCGGAAAAGAAGAGGGCGGCTTTATGGATAAAGCGGCTACAGCGATAACCGCGCCGGCCCGGAAGGGGACCGATTGGCTTCTCCGGTCCGCTTGGGAATCGATCTCGACGGTCTGGGGATTCGTTTTCCTGGGTCTGCCTTACATAAACCTGCATGTTTTAGGAGGTATGACCCTGGGAGAAAAATTTTTCGGAAAACTCGGGAGCGAATGGCAATCGGCTTTCGGCGGCGTCGCTAACGCTTTCGGCCAATCAGAAAGCAAGGGGATAAATTTAGTAGAGAAGATAGCCTTGGTAGTTTTCGATGTAGTTTTATTCGTATGTATCATCGCGATCATAGCGGCAGTCATTATTATAATAGATTTTACCACGGGGATATTCGGGTGGTTCGCCAAGTTATACGCGGGATTATAATTTGATCAGTGATCAATTCCAATGGAAAAAAAATTCAAGAAAATTAAGGATTGGAAGTCTGTTACCCTGGTCCTATCGGGCTGTTTTTTGGTTTTTTTGTTGTTTCCTTCCGTAAGTAACGCCGAGACCCCTATATGCAACAATCCCGGCCTAAACGCTACCGACGAGCAAATAGCCGCTTACCAGGAGTGCTTAAGGAATAACGGAATTAATATAGAGGGCAATTCCATAACGGAAAAATTGATGCTAGCCATGACCAGGATCGTGTATGAGATAGTGAGGGGCATCGGTCTTTTATTTATTTTAGTGACCAGCGTAATGCAGGACGTGTTCGAATGGAATCATTTCATCAACGTGGAGACCGTTAACCGGGGCTGGGTAATAGTCCGGGACCTGTGCAATATGTTCTTCGTCCTGATCCTTTTAGTGATCGCCTTCGCCACGATCTTAAGGCAGGAGAGCTACAGCGCTAAAAGGCTTTTAGGGAAACTTATCATCATGGCCGTACTCATAAATTTTTCCAAGATGATCTGCGGATTGATCATAGATTTTTCCCAGCTTATCATGCTCACCTTCGTGCAAGGATTGGGCACTGGATCAAATAGGCTTGTCGATCTATTGGGCATGGAAGATATGCTTACGATGGCCAGAGCGGCCGCGAGAAATCCGAACTTACCAATCGATCTTTCGTCGATGTTCGGGGCTCTTTTGGCCGGATTGGCGGCCGCCATCGTTGCGTTCGTGGTTGTAGTCGTTTTATTTTTAATCCTGCTTTTTCGCATAGTAATGCTTTGGATCTATATTATTCTTTCGCCGATCGCTTATTTATGCTCGGCGTTTCCCGGCGGGCAGAAATATGCGGGACAATGGTGGAGCGAGTTCACTAAGCAGGTGGTAACGGGGCCGATATTGGCGTTTTTCTACTGGCTGGCCCTATCGACCGCTCAATCTTCGATGAGCACGCTCAGGGCGGACATGCTTGAGGGGGAATTTATCAGCAACATACCCTCGGATTTCTGGAGCGTCGCCTCTTTCCAGACTTACTCCGTTACCTTGGCCCTTTTAGTCGGCGGGCTTATCATTACCCAGCAGGCCGGAGGACTCGCCGGCAGTATGGCCGGTAAGGGGCTCGGCTGGGCCCAGAAATACACGGGCGTGCGCCGGGTGCGCGAGCGCTACGGCGCCTTCGCGGCGCGCCGCGAAAGCGAGCGGAAGCGCAAAGTCGAGGAAAGCGGGGATAAGTGGTTCGGACGGTATAAGGCCACGACCGCGACCGCCGGGGCTGCGCTGCAGGCGGTTAAAAACCAAACAGTCGGCAAGCTTACCAGTAAGGTTAGCATGGACCTGTTCCGGTCGGAAGCTGATCGCAAAACATACCGTGAAAAGAGACGGCAGAAGAGCGAAGCCAAGGAAAAGATATTCGAGGCATGGGAAGATCTGAAAGACCTTAATACGGGCGCTACGCAAAGACACGGCGATTTAGTGTATGAAAGGAACAATATGGCGGGTATTACCGTTAAAGATCTTAGCGGCAAAGTGGTCGCCAAACATCGGGCTCTCGAAACCAAGGCGGAATTCCGGAAAGCTTATAGTCCGGCCCGGCGCGCGCTTGACGAGACCGCCGCCAAGAAGATCAACAGCCTGAAGCAGGATTTCGGGAACTTGTCCGCGGCCGAGTTAAGAAGGATATTGGACAACAAGAGCGCCTCGAAGAATGAAAAGCAGACCGCCTCCATGATGCTTAACGCCATGAGCGAATTCAAGAATAAAGAACAGCTCGAACAGGCCAAATCCAATATTGAAGGATTGCCCACCCTGATGAAAGAATTCAATGATACGGCCGATAGGCGTTTCGGTTTATGGAACAATTCCAGCGCCGCTTTCCAGGCCAAGGTCAAGGACGGCACTATCAGGGTCGATAACCTCGATACTTCCCAGATTACGGGAGAGACGCTGGAGCTTATCAGGGATACGGTCGGCAATCTTAAATTCGCGGATTCGGTGGAGGGCATGATACGGACGCAGGATGACCGCAACAAGGTAGAGGCCGCGGCCGATAGCAGGTTGGCGGCTTTGAATGCCAGCGGCGATTTTACCGATAACGCCCGGGTACACCGTAAATTCTATGCCGGCATGACCGGCAATGTGGTTAAGGCCATGGACGGCGTTCCGGCTCAAATGGAGAGATTGATAAGCGAGGCCAAACCGGAGCATTTGTCCAAGATCAAGTCTGACAATTTCTTGAATGCCGATTTCGCGCGGGCGTTCGCCAATAATATCAGCATACAAAAACTTGATTCCATGCAGAAGATGGGCAAGGTAGATCCCTTGGTCCTGAAACAGATGGTGGATGCTGCCGCAAATGCTACAACTCGCAGCGATCACTCTAAATTCATGGAAGCTTTGAACAAGAATAATACATTAAAATCCATCCACGAGGGCAGGGCGTAAAATCTTTATGGAGAATATTAACAACAATACCAACCAAGGGGCGAAACAGGATACATTGGAACTTTTTGAAGGAAATTTGGGCGATGTGTTCGAGTTGGATGATTATACGTTACTGGAAGAATTAAACGACGATATCATAGATTTTATAGCCGTAGATGTTAAGTTCAAAAACGAACTGGAATACGCGCTTTATAAGAACCCGGAAAAACTGACGCATAAGACTTTTATACTGGACGGATCTCCGCATGCCCCGAGCGTCCGGAACTGGCTTCGGGATTTTATCAGGACGAATGGCAGCGGGATCTTCGATAATGTCGCTTTGACGAAGTACGTTACTTACTCGCCGAACTGCCAGCGCCTTGACGACTTTGAGAAAGAGATGGTCAGGAAGCTTTTATCCCTTTACCGGAATCTTAAGTTCTTTCCGGAGAGCCTTAATGGCGTGCCGGTAGAAAAGTGGGAGATAATCCCGATCGAACGCGAGGAGGATCTAAGCAAGGCGCGTTCCGTCGCCGGCGCCCCCAGAACGGAGGAAGAAAAGGAAATAGACGAATTAAAGAAAGAAGAGGAGAATTACGAGGCCGGCGGACTTGAGCGCATGGCCATCGAAGAAGAGATCAGTGAGGAAGCAAAAATAGAAGATCTGCGCATTGAAGCGAATAAATATCCGGCCGGCAGCCTTGAGCGCAAAGCACTGGATGAGGAGATAAGGAAGATGGAAAAGAGAATTGTCAGGGGTTAAATAATCGAAACCGGAATATTGGATATTAGATATTGGATATTATGCTGCAGTTTTAAATTACGCACTCTAATAAAATAGATATCTAATATTCCGTATCTGATTTCCGAATTTAGCGGCCATGATATTTTTATATCATAGAAACAATTTTTTCCTGTATCACAATATCTAATATCCAATATCAAAGAACAATATAAATAAAGAAAGATATGGGATATTCAATAAATATCAAAATCCGCACTAACACGAAAAAATAATATCCAACCCATGATCACATACTTACAAAAATACAATCAGCTTCCCCGGGAACTTCGGGCGAAAATATCTTCCCCGGAAACGCTGCGGGCGGTCGCGGAAATGGAAAAGAAGCACAGCGTCAATCTGGCAAGCGTCGTAATGAGGGTTATGGTCAGGGATATCGCACTTTTGGACCTGAATAAATATTTCGTCTTTGAATACAATCTGGACGGACGCCACGCGGAACAGCTGGTGCAAGAACTAAAAACAAGGGTGTTTGCAGGTGTAGCTGATTATTTGGGGTTTAAAGCCGGCGAAGCGGTCGCCGCGGCTGGGGATGAGCTTGATAAATGGGCGAAAGAACGGGCCAGCGAAGCGGCCGTGCGCAGTTCTAATTTTTTCTTTTCGCCGGAGGACGAGGAAGAGGTGAAGATGCTTACCAAGACATTGGAGCGGGCAGGCGAACAGGTCGAAGTGACGGCTGAACGCGTCGAAGAGGCTATTAACGGCGTCATAACGGCCGCGAAGATAAATTTAAGTTCGGAGGACCTCGTCAATCGCTTGCGGTCGGTATTAAAAACGTATCTGCGCGGCACGCGGAACAAGATAGACGCGAAGCTGGCCTTGATGCGGCCGGTAAATTCAGGCGGATTGGAGCTCGACGAAAAGTCGGTCGACGGCATTATGGCCGCGGCGGAAAATGAAAAACAGAAGCTCAAACAGGCGGAAAAGATAAAACCGCCGGTTAAGATGAAATTACCCGAAGACGCGCCCGCGAAGAAAGCCGAAATCGCCAAGGATCTCGGCGGATCCGCCGATCCGGCTTATGATTTCAGCAAATTGGCGGTGAAACCGAAAAACGACCAGCAGAAGGATAAAGGAACGGCTCCCGTAATATTGCCTCCGGCCATCGATTTAAAAACCGATTCCGCTGTCAGACAGATGTCGCCGGAAAAAGCCGCCGTGATCGACCTTAAGAAAAAAGAAGAATCCGTATTGCCCTTGGCGAGCGGTGTATCCGCGCCGAAAACCGCCGGCATTTATAAGCCGATCCCGGATTTGCCGCCGCCGTCCCCGCCGATTATCCGCCCTATGGCACCGGCACCGATCATCGAAAAACCGAAAGAAACGGCCGTTCCGGGACGGGTAAGTATGGCTCAGGCCAGAAGCGAGGCCTCGCTCCCCGGAAAAACCAGGATGGATGACATCAAGTATGTCCCTAAAACCAAATTGACCGGGCCGGTAGACGAATTAGGGGAAATGAGCCTTATTGATTTTCGACGTTTAAGCGACGATCCGGCCGTTGCCGCTACCAGTATCAAGGGAAAGATAAAATTATTGGAAGAAGATAATTACAGCCAGAGGTTATTAGGAATAAAAGCCTGGCGCGAAAGCCCGCTCTACAAACTTTATCTTTCCATCGGACAGGAGAGTATCGGAGAGCATAAAAGCATAGAAGCCGTTATTATCGACCGCTTAAAAGCGAACGCGGAATATTTGACCCAGGAAGAATTCAACGCTATTATGGATTTAAATAAGGATTTGAGGTTTTAAACAAAGGATTTTAATTGTTCGTTTTGTTTCGCGGATATTCGTTATTTTCGTGTTTTTGTTATAATAACACCAAACACGAATATAACGAAAAATTACGAAACAAACGAAAACGCGTCGCTTATAATATGCAACAGTTCACCGTCCCGCAATTTATCGATGTCGAGGATAAGATCTTCGGCCCCATAACCAGCCGGCAATTCGTTATAATGCTCACGAGTTTTGTCATAATCGGCGCTTGTTATAAGCTTTTCGATTTTTCGCTGTTTTTAACCATGGCCATCGTGATATTTTTTATGGGCGGCGTAGTCGCTTTTCTGAAGATCAACGGCATGCCGTTCCATTTTTTCGTCCTGAATTTCCTACAGACCTCCAAACGGCCGTTTTTGAGGGTTTGGAACAACGCTACCGGGCAGGAAACGCTGTCGCCGGAAAAAGAGATAAAGATCGTGGAAGAGGCTCCCAAGACGCAGAGTAAGATGTGGAGCAGTTCGCGTTTGACGGAATTGTCATTGATCGTGGATACTCAGGGAGCTTATCGCGGCGAAAACGGACCCCAAAACAAGATGTCTAAGATAAAATCGGAGCTGGACATCAAAATTTAAATTTTATAAGTAATTCGTAATCCTATTCAGATATGCCCCAAAAAAAGGCGCCAAATTTAGCCAGGCACAAAATAAGCATCTCCACCCAGAAATATCTTGATATAGCCGAGATCAAGGAAGACACGGTGATCTTACGCGACGGGAGCCTCCGGGCGGTTATCCTGGTTTCCAGCATTAATTTCGCCCTAAAAAGCGAAGAAGAGCAGAACGCTATAATTTCGGCTTACGTAAGCTTTCTGAACAATATAAGCTTCCCCCTGCAGATAGTCATTCAGTCCCGCGAGCTCAACATCGAAAACTATATGGAAACTTTAAAACAGAAAGAGAAAGAACAGACCAATGAGCTTTTAAAGATGCAAACGGCGGAGTATATCCAGTACATAAGCGAGCTCATATCCATGAGCAAGATCATGAATAAGCGTTTTTATATCGTTGTGCCTTATAATCTTTTTTCCGATACGCAAAAGGGATTTTTTTCCCGTTTCATCGATGTTTTCAAGCCGACAACCCTTATCAAGATGAAAGAGGAAAAATTTCTTCGCCGCCGTATAGACCTGACGCACCGGGTCGAGCACATAATCGGAGGCTTGAACTCCGTCGGCTTAAACGCGATCCAGCTGGACACCCAAGGTCTTATTGAGCTATATTATAATTCGTATAATCCGACCACCTCGGCCAATCAGAACCTCGCGGACGTGAACCAGCTAAGGTTCAATAACTAGCGTCTGGGCGATAAGTCCGTATAAACCTTATTAAAATCTTTAAGAGCGATCCAACAAGCATGTTCCAACCCCAACAAGCACAAAAAAATGAAGAAAAATTGGTTCGGGAAAAAGAAGAAACCGAAAAGCGCAGGATCAGGGAAGAAAGCCGTTCGATAGAGATCACCGAAGAATATATCGAAGAGGAAAAAACATACCGCCGCGGCATCGTATCCATCAAGGATCTGATCGCCCCGGCCAGCATGAAGATCAACCCCAATCACGTGATATTGGGGGGTAAATTCGTCCGAACCCTCTTTGTCATCACTTATCCCCGCTACATAAGCGTCGGCTGGTTCGCGCCGATCATCAATCTGAATTCTACTTTTGACGTCGCCATGTTTTTCTATCCGGTTGAAAGCTCGATAATTCTAAAACAGTTAAAAAAGAAAGTCGGCGCCCTGGAGGCGCAGATCATATCCGACGCCGAGAAAGGCGCCGCGCGCGACCCCCTAAGGGAAACGGCCTTAAGGGATATAGAGGCCTTGCGCGACGCTTTAACCCAGGGAATAGAAAAATTCTTCCAATTCGCGCTTTATGTCACGATCTATTCCGATTCCAGGGAAGAACTGGAAAAAATGACCGGGGAAATAGAGAATATTTTCGGCTCCCGCCTGGTTTATTCGAAAAAAGTCTTTTATCAGTCGGAGCAGGGATTTAATTCGACCTTGCCTTTAGGCAACGACGAGCTTTACATAACATTCAACATGAATTCTTCTCCCATCGCTTCGTCCTTTCCTTTTATTTCCAGCGAGCTTACCACCGATAACGGTATATTGTACGGCATAAACCGCCACAACAACAGCCTGATCCTCTTCGATCGTTTCAGCCTGCAAAACGCCAATACGGTCGTATTCGCCACTTCCGGCGCCGGCAAAAGCTATGCCATAAAGCTGGAGGTCCTGCGTTCCTTGATGCTTGGTACGGAAGTTATCATTATTGATCCGGAATACGAGTATAAGCATTTGTCGGACGCCGTCGGCGGCACTTATATAAATGTTTCCCTGTCCAGCGAAAATAAGATCAACCCCTTCGATCTGCCGCGCGCCATCGAAGGCGACGCCAAACCGGGCGATATCATCAGAAGCGCCGTAATAACGGTTAAGGGGCTTATCCGGCTCATGCTCGGTGATCTTACCCATGAAGAAGATTCCGTGGTTGATCGGGCGCTATTGGAAACCTATGCCAAGAAGGATGTAACCCCCGACTGCGATCTATCCAAAGTGGAACCCCCGATCATGCAGGATTTTCAGGACATTCTTGAGGGCATGGAGGGCGGCAACGACCTGGCTCTTCGTCTCCGTAAATATACCCAGGGCACATTTTCCGGGCTTTTCAATAATCCCACGAACGTCAAAATGGATAACCAGCTGGTATGCTTTTCGGTCCGGGACCTTGAAGACGAGCTTCGGCCGATCGCTATCTATATGGTCATAAATTATATCTGGAACGTTGTCAGGAGCGAAACCAAGCAAAGAATACTGGTAATAGACGAAGCCTGGTGGCTCATGCAGCACGAAGACAGCGCGAAATTCATTTATGCCCTGGTAAAACGCTGCCGTAAATATTATCTGGGAGTAACCACGATCACGCAGGACGTGAACGACTTTCTGGTTTCGCCTTACGGGCAGGCGATCGTGACCAATTCGTCCCTGCAGCTCCTTCTTAAGCAATCGACCGCCGCGATCGACTTGATACAGAAAGTGTTCGTTTTGACCGAAGGGGAAAAATACCTGCTTTTGGAATGCGGCGTGGGAGAAGGCATATTTTTCGCCGGCAGCAAACACGCGGCCATTAAAGTCGTGGCTTCATATACTGAAGATCAGCTTATCACTTCCGACCCCAGGCAGCTTCTCGAGATCGAGGAAGCAAAAAAAGAATTTGCCGCGGAGATGGGAAATGAAAGCGATAAATCCGGCAAAGCGGGCGGCGCGGAAATATAGGCCGGGAAGCGTAAATACGATCCTGTTTAAAGCTCACTAATATGAAAAGACGGTTAATAGGCGTTATCATAATATTATTAGGTATCCTGCTTCTTGGCGGAGTGGTTTACGTTATTTTTTTCGACGGGTTTTCTTTCTATGATTTTTTAGGCAGGTGGAGGAAGCAGCCGGCAAGCGTAACGAATACCGTCATCCCGGTGGAAAATACCGTCCAGGTCGTAAAAGAGCCCAAAAAGATAGTCGTTACCGAAAATCCGGTCGAGAAGACCGGGGAAAAAGAAGTGGTGATAACGAAAGAACCGGGGGACGATTACGCCGGTAAATATGATCTTCTGCGGATGGCGGCTTCTTTTTCCGAACGATTCGGCAGTTACTCCAACCAGTCGAATTTCAGCAATGTTACCGATCTTAAAATATTCATGAGTCAGCGCATGAAGAATTGGGCCGATACCTTTGTCGCCGGCGAACAAAAAAAGGGGATCGATAACAGCCTGTATTACGGCATCGTCACTAAGGCGGTTACCCAGGAGATCATGGATCTTGATGATTACACCGGGGAAGCGAGCGTCCTCGTTAGAACTATCCGGCGGGAGGCCGCCAGTTCGACCAGTAACGTTTCCCGGTCCTTCGACCAGGATATAATAATAAATTTCACGAAAGAAATGGGCGCCTGGAAAGTGGACAGCGCCAATTGGCAGGCTAAGTAGCCTTGATCGGATTTAATCCATTATAAGCGGATAATTAAGGTTAAATTATATTTTATGTTAAAATCATCTAAAGGTAATAAATATACAGTTCCGCTTTTCGTGTCCGCGTCATTAGGAACGTTTTTGGTGATCGGTGTCTTGCTGCTGTTCTGGAAGCTCGAGTGGGGCTACCGTAATATGGAGGCGAACATCGCGATGAGCCAGCCGTCATCGGAAAAAATCTATATCAACACGGATTACACCGAAGACGATCCCTACATCACTAAAAATCCGTCGCTTAAAGACATGCTTGCCGGGCCGATAATAACCGACCTGGACCCCAGCACGGGAGACAAATACGCCCCGGTCGTGATCGTCTATTTTGCCGATTTTGAATGCGATTTTTGCCGGAAACAGGAGCAGATTTTAAAGCGAATACTCCAGAATTATAAATACAAGACAAAGTTGGTCTGGAAAGACTATCCCGAGAATGACCAGGGCTCCGCTTCTTTCCGGGCCGCCCTGGCCGCCAGATGCGCCTTCGAGCAGGGAGCGTTCTGGCCCTATCACGATTTCCTTTATGAATATAACGCCGATTTCAGCCGGGAAACTTTCGATAAGATAGCCGACACGATATCCATTGACCGGGGTAATTTCGACGAATGCCTGGACGCGTCCCGGCCGAAAAAAGCGATATACGACAACATAGAAGAAGCCGACGCGCTCGGGATCAACGGCATTCCGTTCATGTATGTCAACGATCAGGAGGTGATGGGAGAGATAAGCTATGAAGATCTGGAGAAGATGGTTAAAATAGAATTGGAGAAGGCGGACAAGAATGTCCCGGCGGAATAATCGTTATCTTGAGCGTTATTGATGTCGGATATTGGATATTAGATATTGGATATTATGCTACAATTTTAAGTTGTATCGTTTTATATTAAATGCTCAGGCCGCTAATAATATCCCAATATCCATTATCAACGGAGAATATAGAAAAGAAAAACATATAACCTTCGCTAAACGTGAAGATCCGTATTAACTAAAATTATAATATTCAATATCGCGGTTACAATTCGCAAGTGATAGATATCTAAATAGTCATGTCCAACAACACCCAAACAATTTATTCCTGCAATAAATGCGGCGCCCAATTCTCTAAGTGGAATGGGCGTTGTTTGGAATGCGGCGGCTGGGGAACGCTTTCGGCCGGAAACACCGGAGAAAACGGAGAAATACGGGCGGAACCGGCGCCAGCGATCGATTTGGATAAGATAAAAGAGGGCGGGCTCATTCGGATCCCTACCGGGATAGGAGAGGTTGACCGCTGTTTGGGCGGAGGCTTGGTCAGGGGGTCGCTGACGCTTATTTCCGGCGAACCGGGCATAGGAAAGTCGACGATACTCGCTCAGATAGCCGACGCGATCGCCGGATCAAGCGGCCAGGGCGGAGCGGTTTACGTTAGCGGCGAAGAATCGGCCGGACAGGTCAAGGACCGGATGGAGCGTCTCGGATGTCGCCTCGGCAACATCAAATTCATCGGCGAAACCGACGTCGATAAAGTAGTCGCCGGCCTGATCGATCTTAAACCGTCGGTAGCGGTGATAGATTCCGTGCAAACGGTCTATTCCTCCGAACTGCCGGGAGAGGCCGGGGGCATAAACCAGATCAGGGCGGCGGCCGTAAAATTCCTCGAGATAGCCAAGCGGAGAAATATCGCCGTGATACTGGTCGGCCACATTACCAAGGACGGCGGCGTCGCCGGTCCTAAGCAGCTGGAGCACGTGGTGGATACGGTAATCTACCTGGAAAGCGATCCGGCCAGGGATTTCCGGATATTGCGGGCGACTAAGAACCGGTTCGGCTCGGTCAATGAGCTCGGGATATTCGAAATGACCGGAGAAGGATTCAAGGAAATAAAGAATCCGGCCGGAATTTTTTTAGGGGAAGGGGAATCGATATCCGGTACGGTCATAAGCTCCGTAATGGAAGGTACGCGGCCGTTTTTAGTCGAGATTCAGGCCTTGGTTACTAAGACCGTTTTCGGCTACCCTCAGAGGAAAGCCTCCGGCTTCGATCTTAACCGGCTGCAGGTTTTGTCGGCCGTCCTTACTAAACGCGCCAAGATAAATTTAAGCAACCAGGATATTATTTTAAATATTGTCGGCGGGCTTAAGGTAAGCGACCCCGCCCTGGACCTTGCCGTCTGTTTAGCGATCAGCTCTTCTCTTTTAAACCAGACGATTGACCGCAAGACGATCGTTTTGGGCGAGGTCGGCCTGGGCGGGGAGGTTCGCAACATAGGTAAGCTTAAGGCCAGGCTTGATGAAGCCCGGAAGCTCGGTTTTACTAAAGCGATAATTCCTGACTTTAACGCCAAAGTCGATGGAATTGAATTGACGAAAGTGAAAAAACTGGAAGAGATCGTTAAGAAGATAACCCGGTAGAGACGCGATTAATCGCGTCTCTGCCCGTCGTAGCAATGAAAATACTGCCTCAATCATTTTACAATCGAGATACATTAAAAATCGCCCGGGACCTTCTGGGTTGTTTTTTAGCGCGGTCGCTTCCCGATGGAACGATAGGACGGTTTAAGATAGTGGAAACCGAAGCTTATCACGGTCCCCGCGACCTGGCCAGCCACGCCAGTCGGGGATGCACTCCGCGCAATGCCGTCATGTTCGGCGCTCCCGGAATGATATACGTTTATTTCACTTATGGGATGCACTACATGCTTAATATTGTTACCGGAGAAGAGGGTTACCCGGCGGCCGTGCTTATTAGGGCGGTTGAACCGTATGTTAAATATCAACGGTCAAATATCAAATGTCGTTTCGACGGGCCGGCACGCTTGACCAAAGCCTTGCGGATAGATAAGTCATTCAACGGTTTGCCGGTTTTCGTAAAAAAACACGGCCTTTGGATCGAAGACCGGGAGGGAGGGATAAAACCGCTTGTCGCGCGGGCCGCAAGGATAGGCGTGGACTATGCCGGCGAGTATAAGGAAAAATTGTGGCGGTTCTATGTTAAGGGGGACGGGTTTGTTTCTAAGAAATAGATATGGCAGTTGCGACCAATCGATTCGTGTAGATTCGTTATAAATTCGTGAAATTCGTTTATGCGACGAATAATACGAATAACCGACGAATTTACACGAATCACGAATCAGTGGAATGCCATTAAGCCTTACTCCAAATGCACTCGTTTCTCATACTCCCCTAATTTTTCCTTAAGCTCCGGATACTCCTTAAGCTCCGGATCTTTTTTTATGAGAGCGGCGGCGGCTTGGCTGGTTTTTTCGATGAGCTCGTGATCAAAGAGGGACGCGATCCTGAATTCCGGAAAGCCTTTCTGGACCGTGCCGTAAATCTCTCCCGGACCGCGGAATTTAAGGTCGACCTTGGCCAGATCGAAGCCGCTCGAATATTTCTCCATCGCGCTAAGCCTTTGCGCGGTTCTCAAAGCCCGGCTTTCGGCAAAGAGGAAACAATAAGACTGGTTCTCTCCCCGGCCGACCCGCCCGCGGAATTGGTGCAGTTGCGCCAACCCAAAACGGTCGGCGCCCTCGATCATCATGATTGTGGCGTTGGGCACATCCACGCCGACTTCGACGACCGAAGTGGACACGAGGATCTTTGTTTTTTTATCGAGAAAATCCGCCATGATTTTTTCTTTTTCTTTCGGTTTGAGGCGGCCATGTAGCAGTCCGACAGGTAGATCGGGAAATATCGTTTTGTCGAGTTTTTCGAATTCTTCTTTGACGGATTTAACTCCGAGCTTGTCCGAAGGATCGATCAAGGGGCAGATCACGAATACCTGTCTGCCCTCTTTAACCTGATCGCGGATGAATTTATAGGCAGCTTCGCGTTTTTCCTCCGGTACGACCTTGGTCGTAATCGGCTTCCTGCCTTTGGGCATTTCCCGGATGACGGACAGGTTAAGGTCGCCGAATAAGGCCAGGGCCAGAGACCGGGGGATCGGGGTGGCGGTCATGGATAATAAATGGGGGAGATTTTCGATTTTTGATTGTCGGTTTTCGGTTGCCGATCGGGAAGATGTTTTTTGCATCAGCATTCGGCGTTGATCGACGCCGAAGCGATGCTGTTCGTCTATTATTACCAGAGATAGATCATTGAATTCGATTTTTTCCTGGATCAGGGAATGGGTGCCGATGATGATTTTTGAATTTTGAATGATGAATGAAGAATTTATTTTTTTATCCGTTTGTTCCGGGAAAATGGCTTTTTTACTTCTAGTGATCAGTCCGACGGATATTTTCATGGCGGAAAGCAGCCTGGAAATAACCGCAAAATGCTGATGCGCGAGGATCTCGGTCGGTACCATAAGAACTGATTGTTTTTTGTTCAGGGCGGCATTAAGCATGGCGATAACGGCGACCAGGGTTTTGCCGCTGCCTACGTCTCCTTCCAAAAGGCGCGCCATCGGTTCGGTTTTTTCCATATCATTAAGTATCGCCCAGGCGGCTTTCTTCTGGTCGTCGGTCAGGCGGAAAGGCAGGGAATCCACGAAGGTTTTTGTGTCTTTTTCCCTGAATTTTACCGCTTTCGCCCGGGTAAGCATTAGCTCCCGGCGCGTCAGCTGCGACCGCGCCTGAACCAAAAAAAGCTCATCCCAGGCTAAACGTTTTTTGGCGAGTTCGATATCGTTAAGGTCATCGGGAAAGTGGATTTTTTTTATGGTTTTATCAAGGGTAAGCAGGTTCTGGCCGCGGACGATTTCCGGGGGCAAATAGTCCGGAAATTTATCAGCCAGATCGATTACCTCTTTGACGAGGAACCGGATCTGCTTTTGCGTAAGCCCAAAGGTCAGATGGTAATCCGGGACAAGCCCCTGGGTATGGAGGCCTCCCCCGGCGGTTATTTTCTCGTAAACCGGCGATTTCATCATAAAGCCGCCGTAATCGCCCTCGATCTTTCCGGCCAAAGAGACCCGGTCGCCGACCGCGAGCGAACGGGCGATAAACGGCTGATTAAACCAGATAACCCTGAGGCTGTCCGTCCCGTCGTTAACTATCGCTTCGGTTACGGACAGGCGGCGGCGAAAACTTCTCCGGCCGTGAATATGCTCGATTTGCCCGACCACATTGGCGGATTGTCCGGCTGAGAGCCCCCCGATCGGAGCCGGAGCCCGGAAATCCTCATACCGATAAGGGAAATATAAAAGCAGGTCCCGGGCCGTTTTTATGCCGAGTGAATAGAGGCGTTTGGCGGTAGTCGCTCCGATACGGTTTATTTTAGTTATGTCAGTATCTAAAGTTAGCATAATTATATTTTAGCATAAAATAAATGATATTTCTATGAATTAAAAAACGGACAGGGTGTGTCCGTATTTTTTTGGTATTTTTTTACGATTTTAGGAGGTTTGCGTTTTGAGAAAGTCGTAGAATCTTTGTAGAATCATTTCCAGTTGCGGACGGATATCCTCAAACGCCGGACTACTGGGGTCGGTAGCCACGTATTCAAAGTATTGATCGCCATCATAAACGTAGCGAACAGACAAATCAATCTCATCGTAGAGTTCGGAAATAGTTACCGGTTTTAAGGTGAACTTTAGGTCGTAAAACAGCTTCCAGATTTTTTTGCCCCAAAGCCCCCATTTCTTTTTTAAAAAGTAGGGCTGGGCACGTACGCCCAGGCTTCTGACAGTTTGCCTGACGGAGCCGGGTTCGTATTGATATTCTTTGACGAATTTTTCCGTTTCCCATTTTTTTTCGGGATTTTCTTGAAACGTTGCGGCTTCGTCGAAAGCCGCGATGATCTTTTCGCCGGAATACTGTCCGGGCAATTTAATTATCATGGCCCCCTCCTTTTTTAAGAGCAATTTTAAGCTTAATTTTAATATTTAAATTTAGCATATTTTTTGTATTGTGTCAAGTTAAAACAAAAACAGAAACCAAAAGGTTCCTGTTTTTAGATGTGCACCCGCGAAGAATCGAACTTCGATTACAAGATCCGCAATCTTGTGTCCTATCCGTTGAACGACGGGTGCGAGTTAAATAAAAAGCAGGTAGAAGACACCTGCCTCTATTTAAGAATCAAAGATTATAATTTAAATATTTTTGACAGCAGTTCGGATAACGGTATATCGGTCCGCTCTTTGTCTTCCGGTAAATATTTTAGCAGATTTTCCCGGATTGGCAAGGGGTTCTCGCCTTCCAGAGGAATCGACAGCCTTTGCCTTACAACGCTTTTAAATTCGAAATACAGGTTTTTGATGCCCTGCCCGGGTTTATAGACAATGGCGAAATTCCTCATTTCATCATAATCATAAAACCTTTGGCCGATAATAATTCCCTGGTCGGTTACGCCGACCCTGATTCTTTCCGGTTCGCGGTCATGGTGCAGAATAATTATCAACGCAAAAATTATTATAATAATAGCAAAAAGAAAGTTAGATGTCAAAAAGGCGAAAAGGAGCATTAAAAAAGCGATGATGATCGCTTTCGCATACCAGGAGCGGGAGCGGTCGTGTTTAATGAATTCATCCACTCTCCAGCCGAATAATTCCCGGCCGGAATCTATGGTTTTAATATTATCCTCCATATATTTGACTTTTTTTGATTATTTTTATATAGTAATTATAGCATAAATCAGGGAAATAATAAAATATAGGCATGGAGAGGTGGCTTCCGCCCAAGGCGGACCCGCCTCGGGCGGGGAGTGGGCTGAATTCGTTATGTTCTATGTTTACATACTAAAAAGCGAAAAAAACAATAAGTTATATAAATGATTTACTTCTGATTTAAAAAGACGGATAAAAGAACATAATTTTCGAAAATCAGATTTTACAAACAATAATGGACCCTGGGTTTTGGTCTATTATGAAGTTTTCAAATCAGAAAAAGATGCTAGAACGGAAGAGAAATTTTTAAAGTCTGGTCAGGGCAGAGAAAGGATAAAATATCTTTTGCGTGATACGATTAAATAATAATATTTTATAAAGAGGTGGCTTCCGCCCAAGGCGGACCCGCCTCGGGCGGGGAGTGGTCGAAAGCGACACGGTGCTAACGTGCTAGGGGTCTTAAAAGCCTCTCGAGGGTTCGCCGGGTCATCCGACCCGGCGTCCAGTCGGATGACTGGGCGAATCCATCGCGAAAAATAAAAAATAATGATACTTCGGAGAGGTGGCTGAGTGGTCGAAAGCGACACGGTGCTAACGTGCTAGGGGTCTTAAAAGCCTCTCGAGGGTTCGAATCCCTCCCTCTCCGCAATCAAATGTCGAGTGTTGAACGGTGATTTGACACTCGATATTTAGAATGGAGGGATGGCTGAGCGGTTTAAGGCGACAGTCTTGAAAACTGTTGTGGGTTAACGCCTACCGTGGGTTCAAATCCCACTCCCTCCGCCCTGAAAAATATGCCTCAACTAAGAAATGCCACTCTCGTATTCCTGATAAAGAGATCCGGGGATAAAATAGACCGGGTCTGTTTGGCCATGAAAAAGCGCGGCTTCGGGGTAAACCGGTGGAACGGCGTCGGCGGCAAGCTTAATCCGGGAGAAAGCATTGAAGAAGCCGCGGTCCGGGAAACGGAAGAAGAGATCGGCGTGCGCGTGCGCGATCTCGATAAAAGGGCGATCCTGGAATTTTGTTTTCCGCATAATCCGGACTGGGACCAGGCGGTGCACGTGTTTTTCGCCGAAAAGTGGGAGGGGGAACCCTCTGAGTCGGAGGAGATGAGGCCGGAATGGTTCGAAGTATCCGAACTTCCTTTTAGCGAGATGTGGCCGGATGATGAATTTTGGGTGCCGGCGGTAATGAATGGTAAATTAGTGAAGGCGGTTTTTCGGTTTGGCGAAGGCGATGTTATTTTGGACAAAACCGTTACTGTTGTCGATAAGCTCCTTGGTTAATTTCCATGTTATGCCGATAATGCTATAATGAATTCAGTACAACACTATGACGAAAAAAGATGCGATTATATCAAAGGCAACCGGACTGATTTCGAATTATTTAGGAGATACGACCGCGAAGATGTATGAAAAGCATTTTATGGTTATTCCGGAGCCCATGATCATGCAGACTCTGGAGGAATTATTATCAGAAATCGTAGGTCCTGATAATGCTAAAAAGCAAATCGAACCATTTTTAAATTTATGAAGAAGGGACATCTGATCATTTTATTATCGATTATCTATGTAATTCTGCTGGCTTCGTATTTATTTATAAAAGAAGAGGCCCTGGGGAGCAGAGTAAGCGGTATCGCTTATTTATTACCCCCCTTAATGTGCGTTATCGGCGGTTTTTACGCAGTTAAGTTCAGCGGCGTAAGGAATTTTTCCATATTCCTGATCGTCCTGGGTTTAACCGGCTGGTTTATAGCAGAGGCCATGTGGGTCGTGTCGGGTTTTTTTGAGGATCGCCAGACGTTTTTATGGGATTTTTTCTATTTGCTCGGGTATCCTTTTTTGGCCGCGGGATTTTTGTTTGAAATAAAAAAAGGGAAGATAGCCTGGACCTTTAAAAGGATAATCATAACCGCTGTTTTTTCGGTTTTGTCGGTTTATCTGGCCGCGCATTACGGCGTGATCGCCGGTTATGACAAGGGGCTGCCCTGGCTCAATAATGCGATCAATATTTTTTACGGTGTCGGCGATATCATACTGGCGATAATGACGGTATTGATAATATTGATCATCAGAGAATACAGGGGCGGAAAAATATTTTTTCCCTGGCTCCATATGCTTATAGGCATGACATTATTCGTGGTCGCGGATATCGCGTACGCCGCCAATTATTCTCTATATATGGAAGGCATCTGGCCGTATCGGGGACTTGATTTTTTTTGGGGGTTGGCTTATTTATTTTTTTCGTATAGCTTATTTTCTTTCGGTTTTCTGATAAGAGACGTACAGAGAAAGCTGGCCTCTGCTTCTAATACGAAAGAAAGTTAAACGAAAACAGACGCGCCAAATCAAAAGAACCATGAGTTCTTTTTTTATTGCCCGGGAATTTCTATCGGCGCGTTTGTCCGGAACTTGCCAGAGAGCGGAGCGGGAAATGCATGGCGGCAAAAAAAGACCCCTAACTTTTCCGCGGTTAGGGGGTTTATTTAATAAGCGATGATCGGTTTATCCGTTTTTAGTTTGAAAAAAATCTTACGCTGGGGGAGAGGCGCAGGTCGGCGCCTGTTAAGGATCTGATCTTTTCGATGGACGCGGCCAGATCGTCCGCAATGGGCGCCACTTCGTGAAGTACGAGCCCTTCGGGGGTGATCTCGATCAGGGCCAGATCGGTTACGATCCATTTAACGACCCCTTGGCCGGTCAGAGGCAGGGTGCATTTTTCGAGTATTTTAGGTTTGCCTCCGGCCGTATGCTCCGTGGCGATAATGACCGTTTTCGCTCCGGTCACGAGATCCATTCCTCCGCCGATACCCGGAAAGCTTTTTCCCGGGATCGTGTAATTGGCGAGATCGCCGGTGGCGCTCACTTCGTAGCCTCCGAGGACGGTCGCGTCGACCCGGCCCCCGCGGATCATGCCGAAGGCGCGGACACTGTCGAAGAATGATCCGCCGGGGGAGACGGAAGCCGGACCGCGTCCCGCGTTCACTATCTCATTATCGATCATATCGGGCGGGGGACCCATGCCCAGAAGGCCGTTTTCCGACATGAGCATGATATTGTCCTCTCTCTTGAGCAGGGACGCTATTTCCAGGGGCGTTCCGATGCCGAGATTGACGATCGCCCCGTCCGGAAAAAGCCTTTTTATGAGGCGCGCGGCCTGTTTAACGACCATTTGGCGGGCCGGACCAAGACCGGAGAGCTCCTTCCGTTTTACGGTTAGAAGCTTTTTCCAGGCCCCGGAACTTTTTACGATGACATCGGTGTAAGCGCATTGCAGATGGATTCGGTTGGGATCCAGGCGATCGACAATTTTGTCGACCTCTATGATCGTAAAGTCGGAAGCCTGGGCCGCGGCTTCGTTGAAGTTGCGGGCGGTTTTATGGAATACGACGTTTCCGTAGCGGTCGGCTTTGTGGGCCTTGATAAGCCCGACCCGGGCGCGGAGAGCCTCGAAAAATATCTGCTTTCTTCCGCTGATCATCTTTGTTTCCCGGCCCTCTTCCACGGCCGTACCGACGCCGGTCGGCGTGTAGAAACCCCCCAATCCCTTTCCGCCGCAATCGAGCATCTCTATGAGCGTGCCCTGCGGGTACAGGTCGATATTGATCTTGCCCGCCTGGAACATTTTCATGGCCTCCGGGTTGGTGGCGATATAGGAAATCAGCAGTTTCTCGATCTGCCCGTTCGCTATGAGCCGTCCGACGCTCAGGCCGGGAAGGCCGGTGTCGTTGCTTATGACCTTGAGGCCGTTTGTGCCGGTCTCCGAGAGTAGATGGACCAGATCAAGAGCCACTCCGACAGAAAAAAAAGTCGGGATGGCAATCGTCATGCCGGGTCGGACATTTTCCCTCATTATTCCTAAAATCTTTTCACGATCGAATTTTTCGATAATTTGCGGTTTTCCCATGATAACCCCCTTGTTAGCCGCCAGAGAATATTAAAGAACGCTATATTTTATTCGATAGAATCTATTTGCACCTTAGCAAAAATGCCGGTTAAAGTCAATTCGAACGCACTTGCGGATAAGGCTTGCCGTTTCACGGAAAACGTGTTAAGGTATATTGATTCGTTCGTTTAAAATATAAACAGCCAACTGAGGATGATCGCTATGAGGGCTATGAGCAAGTTAGGCGGCATCGCCGAGAGCGGCGCCGGTTATTTCGCGAAAAGCATGCGGAATCTTTGGTCTCTTCTGAAGGGCCAGCGGAAAGCGGTTTTAACCGTGGTTTTCTGGATAGTCGTGATCAGATCGATCGATTTGTCGTTCCCGTTTCTTTTTAAATTATTCGTGAATTTAAAGCCCGGCACCGAAGTAACTTATTGGAGCAATGCGGTTATCTGTCTTTTTTGGGTCATGGCCGGCTTAACGGTAGTCAATATCCTGTTCCGGTTCTTTAAAGAGGTCAGAGCCCAGAAGATACTTATATTTTTGGAAAACCACTTTCCGGTCATCGCTCACGCCAAGCTTCTGGCGCTTTCCCTTGATTATCATAACCACAACAATACGGGAGCCAAGATCGCCCGGATAGACAACGGCTCCAAAACCCTGGTAAACGTCGTCGGCGATACTATGTCCGCACTGGTCGGGCAGTTCATGTTTCTGGTACTTAATATCGGCCTCATCCTTTTCATGGATTGGCGGCTCGGCCTTATTTTTCTCCTGCCCTTCATTCCGGCCGGTTACATAAATTACCTTAGTTACGTGAAATTCGGTCCGATCTGGGACAAGATCCAATCGAAAAAGGAGCAGGCCAGCGATATTTTCTGCCAGTCGATCATCGGCGTCTTTACGGTTAAGATCTACGGACAGGAAGAGGTTTCGAACCTCGAGTACGCCCGGATGCGCGGCGAGATCAAGGATATCGACATCAAGACGATCAAAAGGCTCCAGTATTACCAATCCGCCGTTTCCGGCATCCTGTATTTGTTTTTTTACGTGACCCTCTGGTTTTGTTTCGACTTCGTGCTTAAGAGCAAGGTCGATCTGGGCACGGTCGTTTATATCTATTCGACCGGCGCGACCACTTTCAACACTTTGTCGATGTTCATCTATATATACGCGCGGGTATTAAAAAACCTGGTGGCCGTCAACCGGATGAAGGATCTTCTGGACGAACCGGAAGAGAATTTGATCGGACCGGACGTAACTGTTCCGAAAGAGTTCCACGGCCGTTTTGATCTGGAAAAAGTGGATTTTTCTTACTACAACAAGGAAACCGGCAAATCCGCCGCGATACTCCGCGGCCTGGACATGACGATCGAGGCGGGAAAGACGACGGCTATCGCCGGCGCCACCGGCGTCGGAAAGACCACGCTTTTAAATCTTCTCTTTCGCATGTACGAACCGGATGGAGGCCTGGTCAGGCTTGACGGAACCGATATCGGCCGTATCGACCGCCCGTGGTATTTGAGCCATTTCGCGGTTGTTCTCCAGAATCCTTTCATTTTCGACCGCAGCATCGATGACAATATCACTTTCGCCTGCCGTTATATCGACGGCTGGAGCCGCAAAATAATCTGTTCGGCCACCAAAGGGGAAAGGGATATGGCCTTAAGGATCGCCAACATCGAAGAGGCGAAGCATTTTCCCGACGGGATAGACACGATAGTAGGGGAGCGGGGAGCTCGTCTTTCCGGCGGACAAAGACAAAGACTTGAACTGGCCCGGGCGATACTTGTAATAATGAAAGGCGCCAAGGTGCTTGTTTTGGACGAACCGACGTCGCAATTGGATCCGAAAACGGAAGAGGCGATCCAGATCAACCTTAAAATACTCAGGGAAAGGTACTTTTTCACCAAGATCGTCGTGGCGCACCGGCTGGCTACCATCAGGGACGCGGACACGATCTATATACTTTCCGGGGGAAAAGTAGCCGAAAAGGGCACGCATAGCGGATTGCTATCGCAAAAAGGCCTTTATTACGGAATGGCGAAACAACAGCTATCGAGGGAATAGGAAAAATATTTTTAAAATCATGGGGCGGTACTTAGTACCGTCTTTTTTTGCGGGGTCTTGACAGGGTTTTCCGCAATGCTATAATAGTGTTAGATATACACAAACACCCAGCACCAGACATTTGACGTTTTTAATTCTAAGACACGAGTATGCCCAAAATACAGCCGAAATACAAGTTCGCCGTGATCGCCGCCGATATCGTTATCTTTACCGTTAAGGACGGAAAACTTCAGGTTTTACTCATTAAGATGAAGAAAAAGCCGTTTTTGGATATGTGGGCCGCTCCCGGCGGTCTTGTCCGGCCGCTTGAATCAGTGGATAATGCCGCTCGCCGGATACTTAAGGAGAAAACCGGCGTCACGGACGTTTTCCTGGAACAGCTCTATACTTTCGGCCGGGTGGATCGGGACCCTTTCGGCCGGGTGGTGTCCGTCGCTTATTACGCGCTTATCCCCAACGCCGGCCTTAAATTAAAGACGAGCGCGGAATACGGTGGAGTGGAGTGGCATCCGGTCGATAAACTGCCCGAGCTCGCTTACGACCACCAGGAAATAATCGGCTGCGCCGTCAAGCGCTTGCGCGTGAAACTGGAGTACACGAATGTCGTTTATAGCCTTCTCCCGGAAGAGTTCACCTTGGGCGATATGCAGAAAACCTACGAAATAATACTGGACAGGGAACTCGACAAGCGCAATTTCCGGAAAAAGATCCTGGCCCTTAAGATTCTTAAGGCGACCGAAAAAAAGACGATCGGCGAGGCCAACCGTCCGGCCGCCCTTTACCGCTTCCTTTCCCACCGTCCGGAAAATATCGAGATACTCTGATATTTTTTTGTCTTTAGTTAGTGTATAAAATACAATAATAAGATGATCGGACCGGAAGAGAGAGTGGTGGGGTGTTTTGCACTTGACAAATTAAAATTTTTGTGTTAAAGTTTAATGAATTTCGAAGAAAAAACCCAGATTTTAATTTTTACTTAATATAAGTAAAATTATAAAACAGAAAATTTTACCTGAAAAATTTTTTTGAGATAAAATTTTTTATTTTAATGGTTCTTTTTAGCCGAATAACTCTTTAAAAGATTGAAAAGGGGGGTGATTCTATGCGCGAGAAGAAAAATATGTGCCTGATCATTTATTTCGAGGACGGGTTGCCGATCCTGGACATCAGCGGTTTGTCTTTGGGCGAATTGCAGGATGTCCTGAATATTTTTCAGTGCCCGGTGATCGCGGAGAGCATGGGTGCTGATGAAAAAGATGAAAGATCCAAAATTCTGTTTGTCGGGTCAGGCGCTGGAGCCAGAGAGTGGCCGATGATTTTTCTGGATGACGACACGCGCCGTAATAGCGGGGCATTGTCCGCCGGACCGGAAATACCGGTTGAGATAATTCGGGAATTGCAAATCGCCATTCAAAATTATCCCGGCGACGAATTTGACGCTCATCTGCGCGTACCAGCCAAGGAGGCGGAAACCCGGCCGAAAAAGATCAGGGATAAATTCAAGGCCGGCATGGAAAGCTTGATCAGAACACGGCGCGCGTATCAGCGCCGCCGGGTTTAATCCTATTGATCACGGATAAGAAAGGGGGAAAAGATGGAACACAGAGCTTTGATCATAGTGGATATGCTCAATGATTTTATAACTCCGGGTGGGGCGCTGTATTTTGAAAGTGGCCGCCACATAATTCCGTTTGTCAAAAGCGAGCTGGAAAAAGCCAGGGTGCAAAAAGACCTGATCGTTTTTCTCTGCGACAATCACAAAAAAAACGATTTGGAATTCCGGCGTTTTCCTGAGCATTGCGTGACTGGCACATGGGGCGCGAATATTGTTGGCGAGCTGTGGCCGGACACTCAGGCCTGGAGATCCGGCGGCAGTTTTGAGTACATTATAAATAAACAGCGTTACAGCGGATTTTTTAACACTTCGCTGCATATTCTCATGAAGCATTTGAGCGTCCCGGGGGGAGCGACAGAGGTGGAGGTGGTCGGAGTTTGTACCTCTATCTGCGTTATGGATACGGTCGGCGGACTCGCCAATCGGGACTACGGGATCGTCGTGCCGCGCTTGGGGGTAGCTGACTTTGACAACCATGCGCATGAATTCTCTCTGAAGCGCATGGAAAAACTCTACGGAGCGAAGATCGTTTAAAGAGTTTGAGAAAAACAAGCGAGGAGAAAGCCATTCTCCTCGCTTCTAAAAAATTTTATCCGAAGCGATTGGGATTAAGTTTTTTAGGAAAATTTTTTATAACCGTCGCGCTTAGCAGAGACGTGGCAATGCCACGTCTCTACCGGACGATCAAAAGGTCATGAAAAGAAAAGTCGCGCTTTTCGGGGGAAGTTTCAATCCCCTGGGGACGCATCACATAAATATTATCAAGAAACTCTTGCCGGAATTCGACGAGATTATTGTCGTGCTCTGCGGCCCGCGGCCGGACAAGGCCACGACCAACGATATCGAGCCGGTGCACCGGGCGGCCATGGCCGATCTGGCCCTCAGGGGATTGCCTGAAAAAGTGAGAGTGGATCACGCCGATCTTAGCAATAATGTCTTTACGCGGACGCACGAACTCGAAAAAAGATACGGGATCAGGGGAGAGGTCTGGCACGTTATCGGCTTCGACCTTGTCCAGGGAGGATCGGAGGGCCGTGCGGCGATCCAGAGGGAATGGGAGCGCGGAGAAGAGCTCTGGAAAGAAAGTAATTTTGTCGTCGTGAAACGTTCCGGCTACGAATGGAACGAAGCCGATCTGCCGCCGCGCCATACAGTAATAAGTCCCGATCACTCGGGGTCGAGCACGGAGATCAGGAACCGGGTCTTTAACCATAAGCCGGTCGATGATCTGGTTGCCCCGGAAGTGGCCGCGTACATCAAGCGGTATAACCTTTACCGGGGTATTTTCCCCCAGCAGAAAGCGATCCTTGAACTAAACCGCTTAAAGCCTTTTTTCGTGGCGGACGAAAAAAACGGCAAGGCCGTCGAAATTAAAAATAGATCGGGCGAGAGCGCCGGCCTTAAGGAGGCGAACGCGATCGTCGTTATCGGCGGCGACGGGACAATGCTCCGGGCGATCCGGAAATACTGGGCTCTTCGCCTGCCCTTTATCGGGGTTAACGCCGGGCACCAGGGATTTTTATTGAACGAGGGGGATCCGGATATTTTAAATAAGCCTTTCGTCGTTTATCAACTGCCGCTTTTGTCCGTTCTTATAAAAAATTCGAAGGGCGAACGGATCCAAACGGTCGGTTTCGCCGATGCCTGGGCGGAGCGCCGCGGGGGGCAGTCGGCCTGGTTCGAGGTAAAGCTTGACGGCTGCTTTATTCCGAAGGTGGCCGGAGACGGCCTTTTGGTCGCGACCGCGGCCGGTTCGACCGGCTATGCGCGCCATATCGCCGGTTTTTCCCTGCCGCCTTACGCCTCGCATCTGATCCTTGCCGGCATGAACATAGCCGAGCCGGCCAACTGGAAGAATTCGGTTATTTCCCGGGACGCGGCAGTAGAATTTAAAACCATCGGCGGTAAAAAGCGCCCGGTGCGCGGATTCGTGGACGGCGTGCCTTTAGGAGACATAGAGAGCATGCGCGTAAGTCAGAGTCGTGTCGCCGCGGTCGAATTGGCGTTTTTGCGGGAATCGGATATTGTGGCTAAGCACACCAGGCTCAATCTGCCGTATCTTATCTCATAACCCCGTAAAATCCCGAAGCGTCGGGATCACGGGGCAGGCACCGTAAAATCCCGAAGCGTCGGGATCACGGGGCAGGCTCGTAACTTTTTAGTGTTCAGAGATGTGGTTTGGAGGTAAATCAGATCTTCGGACATTATGGATAGCTCTTTAAATAGAAACAACTAAAAAGCGAAGGGAGAATAAATGGCCGGAAATATCATAGATGTGCACTGCCACCTTTTTGCATTTGATCTCAAAGACGGCTTTGTAAACACCCAGTTTATCAGAAGTCTTCGGATGAATTCTTATCTTAAAGGGATCGGCGTTGATCCGTACGACTTGAACGACCCCTATTTTTATAACATTGAAAGGCTGCACGAGGAATACCGCAACGCGATGCTTCGCCATATCGAAGAATCCGCCTTGTCCCATGTCGTGGTGCTGCCCTTTGACGGCGTTTATGATCTCGACGGAAAGCTGGATAAAACACATACATCACTATACGTAAGTAATGACGCGGTCTGGGAATTACACCGTTTAAGTCCGGACAAGATCATCCCGGCGGCCTCGATCAACCCGGTCCGCGCCGATTGGCGGGAAGAGCTCGCTAAATGCATTGAGCGCGGAATTAAGATTATGAAATGGCTGCCTTCTGTCATGAGCTTCAGCCCGGACGGAGGCGCTTATTTCCCGGTCCGGCGCGTTGAAGAATATTCTTCGCATATCAACGAGTTTTATGATCTGACCCGGGATGCCGGTATTACGATTTTGACCCACGTCGGGTTTGAGTTTGCCTTGCCGGTTTTAAAGAGGTTATACGCCCGTTTAGAAAGACTCGGGTTGCCGCTTTCCAAAAACGTAAGTCTTTGCGCGGCTCACTTAGCCGGCGGAACGCCTTACGTTAATCGATCCGGGCAATTTAATTTGATGAAAATTATGGTAAAAGCGCGGGCCAATCTTTATTTTGATACGGCCGGCATGTCTTCTGTGCACCGGAAAGCGCGCCTTAAAGCGTCTTTGGCCGATGAAATTATCCATTCCCGGATCGTTTATGGTTCGGATTATCCGATCCGGGTAAGCTCCAGGCCATTTCTGACCGAACTTAAGGCTGCCGGGCTTCTGGAAGAATTCCGGGACACGAAGAATCCATTCGACCGCGATATCCTGATCAAACGGGCCATGGGCATGAATAACGATGATTTCGCGCGCGGTTACGAACTTATGAACCAATAAACGAACGGTTAACCTGGAGGAATCATGAGAGAGGATAAGATTCGAGGCCTTATTAAGGGCGTCGCCATCGGCGACCAGCTCGGGATGGCGGTCGAAACCTACGACGCGGCCAAGATCCGCGGTCGACACGGCCGGATAACCGGCTATATCGATCCGGACGCGGATCACAAATGGTTCAAGGGTCTTAAGTCCGGCATAACGGACGATTGGCAGCAAAGCGCTATTGTCGCCCGGTCGATCATCGGTTGCGGATGCTTTGATCCGGAACATATCGCCAGCCGGCTTTTGGAAGCTTATTGGGACGGTAAAACTTTCGGCTGGGGCCGCACTACCAGGCAGGCGATGAAAAACATGGTCAAAGGCTCGCTCTGGCGCGAAGCCGGAGTTAAGGGGAGCGGCGGGAACGGCGTGCTTATGAAAACCGGTCCGGTGGCGGCTTATTTCGCGCGCCACTATCCGGCTCTGTCCGTTTTCGGCCGACTGGAAGAAAAAGATCGGGATAACCTGATCAGGTTCACGGTCATGACGCATAACTCCGATATGGCGGTAGCGGCTACTTTTACTCAGCTTTATGCTCTGGTTTATCTTTTGAATCTGGAGAGGGCCGCGGACTTCAGCCATCTGGAATTTCTGGCCGCTATTTTGGACGGCTGTGATGACGGATATTATTGTGCCGGCTTATACGGAGTACCTAAGATCAAAGATAGTCTGTTCTCCCGGCTGGAGGATTTGGCGTCACGCATCAGACTTGACAACAACCGTTTGACCGACGAAGAGATTATAAACGGTTTCGGTGGCGGTCAAGCCTATATTTACGACTGCCTGCCTTTTATTTACGCCTTTTTCCTGCGGAACCCGTATTCCATTAAATCGCTTTACGACGTAGTGTCGGCCGGCGGCGATACGGACACGAACGGATCGATCCTGGCCTCCATGCTCGGCGCGCTTAACGGAGATAGGTTATTCCCGGCGCGCCTCGCGGACGGACTTAGTAACCGGGACGAGGTATTTACCCTGGCTGATGAATTCAGCCGTGAATTATACTCGTAGGGGGTGATTCATGAAAAAGAAATGGATCATTAATTCGCTTTTAGATTTGGACGCTTATAAGCTTTTCATGCTTCTTTTCGCCTTTCGGTACTATCCGGACGTGCCGGTCAGGTATGCTTTCAAGAACCGGACCAAGAGCCTGCCTCTGCTTGAATATATTGATCCGGATCAGTTGGCCGAGGAACTGCATCACGTTTCCACGCTCCGGATCGACAAGGCCGATTTGACGAAGCTCGCGCAGATCAATATCAAGGGCGTCAATATCTTCGGGCGTTTTCCTGATTTCATGGAATTTCTGGGAGATCTCAAGCTGGACTTCGGACAACTCGCTATCAGTGCTGACGGCGACAACCCGAAGATCGAAGCTCAGGGAAAATGGACGGAAGTGGAGCTTTGGGAAACCCTGAAGCTATCCATCGTTTCCAGCCTTTTCGGCCGGGGATATATGGCGAAATACAAGCTTGATGTCGCGGATGTGGCCTTCGAGGGCTTGGATAATCTGGATGCCAAGATAGTTTTTTTAAAGAAGCATCCGGAGATCAAAAATATCGTTGAGTTCGGCACCCGGCGGCGCTTCCATGGCCTCTGGTGGCAAAGGGAAGTGTATTACCGCCTGCGCAGGATCTTGCCCGATCAGGTCATCGGCACCTCTAACGTGGCGCTGGCCCTGGAGAGAGGGGAGGTTCCGCAAGGCACGATGGCACACTCGCTTTTCCAGGTTCTTTTCGGGGTCTATCATGATCGGGATAACCGGGTGGCCTTTTCCCAGAATAAGGTCTATGAACAGTGGCACGAACTTTTCGCGCCCGCTCTTATGACCGCCCTGACCGATACCTATTCCACGGATTTCGCATTTCAGAATATGAACGCGGAGATGTTCGCCTGGTGGAATTTTTTCCGGCATGATTCCGGTCCGGCCGACGAATACGTCTGGAAGGTTCTCCGTAAATGCCGGGAAACAGGCCTGGATCCGATGAAGACGGGCGTGATCTTTTCCGATGGTCTGACGGTTGAAGCTATGGCCGAGTACGCCCAGTACGTGACAAGCCTTATGAATTACGGCTACGGCTGGGGGACGGACCTTACTAACGACGTCGGGATTCCGACGCCGTCGATCGTTTCGAAAGCGGTTTGGTCCAACGGACGCGGCACGGTCAAAACTTCCGATAATATCGCCAAAGCCATCGGCGCGCCGGCCGATATTGAAGAAGTAAAAGCCGAGATCGGCTATAACGTAACTTTTAAGGAAGATTGCAAGTATTAAAAAATAAAAAAAGGCGGAGAAAACTTTTTCCGCCCCTTACTATAAACACTTAAAATATTTAAGCGTTTGCAGCGAGGAGACGTTCTTTAAACCAAAAACAAGTAAAATTTCAAGGAGTTATCATGGAAGCGAAAATTATTTTGCCGTGTTTGACGGCGGGTCGCGAGATTTTATCCGCCTGCCACCGCCTATCCAGGCGCGGCGGGAGATTCTTAAGCGAAAGGCAAAAATATTTTTTTCTGAAAAAAGAGGCCCGGGATGAGATTTGGCATATTTTCCGGGAAGAAGCGGACGGAATAAGATCTTCCGGCGACAGGCTTTTTATCCAGGGCGGAGGGCATCCGGTCGGAAACCGCACGACTTATTACGGTTTTTTGCTGGATGAATTCGGAATACGCGCCGCTTTCAGGGTCAGCCGTTATTGGCGCCCGTTTCGGCCGGCGCCGCTTAAATACGACGAAAGAAAATATTGGCGCAGTTCATCTTTTTATCGCCGGGAAATAAACGCCGGCCTGAAGGAGAAGGACCTGGAATTAGTCCAGGGGAAGATAGAAACGAGAATTTTCGGGAGGTGATCATATGTACGACGAAAACGATTGCAATCACGGTCCGGAAGGATCAGACTACAACGGCGAAGCGTGGTTTGACTGGCGGAAAGATTTAAAGTGCATGGTTCTGGCGCTTTTGGCGATCTTTATGCTGGTCGGGATTTTTTTCTGGCCGTCTTATCGGCGGGAAGCGAATGCCGAACCTTATCTGATCGAAGCTTCCGTCCGGATCAAACAGGCGGTCCACTGGCGGGCAGAGGGCGAATTCACTTCCGCCCAAGCTGAATTAGAGCGGGCCAAAGCCAGCATTAAAGAGGCCCGTATTACGCAAGGCCGCCGCGGTAACGGTTGGAAGAAAATCTATCAGCTGGAAGCGGATATGGCCCGCGCGGCCGCGCTTACCAGGGACGAGGCCCGAAAACTCAGGAAAAAGATAAAGGACCGGCGGGAGAAATTGTTAAATTTGCCGGAGTAATATTAAACGGCGGCGGGAACGCAGAGACGGATGATCGTCCCTGCGTCCCGCCGCCCCCTTATTATAACCGCTCATCCGGGCGTTTATAATAAGGGAGCGTTCTTTGTAAATTAATATTTTATCGGAGGTGCGGCATGAAAAAGTCCGACAGGAAGAAGATAGCGATATTTTCCACCGAAGCTTCTTTGTATTTCGCCGAATTGGTAGCCGCTAGACTCGGCATTCCGACGGTGGGACGCGTTGAAAGAAAGATCTTCGGCGGCGGCGAGAGGTATTACCGCTTAAGCATCGATGACCGCGCCGAATTATTCGGCCGGACCGCGATCTTTGTCGGCAGTACCAATACCGACGAGGATTTTCACGAGCTTTACCGGGTGGGTTGCGCTTTGGCCGGTTACGGTACCGCCAGGCGGATATTCTTGATCCCGTTCATGGGTTATTCGACCATGGAGCGGGCGGTGCTTCCCGGCGAGATCGTCACAGCTAAAGCGAATATCAGGATATTGTCCAGTATTCCCAACACCGGATTAGGCAACGCTTTTTTCCACTTTGATCTGCATGTCGGCGGCCTGGTGCATTATTACGAGGGGGATTGCCTGCGCTTTGAGCTTTACGGCGGCGACCTTCTGGTCGGCGCCCTCGAAAAGATACGGTTCAATGATTTCATGTTCGCCTCCGCCGATCTCGGGCGACCGCTCTGGGTCAAGTATTTCGCCGAACGGTTCAAGGTTCCGGACATGGCTTTCGTCCATAAAACCAGGCGGGGGGAAGAAACGGAAGTTGACCTCGTGATCGGAGACGTGGACGGAAAAAACGTCATCATTTACGACGACATGAGCCGCAGCTTCAAGACTTTGATCGATGCCGCCAATGCCTACCTGAGCAAAGGCGCGCGAAGCGTTTCGGCCGTTTTGAGCCATCTGGCCCCGAATAGCGATGAGGTGATAAAAAAGATCATCGCTTCGCCTTTAAAATGGGTAGTGCATACGAATTCGCACCCGATGAGCCGGAACCCGCTGGTCGCTAATATGGATAAGTTCATCGGAGCGGATATAAGCGGCCTTTACGCGAACGCCATCAGGCCCTTGCTGTCGTAAACAACCCGCGGCAGGAATTTATCCCGCCGTCTTTTGTCGATAACCAGGTTCATATAGAAAATAACCCAAGGAGAAAAATTATGTTCAAAGCACCAATCTCTAAAATCGTGCAAAAACTCGAAAGTCGGGCGTTGGAACTGGGTAGCTGCTGTTCAAAGGTTTTCGTGGCCGGCTCCGGAGGGGTCGACTCTTCGGTTATAGCGGCGATCCTCGTCCGTGCGTTCGGTCCGGACAATACCGCAGTCCTTTACCGCGATGTCCGTTCCGATCCGAAACACCGGAACGATATCCGCGCCTTGCGCGACGCTCTCGGCTTTAAGCTGATCGAGATCGACGGCAACCCGATTTATGACGAATTTCTCCGGCAATGCTTCAGTCAATTCGCGGCCGCCGGATTACCATGGCACGACGAGAATACGCCCGATGCGGCCGCGGCCGGCTGGGACAACGCATACGCCTCCCTGAAATCACGTCTAACAACGCCTATGGCCGGTTTTATCGCCAAGGCGATCGATAACGGCGGGGGAAGGATTTTCGGGACCGGCAACATGGAAGAAGACGATCTGCTGCGGTATTTCGATAAGTTCGGCGACGGAGCCGTCGATAATAATATCTTAAACGGCCTGACTAAGTCGGAAGTGCGCCAAATCGCCGTTTATCTGGCCGGAGAGATGTCTGCTCCGATTCTGGAACGTATCGCCAATAAACTTCCTTCCGCCGATCTTTTAGCGCGCGGCGATGCTCATAACGACGAGAATGAACTTACCGGTTGGGCGCAGAGGGAAGGCTTTAATATAGCCTTATCCTATGGTACGGCTTCGACCGAAGGTAATATCGCCTGGGCGCTTAAAGCTAATCTTGCCGAGGGCGTTATCACGGGCAAGAAAAAGGATTGGCCCCGTGAGCGCATGATGGCCGAACTCGGGTTTGACCGGGAACAGGCGGAACTGATCGCCTTTCTGCGCCTGATCGAAGAAAAAACCCGCCATAAGGTCGAACCCGCTCCCGGCTTGTCGCGAGACATCCTGCGGGCAGAGGGTTTGGTCGATTGACCGGCTGCGCAGAGCGTTAAAAAGCCAGACCAATATGTAAAACGCGAAAATAAACGGTTATTCATTTAACCGTTTTTTTATGTTATTTTAACCTTTTTCCAGGTTGACAGCGGCGGCGAGGTATGATAAAAATATTATTAAAGCTATATGCGCCGGAGGTGGCATTTTTTTATGGATAAACAAGCATTAAAGCTCATGACGTTGAATATCCGCCATGGGTGGAAGATCGGGCAAAAAAACCCTTTTCGGAGGAATGTCTTTCAAGGCCGGACAAGGATAGAGAAGAATCTTGACGAGATCGCATTCCTCCACCGGACGGAGGAAGCCGATATCGTGGCCCTGCAGGAGGCGGACCGATGCGCTCTCTGGAGCGGAAAATTCAACCATATCGCGTATCTGGCCGCTAAAGCCGGTTACCGCGAAGCTATCCAGGGGGAGCACGTGAACCGGCCGAAGCTCGCGCCGAAACTGAGCTTGAACCTGCTTTACGGCACGGCCCTGCTCTCCCGGTTGCCCATGAGCGATTCGCGATCGGTAAGCTTCGATCCGTCCCCGCCCATGTTCCGCAAAGGGTTCGTAACCGGCACGATCGTCTGGCCCGGACGGCCGGAAACCGAAGTGGATATCGTTTCCCTTCACCTCGATTGCTACCGGAGCCGGATCCGTTCCCGGCAAGCCGACGAGATCATGGACTTTTTTTATCCGCGGCGGCGGCCCATGGTCGTCATGGGGGATTTTAACTGTGAATGGCACCATAAAAAATCGTCCTTGCGCCGCTTGTGCGACCGGCTGGACCTTAAAACCTACGCTCCGGAAATGAGAATACCGACCTGCCCCAAGATCGGGCGCCGGGTCGACTGGATCCTCGTGTCCCCGGAACTTGAATTCCTGTCTTACCGCATATTATCGGAAATCAAGGTTTCGGACCACAAACCGGTCGTCGCCACTATCGGATTAAAATAACGGCCGGAAGAAGGGATTGACGGGAGGACGGATGCTTAGAGCGGGCATACACAGGCCGGGCCCCTTAATATGTTCCTGGTAGAGGTCGAGATAAACAGGATTAAAACGCGCAGATTCGTTTTTTTAGGCTGAAACCGAGGAGGAGAAAATGGCTATCAGCAGGAAGTCGGCGGCAAAGCGGGATCATAAGATGAGCCGGCTGCTCATTAACAGTCTGGAATGTCCGCACAAAAAAGCGAAGGAGCATTTCCATAACGGCCGTTGGTTTGTTTTAGAGGAGAATCTGCCGCCGATAATGGCGGGGATAGCCGAACCTAAAATCGAGGAAGAGCTCGCTTGGGCGCGGCTTTGCCTTTTATGTGAAGAAAGGCGTTTCGGGGTCTTAAGTTTCCAGGTCGAGCGTTTCGAGGAGTATACGCGTTATCTGACGCGGGAATCCGTCCTGATCCTGCCGACCGCGGATTATTTTATCCGTTATTTCGAGTTCCGGGTCCCCTGGGACAAGGACAAAGAAAGAAGGGTTTTTGAAAGCATAGAGAATAACGCTCCGCGCAATATCCGGGAGAGATCGAAATATTACGAGTCGGAGCTGGCCTGTTTCGATTTTCTTAAAAGAGGCGGATCAAGGCTCGTCGTTAACGGCCATTTTACGGTTTGCGCGGAACACAATACCGCCGATCATCTGGACGAAATATCGCGCCGGATCGTCGGCACTGTTTTTGGCGAAAAACACGGTTTCCATTTTTATCCCTGGCTGGGGAATGAAATTATCAACGTTCCGGACGGACTGGACGATTTTTTAAAGACGCATTTTACCGGAGCGGAAATTGAAACCCGGATCATTTCCGGCCAAAGCCTGGTTAACGCCTTGGACAAAAAAAATATTTTTCTCTCTGATTTCCATTGAAAAAACAAAAACAGCCCTGTTTGAAAAACGGGGTTTTTTATTTTTGGGAAAAGTGATATGCTGTTTTTAGGCTTTAGGCGTTTAATTAGAATCGCAAAAATTATGCCGGAATTACCCGAAGTGGAGACAATTAGAAATGATCTGAAAAAACGGATACTCTATATCGGAATAGCGGATATCGGTATTTTATTGGCCAGAACGGTCAAGAATAAGCGGTCGGATTTTAAGAAAATTTTACTGAAAAATAAATTTACGGATATCGGGAGGGTGGGAAAGCTTTTGATATTAAAATTGGCGCGGGGCGGCGGGTTTTTGCTGGTGCATTTAAAAATGACCGGACAGCTTATCTACCGGAATAGCGGCCTCGTGATAGCCGGGGGGCATAGCGACCGGAAGGCGATCCGGGAGCTGCCCGATAAGCACACGCGGGTCTTTTTGGAGTTTTCGGACGGCGGCAGATTGTTTTTTAACGATATGCGGACTTTCGGCTATATGAAAATAGTTAACGCGGAAGAATTGGCGGCTATCAAAGAAAAATTCGGTCCGGAGCCGCTGGACAGGAGGTTTGACGGCGTTTTTTTGAAAAATTTATTAAATAAAAGAAAGATGAATATCAAGGCTCTGCTCTTGAACCAGGCCCTGGTTGCCGGATTGGGCAATATTTATGCCGATGAAACCTTGTTTATCGCCGGCGTTGACCCTGCCCGCGCGGCCGATACTTTGACCGATAAGGAAACGGCGAAAATCGTTAAAGCGGCCAAAGCGGTGCTGCGGGCCGGGATAAAATACCGCGGCACCACGTTCAATAGTTACGTGGACGCGGACGGGCATAAGGGCGATTTCGTGCGTCGCCTTAAAGTTTACGGCCGGGCCGGGGAAAAATGCCGGCGTTGCGGCGGGGCGATCCGGAAAAAGAAAGTGGCGGGGCGGGGAACGAGTTATTGCCCGGTTTGCCAGATTTAAATGCGCCATAATTAATAAAAACCCACGAATTTATCACCGCCACGGCGGGATCCCGCTTTCTTAAAAATAAAGAGCGAGAGATATCTTTTACAAATTTATAATTATCGTTTTAGGTTAATAAAATTAAATTTTGCACATTTTAAATTTGGAGGATAAAATGGATATCACGATCGAAAGAATTCCAGAGAAAGATCTGCGTCCGTTGCCGGATGAAAACAGCTTGGGTTTCGGGCGGTATTTTACGGACCATATGTTCACCATGAAATGGAACGAGCCGGATAAATGGCACGGGGCCGCGATTACCCCTTGCCGCGACCTGGCGATCAGTCCGGCCGGCATGATGCTCCATTACGCCCAGGGAATATTCGAGGGGCTTAAGGCCTATTACCGGGGACCGGATAAATTCGCCTTGTTTCGGCACAAGGACAATATCGGCCGTTTTAACGCGAGCGCCCGGCGTCTGGAGATGCCAACGGTACATCCGGCCGTTTTTCAGCAGGCGATGCTCGAGCTTATTAAAACTGATATCCGCTGGATCCCGCGATCTCCGGGCTCTTCCCTTTATATCCGTCCTTTCATGATAGCGACAGAACCGGGGCTGGGGGTCAGGGTCGCCAAAGAATATCTTTTCGGGATTATCCTAAGTCCGGTGGGGGCGTATTTCGCTTCCGGTTTCAAACCTTCCCGGATATACGTGGAGGAAAAAATGTCCAGGGTGCCCGCGGGCGGCCTGGGCGACATCAAGGCGTCCGCCAATTACGCCGGCAGCCTGCCCGCCCTCCAAAAGGCCAAGAATGCCGGTTATGACCAGGTTTTGTGGCTTGACGCCAAAGAACACCGTTTTGTCGAAGAAGTGGGGGCCATGAATATTTTTTTCGCGTGCCGGGAAAAAGCCCTGTTTACCCCGCGCCTGAACGGCAATATTCTGCCGGGAATCACCCGGGATTCGGTATTAAAGCTGGCGGACAGCCTGGGCCTGGCCGTAATTGAGGCCTATTTCGACATCAACGATATCATCGGCCAGATAAAAGGCGGGGAGATAACGGAAATTTTCGGCAGCGGCACGGCCGCGGTGATCGCGCCGGTGGGCGAACTCTATTATCAAAGGAAGAAGTACGTCCTGGACAATAAAAAAGCCGGACCGGTAACGGAACAGCTCTACGACATCCTGGTCAGCATGCAATACGGCAAATATCCGGACCTGTTCGGATGGGTAGAAGAAGTAAAGATATAAAAAACAATCCCCTCGTTTTATAAACGGGGATTTTTTATTTTTTGATAAAATTTATTCAGTCTGTTATAATGACAGATATAAACAGGGGTCATCTTCAAGTTTTAAGGAGGGTGATTTGAAGATGTCCGGGATTGGTCCGATTTTAAATTAATTTTAATTTTTGTTTTTATATTAATATTAAGCGTATCAAAAAATATGCAAAATACCATCAACAATCTGGCGAAGGCTTTTATCGGCGAATCGATGGCCAGGAATCGTTACACGATCTATGCTAAGATCGCCAAAAAGGAAGGTTATGAGCAGATTTCGGCTGTTTTATTGGAAACCGCCGAGCAGGAGCGGGAGCACGCCAAATGGCTCATGCGCCTGATCAACGGACTCGAAGAGCAAAATGGGAAAAAAGCCGATATCAAGGTTGAGGCCGAAGTGCCGACCGTGATCGGAACGACAGCGGAAAATCTCAGAGCGGCGATTGCGGGAGAAAACCACGAATACACGAAAATGTACCCGGATTTCGCTGACGAAGCGAATAAGGAGAATCTGCCGGAGATCGCCGGCCGCCTGCGCTCGATCGCCCGGGCGGAGGCCCACCACGAAGAGCGTTATAAAAAGCTTTTAGCCGAATTCGAAAGCGGAACGCTTTTTCAGAAGGATGAGGAAACGGTCTGGGTCTGCCGTCAGTGTGGTTACGAGCACCGTGGCAAATCCGCGCCCGCGGCCTGTCCGGCCTGCGGCCACCCTCAGGGATATTATCAGGTGAAGGCGGAAGTTTATTAGGCTCTAGGCCTTAGGCTTTAGATATCTATGAGTACTACATACAAAGATTTGGTTGTATGGCAAAAATCGATGGATTTAGTTGTGGCCGTGTATGCGTTGACCGGAAAATTTCCCGAATGCGAGAAATACGGATTAAGTTCGCAAATAAGAAGAGCGGCTGTGTCTCTGCCATCAAACATCGCTGAAGGTAAAATGAGGGGCGCAAAAGGGGAGTTTAGACGTTTTTTATTGATCGCATATGCGTCCGGATCCGAATTGGAAACGCAAATAGAAATCGCGAAAAGATTGCATTACCGCACTATCAATGATTACGGTTCGGTTGATGGTTTATTGAATGAAGTTATGAGAATATTAAATAAGTTAATCTATAATAACATATAAGCTCTTGGCTCTAGGCTTTTAGAATTTATAACATCCTAACGCCTAACACCCTAACGCCTAATATCCTAACGCCTAACACCCTAAGGCCTAACATCCTAACGCCTAACATCCTAGAGCCTAACGCCTAAAATATGACTCAATTAAAACAAATCTATAAATGCGAGATTTGCGGCAATATCGTTGAGGTGCTCCATACGGGAGCCGGCGAACTTGTTTGCTGCGGACAGCCGATGAAACTCCGGCAGGAGAATACCGAAGACGCGGCCGAAGAAAAGCACGTGCCGGTAATCGAGAGAATCGAGGGCGGTTTCCGGGTAAAGATCGGGTCGGTGCCGCATCCGATGGAAGCGTCCCATTACATAGAATGGATAGAATTAATAGCCGACGGCCGGTCTTACCGGCAGACGCTTAAACCCGGGGAACCGGCAGTGGCGGAATTTTTGATCAAGGCGGAGAGCGCGGAGGCCAGGGAATATTGCAATTTGCACGGATTATGGAAGGTCTGAACAATCATTTTTTACCTAATAACGGCAAAAAACGGGAGAAATTCCCGTTTTTTTGTTTACTGGATGATTTATTCAAAAATTTAATCTTTAGATTATCAGGTTTTAACACTATTTTAATATTACTATTATATTGTAAGACCATATTTGATTTGTTTGATTTAAATACCCGGAGAGTTTTTAAAAGCCGCGGGGAATCCGCCGCCTTTAGGGATTCTCTGTTTAATTTTGGGAAAAACGGATTAATTATGAAAATATAAAATTAATCTGCCGTATCGCTTATGAACGAGGTCAGTATTAACGGAAAGAAGAATATAATCGAGGTAATTCTGTATTCGAGCCCTGCGTGCAGGTATTCCCGAATGGCAAAGGATTTTTTAATTGAACATAATATTGTTTTTACCGAATATAACGTGCTCTCGGATTACGGACGGGCCAAGGAAATGATCAGCGTATCCGGCCAATCAGGCATCCCGGTAATTGTCATCGTAAAAAACGGCAAAAAGGATTTTCATGTAGGTTATGACCGCGAGATCTTATTAGAGGCTATTTTTAAAGGTTAAGGGAAAGTGAATAATATATGCATGGCGGAAGCATCCCGGGGGGATGTTTTTTTATATTCGCGGTTATTGACTTTTTTTCCTCTTTATATTACTATAATTAAGTAAATATTAAATTAACATAAGGCAGACACCGTAAGTCTGTTTTCTGTTATCGAATTGTATGTCGCAGGATAACATGATAAAATTAGAGTGTACGGAGTGCAAGCGCGTCAATTATTTTTCGCGCAAGAACAAAAAGACCCTGAAGGGCCGCCTGGAGATGAACAAGTACTGCAAGTACTGCAAGAAGCACGTCAAGCACAAAGAAACGAAGTGATTTTCGATTGACGATTTTCGATTGTCGATTGAAGTCGACGGGTGGGAATATCCTGTTTCGGGGAAATTTTGCGTTTGGTGTTTTGTTTTTTTAACTATATTGTTTTTATGGGTAAGGCGGTGAAACAGTATAGATTGGTGCTGGCGGCGGTGCTGCTTTTTTTGCTTTCCGGCTGCGCGGTTACGGACGGACTTAAGAAGGCGGATGATAAAGCGGGGGAGCTGTTCGCTGAATTCGGGATCGAAACCGAAACGGGAACGTCGACCGGGATAAAGCTTCCGGATATCGATCTCGTAAAGATCGGGCAGTCGGTAATCGATCTAAAGAACAGGTTTTTTCCGGAGAGCAGTACTTCAACTGAATCCGCAGCCACTTCCACTTTTGACAGGGAAAAACTGGAAGCGGCGGTCATAGACGCGAAAGACCTGACGCGGGAGGCCAAGGACGCGATCGACGCCTGGCTTATCGCCAATGATCTCAACCGTTACGGCGATCCGATCGGAACTTATTACGCCGGCGGCACGCCCCTATTCAACGAAATGACCGGAGAAGCGATCGATCGGTTCGATTATATATTGAAGAAAAGGCCGGAGGTTTTCAAGATAATTGATAACTGATTTTATGAAGGAGGAAAAAAACAACAGATTGATAGTGATATTTGAAGATCATCCCGTGCGCCGCGACTGGAACAAAAAGGAAGAAAAATGGTATTTTAGCGTGGTGGATATTATTGTTATTTTGACGGAACAACCCGATTTTCAAAAGGCGAGAAAATATTGGAATAAACTCAAGGAAAGGCTTAGGCGAGAGGGAAACCAGTCGGTGACAAATTGTCACCAACTGAAATTAAAAGCTAAAGATGGTAAAAAATACAGCACGGACGTCGCGGATGTTGAAGGAATTTTGCGTTTAGTCCAATCCGTGCCTTCACCCAAGGCGGAGCCGATAAAATTATGGCTGGCCAAAGTAGGATATGAGCGGATGCGGGAGACGGTTGATCCTGAGTTGGCGGTCAATAGGGGCCGCCAGAATTGGCAAATACTCGGGCGGAGCAAGAAGTGGATAGAACAAAGGATGCTTGGGGTTGAAACGCGGAATAAGCTGACCGACTATTGGTCTGACCACGGCGTCGAGAAACCGGACGAGTACGCGGCTTTAACGAATATTATCCATCGGGAATGGAGCGGATTATCGGTCGGGTCGCACAAGCGGTTAAAAAATTTAAAACAGGAGAATCTGCGCGATCACATGAGCGAGGCGGAATTGATCTTCACGGCTTTAGCCGAGATGTCCACCCGCCAGATCGCGGAAACAGATAAGGCTGTCGGATATGACCCGAACGAAAAAGCGGCGCATAAGGGCGGCCGGATTTCCGGCGAGGCGAGAAAACAACTTGAAAAACAGACAGGGAAGAGGGTGGTGAACAGGGAGAATTATCTGGAACCGGGAGAGAAAGCGAAGAGGTTAAAAAAAATTTAAATTTAAATATTGCCGTTTGCCACGGGGTTTTTGCGGGCATTGCCTCCTCCAAAGGCGGACAGGCGCCGAAGTCCCGAGGCTTCGGGACGTAGGCGGGTGTAGTATAATGGTAGTACAAGGGTTTCCAAAACCCTTTGCGTGGGTTCGATTCCTACCACCCGTGCCATCGTAGACGAAGAGAGGCGTAAGCCTCTTTTTGTGTTGTGTTTATCGGGGTTTCCTTTGGTTCTAACCTTGCCATTTCGGCGTTATACGATTCCATGGACTCGTAGATCGGCAAAAGCCATTTATAGATTGAAATACAAGGGTTTCTGTCGATTATTTCGTGGTTCGAACCTAACTTGGCAAGCACCTCTCTTTTGCCCTCTTTTCCGCCGGTTTCAAACTCTTTTAAGGCGTAAGCGGAAAACACGAAATTTTCCTTTGTCAGCTCGATCAGCTCATCGCCGGTCAATTTGTCTTCTTCTTTTTCCGTCAATTTTTTGGCCTTGTCCTGTAATTTTTTCTTTTCGCTCAAATACTCCTCGTCGCTTAATAAATCTTTCGCCCTCATCATTGTCAGGGCGGAAATCTGCTTTTCCAGTTCCTTGGCTTCCATTTCCTTGTTATCCTTTATTTGCTTTTCCTCGACCCTTTCCCGGCCTTTTTGGCCGTCCAGGTACTCCAAAGCCCATTCCAGGAATTTGGGGTGCATTTTCAGCTTTTTAAGGTTCTTCTTGATCTGGCTTTCAAGGTTTTTTTCTTCGATCGACCCTTCTTTGCAAGGGTTGTTTTTCTTTTTGCGGGTGCAATGGTAATAGCTGTAATCTTTGACTTTTTTCTTGCTTCTGATGAATTTGGTCTTGTGTTCGGCGGTGATCGAACATCCGCAGTTTCCGCACTTGAATATGCCGGAATAGATGAAATTCTTTTCCTTTGGCCGTCTTTTGGCCCCATGAAGTCCGAGCAGTTCCTGGATACGGTTGTATTCGCTGATCGTGATCATTGGCTTGTGCTTGCCTTTGGTTTCGACTCCGTTGAAAACGACTACACCGGCATAAAAAGGATTCGTTAAAATCTTGTACCAGGTGCTTTTTGATAATTCGTTCCCGCCTAGCTTGCGCCGTTTAACCGTCTTATAGCCCCATTCATTGTTCAGGATATTCAGTACTTCCATAGCCGTATAAGCGCCAGTCAGAAATTTATCGATTGCCCGGCGCAAAAGGAAAAAGCGTTTTTTATCGATCTTTATTTCTTTAAGTCCTTGCTGTTGCGCGATTATGTTCAAATAACCTTCCGGAGCCAGGCCGGGGCGCCAGCCCATTTGGATTTTTTTCTGCAAACCTCTTTTTACATCCTTGCCGAGTTTGGAAGAAAAATATTGCGACTGTGAAAGTGCCAATTGCAACATCATGATTCCTTCCGGGCTGTTGTCGAAATTGTACGATCCGAATTTTAAGTCTTTGATAACGTCCGTCCGCACGAGATAGGTGAGAGTGGACGCGTCGATCTCGTTTCTTGATAGTCTGTCCGGGTGCCAGGCGATAATGCCGTTGGCTTCGCCTTTCTTGATTCGCCGGATCATATCTTCAAAAGCGGGCCGGTTGTACGGCTTAAAGGCGGAGTGCCTTTCTTCCAAAGTGTCGACGATTTCCAAATGGGGGAATTGTTCGATCACCTTATCCCTTTGGCTCTCAATCGAAAGCGCCTGCCGTTCTTCGCCCTCGGTAGACTTGCGGACATAAGCGAAATATTTATTTTGTGTCTGTGTGTCGCTCATTTTTCTTAACGATTACGAAATTATCTTGCAGATATTTCAAATCCTTTACTATCTGCTTCAAGACTTTGTCTTTGTCAAAAATAAATTTCTTTTCCAGAACATCCAATCTGAACAAATCCAAAATCGTGGCCAAAGTGCCGAAATAGTCTTCGCTTTTTACGTGGAATTTAAGTTTTTGGATTCTTTCTTTTTCCATAACAAAAGGGACGGCCCTGGAGACCCAACAGAATAAAGCAAAAGCCCTATTTGTCGGCAGGAGCCGCCCCTTTCGGGTACAAATAGATAAAAGCTTTTGCTGTATTCAATTCTGTTAGGTCTCAATATTATCCTACCACAAATATTCATTTTTGCAAGTTACGGATTGTCAATTAGCGTATTTTTTAAACTCTTCCCTGCTCATCGGCTTATATGTCGCTTTAACCAAAGATACCAAGGCGGAGGCTTGTTTTTCCGCTTCGGCCGGACTTAGTTTTTCGCCGAATTCATTTTGGTATAAGGCGATAAAACCGTTTAATTGTTCTTTGGTGAATTTCATCAGGCTGAATTAAAAATTATCGACCGCTCATAGCCGTTTTTAAACGGCACAAACCCCAGCGTAAAAGCCTTGTAATCGACCATGCCGACCCATTCGGAATAAAAAGTTTTTTCGAACACCGGCGAAATCAAGGACAAAAATTTTTCCACGAATTTCATCGCGTACCAGCCGATCAGTTCGACCGATTCGGACAGGCTTTGCGATCGGAAATATTTTTTCTTACCGAACATCCGGCCGGTAAACAATTCCTTGCCCAGGTATTTGCACATATACGCCCCCAGGTTGTTGACCTGGCCGGTTTCCCGGATGTTTACCATGCCTTGCCCCCAGAGCCATTCCAAAGCGCTCATTTCGATATAAGGCAGATTACAAAGCAGATGATAATGAACCGATCCGCCATTTTCCTTTTTGCGCCCGTAAAAATCCGTGTCCTTTTGAAATTCCGGAACGGCAATATACTGAAAATCCGGATATCGGTAAGATATCCGTTTGATGAACTGATTAAAGATGTAATTCGCTTGCGCGATGTCAGTCGTGGATTTGGCAAAAGTGAGAGTCATAAATTTGTTTAAACCCGGATTTGAATTGATCAACCTGCGTAGTTCAGTTTTTGTCCGGTTTATAGAAGACTTAATTTGCTGTTCTTTTAATTTTTGTTGTTCGAATATATTTAATTGTTTTGGCTTTTTTACCTGCTCGTCCTTTGGGCTGTCATATTCGCGCCAAATATTTTTCTTGTACTTAAACACTTCCACTTGCTTGCCGGAAACCACGACCTTGAAGTCGTAGGTATAAGCCATAAACGATGATTGTTTTCGTTAGATGTGTGAATATAATCAAGTTAAGAGAAGCAATCCGCCCGCGGATTTACTTTGCCTTGAAATCCTGTTTGCAAATATTTTGGCGGCCGGTCGGGCAGACTCGTCCGCCAAAATATTTGCCCGCACGAAAGAAATTTAAAAGACAAGGAATAAGCCGAAGCGGAGGCGTTTTTGACTTCATCAGGGTAGTCCATTTTAGCGTCAGCTTTTCCTTTATCAAGGTAGTACAAGTCTCCACCTTGACTAAGGCAAGCTATCAGACGCTATGTAGGCCATATCCTGATGTGGCAACAAACGGCCTTGCCAGATCGGTTTTTAAAAAATCGGCCGTGATTTATTCTTATGGAAAAGAAAATCACTACAAACTGGACCGGTTCGGAAACAACCGAAACACTGGTTCGCAAACAGATCAAGGAGCGGTGGGGTTCGGACGAAGCCAACCGTTACGACCCGAAGATCAACTGCATGACTATCAGGCAGTGGAACAAGATCGGCTACCGGGTCAAATCGGGCGAAAAAGCCATCAAGTCTTTCGTCGTAATCGAGAAGAAGGACAAGAACGGCGAGGTCGTGAAAAAATTTCCCAAAACGATCAACCTTTTCTTCGACGTGCAGGTCATTGCGACCGAATAAACAAATCAAGGGAGCGAGCCTTACCGGGTTCGCTCCCTTTTTTTGTATTCGCCAAGGGACTTGCGGGAAAAGGGCGGAATATCCGGAGAGTCGGGAATCAGGCCGGTATTGTTGTTTGAAAACCGGTTTTCATATTCCCGATGATACGGGAATTCCGGATATTCGATGAAATTGACGGCTTCGTGCGTGTTGTAGCACTCGGCTTTTGCCTTGCTGAATAAAAACAATCTTCTTTTTACGGCTTTCCGGCTGACCATATCGTCCTTTAAATCCTTTAACTCAAAGTAGGAAATCATGAATACTTTTTTCCAGATATTGCGTATTTCGGCAAAGTGCTGTCCCAAATCTCGGATCCGCTTGTCGATGTTTGAGGTGTGCTGAACGCCCGCCCAAATGTCTAAAGGAATGATCGTGCCGTCTTCGTCCTTTCTGACGTCGTGCCTGTGGGCGGAAAATTTCTGCTTTGCGCTCGGGGGCATTTCCTGCCATTCGCGGGAATCGAAATAGCCTTGTGCTTCGTCAATGAATATCTGTCCGCCCTTGATGTGCAGAAGTTCGGCGATCTCCGACCAGAAATAGACTTGTCCGAATTTGTCCGTGTTCAGTTTCTTCTTTTCGATGTAGGTGTTAAAATCAAGTTTCCAATTGGCGTAAACGTCATAGCCCCGCTTTAACATCTCAAAGGCCTGGTATGTCAGAAATAAAGTTTTGCCCGCTCCCGGCTTGCCGGTTATTATAGTTATCATCCTCGGAAAAATACCGCCACTTTGATGACCAGAGTAATCAGGAAGATCGTGGCTTCAACAAAAATGGCAAGCATTAATATTTTAAACAAAGTCAAGATCGGAAAGATCAGATCGATGTTGTAGAAAGAGGGCTTGACCGTTTCAATCGCGCTTGCGACCATAGCCAGCACGTTATTTTCCGGATCGGCGTCCGGCAGAAGCGAGAAAATGGCAATCAAGATTTTTTCGATAAAATTTAGCATAAATTTATTCGTCGCTTTCAAACATCTTGGCGACTCTTAGGAATACATAAACGGCGAAGCCGATCCAGAGAAAAGCGATTATGTACGGCCTCATGCCCTGGGCGAACGACTTGACGGACGGATCGGAGCCTTTTAAGATCGGGACTTCCAGATCATACTGGCCGTCATCCGACATGGCCACAAAACTGACATCCAATGCCTCGGCCGATTCAGGCGTTCCGGTCGCTGAAAAAAGATTGTAAAAGCTGTCATAAAATCCGAAGAAATAATTGAAGATTATTTTCTGCCTTAGCTTTTCCACCAGGCGGGGAAAGAAGAACTTGTAATCGTCCGGATTATGCGTGAAATCCAGATCGGAAACGTAAATCCCGAACGGAAACTGCCGGGAAAGTTCGGAACCGTTGAATAGCTGGACGACGTAATGCAGGGGCGAAGTCGAAGCCGTGAAATTAACAATGTAATTATTGGTATCGGTCATATTAATCAGCGTTTCATCGTGGTAATCGGCGTTAAGCAGATTGCCGTTTTGATCATATTGCCTAATGTGGAATGTTACGTTCGGCGATAACGGCATTGGATAAACGAACTTGAAAGAAATATCAACGTTCGTGCTTCCGATCGGTAGGGTCAGCGCGTCCACAAATGCCGGGGAATTGATGACAATATCGAAATCGTCGTAATAGTCATAATTGAAATACCAATCGTCCGGGTATCCTTCGATCACTTCGATCCCGTCAATATCCACCACGTCCATTAAAAGGTCGTAATTGACGCAATCCGTGGCCACGCTGTCAATGTCCACCGCTACGATCCAGTCCGATAAGCCGTCATAGTAAATCTCGCCCGCGAACGTATGGTCAACACAGTCCAAGGTATAATCAAGACCTGAAAAATCCGAACAATCGTTGGTTAAAGCGATCCGATTTGCGCCGTTCGTGATACATGTTCCGCTTACCTGAACCGTCGTGTCTTTAATTTTCATCGAACCGGTCAATGGATCAGTAATTTCGAACGTCCATGACGGTCTGCCTGAATACGTCCGAAAAGCCATATCGTAAGGGCTTTCCACAAAGCCTTCGGTTGTTGAATAGTAGTAATAACCGGCACTGGCGCGGTAGTCTGAGTATGTGGCGTGGGCGTATCTTTCGCCATCAGTCCGGTCGCCGGAGTATAGGCGGAAATGGTGATAGGCGCTCGGGGTAATGCTTACGGTTTCCGGAAACAGGAAGTCGTACCAAACATAGCCGGTATTAAGAATTTCCTGGCAGTCCGACAAGGACATTTCCGCCGTCGCCACGAGAATATCGGTTTCGTCCGGGTGGCCTTTGAACAGGCTAAGCGCCAGATCGTAAGTCGGCGAAGACGGACAGCCGTTATCCACTTTCATATATACTTCGATTCCGTCGATGATATTCTGGGTCGAAGCGGTGCGGAATTCTTGACCGAAAAACTGTTTGCTCGCGGAAGTATCACCGCCCCAGGATATTTCGTAAGGCGGGGGCCAATTGGCCGTATCTGTTATTATGGGGACTGAAATACTGTATTCCTTGGCAAATACTGTTTTGATTCCGAACAGCCCGAATAGCAGGATAATTGTAGTCAAATATTTTTTCATATTGATTTTAGAATTAAGAAAGGAGCCGGAGCCGAATTAGCCCCGGCCCCTTTCCGCGCCTATTTCATGAATCTGCGGGCCAGCTTCCAAACGAAACCGATTGAGAAGATGATCACGCCGACGATCACGATATTCGCGATGTTGGCGGTGATTACGCCGGTTACGTTCTCTTTCATGGTGTCAACAACCATTCCCGTGGTGGAAGACACTGACGGATCGACCGCGGCCAATGCGGAACCTCCGAAAGAGAGCAGACCGCCGACGAGAGCCAGGACAAAGGCGAGAACCGCCGTTTTTCCCTTGGACAATGCGCTTGTCATTTTGTTAATCATAAGTTTTTACCTGTTAATTTTATTGACGAATAACAGCAGTACGCCGACCACTGTCCCGATCACGATCCCCAAAGTGAAAGCCCTTTCGAACACTTCGGCGATTAAAGCGAAGTTGTCGAGATAACAGGAGCTAGCGAGGGTTATGAATTCAGAACACATACTACTTGCCCGAGATAAACGTCAAAAAAATGCTTATGATGATTAAGAGCGCGAGCGGGAGAACGAGGGAAAGGCCAAAGCCCAGGAATAAATTGTTTACCATGCCGGCCATATCATTTCTTAAAAATAATTATGACGATCAATATCGAAATGAGTCCGGACAGAATAGCGAATGATACCGTGAGCAATTGGCTGAAAAAATTGATTAAATCCAATGCCTCATCGGTAAGAACTAATGTTCCGTGGTTTTCGATAAGAAAATCCATATTTATTTTTTGTTAGGAATGTAGATGTCGAGAAAGGCTTTTTTGCGCTTGCCGTCTTGGATGACGTAAGGGAAAGCTTCAACTTCGAGCGTTACCGTGTCGCCCTGCTTGCCGATTTTAGTTTCCAGATCGGAGCAATTGACCTTGATCGGATAAACGCTTCCCGCCGGTTCGACGTAGAGAGTCCGGCTTTTGCCGGGCGTGCCGTCCTTGCGGGTAAATTCCCTTATTTCCTCTTTTTTGAGCGTGCCTGTGATCTTGAACATTTGTTTTTTTGACTGATGAATTAATTTTTCCACAATCGACCTTTATTTTGCGGATTATGTCTTCATCATATAAAAACGGGTTTGACAAAAGTTTATGTAAAGATTTATGTCAAACAAAAAAAGCCCCGAATATTCGAGGCTTTATTGAGACGATTTATGTCAAAACGGCTTACAGATAGATTTTATTCAATTTTACTTTTCCGGTTTTGCCGGTGTTGTAGATCAGAAAATTCGTTACTTTGTTATTGGTCTGCTCCATGACTTTCTTGTTTATATACCGGCAGGCGATGTGGTAAGTTTCCCAGGCTTTCTGATTGCTCTTGTATTCCGTATCCTGAAATTCGTCTTCGGCTATTTCCGAATAGAAAAAATCGTCTTCCAGGTTTTTCTTGTTGTCGATGAAGATGTATTTTAGTATCTTGTGGGCGTTCGTGATCTTGTCCTGGATATTGATCAAAACCTTTTGCCCCTTTATATACAAAATGCTCCGCTTCTGGTCGAAGTATGTTTTGCCCTCGAGTTCGTGGCCATTGACGAACCCCTCTTGATCGAGCCGTTCAAAGACGTTGCTGTTCACGATCTTAACGGATAATTCAAGCATTTCGCCGGAATACGGCTTTGAAAACAGATTGCATAAATCCCTGACTTCCTGCCGGTTGCAGGTCGGCTCTTGCTTCAGTTTTTTCATCCGGTCGTGGATTTTTTGCAAGTTAGAAAAGTAAAGCCAGAATTCGTTTGTGAACAGCGCTTCTCCGCTAACGTTGATGAATTCCTTTTCGTCTGTTACACCCTTGCACAATTCGCCCATGGTGGCCGTGGTTTCGTCAAAAATGCCCTGCAGGATGTTTTTTGCCAGCGGATCAGTATTGAGCAGGCGGATATACTTGTAAATGATTACAAGTTTCTGGAATATCCCGGTTTCGGCGCACAAAAGTCCGGTCAATTCGAGTATCTTTTCTTTTAATCTCTGGACTGGCATTTTGATTTAAAAAAACCCGGGCAATAAACCCGAGCTTAATATATAACTTTGTTGACAATAAAACCGGCTCTTACTCCAATGATTTTAAGTTTTCGGTATTGAATAAACATGTAATTTTATTTTTGTTTTTATTAAACAAATTGATTTCATAGGTAGCTTTATTTGACATTAACATATTTTTAATTATACATTTTTTACCGAGGAAAAGAAAGTGTGGATAAAATAATTTTAAAAAAAGAGGTTTTATGGTATAATACGCACCCCCAAGTTGGCTTTCATATATTTTCTATGGTATAATATTACTGTTATACACAGTAAAAAAAATACTGAAAAATTGGCAGAAATAAGCAAAAAATAATGATATTATTATGAGCGAAGAATTATTACAAAAAGATCTTGTTGAAAACCCACCTAAAATCGGAAAGTGGGATTTTTATAATATAGGCGCTACGACTGTAAAGGCCTTAAAAAGATATAAAAAAATTCGTGATACTGATTATGGTATTTTAGAAAAGAAAAAACCAGACGCGCTTGTAATACAAAAAAAACAAGTTATTGCAGTTATTGAGTATAAGACTCCTCAGGAATTCAAAACAGAAGCTCAGAAAAATAAAGCTATAAAACAAGAAATTGAAGTAGCAAAAAAACTTGGAGCCAAAATATTTATTGCAACAGACACAAAAGAATCCGTGTGGGTTAATGCTCTAACAAATAATAGAATTAAAGACGAAGAGGGAAAAGAAATAAAATATTTGTTTGATCCTAAAGACGATAAGTTAGCAGAAATGATTCAAAAGATTAACGAATCAATTAATGAGCAAAATGATAATATTAAGCCCAAAAAATTAATAAACCCAACTAATTTAGCAAAAAGTATTTGGCAAGACATTTGGTCGGTAAGTGGTGCTACCCCTGAAAATTGTCTTTATACTTTTGTTGAGTTATTTATTTTTAAGTATCTTAGTGACCTTGAAGTACTACAAGAGCCTGAAAATTTTGAGTATTTGATGAATCTATATGACAAAAGAGATCAGGGGTTTGTTTTAGAGTATTATGCAAACACCGTTCGTCCAAAAATTAAAGAATTGTTTCCACAAAATATAGATGATAAGACAACAATTATCAATGGTACAATTTTTGTAAGCAAAGACCAGAAAGCAGTAAAGGGTTATAGTACAACATTCAAAACCGTTTTAGATAAATTTAACAAATATGGAAAATTGGAACATATAGACTATGACTTTAAAAGTCAGCTTTTTGAAAGCTTCTTAAAAGAAAGTATTAGTAAAAAAAATTGGGGACAGTTTTTTACTCCGTTGAAAGTAATTCGGCCAATTATAGAAATGGCGAAAGACAATATTAAAGAAGGGATAAAAATTTGTGATCCTGCTTGTGGTGTTGGCAAATTTCTTCTTGAGCCATTAGTTACAAGGCTGGATGAATTTTATAAAATTAATAAAAATGGGATTACTCCCAAAATTATTATTCATGGTTTTGATAAAGGTTTTGACAAGGATGAACAAAAGACAATCATATTAGCAAAAGCAAATATGTTAATTTATTTTTCTGATTTGATTAAAGATAACCCTACATATACGAAAGAATTTGCAAAACTGTTTAATGATAGTTTTACATTAAAAACAAATTCCATTCTGGGAACATTATCTGATCCTGTAGAAAATGAATATGATTTAATTCTAACTAACCCCCCATATGTTACGAGTGGAAGCGGTAATTTAAAGGATGAAATCAAAAAAGACGGCGATTTAATCAATTACTATAAAGTAAATGCCATGGGGGTAGAAGGGCTTTTTATGGAGTGGGTAATACGTGCCCTTAAACCAGGAGGGAAGGCATTTGTAGTTATTCCAGACGGAATCTTAAATCGTCAAAACGATAGAAATTTAAGAGAGTTTATTTTAGACGAGTGTTATATTGATGGAATAATTTCTTTGCCGTTAAATACCTTTTTTACAACTAATAAAAAGACATACATTTTAGCTATTACAAAAAAAATTGATAAAAAAGATTTTCAAAAAGATCCAATATTTACGTATTTAGTAAGCGAGATAGGGGAATCGAGAAATATTTACCGCTTTGATATTGATCAGAATGATCTGCAGGAAGCTGTTGCTTTGTACTCATTTTTTAAAGGAAATAAAAAGGGGTTTGAAAAAATTAATACTGACAAAAGATGTAAATTGCAACCTCTAAGTAAATTTACTGATAATATTGAAGAAAGTTGGATAATTGATAATTGGTGGACAGAAAAAGAAAAAATTGAAATTGGTATAAGAGAAAAGAAAGAAAAGGTAACGCTTTTAGAGTTTGCTTCAATAATCAGTGATGTTGGAAATTCAATTAAAGAATTTCAAGATGAAATAAAGGAAATTTCAGAAAAAAAAAAGACTAAAATAAATAATAAACCTTTTTTGCTCAAAGAATTATTTGATATTGAAAAAGGCCTCTCAAAATACACAAAGAAATATGGGGATAAAAATAAGGGTAAATTCGCAGTTTATTCTGCTTCTAATAATGCCCCATTAACACATATTAATGCTTATGACTTTGATGGCGAATTTCTTACTTGGGCAACGAACGGTTTTGCTGGGTATATAAAAATAATTTCAGGAAAATTTTCAATAAATGGTGATAGAGGACTGTTAAAACCAAAAAAAGATAATATCAATATAAAATATGTTAAGCATAAGCTAGAACCTATTTTAAGAAATTTGGCAAAAGGTCGTAAGGGAGAAAATGGCGAGGATGAATTTACAAAAGTTTATCCTTCGATGTTGGCTGATATTGAAATTGATTTTCCTGTTGATACGTATGGTGAAATTGATATAATTTCTCAAAATCAAATAGTTGAAAAGCTAGTATTTGTAGAGGAAACAAAAGCACGGATCGAAGAATATAAGAAAAAAATTAATGATTTAAATATAGAAATAAAAGCTCCTTCAGGAAACAATAAGACAGAACGCATCAAAGATATATTTGATATTGAAAAAGGAAAATCAAAATATACAAATAAATATATACAAAATAATGGAGGCCAATATCCTCTTTATTCCTCGCAAACTGTTGACGAAGGAATAATAGGAAATATAAATACATATGATTATGATTGTAATTGTATAACCTGGACAACTGACGGCGTGCATGCAGGGACAGTTTTTTTAAGGAGAAATAAATTTAGCATGACTACGCATTGTGGTGCGTTGATCCCTAAAAAATCTATAAAAAATATTTCTTTAGATTTTGTTTATTCTTTTTTAAAAGAAAATCTTAAGCAATATGCGCGTGGAGAGCAAAACAAAAGAATTACGGTAAATATTATTAAAGATATAAAAATTGTAATTCCGATTGATAAAAATGGTAATTACGATTTAGATGAACAAAAAGAAATAGCCGAAAAATATAAAAAAATTGAGGGCATTAAAAATTCAATTAATTTTGAACTTGACAGAATTTCCGAAATAGAAATTGATTTTTAAGTGTCTTTTTTTATATAAAAATAAGCTTATTAATTCTAAACTAAAACTATGGAAATATTATTAAATCTTATAGTAAGTATAATTTCAGGAATAATCGCAGGGGGATTTACTTCCTACGCTGTTACTAACAGATATTTAAATATATCTAAAACAAAGGGCAAAAATTCCCCGGTAATTAATGGTCAAGCTGAAAAAAATCATTTTGGTGATAACTAAATGTTAGATAATACATCTAATACAAAGGGCAAAAATTCCCCGGTAATTAATGGTCAAGCTGAAAAAAATCATTTTGGTGATAATGTTTTTAATTATCCGAAAAACAAAAGTATTCAGATAAAAACTATAACGGAATTAATCATTCTAATAGGTGAAAAAGCAAATAATCAAGTAAGGGAGGATAGCGAAAAAGATTTAGTAATAAAATTGGATGATAGATTTCTAAAATATAGAGAAGATTTAAAAAATCGATACTCCGAACTTCTTGATGTGTATAGCCAAAGTTACACAGAGGCAATAAAGTATATTGAAAACATAGAAATTATATCCGACAAAATCGCACTTTTTTTAAGGGAGAAAAGCAGGGAGTGTCTTTCTGCAAATGGAGGTAATCCTTTATTGGGGCTAAAAGAGTTGGTTAAATATTTTGCAGATGAATTAGATAAAAATTTGTGTGATTGTGATCAATGTTACGATCATGTAGCTGTAGAATTTTATTTGTTCAAAGAGTTAATTAATTGTAATATTTTTCCAAATCCAATAGACAATTCCAATGAGAATAGATAAAAAAAATTTAGTAAGTGCAGAACAAGATCTGAAATTGTCTTCTGTTTACGTAGGATATTTAATTTTAAGAATTCTAAAGAAAAAGGAACGTGTAAGTATTTTTGATATTTATGCGGAAGTAAAAAGCAAAAACAATGTATTTAATTATTCCTCCACTATGCAAGCACTTATTTTTTTATATATAACTGGTTTAATTGATTTTAGTGAGCCATATGTTTATAAATTATCAAAATGATAAGAATAAAAAAACTTTTTTTTGAACCAAATAATTTTAGCACGCGAGTTATTGAGCCGATTGAATTTAAAAAAGGCCTCAATTTTGTTATTGGAGAAAAAGTTGATTCCGATAAAGTGACAGGAAAAAAAATGAATAGTGTCGGTAAATCATTGATGACAGAAATGATAAATTTTTGTCTATTAAAGGACTTAAAAGAAAGCAGAATTGATAAAATACCAGTTATCACTTTTAATGACGACATTTTTGTATGCTTAGAATTAGAAATTGAAACAACAGAGTATGTTAAAATAGTTACAATAAAAAGAACAAGAGATGAGAAGAAGGATATATTTATCATTGATGATCAATCAGAAAAAATTTTTAATACACTGCAAAGCGCAAAGGATTATTTGGAATATTTGTTTTATCCAGATTTAGAAAATCATCCTTCCTTGAGAAATATTTTATCAATTATTATACGTGACGAAAAAACAAATTACGATGATATTGTAAAGGCATTTCATGGTGTTAGAAATTATTCCTATTTAATTAAACCTCACTTGTATCTATTTAATTTTGATATTTCGAAAGCTGATGAATTAAATAAAAATTATGGAAAAATGGAACAAATAAAAAAAGTTATCACATCCATAAATAGTAGTTTTAAAATGGCTGGTACAGATAGCAAAAGAATAAAATCATATTTAAACGAACTTGAAGACAAGGTTAATAAGTTGGGCTCAGCAATAGATGATCTGAAGCCAAGCGAGGGGTCAAAACAAACCAATGATGATTTTAACAAATTATCTATTGAGCTAGATCGTGTATTAACAGAACTGAGTGCAAAAGATTATGCAATTCAAAGAATAAAAAATTTACCGAAAATCGAACAAATAAATTCTAACGATATTAAAATTATTTATAATCAATATAAGCTTGGCTTAGGTGATTTAGTGAAAAAGTCTATTGATCAGGTAATGGAATTTAAAAAACAAATTGATAGTTTTCAAAATAATTTAATGTCAAGAAAGCTAAAAAGCCTCCAAGAAGAAAGAATGCTTCTCGAGGATAGCCGGGCACATATAGACAGTAAATTATCAAAAATTTATCAAATTAATAATACGAAAGAAAAAATTGAAAATTTAAGAGAAGCAATTATTAATCATAGGGAGAAAAACAATGAGTTAGCAAATTTAAGTGAAAAATATAAGATTTTAGAAGAACAAAGAAATGAGAGAAAAAAAATTAAGAAGCAGAACAGGGAAATTTTAGACGATTTGGATTCTAAAATATTTGAATTATCAAATGTAATTAGTGACTTTGAAAACGACTTAAAAAATATTCATGAATTTATAGCTGGAAATAAAGAGTGTCATTTTAATATTGAAACAAAGGAGAGCGCAGAATATATTAATATCGATTATAGGGTGAATTTGGATGGTGGTTCGGGTGTTAATCGAACTCGTACCTTTATTTACGATGTATTGTTAATGCTCAATATACATACGTCAAAAAAACATCCTGGTTTTTTAATACATGATAATATTTTTGCTTCTGCCGGAACAGACGATATGGTAAAAGCATTTAATTATTTATACAAACAAGAGCTGTCGGGAAATAATTTTCAATATATTGTAACAGTAAATAAAGATGAATTTGATTCTGTTGTTAATGAATTTGATTTTGATTATAAAGACAAGGTTAGACTAACATTAACAAGACAAGATCAGTTATTAAAAACATCTTATAGAGAAGTATAGATTATTGTTCAATTTGGTTCGAACACTGTCCAAGGAAAGATTTTAGATTTGCGTGAGTGATGTGTAGAGAACCTACCCCATTCGACTATTAACAGGTCATTAAGGGCGTAGCAAACTAAAAAGTCAAAATTCAAGACTTGACCCCATGACTTTAGGGAAAAAGGTGTCTGACCCTTTTTCCTTTTCACCACTAGACTGAACACGACAAAACAGGACTGATAAGGTATACTGAAATTAAGTCAAAATTAAAGCAATTAATATGCTTACTTCAAAACCACAACAAATAAAAATAATCGTAGGAATTTTTGGTATCGTATTATTAGCGGGCATTACGATTCTTATAAGTAATGAAACAAAAATTGATACACAAATCCCTTTGTCTGACAAAATTCCAACTGTGGAAGAATTACAACAAGAAATGAGTCAGATTGCTCAGTACGAATTTGAACATGGTTGCGTGGAAAAGAACGAACGAGGCCAAGATGTTTTTTGTGGAGAATCAAAGAAAAAGGTGGATGTAGCCGAGGCTCGGTATAACGCTGCAGTAAAGGCATTAACAATGCCAGATGATGCAACCATGCGGGCTGATACAGATGCAATCAAGAAATTTATGGGTGACGCAAATTTCGTGGTGGAATATTCCCGTAGCCAATCCCCCGCAAACTTTAACGTAGGGATGCTAACAAAACTTTCGGATCAAGGTGATGAGCGTATTGATACACCCCAGGCATGGAAGCGGATAGTAAATATTTACAGAGCAACTAAAGAGATTGAAGAAACCTGCCAGGTCTATGAGTATGAAGTATATCCAAAGACTCACGATATTGTGGAGGTTCGCGTAGTTTACCCGGAGGACTATCAAGGTATATGCACAAAAGGCGATCTATTCTTACCTAAGGTTTCGGAAGCCCAAATAAAAGAGGTTGGAAAAACGTATCTTAAAAATCTTGGACTTGCGCAACCGCTTACAGTCACCCCCGTTGATGACATGAGTCGATGGCAATGGAAGTGGCAAGATGAAAAATACAAGCTTTCGGACGAACTCGTCGGCAGGTCGGCCGTCGATTCCAAACCTACCGTAAGATTATTTATCTCAAGCGCCGGAAAATTGCTTCAGTATAACAACACAGTCGCACTATTTGAGAACTAAATATGAATAAAAAAATCTCCAGTTCAATATACTGTGACTTTTGTTTGTAGTGTAAAAAGTTTAATGTTTAGATAGAAACATCTCTGTATCTATAAATTATTGTTCAATTTTGGTTCTAACACTGTCCACGATCCCGTGCAAATTTAAAGGCTCTCCTTTCGGAGAGCTTTTAAATTTGTGTGGGCGGTGTGCAGAGAATCCACCCTGATAATACGTTTTTATAAAATAGAATATTTAAACTAATATTTTAAACTTCAGCCGCACCGTCCGTGAAATATGATGGAGTGGGGCTTTCGCCCCTTCGATTCCTACCACCCGTGCCAAAAAGAAAAACAGTTCCGAGGGAACTGTTTTTCTTTTTGATTAGGCAGGACACCTTCTGGGTCGCATGCAAGGCCACGATATTGTTTTAAGTCCAGATGGCAGAAGATCGCCCTAAGGGGGCGGTTTTTTAATCTCCTCTCCAGGAAAATTTTATATTTTTTTTATGAAAATTTTATTTCTATGATTATTTTTAACGATCTTGTCAAAAATGGCTGATTTTTTTTATTTTTAGCGATAAAATCTATTGAATAAAAGATTAACATATGGTAAGGTGAGGCTATAAACATTATTAAAAAATAAATTACGATAGCGTGCTTGGCGTAAATTAATCGGATGAAAAAAATTATTGCAACTCTTTGTATTGTGTTCGGTGTCGGTGTATTTATGCCGAATATTGCCGAGGCGAGAAGTGGCTGTTGTTCTTGGCACGGCGGCGTTTGTGGATGCGGTTGTTGCGACGGGACGCCGTTGTCCGCAACGTGCGCTCCCTATTATCCTGAATGTTCTGGTGGGCATAGTTCTCCTTCATACAGTTCCCCGTCGTATAGTACGCCGACTTGCCCCTCAAATTCAACCTACAGCTATTTAAGCGATTCTTGTAAATGTAATTCGGGATATGTTACTAATAGCGGCGGTAGCGGGTGTATATCGGGAAGTTCATACTGCCAGAGTAAATACGGATATAATTCTCGATTTAACAGCTTGAGTAATACCTGCGAATGTAACTATAATTATATAATGAGCGGCGGTCAGTGTATTTCATATGATACTTATTGTCAAAATTTATACGGTTTTAATGCTAGACACAACTCTTTGAGTGACAAATGCGAATGCGGTTATGGATATGTTTTTGACGTAGGTATTCTGGACGATCTGATATGCGTCAGCGGTAGCACGTATTGCCACAATAAATATGGTTACCATTCCAACTTTGATAATTTATCCAAGGAGTGTGAGTGCGATCATGGATATCGTTTTGACGGCGACGAATGTGTGGATGACGGCGATACCGAAGTTGATTACGATGCTCTTTACCGGCTGCTTCAAGCGTCGAACAATAAGTGCGGATTAAACTCATATTCTACTACCGATAGTCAATGCGTTTGCGATACTGGGTATACTTGGGAGGATTATGCTGATCCCAAAAATTTTGATTGCGTTCAAAAAACCTGTCCGGATGGATATATTTTGGTGAGCAATGAATGTATTTCGCATACGAAGAATTGCGAGAAGTCTTTCGGAGTAAATGTTAGCGGCGTGAAAGGGGATAATAATAACTCGAGCTGTTCCTGTGTTGACGGTTATGAATGGAGCGCGGATCAGACAAAATGCGTCGAGAAAAAGGTGGAAGTTTTGGGTATTTCTAATGAAAATAGGATGGAAAAGATAAAATCTTTTATTGAGGAGGAAAGGAAAATGATAGCTAAGGCAGACAAAGCATTGACTGATCGCCTGACGGGAAAAATTTTATTGCAGGTCGAAGGCCGCGGCGAAGCCTGGTACGTGAATCCCAAAGACAAGAAGCGTTATTACCTGGCGGACGGAAGCGAGGCTTACAATATAATGAGGGATTTGGGTGTCGGAATAACCAATGAGAATTTGAGCAAGATGAGATCGGATAAGGATTTTGCCAAAAAGCACAGCGGTAAAATTTTTTTGCAAGTCGAAGACCGGGGTCAGGCTTATTACATCGATTTTGACGGTGATGCGCATTACCTAAAAGACGGCGGCGCGGCATACACTATTATGCGGGAGTTGGGACTTGGGATTGCGAATGATGATATTAGGAAAGTTGGGATTGCGGAGTAATGGTACGTGTCAATAAAATTTAATATGGACTTAAATCCTCAAAAAAGTTTACCAGCCGATAATCTATATAAGTTTATTGCTATTTTTGGGTTGGCTTTATTTGTAACCGCTTTTTTTATTCCGGATAGCTATAATAAAAAAATGTGGCAGTATAGGAATGAAGTAATGAGTGAAATGAAATTTAGAGAAGAATCGATCACTGGATCAATAAATAGTGCAGATAAATATATAAAAAATATTTCAGAAATAACTGAAAAATGTTATAAGGATTTAGCGGGCGGAGAAAACAAATATTTTGTTCAGGTGTATAATGAAAAAATGCAGTTTTGTAATGATCAACAGAAAAAAACCATTGAATTTTTTGATGATTATATAAGCACATTAGAAGAAGTGAAAAATGAGGGAGGCGAATATTATGAAGACGCATTTAGTAAGATGGATCAGTCTAGTCAGCGCTATAAAAAAGAATCAGAGTTGTTAACAAAAATTTGTTTGATTGCTGGTTTTTTCTTGATGTTGTTCGGTTTTATTGCATGGTACTTCAGAACGCAAAGATACCTTGATTGGATTTTAAGGGAAAGGGGTGAGAAATTTATAAGGAAAAATATGTTTGAAGTATGTGAAGATAAATTCTTTGAATGGTTGAGAAAAAAAATTAACAGGAAAAAATAATGTGGAATTTTGGGGATACTTCGATAAATTTTTTTCAGCAAGATCCTATTACCTAGAGAACAAGGTGGTAATTACCGAGCGTATATCGCATTTAATGAAACAGGTTAAATTATGAAGGTTATAAACGTTAACGGGTGCGTTAACGGATTTAAGTAGCTTTGACTTACTATAAAATCTCAAATATTAGCATCAACTTAGGGGTTACATTAAGTATTTCATCATGCTTAAAATGGAGACATTATATGAAAGAATTTCTGTATCAAATATTAGAAATTATAAAAATTGTCTATTCAAGGCAAAAATCCTTGACTACAATTCTGTTTTTTCTAATTGTGCATTTTTTGTCTCAGTTAGGTGTTTTTGGTTTATCTGATCAAATATTGGAAATTGTATATCGTATTAAACTTGAATACGGTCTTAATTTTTTTATTGAAATTTTAATTGATATATTAGTTTTATTTTTTGGAGGTAGCCAATTAGTTGTATTTACTGACTTCGTATTAATATTAATATTTTTATTTTTAATAAAATATCAAATTGACAAAAATTCGCTTCAAAATAATGATTTGGAGGATATAAAACTAACTAAAAAAAATACCGAAGAAATATTATTAGTTTTAGATGATATTAAAAATAAAAAGAATTTAAATGAAAGCGATCAAAAGATAATTTCAAAAGGCTTAAAAAAGATAATAAAGCGTTGCAGAAAATATGCAAGGAACGGTCAACCGAACAGAGTGATAGATATTCTGAATCAATTAAAGCACTTTATTTCTATCAATAATGAACAAGATGTATATATAGACTTTTTAACTCTTGAGGCAAAGGCCTATCAAGAGGCTGAAAAAATTGAAGAAGCAATAATTAAAAATAAAGAAATTATTAAAGAATTTTCAAAAGAAATTAGGCCATATTTATATTTAGCTGATATTTATTTGCAAGTAGATAATTATGATTCATTTGGTCGCTATTACAAAAAGGCCAAAGAGATAACTCCAGATCACCCTGTAATTTACAATTTAAAGTATGTAAAAAGATTAAAAACCGAAAAGAAAATAGAAATTCCAGATGATGAAATTTGGGGGGAAGATGGTACCTGGGAGAGAGCACATTGTTATTATATACATTCAATTTCATTACAACAGGATAAAGATAAAAGGGATAGCTATCTTGAGAAGGCCATAGAAACAGACTCTAGTTATATACATTACAAGATTCAAAAAGTTGGATTTAAAATTTTTGACTTATTAGCATTGAAAAATGAAAATAGTGATTTTGATTTTTTTTCTGAGGCAATTATATTACAGAAAGAGATTGAGAGTTTAGAGAATTATACAGTCAAAGATGATGTAGTTAAAAGAAAGTTAGAAATTGAACGTTTGAAAATGAATTTTTTCTTTTTACAACATCCGAATGCTGATGAGAATAAAATTCGTCAAAATTTAAAAACATTACTATCTTACATTTTGGGGTCATATTTTGATTCATATAACGACAATGTATTATGCGAGATTTTGGATGGCGCGCAATCTTTGCTGTCAAAAGATGTTATTGAAAATATATTGGTATATATAGAAAATTCCAGAAAAAAACCATCTAAGAATTTATTATTTATTTTGGCGGTAAATGGGATTACTTATTTTAATGATTATTCGAGGCTGAAAAAACTATGCAAAATTGGCAAAGCTTACGAGGAAAAGGAATTGCTTGAAGCAATCGAATCGGGCAATAAGCAAACAATAAAAGAGAAGATCAGTAAATTTGAAGATAATAAAAAAGTCAAAATTATAATAAGTATCAAGGAATTTGAATTTAAAATCGATTTAATTAATAGTTTTATTAATAAGATAGGAAATGATTGGAAATCTTTGTTGCATAGAGTGCAACTCGGATTGCTGTATGACAACAAAGAATATGATGCTGCAATTGAGGTAGTAAAAAAAATAAACATCAAGAAGGCTGATCCAATAATTTGTCGGTTAGCATTTGAAGTAGCAAAGTTCATTGGCATATATCCAAACATTGAGAGAGATACTCTACAGAGATTATTGATGTTGGGGGCTTATCCTCAAGAAGAATTTTCGTTTTTAGCAAATTTGGTTATCGCACAATATAATTTAGGGGAATTTCCGGACGCTTTATCAAATGGAAAAAAAGTTTTAGAAAATAAAGATAAGATTAGTCCCTCTGGCCAGAGTTATATATTATTTATTTGTTTGGATATTTTGTTATCTGACGGTAATGGAAACGATGCATTTAATTTATCCAAACAATATAGTGATGTAAAAAAAGATTTCCGCCTATATATAAAGGAATCTGAAATATATTTAGCAAAGAAATTAAAAAAAGAGTCAATTGAAGCTGCAGTTAATGCAATAAAAAGTGTTGAGAAGATTGATGATCAGTGTTTGGGTGCTGTTTCTTATCAGCTTATGATCATACAAAATATTTTTGATTTTGAGTTTGAACGACCTAAAATTATTAGTGATGGTGTTTTTGTAAAATTAGAAAAAATTGAAGATTGGTTTTTTATGGGAGAAGGAAGTCCTCTAAATGCAGTTCAGCTTAATAACAAAAATGATAGAAGGTACAAGGCTTTAATAAATGTAAAACTTGGAGATAAAATTGAATGGGCCGGAGACGATGGTAGGATGGTTAAAATAAAAAGAAAAGTAGAAGATATAAGAATAATCGAAGACTATATCGGATTTCAAGGTTTTAAACTTATGGAGAAAATGGGCAAAGCTGGAAGTCCTTATATGAAAATGATTGAAGTTGGTACTACACCTGAATCAATAAAAGAATCGATGTTGAAGTTTATGGGTAAAGAAAATGAATGTTATAAGATGTATGTCAATAATAAACTGCCTTTTAGTTTTTATATATCTTTGGTTGGTAATATAGGAGAAGCTTTTTCAAAAATAAGATTTAACAAAAAAGGATTTGTTAATATTAATTTTAGTCAGGAAGACATAAACAGTCAAAAGGAAAAAGCTATTATGGCAATTCAGGGAAGAAAAGTTTTTATAGATGGAACTTCATTATTTATGTTGTTAGAGTCCGGCAGCTATAAGAAAGTTTTATCTAATTTACCAGATTATTACGTTCCATTTTCAGCTATGTTGGAATACAAGAGGCTGATAGAAAAGTTTTCTAATGTACCTAAAAGAGGATCAATGCAAATTGGTATGAGAGGAAGTGATGTTCATTTTTCGCAATACGACCAAGAAAGCTCAGAAAAAATTAAGGAAGTATTGTGTGGATTTAATGATTATATTAATAAAAACGCAAAAATTTTTGGCGTTGCTGATAGTGAAAGAAATGAAAACGAAATTGAAAAAAGAATTTTACCATCAGTATCAGATGCTTGCATAAAAGCGCAACAAAAAGATGGCGATGTGATTGTGATGACTGAAGATTTTTCATATTTAACTTATAATTCCCGGCTAACAGGCAAAAATCAACCGATATATTTTTCTTTATGGGTTATAATTCGTGTTCTTCTTGATTCAAATAAGATTACCTGGGATGAATATTTGGAAACATTTCATTGGCTGACTGTTTATAGGGAAAGATTTCTACCAACAAGTGCCGAAGAAATTATCAAATGTATGTTTGTTGGTACTGAAAATAATCTAATTATAAATCCGAAGAACATTGATAAACTGAATTTAAACTTAATATGGTCCGAAGAATACGGAACAAATATAAATTCAGTTATAAATGTTGCCTCTGATGTTGTTTTGTATCTATTAAAGAATTTTAGTGTAACCGATAATCAATTAGAGATAATATTTCCTAAATTATATATACCAATATTGAATAAAAGAAATAAAATAGAGTGGGGGAATAAATTTTTATCAATTTGTAGATACAAGATTAATCATTCTGCTTTGATACATCAAGTAAATATAGATATACGATATAAAATTCTTGAAAATAGGGTATATGGGTATATTACCAAAAGAAAGGATTAACAATAATCTATGTATATGAAAAAAATATTTTCTAGAAAAAATTTGTTAATAGCAGGACTATTGATTGTGTTATTTACATCTGGTCGTTTGGCATATATTTATATTGACACTTTAAATGATTATTCTAATTTTTTACTTGCAATTATTACTTTAGTTCTTGTTATTATCACTGGTTTTTATGCTCATCAAACAAGGGAGATGGCCAAAATGACAGCATATCAAATGAAGTCTGATTTAAAAATGTCTGATATAAATCTGGTTAGTTGTTTTAACCGTAAATACGAAAATGGAGAGAGCGCTTTAACAAGAATTAAGAAGGGTCCTATCAGTATATTAATAAATCAAGATTATGACTTCTATCTTTCTTTTAAAATTTTTAATAAATCTTCTTGCAGTGGTAGCATAGAAAAACCTTTATTAGTATTAAGTATAAAAAATTCAGAATTTAGTTTTTTGCCTCAAGTAAAATTTTACAATTCTAAGACTGATTCAATTGTTGATAATGGAGCAACAGTATTTTTAAGAGGTGGTGATTTTCAGGTAGTTGATGTCAAATATACTAATGACCAAATGGGGAATGAATGGACCAGAAAGTTAATCGAGTTTATCAAATCAAGTAATGTGAAATCTGAAGAGATAGATTATTTTATTAAGTATAAAGATAATAACGGGTGTGAAAATATTAGACAATGCGTTCTGGAAACTTAATTAATAAAATACCGTTTATGGTAAAAATGGTTTTTTAGAATACCCCCGGGGCGGAGGAAAATTTGAAAAAGGTGATTGAAACAATATAGAAGTATAAGTAATTTTTATTGAGATATTTATTTGCCGTCGATAGAATAAAATTTTTTTCCCGCGCAAAATATCACATGATCCAAAACTTCAATGCCGGCGAGTTGCCCTTCGATAAACTCAGGACAGGCCCGGCATTTTTTAATCGCTTAGTCAGTTCAATATCCGATTCAGAGGGGGAGACATCGCCCGAGGGATGATTATGGAGAGCGATGATGCTTGAGGCCCGGCTCATGATAGCCGGCCGGAAAACCTCGTGCGGGTGGACGATGCTGGCAGTGAGAGTGCCGAGACTGACTAATTCCGTTTTGATTACGCCGTGCCGGGCGCTCAGGTAGATCGCGATAAAATGCTCTGTTGACATCGGCGGATTTTTTTCGTTTGAAACAGATGACAATGGAACACTTTTGTGATATTGTTATATATAATACGTTTAGTTTAAAATAAATGGAAAAAATCAATTTAGAAAAAATAGGGGAATTATCAGTGACAGACAGGGGCTTAGAGCAAGTACTTGAAGATATGGGAATTGAAGAAAGCGAAATCGATAAATTTCCCAAAGATGGCATGGTTTTGAATATAGGCAGCGGACTTTATCAAAAGTTCGAAGAAGAACTAAGGGGCAAAAGAGGTGATTTGAAGATCGTGTCGATTGACCCTACTCTCGGAATGGATTTCAAAGATTTGGCGAGTGGAGATTGGTATATAGAAAAGCTCGGTAATTCAATTGCCCAGTATAAAGAGAGGGGGCAGCCCAAAATGAAATGGGGCAAGGATATGACTGTAAAAAATCCTGATGAATTTCAAAGTAAGAGGTTGAAAAAGATAAAAGAGAGCGGTTCAAATAGCGTGGCGGCTTTAGCGCCGCAATTGCCTTTTGGGCCGGGATCTTTTGATATTATTATCGATTGTGTAGCTTCAATGCGTTATTTGAACGATGAAAAAAGCAGGGAAGAAAATTTAAGTTCAATCTGCGATTTATTGCGACCAGGGGGCTCGGCTTATATTACGAGTTTAAAGAAGAGCGAATTAAAGGTGCTTAGCCGTGATTTTCAGGTTAAATTTTTAAGAGAGTATGAAGGGGGTGGCATTGAATATTGTGATGTAAAAATCACTAAGGAAAAAATACAACCGGCAAAGAGATTCGGGGTTCCTGACATTCCCAGACCCGATGGGTATGATGATGCTGGGTGGCATGCTTATAACATGAGGATGTTAAAAGATTATAAAGAAATGATTTTTAAGGATTCTCCAGAAGCAGAGCATTACAAGTGGTTGAATAAAAGACCAGAAGATCCGTCGAAAGCGTATGAGAGATTTGGGTATAAAAAATATTATCATACGCTCGAGCATTATTTGCCGGCAAAACAGGGAGGGGAAAGAAATAAGTCAATTAATTTTGAATGGGATTGGCCAGAGAAAAATTTATTTGGTGGTTTGGATGGTTTTTTTGAAAAAGGGGCAAAGATATTGGATCTTGGATCCGGGTTGGGTAAAGTAACTGAAGAAATTAATAATAAATACAAAGAGAAAAATATTAGCTGCGTAGGCCTTGACCACAGGTTAGCCTATCAGCAACCAGACGAAAAAATATCTAATTTGGTGTCAGGCGATTTTGGCGCGCTTTCTTTTAAAACCGATAGTTTTAATCGTCTTTTGAGCGTGGAATCTTTTCCGGCGTTTTTGCCGTCTACGCTAAAAAAGATTGAAGAATATTTTCAGGAAATTACAAGGGTTTCGCGGATCGGAACCATCTGGCGAGGAACCTTTTCAGAGGAAGAAGATATAGAAAACAAGGAAGTAAATTTTGATCAACTTAAAAAACTTTTCGGTAAATACGGATGGGAACTGGTTGTGAGTAATAATAGTTTTGTTGCCCTGCTTCAAAATAAAAAATAAAGTTAAGGGTGGCTAAATGCGATTACTGGTTCGAACGCCGCCCGCCCCGTGTTCGTAAAAATACAGCCAACGTTAGCTGTATTTTTTGATTGAAAGGTTGCGGAATTGAATTGAAAAGACTATAATTAAGAATATACAAGAAATTAATTAAAATTATTTATGAAAAAGGGGTTATTGGTAATTAATAAAATTTTTGTCTATTTTTTGTCGGTTTTATTAATTTTTTTGTCATTTTTAGTTTATGTAATGTTTGCGGTGCCAAAGTTATTATGGCTTGGCTGCATGTCGGGGCGGACATTTAATGATAATTTCGGCAGTGGCATGGTAAAATTTTTTGATTTCAATTATATAACTTTTTTTCTAATGCCGTTCTTGCCAATATTGGGGGTGATATTGCTTTTCTCGATATTTGTTTGGATATTCTATCGTAAGGATAAGAAAGCGGGAAGAGCGGGATTCATAAATACCGTATTATCTATTCTTCTGGCCTTTGTAATTTTTTATCTTCCCATGAAAGCCTCTGTAATGGAACATGATATAAGGTTTTTACGGCAACAGCAGATTGATGAAATGTATGACGATAATATGGTTAAAGTTACCCCCAGACTGGAAAAAGAAGTCCAGAAAATATACCAGTCGCTCTATTATGAGGGTGTTTTGGAATGGAGAACCAATCCTATGGCCGTAGCCGATTATGAACTTGAGAAAGGCGATTTAAAGTATTTGAGCATGGGAGCTTTTGACAGGCTGACTTTGATTGCATCCAGCAGTGATGAAGATACCGGTTTTTCTCAGGCTACGGTGCTCTTGGAAAATAAAAAGAACAATGCGGAAATTTATCTTGTTTCTTATTGGGATTCGGACGGACAGGTTTGGACGGTGCGGGGTTATAAAAAAATAGAACAAAACAAATACAAGAATAAAGATCTGGGAGTCAGTTTCCCGTATCTCGATAATTTTTCTATCGAAGAAATTGACTCGCAAAACCGCATCATGATAACGCCGCTTGAAGTTGCAAATCAAGACCCATCAGGTAGAATTTTTTCATCGCTAAGAATTGAAAGAATAACTCAGGAAGAATATGAAAGAGTAATGAATGATATCGAACAAAAGACAACTGACAAAGAGATGTATCCTGTCTATTCTCAGCACGAAATACTTGTAGACGAAAAACCGGCCCTGCTAATCAAGATTAGCGACCCGTTTTCCGGCGGTATCGGTAATAATATATACGTAGAGAATCAAGGTTATATTGTTAATATTTTTTATTTTTCTGACACACCATTTGAAAAGCTATATAAAAATATCGTTGATGATATTGTTTTGCTGTAAAAAAAATAAAAATTTATGTTTAAAAAAATAAAAAACAAAATATCTCTCCCGGTGTTTTTCGGTCTCATTACGGCGCTGCTTGATTTGGGGCTTTGGGTTTGGTTTGTTGCTTACGGGTTATTGAATTATCGTCCAGGAATATTTGAAGAAGGGCTTTTGGGCTTGATGATACTTCATATGCCGTCCTCAATTCTTTTGCCTACCTTAGGGAGTTTTATTTTGTCGCCTTTTTTAACGAGCGATTCCATAGTCCCGCAGACTATTTTTCTTTTTATCGTTGGCATCTTGCAGTATTTTTTTATCGGCTATTTGCTGGGCCGTTTAGTTTTGTTTTTTAAGAAAAAGATTAATAAGCGAAAGGAGTTTAAGAAACAAGATGTTGATAAAAAATTATCATGAAAAAACTTATAACATTAAATCTATCTACCACTATAATCGGATTTCTTTTATTTTTGAATGTCGACAATCTTTTAGCTTATACTTGGAATTGGGCTCCAGTTTTTGCTTTGTTTCCTGTATTGGCGGGAGCACTGGCGGTTCTTTTGCAAGACGAAGACAGGAGCTACAAGTATCTGCCTAAATTAATTGCGAGTGCTTTCGTTTTCAGTTTAGCGACTATATTTTTAGTAAAACTCTTTGTCTATTTTGGTGACAATGTAAATGCTCCGATATTTGATTATTTCAATCCGTTCAAAGACTTTGACGAGATGGTGGGGCATCTCGGTTTAGCGGGCATTTATTTTTCTGGTGGGCTTATCGGGCTCGTGGTCAGGGGGGTAAATCTGGTATTTTTCCCAGAAAGAAAATTCAAAATCAATTTGGAAATATCGTTTCTAAAATCATTTGCCCTAGGAGCGTTTTTTTTGCTGGCTGCTAATTTTTATTTTGTTTTTGCGATCGGTTTTCCTCGTCATGGACGCTGGAAACTGGAATTGCCGGTTACCAGCCTTTTCTTGGCTCTTTATCTGGTATTGTTTTTTTCTTACGCAAAAAGCCAAATTAAAGATTCAAAATACAATTATTTTATCTGGGTGTATAATCTGCTTTTTTCACTCGTGTTTTTATCCAACGCCGAAGCGGTCAGAGTATTTTTTCAAGACGAAATGTATTTGTATTTTAGTTATATTGCGGTTGCTCCCTATGTCGTGATCCTGGGACTCGGGCTTCTTGGTTTTATCGCTCTATCTTTTTTATTTAAAAATATATTCAGAAGACCTAAGGGTAAAACTATTTTTAAAGTATCACTGATAGCCCTTCTTCTTGTTTTGATATCGGCATTTTTAATAAGGGATAAAATCAAAGCCGCCTACATCATAAAGGAAATCAGAAAAGCCAATTATTGCCAGATTGATTCGGATTGCCAGGACGCTTTTGCGGGCACGGGCGGCCAGTGCCCGTTCGGGTGCCATGCCTTCGTTAACAAGGATGAAGCGGAGAGAATCGGGGGGCTCGTCGATTCATTTGACTCAACCTGTGTTTACAGTTGCATGAAATGTCCGACCACCAGGTGTGATAACGGCATATGCACCGCTGTCTGCGATGAGCGAAGAAGTAGGCAGGGTTATTTTAAAGACGCTTTAAGCGGTCTTGAAATTAATTACCCGCCAGCGTGGTCTGAAAATGTAAATATCAGACACGTAGAGGACGAGGATAAAAAAAGTTTACAGTTTGATCATGTTAACGGCGGTGATATAAAGTTTTTATTTTCGCTTTCTTTTTATCCGCGTTCTTTCGGGCTTGATAAAATTTATAGCCAGGACAACCAACGGCCGATATACCAGACCGATGATTACATAATCACCGTGGCAGAGGGCGAGATGCCGTCTAGGGAAGACTACGGTTTGATATATTACGGTATAGACGAAGTTTTAGCTGATCTAAAAATGGATGATAAAAGTTTCAGGCCGATTGAAGCGGGCGAAAATATTTATTGGCAATACAAGGACGATGAATATGGCTTTACCATGGATTATCCGTCAAATTTGAAAGTGAGAATAATAAATGATGATATAAGAAAATATTCGGAAAGAATGGGTGGCGGAGAAGAGTTGATCGATAAGGTTGTTACTTTTGTTGTGCCAAACGGAGGACCAGGTTTAGCCTCAATTAGTATATTAGACAATCCCGATGTTAACACTTTGGATGAATGGTTCGTCAAAAAGAATGAACAGCTAGCTAAAATGTATGAAGACGGGGGCGGACATTATCTGCGGACGGTAGTTGATGACAGAATAGATATCGATGGCAATGAGGCAATAGTTGTATATCAGGAGAGCGACACGGAAGCGTACGAGTATGAAAAAACAGCGGCGTTTTTTAAAGACGGTAAATTATTTACCATCTACGCTCGCTGTGAAGATTGTTCCAAATGGTGGAATGCCTTCAAGTCTGTTTCTTTGGAGTAAAGATTTTCAAGGCAACCAAATACCCGATCAAAGCTCCAACGGTGTTTAAAAATATATCGTCAATATCAAAAGAGCCGAGATGAAGAAATATTTGTAATAATTCCAGTAGAAGCGAGAAAGTTGCGGAGGCGATTAAGATGTTTTTGGCAGAGTTGATTTTGGACAAAAGCACAGGAAGCAAAAAACCAAACGGGATAAAAAACAAAATATTCCCCAGAAGATTTTTAAAGGCGATGTGCGGTAATGGATTGCCATGTAAATAAAAAATGATGGTTTTGAATGGGATTATGTTTACTGAATGGGCGTAGTTTATATCATCGCCGGTTATGATCATTAAAACAGCTGGCAGGGGGAGCTTGAAAAATATCAGTTTTATTAAAACCAAAAAATAGATAATAAATGTTATCCAGAAAACGGTTTTGAGTTTTTGATTGATACTGGTTTTGTCCATTGGTTTTCTCTTATTTTTTATGATAGCATTTTTTCGGATGTAGTTATATGGCATAACTTTAATTAAGGCGCTAAAAATGTTATAATAAAGGCATAATATCATTTTAAACTAAATCTATGAAACACTTTAAAACTATAACAAGCATTATGGTTTTGTCTTTAATGCTTGTCCCATTTTTATCTTTTGCTCAGGGAAATCAAAGCGGACAGAAAGGAGTCCAAGAAGCTGGTACTGGGATTGAAAATCCCGAGCTCGAAGAAGCTGGACAGGGAATTGGTCAAGGACTGGAAGCCCAGAACGCCACCAGTTTACAAAACCAGGGAGAAGAACAGCAGAATCAAGTTGAATTGCAACAGAACGCCCAGGCTGGTAAAAAATCAATTAACGGGAATGGCAAGGGAGGCCAGCTCAATGATAGGGCTGCTCAAAGACGAAGCAGGGTGGCCAATGCTGTTGAACAGATGCTTCAAGTGGCGGAACGTAACCATGGCGTCGGGCAGCAAATCAGGACCATCGCCCAGAATCAAGATCAGAACCAAAAGGAAATAGAAACAACATTGGAACATGCAAAGAATAACAGGGGAAATGCGGTATGGAGGTTTTTCTTTGGTCCGAACAAATATATCTATATGGCAGAGAACAAATTGGCAGCTCACGCGGAAAAACTGGAAGAACTAAAAGAATTGGCCTCTCAAATAACGAATGAAGCTGATGCGGAAATTTTGGATGAACAGATTGAAATCATGGAGCAGGCCAAGACGGAGTTAGCGGGAGAAATCAAGGAAGAAGGCAGGGGGTTCGGTCTGTTCGGCTGGTTGAATAAATTGCTGTCGAAATAAATTTCAGATACATGAAAAAAGCAATACAAATTTTATTGATCATTATCCTGGTTTCGGTTATTTCTATGATTGTTGTATTTGTTTTTAATCCTTTCGACTTAAGGACAAAGTTTATCAGCAGCATGATTAATAGTTATTTAAGCGGTACGATTGAGAATTATTCTCCGCTTGACAGTAATTCAGGCGGTGGCACTGTTATAGAAAACAACGAATCATCCGCAGATAAACACCCCTTGTTGAACGAAGAGCAGGAAAAAACCTTGGAAAACTATGGCGTGGATGTTAGTCAGCTGCCTTCAAGCATCACGCCTGGAATGGGAGAGTGTTTCATTGAAAAGCTGGGGCAAAAAAGAGCGGATGAGATTGTCGGTGGGGCCACGCCCAGTGCAATGGAGATATTTAAGACAAGAAGCTGTTTGGGGCAGTAATGCTATGATAATAAATTAAGTTCAAGCCTGCATTGAAATAAGCCGCAATTGACTGGTTTATCAAAGATTCCTGGCGCCCCTGAGCGTTCAATGTGTTCAGGGGTTTTATTCTGTCTGAACGCGACCCGGGGGAACGAAGAGGACGAGGCGGAATTTTTAAACCGCAGAACGCGCAACGCTTGTGCGCGGGCCTTCGCCCGAACTAAAACAAAATAGCTGTAATCGTGAATTATATTAATTTTTAGTGTTTTTTAAAAAAGGAGGATTTCTGCTATAATTAAGTTATCGTTTATTAAATAAAACAATATTTATGCCGGAAGAAATAAAATCGGAAATTAATAATGAAGGCGCCGGTTGGCCGCATAACCCCGGCCGATCGTACGTCCGGAAAATGATCGTGTTATTATTCCTGGCGCTTTCGATCGGCGCCGGCGCGGCTTATTATACGAGCCGGCCGAAACCGTCCGTGCCCGCGCCCGATACTTCCGTCGCTCCGGCGGACGAGGGCGGTTACGCAACGGCCGGAGAAGATGCGCTCCCGAAAGAGGGATCCGTTCCGTTCGTATTTTCCCTGGTCAAACCGGTGTTCGCGCTATCGGATGATGCCGGGACGGCGGCGGTCATACCGTCCCTGCCCGCGTATAAACCGACGGCGGATGAACTTAAGAACCTGGACGATTTCAAGCGGGAATTTTCGGAGAGCGAACTTGAAGCCCTCTCCGCCGCCGGTTTTTTTCTCTCCGACGAAGATATGGTCGGGGAGCAAAGATCGGGGAATGACGATTTCGCCGATATTTACGAGGCTTTTAGCGGCAGCTCGAACAAGTATTACCGGCAGGCCGATAACGCTCTTTTTATAACGAGCGACGTAGCGCTCCATCTTTACCACATATTGGTCGACCGCAGTTTCCAGAAGATCGAAGAGATAAAATTTCAGCCGATGCTCAAGGAAATAACCAGGGCTCTTTTCGAGGATTCGCTCCGTAATTACGAAACAGCGTCCGATCCGGCGCTCAAAGACAGTTATGGGCGCTTGGCCGTTTTTTATCTCGTGCCCTTGGTCGTCCTGGACGCGGCCGATCGCGGCCGGACCGAATTAAAACCGGAGGATTTCGATACTTACGCGCAATTTCTCGCCGCCAAAGAGGCGAGGGACGAGGAGATCAGCCGGGCCGGGCTGGATTTTTCCCTGGATGAACCGCGCTACAACGGCCGCGAGCTTGGCGGCGATATCTTTTCTCCGGCGCAAGCCGAGCTTGAACTGATCCGCGAGGCGAAGGGTCTCGCCCCGTCGCCACTTTTCACGCCTTACCGGCCGTATCTTCAAAACGATTATTCCCAGTTCAAGCCGCGGTCCCATTATACCAAAAACGACGCGCTCAAAAGCTATTTCATCGCCATGATGTGGTACGGCCGGATGGGCTTTTCCCTCGATTCCCCCGAACTTACCCGGGACGCGATCATGATCACCGGCCAGGTGAACAGCCTTAAGGCCGGCGGCCGGGCCGTGGCCGAAATCTACGCCGACATGGCGGGCGCGATCGAATTCTTCGTGGGCCAGGTCGATGACCTGACGCCTTACGAATACACCGGTCTTATCCGGGAGGTTTACGGCGAGACCGTGGCAGCGGAGCGTCTGGCCGACGATAGCGCCCTGCGCGCCTTCATAGGCGCCGCCATAGAAAAATTGCCCAGGCCGCGGATAGTTTCCGAGGCGGTCGATCTTTACGACAACGGGGGAGAACGGGACGCGCTTTTGCGGCAATTGATGCAGTTCCGCTTCATGGGCCAGCGTTTCACGCCCGACGCTTATATATTGAATCAGCTGACCCAGGGAGTGGGAGCGCCCGATCCGGAAACGGGCCAGAACCTCCCCTCCATGACGACCGCCCTGATGCCCGTAAATATCATAGCTCCGGGCAACGCGACGGTCGGGAAATACGTCGACGTCTGGGTGGCGGCCGAGGCGTCCGCTTCCGATCGGATCATAGCGAAGAAGACCCGGGAATTAAGGGAGGAATTCGCGGCTTTTGATGAAGCGGTCTGGACCCAGAATATCTATTGGAGCTGGCTCGATTCCTACCGCTCCCTCCTTTCCGGCTACGGCCCCGGCTATCCGTATTTCATGACGACCGGCGAGTGGCAGAAGAAGAATCTGGGCACGGTTCTCGGTTCCTATGCCGAGCTCAAGCACGATACCCTCCTTTACGCCAAGCAGTCGTACGCCGAAAGAGGCGGCGGCGGCGATAATCCGTCCAAGCTTCCGCCCGTACCGAAGGGTTACGTCGAGGCCGATCCGGCGTTCTGGTCGCGGATCAAGGCATTGGCCAGGATGACGGACAATGGATTAACGGAACGGGGGCTCATGCCGGAATATTTCGGCGTCCGGTATAAGACTTTTGCCGATATCTGCGGATTCTTCGCCGGCCTGGCCGAAAAAGAGCTTAAGGACGAAGTGATCAGCGAAGAAGATTTCGAGAAATTAAGGGTAAGCGGTTTCATCTTCGAAGACCTGGCCGCGCCCCTGCCTGGGGAAGAACTTTCCGACAAAGAGCGCCGGGCCGGCATTATCGCCGATATCCATACGGACGCGGTTTCCGGCCGGATCCTCTACGAAGCCACCGGCAAGCCCTATATAATCTACGCGGCCGTAGAGGATGCCAACGGCGCGCGCCTGACCCGCGGAGCCGTTTTCAACCACTACGAACTGACGGGACCATTGACCGAACGCTACGCTGACGAAGACTGGCAGGAGAGGGTTTACGACGGGAAGGGAGATCTGCCGGCCGCGGACGCCTGGAGCCGTGAGCTCATGAAATAAAGATGGATAAAAAGACGGTTCTAATTTTCATTTTGATATTAGCCGGCCTGGCAACAGCGGGCCTGTTCCGCTCTTCTTATACGGTTGACGACAGCGCCGGAGCGGAGGGAACGCACCGGGCCGCGCCTTATGACCGGGAATTCTACGATACCGTCTATAGTTTTAAAAAGAAGACGGCCGATCTTGGCGGCCGGTCCGCTCTGGCCGGAGTGGTGCCGCACCATCTTCTGGCCGGCGACCTGATCGCCGAATTTTATTCCAATCTGGCCGGGGAAGAACCGGATCTTGTCGTATTGATCGGGCCGAACCATTACGGCGCGGGCGAAAGCGTGTTTATCAGTTCGGATTACGGTTGGGACACGCCTTTCGGAACGCTAAAATGCGACCGGTCGGCTTTAGCCGAACTTAAGGAGGCTTTGGGGGCGGGGATCGATCCGGAGGCAGTGAACGCCGACCACTCGATGACAAGCCAGGCCGGATTCATAAAAAAGACCTTTCCCAAGGCTGGATTCGTGCCCATAATGCTTAAATCGGAGGTCAAAGCGGATGAGGCCGCCCGTTTGGCCGCCGCGCTCGAGTCGCTCGCGCGTAAACGGAAGACGTTCGTGATCGCGAGCATAGATTTTTCCCATTATCAGGACGGCCCAACCGCCGCCGCCCATGACCGGGCCGCGATCGCCGCGCTCGCCGAAGCGGATTTCGGCGCCGTTTACGCTCTCGATATCGATTCGCCGCCCTCGCTTTACGCTCTCATGAAATACGGCGAGCTTAAGGGGGCGGAATTCACCCTTCTTAATAATTCGAATTCAGCCCGGCTCGCGGGCAAAGAGGATATCGACAGTACCACGAGCTATGTCACTGGTTATTTCCTCGCGCCGATTCAGGAATTAACCGGAAAATTTTTTAATTAAAGCGGGAACACGAAGTTTCGTGTTCCTACGGCTGGATATAAAATTTTGGACTGTGTGAAAAAAACAGCCCCGTACTTCCGGGACTGTTTTTGTGTAGCGTAAATAAGAGAGTATTTCAGGTCCTGGAACTGATCGCCCACAGGCCGTCAAAAATATTTTTGAGGCTTTGAGAGAAGGTCCTGCTCGTGACGATAAAACCGAGGCCCTCTTCTTCCGGGGTGATGATCGCGACCTTATTGTCGTAAATGAATATCATGCCCGGCACCGCGAGTCCGTCCGGCAGGAATCTGACCTCGCGGAGGTCCTTTTGCTGGTTTTCCAGCCAGCCTTTTTTAAACTCGTCTTTCCGCGGGCGCAAACACCGGGAAAAGATCTTTTTTTCAACGCGCCGCGAAGTAAAAGTGATCCGGCCGTTCGAGGCCTTGCGCAGATCAGCGTGGGAACCGATCGAGCGGACGATCTTTTCGCGGCATTCAAGCTCTTCCTGGGCGATCTGCTGGACGCCTTCCGAACCCTCGAACAGGCGCAGGTTTATGTGGCGTTCCGTGGACGAAAGTTTCCGGATATCGGGCAGATATTTTTCCAATAAGGCCAATTTGCCCTCTATGACGCCTTTGAGGCGGTCGGCGTTTTCGGCGGCGTAACGCGTGATCTTCCTGCTCTGGTATTTGCTGGCCAATCCGAGGTTGACCAGGTTCCGCAGGTGGTGATAAGTAGTGGTCCGCGGCAGTCCGGCCCGCTGGGCCACGTTGGCGGCCGTAGCGTCGCCGAGTTTGAGGAGCGCGAGATAGGTTTTGCGGCTTTTCTCGTCCAGTCCGACGCTCCCCAGGGCTTTGTTTATAGACATATTTTTGTGCTTTATTGCTTTATTATATCATCCCGGGCCGCGACTGTCCACTTTTTTGGTCAACATCGGGGGATAATTAAGCGGAAATTTTCTTTTAATATCGGGCATTTTATCAATAATGAATATTTTTTCTGATTTTGTTTATTTTTTTCCGGCAAATTTTTTTGACATGGGCTATACTCAGAATTACCGATAAAGCACTTTGAAAACCCAGCACTTAACCCAAACGAAAGGGAGGACGGATATGAAGGGACCGCATAGTATAGTGGGCAACTGGGATCCGACCATCCGGAGAATTTGCCTCCGCTGCGGGTCAGCGGCCAAGGTGGAGATCGTCGTCGGCGGCAAGTACCAGATGAAATGCGCAAACGGACACCGGTTCATCGCTTCGCCGGGCCGGCTCGAGACCTGGGTGGGACGGAGGGACACGATGATAGATTATTTCCAGCGGAGGAAGCAATGGGCCAGGGATTTGCTCGCCGCGAACGGTCTTAAGCAGCCGGGAGACAGTCTTTTAGGGGAGTTTGAGGGCGCCCGGTACGAGGTAAAGATCGGCCCGCGGCAGGGAGTACGGATCCGTGAATTATAAACAACCCAGGATGAAAGGAGGGGATTGACCAGGAGAACCAGAGGCAACGAGGGAACCATGACCACCACCACAACCACAACCAAGGAGGGAACCATGAGGAAGAACAACGACAGAACCACTGTCCTTATCTCTTACAACCGGGTGGAGGGGTTTGAGTCCGGCTGGCACGGCCAGAAAAGGCTCTTTGTTTGCGCCAACGATGCCGGCCGGGGGAGCAACACCGGCGAGGGTTGGAGCGATAACGAGCGCGCGGGGAGTGTCATGCACAGTATCTCGGGACAGTATTACCACGGAGCGGTGCCGGTGAAGAGCGTGAAGGAGTACTTCGTCTATGCCGGGCTCTACGCCTTTGAGCAGGCGATTCATATCGCCAGGTCGCTACGGAAGGCGAGCGGCAAACCGACTACCTTAGTAGCCTGCCACTGCCGGTCAGCCCAGAAGGTGGATATGCTTCGCCTTACCGGGATCAGGATCATCTGGAGCGAGTGCGGCGGCAGTCGGACCATGGGGGAGCTGGGGAAAAAGGCGATCGCTTAACGCATAGTAAGGGGCGGACAATCCTGCCCCTCTTTTTTTTCGGGTTCCGCAGGCCCCTGTCGGCATTAATACCATATTAATTTTTATATTGCATAGTTAAATTGGGCGAATTCGCCAATGAATCATCGGGAAAAATAAAAACTGCTCATTTTGAAGAGGAGCGGAAGCTCCAGTGCAACGTTCTTTGCAAATCAAATAAAAGGGGGAATGATGGACGTGCAAAAAAACATAAGTATGGGTTGGCTTACCGTGAATCGGGCGTGTGAGAACAGATGCAGCTGGTGCTATGCCCAGGGGGCAGGATTCGATCCGGCATCATCAATGTCAAGAGAAAAGGCGGAGTCGCTGGTTAACTTTATGGCTGATTTGGGGATAAAAACCGTTTCTCTCATTGGGGGAGAGCCGAACCTGTATCGGGATCTATTTTACGTTCTTGATCTGATATCGCAAAACGGCATGGGAATTATGATCACTAGTAATGGCCGGAGGTTCTCGGATATACGTTTTTCCAGGAAAATGGCCAAGTATAAATTCCAAAATATCAGCATTTCCTTAAAAGGAATAGATCGGGAACAATATATGCGGCAGACGAATGCCGACGGCTTCGACGACGTGTGCCAAGGGATAAAGAATCTCGCGGCAGAAGGATTGTCTCCCAGCCTTTTTTTTACCTTCGGCAGAACCGCTCTTGGTCATATCGATAAGACTCTTGAATTTCTCTCCTCTTTGGAGGCGAATTCTATCGCCATGAACTTCGCTAATCCCGTCATTATAGACGGTAAAGCGCGTGACATGGACGCGCCTGACCCTGTTCAGATCGCGGACGCGTATACCCGGATCATCAGGAAAATTCCCAGTATCGATAAGGATATGTTTCTGGCGCCCTCAATACCTCTCTGCTTGCTGGATCCCGACATTAAAGCGATAGCCATAAAAAGAAAAATGCTTACCGGGACCTGCTATGCCAGAGTCGGATCGGGATTGATATTTTCTCCCGAGGGCGAGGTCATACCATGCCATCAATTCACTGATTATGCTTTGGGAAGTTATGGCGCGGATTTTACCGATATCGGCTCGTTCAAAGCGTTCTGGTACGGAGACAAATGCCTGAATTTCAGGCGAATGATGAATAATTATCCGTCTGCCGACTGCATTGAGTGCGCGGATTGGGTAAATTGCTTCGGGGGCTGTCCAATAAAATGGTTCTATTTCCATCCACAGCGATATATTAAGAAAGGAGTAACCGCATGATTAACCGCAATCAAGACATCAAAGGATCATCGGGCCAATCGGACAATACTTCCAGTCTGGCCAGCAGACTGTTCGAGGAATGTTTCCTGGGGACCAATATTTCCTCGGTAGGACGCGCTATCGGCCAGGAATATCAAGTTTGCCAGTGCTGTTTCGACTCCGGCAGCCCACAAGGAGACTGCTGTCCGCTGTACTAGTCGCGGCAAATAATCGTGGCGGCTTGAGTCTCTGTGCCCCCGAAATATAACAAGCCGTCCATTGTCGCGGTAGTATTATTATCGCCGGTTGCATTTCAAATGCGTGCAACCGGCTTTTTTTAAAATTTAAACATTATTTTATTATAGCCCTGCCTGGGGTTATGTAAAAAACGCTAAAATAAAAATATAAAAAATATTTAATCACGGCAGGCATTTGTCAAAATTTGATTTTCTCTATACAATTAATTATGCGTAAAAGAAAAATAATAATTAAATTATAAACAGCATGAAAAAAATCTTTATAATCCCCCTTATTTCCGTCTTTTTCCTGTCGGCCTGCGCCCGGGATAAGGCAGCGCCGCAAAACGCGGTTTTAAGCGGCGAACAAGCCGTTTATGAGCAAACCTATAATATTTCGAAAAATTACGTCGCCCTGCGCTATCGAACCGATAATGTTTTAATAAACGCCGAACAATATCCGGATTATGAGGGCTGGAACAGTGAAATGACGGCGATCATAAAGGGATGGAAAAGCCTGGAAGAAAGCGCGGCCGTTTTGGAAAAATCTGCCGAAGAAATGGCGCGGGAAAAAACAGGGTTTAAATTCACGAGAGAAGCCCTGGCTTATGATAAAGAGGAGATATCCCGGATCGTTGACAAGGCGCCAATGGGGAAAAAAATAATGACCCTGGCCAAGCATCTCGGAGTCGACGCGAAAAGAGCCCAGCTGATCCTTAATCAGGATCAAGCCATGGTTTCGAGCGAGATCTGGGGCGGAGAAGGGGATACTTACGAAACCATGGAAAAAAGTGCGATCGTGGTCAAAGACGGCTGCAAGGTCGCGGGCTTCGTGGGGGGCGTCGTCTTAAGCGGCGGCACTTCGGCGATCATGGCCGGCTCGGTCTTAACAAAAGCGGCCGTCATAGTGAGCGGCGCGGATTTAGTCCTGGAAGTGACGGAGGACGGAGCTAATATCGCGCTGGGAAATGACAACAAGGTTTCGGCCATTGTCGGCGAAGCCAGAAAAGTAAGCGGACCTATCGCCACGGTCCTGACGATAACGGACATACCCAATAATCTTAGTTCCGGATTTGATAAATTCAACGCGGTTATGGCCGGTTTGGACCAATTCAGGAGCGCGGCCCAGGATGGCAATATCCTAGGTATCAATTTACCTGTCTATACGGGGGAAACAAAAGACAGTCCGATAAGCGTTGCCGTTATGAAACCAGAGGAAGTAGGGGAATGGCTAAAAGAAAACGGGAAAGAAACGCCGGGCGAATCAGTCGCGGAAGTGGAAAAGATTTTAGGAATTAATGATAAAATTGACCGAAAAGCCGAACAAGACGAAAAGTCCGCGCCACAGAAAGCGGAAGATAAAGAAGTAAAAGAAGAAGTAAAAACCGAGTCAACCCAGCCGAGAATGCCGTTTTCCGAGTTCAATGACCTTAGTGATGGGGGGGGTTAAAAACCATGGCTCAGGTGAAAAAATTATTCGACGAACCTGATTTCAGCACGACGGATAAAAACGGGCGTACCGTTTATGTTTATTTTGATCTGGTCGAATATTCCAGCGGCAACAGCGGCAGCGTGCGCTTTAGCTTCTATACTTTGGAGGACTATAAAAAAATCGCCGAATCCGCTTTCGGCTGGAACGAAGATTATCAGGAGACTTGGGATGCATCCGGCGGCGGTCTAACGGCTTTTACCGAAGTCAAGCCGGCCGATTTTTTCAAGAGCGCTTACGGGATTTAGAATTTCGGTTCTCTAAATATAATAAGAAAAAATATTATGAAGAAAAATATTTTTCTGGTTCTGACCGCTTTCCTGGCGATCATAATGAGCAGCGGTTGCGGACGTCCTGATGCCGCGAGGACACAGGCGCCGGCCGGGGAGCGGGCAGCGGGGGAGGCGGCGGCGGAATCGGCCATTGAAGCGCCGGACGAGTCCGGGCCGTATCTCGGCCAGACCGCGGCGGACCAGGCCGGCCGGCCGGGGAGCGGGCTCTGCGACTGGGTAGACAAATCGGACATTATCGTCAAGGTCAATTTCGCGCCCGGGGTCGAGAGGGATATCTCGTACGAGACCGGTTTTTTCTTCTCCCCGATCTTTTCTAATAGGCGCTTGGCCCGTTCCGGCTGCGATTACCGCACCGGTTTCTCCTTCGAGGAGATGAAGGGCAAGGGTCCGGCCGAGGTCGGCGCCATCGGCTATTCGGATGATCGGCGGCGGACAGTCGTTGGCGCCCCGGTGGCGGTCGTTTTCGACGAGGCCGGCGTTCCGGATATCGGCACGACGATCGAGATCACGATCACGGACTGACCGCGGGACGGAAGGATCGGAAGCGATAAGACAAGGAAACAAAAAAGATAATCCAGCTTAAATTATTTTCGACTATCTATGAAAAAAGCCAATGCTGTAAAATTGATATTGTCGATCGCGGTCTGCCAGGCGGCCGGCCTCATCGGCACGGTTTTCACAGCCCCGGCCATTTCCGGCTGGTATGCCGGGCTTGTTAAACCCGCGTTCAATCCGCCCGGCTGGATATTCGGTCCGGCCTGGACCATCTTGTATACGCTTATGGGCGTAGCGCTTTATTTGGTCTGGAAACAGGGCAGGCAGACACAAATCAGGCGGGCCATGATGATTTTTTCGATCCACCTGTTATTTAATGCCTCGTGGTCTATTATATTTTTCGGCCTCAAGAGTCCGGCCTGGGCGTTCCTCAATATCATAATTCTTTGGCTCATGATCGGCCTCACGATACGTGAATTCCGGCCGATAAAAAAAGCGTCCGCTTATCTTCTCTTGCCGTATTGGGCCTGGGTAAGTTTCGCCGCCATACTTAATTTTTATATCTGGCGTTTGAATATTTGAATTATGTCCCGAGCCATGAGAAAAACCAGCACCGTTTTTATGGGAGATTTGTCATATCGTCGTATTATTAAGCGCGCTAAATACGATATTTAGCGCCAGGGGTTTAATCGTGAATTTTATGATCTACGATCTAGCGGTAGTGGGCGGCGGGCCGGCCGGAATGATGGCGGCCGGACGGGCGGGCGAACGGGGCGCGCGCGTTATCCTCCTGGAAAAGAACGATTCTTTGGGAATAAAATTGCTTTTAAGCGGCGGCGGCCGGTGTAATTTTACCAACCTCACGGCCGACGATAAGGGGGCGATGGCGGTTTACGGCCGAAACCATAAATTTTTATTTTCCGCTTTTCACAGATTCGGAGTGAAAAGCGTTTTGCGTTTTTTCGCGGATTTAGGCGTGACCACGGAAGCCGGGGACAAAGGCCGGGTTTTTCCGAAGAGCGGCCGCGCGGAGGATATCCGGCAGGCGCTTCTTAAATATCTTGAGAAATATAAAGTCGAGATCAGGCACGGCGCCGCCGTGAGCGGGCTGGTCGCCCGTGAAAACGCGATCCGGGGAGCGAGGCTTAGAGGCGGCGGAGAGATTTTAAGCAAAAATTTCGTGATTGCCACCGGCGGCCGGTCTTACCCGTCAACGGGTTCAACGGGCGACGCTTACGGCTGGCTCGCTTCTTTAGGCCACACCGTTAATACGCCCCGGCCGGCCCTGACACCTGTCGTCGTCAAGGAAAAAATCGTTAAAAAACTCGAGGGCCTGAGCCTGAAAGACGCCGGCCTTAACGTTTTGGCCGGCAAAAAAATAGTGGCGCGCTGCCGCGGCGATATGGTTTTTACGTCTGACGGCCTGAGCGGGCCGGCCGTGATCGACCTAAGCGGCCGGATCGGATCACTCCTGTCCGCGGGGGCGTTAAAGCTTGAAATCGACCTTTTTCCGGATAGCGAAAAGAGCGAGCTCGATAAAAAGATACGGCAGGATTTTCACGAGAGTAATAATAAGCAGCTTAAAAATTATCTTGTCCGTTTAACGTCGCCTCGGCTCGCGCCGGTTATCCTGGAAATAAGCGGCTTAAACGGCGCTCGGGCGGTCAGCGATATTAAAAAAGAAGAGCGCGTCCGGCTGACCGGAGCTCTGAAGGGATTTATTCTCGAAGTTAAGGGCTTAAAGGGTTTTGATCGGGCGATGATCACCGCCGGCGGCGTCGCGACCTTCGAGGTTGACCCGAAGACCATGCGTTCCCGGTTTTATCCGAATTTGTTTTTCGCCGGCGAGGCCCTGGACCTGGACGGCCCCTCCGGCGGCTATAACCTGCAGATCTGCTGGAGCACCGGTTATACGGCGGGAGACAGCGTGTCGTTTTGATTGTTATCGGTTTTTGCCGGTTTTTTAATATTTATTTACAAAATTTTAATGTAAGATTATAATAAAATTAAAGACCATGTCTATTATAAATAAATCGAAAAGTATGGATAAAAAGAATTTTTTGCGTATTATTATCGGAGGGCTGGGCGTGTTTTTTTTGACAGCGATTTTGGGCGGCTGTACCCAGTCCATTAAATTCAAACCGGGGGACATCAGGGATGATTTTTGCGGTGCGCATTTGAATTTTCAATACTGCAAATGTGCTTTTCATAACGATTTTTGCGACAAGATCGGCATGAAGCGGGGGGAGGCGAAAAAATACGTGAATGAAAAATACGAAAAATGGGTTGAGACTGAGTTTGATAAGTTTAAAAACGGCTGTCGGGCGGACAACGGTTATATAAAGGGCAAAGCCTGTTTTAAATGCGGAGGCGATGAAATCGCCGGGGACGACACCTGCGCCGACAGAAGCGCGGAAGCGGTCAAGGAGGATGAGGGCACCGAAGAAGCGAACGATGAAGTAGTCGATCAGGGTCAGTGTAAATACGACAGTGACTGTGAACCAATCTGCGAGGGGGACGTGATGTGGAAGATGGGCTGCAATCCGCGCGGCAATATTTGTGAAAAAACCTTTGACACCGATTGCGCGTCTGACCCGGAAATTTTCGGAAGCCAGCAGATAATGAAAACCTGTCAAAACGGCACTTGCGTCCGGAATGAAGAGGCGATAGCGGCCCGGAAACAAGAATTAGCCGCGGAAAAGAAGATGTGGTCTGATGCGGTTAAGGAAACGAACGCTGCGCGCGACAATATCCGGACGGCCATGATGGATGCTAATAAGAATTGCATCAATGGCATCGCCGATATGACGAATGTGGCTATTATAGAGTTTTCCACCCGCATCGCTTCGGTTCTGGCCGGGGGCATCCCTGATATCGCCGCCATGACCGCTTCGGCCGCGGAAAAGGCCGCTGGGCTGGCGGCCGAACACGTGAAGAATTTAGCCGGGGCAGCCACAGATTACGCCGGTGATGCCCTGCAGCGGCTATATAATTATCAGACAGGCGAACCGGCGGAGACAGAGAAGAAGCTTGCGCCGCATGAGTATATCAAGTTGAATTGCGATCTTTACGAATATTTCAAGGGTGTTTTAGCTGAGAGTGATGCGGATCTTGAGGCGGCATTAAAGAATGCGACTGAAGCCGATAGACAGTTCCGCGAATTACCCTAGGCGATTTTTTAATTTTTTTCGCTTAACTTAATCGCGGCTTTCCGGCCGCGATTTTTGGTTATCGGGGCGCAAAAACGCCCCTCTTGACAAGGGATAAATATGGGTATATATTTAAAATAAATATGAATATATATTCATATTTAATATGATTATAACGTTTATTCCTTATAATCGTTAATAGAAAGGGGGTGATAAATATGCCACTTAAAGATGGAACCGGTCCTCAGGGTAATGGTCCGGCTACGGGCCGGGGCATGGGTCCCTGCGGTGCGGCCCGGGGCGTTCCCGGGGGTGCCGGACAAGGGCGAGGCGTTCAGGGAGGACGGGCGCGCGGATTTGGTTTTCGGGCCAGACAAACCGGAAGCGCCGCTCCAGCCGATAAATAAAAGGAGCCGGCGCAAGAACAGCGTCCGGAGATGACCGATGACCGATGACCCCGCATGGGGCGGGGCTATCCGCTATCCGTTATTATTAAACCGATAAAAATATGGCAAACAGATTCGGGCGCGGCCCGGGCAGGCCATGCTTGCATCGCAATGTAAATTTTAATCCGAAAGCAGACTATTTTAAACCCAGGGGAATACCGATGGCTGATTTGGAATTAATTGAATTAACGGTTGAGGAGGGAGAGGCGCTGCGCCTTAAAAATATCGAGAATTTAGACCAGAACGAGTGCGCAAAAAAAATGAAAACATCCCAAACCACCTTTCAGCGCATTCTTTCTTCCGCTTATAAGAAAATCAGCGACGCTATCGTCAACGGCAAAGCGATCAGCATAACCCGCCTATAATATGTTCATGTTAAGAATAAATATTTTTTAAAAAATTATGAACGAGAAAATATGATATAAAAAATTTAAGCAATTCAAGGCTCTCTCTGAGGAGCCTTTTTTATTTTTTAATTGCCAAAGGATCTCAACTAAAACTATCGTGTAAAAATTTTACTCCCCCGGCCCAATATTAAAATGACAGGGGAATAATTGAAAGCGGGGTTATCCTTGCTTTTTTTGTTGCAGTAAAAGCGAATAAGACCTATAATTAATAAAGCATAAGTAAATAACGCAAAAATTATGGGTAAGTTCAATAAAGGAGAAAAATTCGGCGGAAAAAAGCGATTCGACGGCGATCACGGTTTTAGAGGGGGGAACAACAGGGAAAGGCCGCAAATGCATGATGCTATCTGCGCCGAATGCGGCCGGCAATGCGAGGTGCCGTTCAGGCCGTCCGGCGACAAGCCGGTCTACTGCAGCGATTGTTTCGGCAAAAAAGATAATTCGGGCGGAGGCCGTTTTGAAAGGAAAGATTCCGGGCGTTCAGGCTTCGGCAACAAACAGATGTTCAAAGCCGTTTGCGATAAGTGCCATCGGGACTGCGAAGTGCCTTTTCGGCCCACGGGCGATAAGCCGGTTTACTGCAGCGATTGTTTCGGCAAAAGCGAAAAGGCCGGCGGTAGCGGCGGCCAGGCCGGAGCGGACCAATACAAAAAACAGTTTGAAGCGTTGAACAATAAACTCGATAGTATAATAAAAATATTGTCATTGAATTTTTCCGCGGAAAAAACCGTTAAGGAAAAACCGGTTACCCATGTGATCGAAAAGATCGCTGAGAAAAAAAACGGAAAAAAGATCAAGCCCAAAAAGAAAGAGATCCTGAAGAAGATCAAAAAGGCGATAACCCCGAAGAAAGCCGCCCATAAAAAAGGCAAAAAGTAGGGAAGCCGGTTAATTTCGGGGAGGAAGAAAGATAAAAATATAAGCGTTGTTACCCTTTTACTTTATATTCGTATATAAATTAAGATGGGTTCACATATTGATTTTAATAGCGTTTTTATTTTTACAAAAATATGGGCAAAAAGAGTTTTTTAACCATAATTTTGGCCGTTGCGGCGGTCTCGGGATTGGTTATCGCCGGGGTTTACGCCTATTACGGACGGCCGGCGGAACCGGGGAGAGCGGATAACGAGAGCGGCCTTATCGGCGGACAAAAAGACGAGCATGGCTGTCTCGTCGCGGCCGGTTACTCCTGGTGCGAGGCCAGGGAAAAGTGCTTGCGGGCATGGGAAGAGCCCTGCGTCCCGGAATCGGCCGAAGCGTCGGAAGCCGATATTGAAAGTATCCGGCAGGCTTTTATCGCCAAATACGGGAAAAGCGCGGAAGAGATCCGGATAACGATCGACCGGTTCGACGGCGATCACGCGCGGGGCGGCGTCAAATTCGCCATGGAGGGAGGATTCGGCCCGGGCGGCATCTTTTTCGCTTACGAAGAAAACGGCGTCTGGCAGATCGCTTTTGACGGCAACGGACTATATGACTGCGCCGAAATCGCGCGGTTCGGTTTTCCGGCCGAAATGACCCCGGATTGCGCGGAGCGCGAGTCCGGCGCGCAGGATAGGGTAGAGCTTCCCAATCCCGCTTCGGCCCACTGCGTCAGTGAGGGCGGAGAGACCCAAATAAGGACGGATGCCGACGGCGGGCAGTACGGAGTATGTAAATTCACGGACGGCAGCGAATGCGATGAGTGGGCGTTCTTCCGCGGAGAATGCAAAAAAGGTAATTAAGTTTAAATCGGGATAATAAAATAAAGAGGCTTTAAGCCTCTTTATTTGATATCGGCGGATTTACTCCGAGAACGAGACGCCGTTCGCTTTTTCCAGGGTTTTGGCGATCGTGGAAACGTCTTCGTTGCCGCGGGAGAGGGCCTGATCGAATATTTTGATTATTTCATCGGCTAAAGGAGCGTAAACGCCGAACCGCGCGCGGTCTTCGGCCGCCAGCTTCAGATCCTTATTCATGAGCCTGAGCATAAAGTGCGGCGCGAAGTCGCGTTTTTTTATATAAGGCATCTTGAAGGACGCGATGCCGTTTTTCGCGCCCGAGTTGCCGAAGATCTCCTCCATCGCCTTAAGGGGCACACCGGCTTTGAGGCCGAAGGCGAGGCCCTCAAGATAGCTTTCGAGTACGAGCGACAACGTGAGATTCAGGGCGTGCTTGGCGCTTTGGCCGTTCGGGGTACGCCCGCAGTAAACGAAGCGTTCGCCCATGGTTTTAAGGACCGGGACGATCCGGTCGAAAACCTCTTTTTTTCCGCCGACCATGAACATGAGCTTTCCCTCCTCGGCTCCTGATTTGCTTCCCGTGACCGGTGCGTCTAAAAATTCAAAGTCCTTTCGCTTTGCTTCCCGCGCGATCTTTTCCGTGAGACCGAGGGAGGTCGTACCGGAGTCGACCAGGATCTTGCCGGTCAGATCCGCCTCGAAAAGTCCGCCTGATCCGGACAGGATCTCTTCCAGGGCGCGGTCGTCTGAAACGCAGGTAAAAATGATCTCCGAGCGCTCGGCCGCCTCCCTGGGACTGCCCGCTATCTCCGCCGCCGCCAGCGCTTCGGCCCGGGAGCGGGTGCGGTTATACACGCATAACGGATAGGTTTTTTTAAGGTTATCGGCCATGCCCCTCCCCATCGTGCCGAGGCCGATAAAGCCGATCTTTGGATTTTCCATATTTTTCGTTAAATAATTAGCCTCTTTAAAGTATATAACATGATCTTTAAAATGCGATAAGGAAACCGAAACCGGCGCGAAGATAAAAGGCCGGACGAAGCCGTCAGGGATGATTTCGCGTGAACCGGATCAATATATTTTGCGGTTCATTTTTTTTAATATCGAGAAAAGCTCGCCCAAAGGCAGGCCGACCACGTTGCTGTAATCGCCATCGATCTTTTTTATGAAAACGGCCCCTTTTTCCTGGATGCCGAAAGCGCCCGCTTTATCCAGGGGTTCGCCGGTTCTTACGTAAGCGTCGATTTCGTCCTTTCCGAGTTTTTTCACGGACACTTTCGTGATCACGGCCCGGGAAACCTCTTTATCCGCGGCGGTGTCGATAACCGTCAGGCCGGTGATCACCTCCAGGGTCCGGCCGCTGATTTTTTTTAAGGTTATTCGGGCTTGTTTATCGGTCCCGGGCTTTCCCAATATCTCGTTTTTTAAGGCAATGAAAGTATCGGCCGCGATTATGATCGCGTTCCGGTATTTTTTAGCCACCGCCCTGGCCTTGCCCGATGAAAGATATCTAGCCAGATCGGCGGGCTTCATCTTCAGGTCCATATTTTCCTCGTAACCCGAAGCGACGGCTTTAAAGCGCAGGCCGATCTGATCGAGTAGTTTTTTCCGGCGCGGCGAAGTTGAGGCGAGAATGATCTTTTTCATATGGTTTTAAAATTATATATTCTTGTTAAGATCGGTCAGCAAGTCCGATAGCTCTTCCGCCTTTTTCGTTTTGCCGGACGGAATGAGATCATCACAGAATATTTCCATCCGCTCCAGGCCTTCGCTTAGCTTAGTCCGGCCGCCCGGCGCCAAGGCTACTAGGCTCACGCGGGCGTCCCGCGCGTTCGCCTCCTTTTTGACCAGTCCGATCTTCTCCATCGGAAGAAGCAGGCGGGTGATCCCGGAGGCGGTCAGCCCCACGGCTTCCGCCAGGTCGATCCGGCGCATCTTTTGCCCGTCCTCCCGGCTTAAGCGGTAAAGGATGATGAATTCGTTCCATCCCAAGCCGCCCAGGCGGCTGTCCAGGCGGCGGGAGAGTTCGGTCTGGAATTTCGCGATGTCCAGGCAGAATTTGATCTTAGGGTTGATTTTTTTCATAAGCCTAATTTATTTGATTAATAATTGATATTTCAAGTATATATCAAATTAAAATTTTTGTCAACCCCGAAACCGGCCTCTCGGTAAGAATATCCCGGTTTCGCTTTCGTGAAGCTCTGGAAATAGCCTCTAGCCCCGGAGGCGTTTTTCTGCTATAATTAATGGAGTTTAAAATTAAATTTTAATTTCATGAAAAAGACCGGAGTGTTCATTGTTCTATTATCAATTTTTAATTTTATTATAATCTTTCCCGTTCGGGCGTCCGAAATCCGGCCGATCTTTTTTCCGACCGAACGCCGGGCCGTACTGACGGAGAGCTTCGGCGACCCCCGCTCGGGACACGCGCACGAAGGCGAGGATATCATGGGCGAGCGGATGATGCCGCTATATGCCGCCGTAGACGGGCGGGTCGCGGATCTGGTCGATCCGGAATCTTCCTGGGGCTACGCTATTACGCTTAAGGACGCGGACGGTTTTACCTACCACTATCTTCACGTCAATAACGACACTCCAGGTACGGATGACGGCCGGGGCGGTACCGGGCACGCTTACGCTCCCGGGATAAAGGAGGGGACCGAAGTATCCCGGGGCGATCTGATCGGCTGGATGGGGGACAGCGGCAACGCCGAAGCGGCCGGGCCGCATCTTCACTTCGAGATCCGCCAGCCGGATAAAACACCGATCGATCCTTATCCGAGCCTCGCGGCCGCCCTTAATCCGGTCATAGATTATGATATTAAGGAAGCCGGGCTTCTTTCTCCGGATATAAACGCCGACAAAGGACTCTCCGCGAAAGCGGCTTCGGCCTGCGTTTCCGGCTCGCTCGTCAAATTATCCGGACTGCCGGCCGTTTATTATTGCGGAGCCGACGGACGGCGTTACGTTTTTCCGAACGAAAAGATCTATTTTTCCTGGTACGGCGGTTTTGGCGATGTGACGGAAATAAGCGTCGACCAGATGGCCTCTATCCCTTTGGGCGGAAATGCCACTTACCGGCCGGGAACGAGGATGGTCAAGGTGCAAACCGATCCCCGGGTCTACGCGGTCGCCCGCGGCGGCGAGTTGCGCTGGATCCGTTCAGCCGAAACCGCCGCCGCGCTTTACGGCGATGATTGGAAAAAAAAGGTCGACGACCTGCCCGATTCGTTTTTTTTCGATTATAAAATCGGCCAAGACATATAAAATCCGAATGATCCGTCGGGTTTTTATTGACGGCGGAAAATAAAAAACCGGACTTTTTGTCCGGTTATATTTTTTTATGTTTGATTGGATAAAGAACTATTTTATGATCAAGCCGGAAGATCCGGCCGTCCCGTATCGTTCCGACAGCGTTAGCCTGCTGGTTTTTGTTGCCTGACGGCTTGCAACCGCTCGCCCTCCTGGGAAATATAATCTTGATCGTAACGGTAAATGATAACTACCTTATGAAGAATAGAATTTTACTATCCTCGTATTTATACCGATAACGGTTATATTGCGTTTCCGTGCCTGTTTAGCGGCGCGCCCCCCCCTAGTTAACATCTTTTTTATGGGTTTACCGTAATTTCGTGATTTACTTCGATCCGCGTTTTTCACTGACTCTGATCAGCCCAGGCTTCGGCCTTTTTTATTTTTCGTGTTTGGCCGTATCCGGCCGCGGGGCTTTCTGATCGCTCGCGGTTTTTCCGCGTAATTTTTTGATGCCCGCGGACTTCCGATTTTTTATTTTTTTCTTTCTTTTTTTTCTTTTCTTTCTTTTTTACCGCTGACCTTGGTCGGCCCAGGCTTCGGCTCTTTTCATCTTCCGTGTTTGCCGTATCCGGCCGCGGAGTTTTCTGATCGATCGCGTGGTTTTTTCGCGTAATTTTTTGATGCCCGCGGACTTCCGATTTTTTATTTTTTTATTTTTTTTCTTTTCTTTCTTTTTTTCTTTTCTTTCTTTTTTTCTTTTCTATCTTTTTTTCTTTTCTTTCTTTTTTTCTTTTCTTTCTTTTTTTCTTTTCTTTCTTTTTTACCGCTGACCTTGGTCGGTCCAGGCTTCGGCTCTTTTTATCTTCCGTGTTTGGCCGTATTCGGCCGCGGGGTTTTCTGATCGATCGCGCGGTTTTTCCGCGTAATTTTTTGATGCCCGCGGACTTCCGTTTTTTTTCTTTTCTTTCGTTTTCGCCGCTGGCCATGATCGGCCCATTTTCGGTCTTTTTGGTCTTCCGTGTTTGGCCGTATTCGGCCGCGGGGTTTTCTGATCGATCGCGCGGTTTTTCCGCGTAATTTTTTGATGCCCGCGGACTTCCGATTTTTTCCTTTTCTTTCTTTTTTACCGCTAACCTTGGTCGGCCCAGGCTTCGGCCTTTTTTATTTTTCGTGTTTAACCGTATTCGTATCTACGAATTTAATGGATCAAAGCTAGCTTATAAATCCCGCGCATCCGCTTTGAAGTTTTTTCGTATGCGCTCAAGTCAAAACCGGCTTACGGATCAACTGTTTTTTTTCTCCAGTTTTATACCAGTCTCTTATGTCCGCTCTTGAGTCGATCAGCGTCTTCGGTGTGCCGGTAAAGGCCGTTCGCTGCCTTTCGGAAGCTCCCCTGAAGAGGATTTATCCCGGCAAACCGTCTTCGCGGCAGTAAGTTTCGCCGCTCGCCGTTTATTTTGTCCAGGCGTAACCCACCAGGACGGATAGCAGACGGAAATGGATAGGTTCCGTTAATCCGGGGAGCGGCCGCGAACCAGGGGCGCAGATAAAGTACCCGCGCGGCTTTGATCTGGAAACGCCCATAGCGATCGTCGCCGGGGTACGTTATACCCAGAAATACCTTCGTCTTGCGGGCGATAAGAATGCCGCGACGATGTCCATAAAAAGGCTCGGTATCGCCGATTGTCCGCTTCCGGAGGAGCTTACTACAAATGCCTGACCCTAATAAGCCGGTTCTGTTTAAAGCCGGTCGGGAAGGCCGATGAGCACTCTGCTCGCTTCCGTTCGCGGACTCAAAACCCTCCGAAGCGCAATAATCCCGTCCGCCGGTTTTTCCCTCACTGTTTTATTGGCCGCTTTCGGACCGGACGCGCGCGCTCTTTACCCGCGGGATATTGCCCGCAAAGTGAAGTTCGGGCGCGGGCCGCTTCTTCGCCGTCTATTTTAAATACGCGCGTACGCGTATCGGCCGGCTTACCGTTAAACGGCTCGGGTCGTATCTTTCTTGTACGGCCGATGATCTTTATTCCCGGACGGTAGATGAATATTTAGGATGTTGAGCGCGCGATTCCGGAGCGGTCTTGGCGCGACTCCAGGAAACGCTTGTTTTTTCCGTAAATACCCGGAAGACAAATTTGACCGCGCGCGGGAAATCCTTTCCGCGCTGGACGATTTTGCCGGAGCCGGAATAAGCTCGATCGAGCGGCAATCCGGCCCGGAATTTTCGGCCGTAAGCGCGGAGATCGATCGTGTTCGATTGTCTCACGCGCTTAAACGCATAGATCTTATAATTTCCTCGGACGCCATTTGCCGGGAAAGCCGCAATCGCTTCATTGAACAAGGGTACTTAATTATACCGTAACCATCGAATCCGCTCCCACCCCCTCCCCGCATTCCAGAGGAACGCGTACTCCATAAAAATAAATAGCCCGTAACCGTTTTTCCGCTGACCCTTGTGTCCGCATAGATCAGTTTTTATTTATTTTTCAAATTACAAAAAATCGATGAATTAATTATATGTTCATTAATTCATAATCTATTTTAGATTTGGCAGGTTAAAGTCCGATTAGAACGGATAATAAAACAGATAAAATTAAAACTTAATTAAACTTTAATTATCGCGGCGGTAATATTAAAGAGAAACTCCGGCGTTAGCCGTGTTTTTACCCATGGATAAATATCGGGAAAAATAAAAAAACCGGACAATTTCGTCCGGTTGTATTTTTTTAAATAAAGTACTATTTTAATTAAACCTTAAAGGAACGGTCTTAATCGATTGAAGCGCTTATGGTAAAAAGTCCCCGGGTGGCCGCCCGGAACGGTTTCCCCGCGTAACTCCACAACCCTTCGTGGACGCCGATCGACGGATCTTCGCTTTCGCCGCGTTTGGCCATATATTCGATAAAGGACATTTCATCGGGACTAAGAAGCCTTCCCCTGGTCAGGACGACCGTTCCCAGGGTAAGCCCGGTTTTGGCCGCCGGCGGCGTTTCGCCGTCCGCCGCGATTATTTCATCTATCGAAACCGGCCGGGACGGAACATCGAGCCGCTGGCAGCTTTCGCCGCAGGACGGAAGCGGATAAGGATTATTAAACCAGGAGATGGCCGCGGCCGGATCGGTAAATTGCGTTATCGGCGCGACCCGCTCCTTCGGAAGCGCGCCCATTTTATAGAGTTCAAGATCGTTAAACTCCATGGCGATCGGCGTTACCCATAGTCCGGTCGTGTCGGGATCATCCCCGGCTTCCAGGCGATAAGGGAATGTCGCTCCCGCGCCCCCGGGAAGCGACCAGCCCATAATACCCAGAGCCGCGTTTCCCGGAGCCCAATGGCCGCCGGCGGCCGGATCACGCAGCGAAGGGTGGCTGGAATAAGCCAATCCCAGGCAATGGCCGATCTCATGTATCGTTCCCCGACTCGCGAGATCGAAGAAAAAGAGGTTGGGAAAAGAAATGACCTTTCCTCCTCCGGTCCGATTCGCGAACGCCTCGACCTGGCCGATCAAAACGTAAATATCCCGCTCGCCTAGTTCGTTCTTAACGGTATTTTCTATCGCCCTCCAGACCGGGTCGTACGTACTGCTTTGTCCGCCGAGAAATATTTCCCCGTCATAGCGGATATTCAGCACGCGGCCGCTTCTTTGCCGGCTATGATCGATGATCCGCATATCCGTATCCGGCATAGCGGCGGTCCGTACCGGGAGGATAAGATTGCGCCGGCTGATACGGTCTGGCCCCGAATACGCGTCAAGGTAGCCGACGACCACCCGCGGTTCTTCCGGTACGTAATTTAAGAGCAGTTTTTCCGAATCCACGGAAACGCTCCAATTCGCTTCGCAAACCCTCACCAGAGGGATCGTTTCCCCGTTTTCAAGGTCGATCTCGATCCTGTCCGCGTTTTCCGCCGTCTTAAACGCAAGAGTAACGAGACCGCTTCCGGGCGTCAATATCCGTTCGGGCAGGAGCTCGAAATAAGGGATTTCCGGCGCCCTACAGGACCTTACCGGGGCCGGATTGACTTTTACGGTTACGCCGGCCGATTCGGTCCGTCCGTCCGGAGTCCGGCATGTTACCGTATAAGTGGTCGTAGCCGCGGGGATCACGTCGATACTGCCCGCGGCCGGCGCGTCATAAACTACAGGCGGAGAGAGTTCCGCGGTTCCGTTCGCCGTTTCCCAGCTGATCAGTACGCTTTCTCCTTCATTGATAGCCTCGCTTGAAGCCCAGATCGCGGCGGTCGGAGCCAAGGGTAAAGGTATTCCTCCGTTATCATGATTCCCGGGATCATCCGCCCCGCTCTCGCCTCCCGCTCCGCCCCCGCCCGAGCATCCGATCAGCAGGAACGCTAAAGTTAAAAAAAATAAAAACACCGAAGACGTTTTTTTCATTAAACTCTCTCCTTTTTTCCTGACGGTGAACGCGCGTGTTTACAAAGAACCGTATTTTATCATATGTTCATTGATTAATGATCATTTTATGGATAATAAATTAAAATTTTATTAAAAATACTTAAGAAAAAAATGGTCCAATTTAATCCACCATTAAATTGCGCGTGGTAAATTCTTAAATATTAAAATTTTTAAAATAAAAAACGGAATTTATGGAACGAGGAAAAATCACAACCGTAAACGCCTTAAGCGTCCTGGCTTTGATCGCCGCGCTGTCCGCTTTGGGTTTTTCCTGGCTGAGTTTCAGCGGGTACCGGAATAATGACGCAGCGGCGGAAGAGATAAATGAAATACGGCAGGAAATAAAAACGGAGAAAGCGGACCTGGACGCGAGAAGCCACCTGCTTTCGCTTAAGACCAGGATCATGTCCGGAGAGGATTATAGCCAGATCGCGCAAGAAGCCGAGGAGGTAAGGGAGAATTTAAAGGAGGCTTATGGCGAGGCCTCTCTGGCTGCGCAAGAGCGCTGGCGGGAAATAGACGGTAATTTCGAAGCGCTTCGGGACGACCTTCGGAGCGAAAGCGTCGGTTCCATACAAAGCCTGCAGAACGCGCTGGAGGCTTTGCAGAAGAGCATAGAGACGGACGGGAATTGATCGGCAGCGGACGTATTTAAAAATAAAAGAGCGCGGCCCGGCGCGCGTTTATTATGTCATTAACGCGTGATTATAAAAAAATTATCGATCGATGGCAATAAAATTAGATTGTGTTAATTTAAGTTATCCACAGGTTCCAAAAGCGCTTATGCTGCGGGATTATAGCGGAATTAAAAAGTTTTAAGAAGAAACCGTTTTTTATTTCTAACTTTCGGCCGGCTCGTCCGTCCTCTTTTAAAATTTAATCCGCCCCTGGTATAATAACACTTACCTTCGATCAAAGATCGAGCCGGTCGAACGGGTAAGGCGGCCGCGGATCCTTTGATAACGGAGGGCTTACTATTAATTCTTCGTTATGTTCAAAAAAACGGCAATAGCGAGTCTGCTCTTTATGTTATCCTTAACATCTTTTCCTTCCAATGCCCGAGCCGAAACCGGACGTCTTTCCGGCCGCATCCTCCTGCAGGTCGAAGAGAACGGCGAAGCCTGGTACGTCGATCAGGCGGGAGCGCGAACGTACCTGGGGGGGCCCGGAGACGCGCTCGCGGTCATGCGGGAACGCGGCTTAGGGGTCTCCAACCGCGACCTCGTGAATTTTAACGCCCTCGCCCCTAAACGCCTGGCGGGCCGGATACTTTTGGCGGTCGAAAAGGAAGGGCAGGCCTATTACGTCGATCCCGATAGCCGCCGCCTTTTCAGCCTTGGCCGCCCCGAAGAAGCGTTAAAGATAATGCGCGAGCGCGGATTAGGGATCAGTAATCAAGACATAAAAAAGATACCGATCCAGAAAAATGAACCAGGCGGACAGAAGTGGCCGGCCGGTCCGGATAGCTTAGCCGGTATCGATCTCCCCGCCATAGAGCGGAAGGCTTTTGCCGCCGTAAACGAATACCGTTTAAGCCTCGGCCTCGCCGCCCTTCTATGGGACGACAGGATCGCCGCCGTCGCCCGCGCCCACAGCGCGAATATGGCCGCCGGCCGGGTTTCTTTCGGGCATGACGGTTTTTCGGAGCGTTTCGGGGAATTATCGCCGTTGACCGGCGCGAGGGCGATGGCGGAAAACGTCGCCTATAATTCGAACGCTGCCGATCCCGCGAAAAAAGCGCTGGACCAATGGATAAACAGCGAGGGACACCGCCGGAATATACTGGGTGATTATACCGCCGCCGGCATCGGCCTGGCCCGGGAAGGATCGTTATATTTTTTCACGCAGATCTTCGCAAGATAAGCCTTTCCGCGAAACAGCGAAGAAACACGCTGGCAGGCGTGTTTTTTCCTCTTAATGAATTTTTAACGCCGGCGGATTATAGTTAACTATATTGTAACAATTCTTTAATTAACGGCTCGCGGATATGAGAATCAACGATCTATTCCTGTTCGTTTTGTTGCTTGTGGGCGGAGAGACGATCGCCATGCCGATCGTATACCTCGTGATCGATTCGAAATTCGGTTTTTGGCGGATGATGATCCTCGTGCTTTCCGCCACGGCCATATCCGATTCCGTTTGGTATCTTCTCGGCCGTAGCATCCCCAGGGAAAGATTTTCCCGCTTTCCCTTCCTTAGGAAAAAAAACATCGAGAAGCTGCCCGCCTGGCTAAGGACGATCAAACCATGGCACATTCCGATTTCTAAATTCATATACGGCACGAGGATAGCCGTGCAGATCGCTTCCGGCATCCAGAGGATCAGCTATCCCGTCTATCTTTTATTCGATATTTTAGGAATAATCGCCTGGATCTCGACCCTTTTCCTGGTGGGGACGGTATTCGGACGGGCGATCGGCAGGTTCGAATTATCCCCCCTGGCCTACCAGCTGCTCCTGGGAGTTCCTTTCCTGGCGGTATTCCTGGCGCTATTATGGTTAAAGAGGTTTTTAAAAAAGTATCAGTGATCATCCCGGCTTTTAACGAAGAAAAGACCGTGGCCCGGGTCGTTAAAGCCGCGTTAAGCCATCCGGCCGTCGGGGAGGTGATCGTGATCGACGACGGCTCGACCGACAACACGGCTTCCTGGGCACTTTTAGCCGGGGCGGAAGTTTATCGGTTAACAAAAAACATGGGAAAGGGCGCGGCGATGCGCGAGGGAGTATCTCTTGCCCGCCACGAATTCATCTGTTTCCTTGACGCCGATATTAAGGGGCTCGATAAGGATACCCTGGAGAAGATGATCCGGCCGGTCCTTTCGGGACGGTACCGGATGTATATCGCTATCCGCGACCGCCGGATAGAGGCGCTTAACAGGATCATGCATTTCTTTCCGTTTTTGGGCGGTGAAAGGGTTCTTGTCAGGGAACTTTGGAGGCAGGTGCCGGAGCGGTACAAAAAAGATTTCCAGATAGAGATCGCCCTGAACTATTTCGCCAAAAAGAACGGCCACGCCATGAGCTTCAGCCTGATGCCGAATCTGACCCAGGTCACGAAAGAAGAAAAGCGGGGACTATCCCTAGGCTTAAGGCAAAGGCTTAAGATGTTTTGTGATATCGCGGCGGTTACCTGGCAGCTTTATTTCCTGGAAAGATTTTATTCGAGAGAAGAGAGAAAGATCGCATTGCCCATAAAAAAGCCGAAAAGATCAAGCACGACCTCGGGAGCAATCTAAGACAGGCGGGACCCGGGATACTCCGTTTTAAAATCATAAATTTTTAAGCAATAAAAATCCCGGCTTTTTAAGTCGGGAGATTTTTTTGCGTTTTATTTACGTCCTACGGCCGCAAGGAATAGGTGGTGGTTTTTTTCTTTTTTTCGCCGGTTCGGGTGAGCATATCCTGTTCAAGCATTTCTTCCAGAAGGCTCTCCGCCTTTTCTTTTCTTATTTTAAGAGTGTCCGCGACTTTGTTTACGGTCAGGTTACCCTCTTCGGCCAGGGCGGCGATGGCGGACATCCGCAGCCTCTTGTGGCGGTTGAAATGGAGGTGATAGGAGATCCAAAAGAAGATCAAACTGACCGCGGCTCCCGGTACCCCGAAAAACGGGATGGGATCGATCGGCAGCGGGTCCAGGAGGCAAAGGGCGAAGACGAGGCACACCCAAAACCACAGGCGGTTGATCGCCAAGGCCGATAATCTTGAACCGAGCTTGTCGTTCATGTTTTTTTTCTCCTTTTCGTTGGTTTGCGGCTTTTTAAAAAAGAACCGATCAATGAATATTATTTACTATATAAGCACATAATTAAAAAAAAATCAAGCGGTATTTAAAGTTATTTTTTATTTTTATCTAATATTAAATATTTTTTAAAGAATATTTTTAAGGGCAAGCTATTGACAAAATTTTAATTATTTGTTAATATTTCATGAACTTCTTTATCATGAAGTTTCACGGTCTTTTAAAAATGAAAATATTATCACGCTGGGAAAGGAGGTGTAAAAGGCTTTTTTTGTTTTTTTCAAAAACGATGAAACTGAAAGGAGAAAAGCATGTTCGGAAAACGTGATTACGAGGATGATGACGATCGGCCCAGCAAGGGCAAGAAAGCCGCAGGAGTGCTCGTTAAGGCGCTCCATGGCGCCGGAATGAAACTAAAGATCGCGGCCGGAGCGTTTTTTTTGCTCATGATCGCCTATTTTATCTGCACAGTATATATCGAACCCGATGAATACGGGATCAAGGTGGTCAAGATAGGGATGCATCGCGGCGTCCAGACAAAGGTCTATGGGCCCGGCCTGCACCCCGTTATCCCCGGTACGCAATCGATGTTCGCTCTTCCCCGGAACCAGCAGGTTCTGGAACTGACGAAGTATTCCGATTCGGCCGCCCTGGGCGCCAGAATAGAGAAAGCCGCTCATATCCAGACTTCGGACGGCTTTTTCGTGGACGTGGACGTTTCGATATTGTACCGCATTAAAGACCCGTACCTGACGTTCACCAAGATCGGTCCGGGAAAGCTTTTCGAGGACAACGGCATCATCCCGAAAGCCGAACCGGCTCTCAAAGCCACTCTCGGCAAGCTTACGACCGAGGATTTCTATAACCCCTTTAAGCGCGTAGACAAGGCCAACGAGGCTAAGGTAGTCTTGAACGCCGAATTGGCGGCCAAGGGGATCGAGGTCGATCAGGTGCTGGTACGGTATTTCGTCTACAGCCCTGAGATCCAGAGGAATATCGAGGAGAAGAAACTCAAAGACCAGCTGGTCTTCACGAACAAGTCCCGGGCCGCGGCGGCGAAGGAAGCGGCGCTCGTCAAAAAGACGGAAGAGGAAGGCAGGGCCAATGTCGCCGTCAGGCTGGAAGAAGGCCAGGCTTATGTCGCCCGCAAGATGGGCGAAATATCGCAGTACAGGCGCACCAAGCGCGCGGAAGCGGACCTTCTCGTCCAGCTGGCCGAAGCAAGCAAGGTCAAACTCCGGAACGAAGCCCTGCAGGGAGCCGGCGCGGAGCGCATGGTCGGCCTTAAAATGGCCGACGTGTATAAAGGTCTCGAGACCATAGTTCTGCCGAGCGACGGCGCGAACGGAATAAATCCGCTCGACCTCGACAAGGACCTTAAACTCTTCGACATCAGGGAGGGCAAATAGCATGAAAAAACACGTGATGTCTTTTTTGGCGGCCGTATTCCTTCTGCCCGTCTTCTTTGGGTGCATGCCTCACACGACCGGCGAAACCGAAATCGGTGTCCGAACCAGGAAAATCGCCATCTTCGGCGACAAGGGCGTCGAGGACAAGGCCTATCCGCCTGGCTCGACCTATTTTTTCCTCCCCTTCGTGAACGACTGGGACACCTTCGACGCGAAACTCCAAAACGTCGAGATGACGCTGGAGCAGGGCAAGGGCGATCGCGCCAGCCGCGACGACCTGCCCTTCAAAACGATCGACGGCAACGATGTCGGGCTTGATGTGATCATAGTTTACCGGATCGATCCGGCTAAAGCGCCTTATATCCGCCAACACGTGGCCCCTAACGACCGGACGCTCCGGCAGAAGATCTTCCGGGCGGTCGCCCGCTCGAAGCCCCGCGATATTTTCGGCGAGCTTACGACCGAGGAATTCTACGTAGCCGAAAAGCGCGACCAACAGGCCGAGAAAGCCCGGGCCGCTCTGCACGAGATCCTTGATCCGATGGGTATCATCGTCGAGCGGGTCCTTACCAAGGATTACCGATTCAATCCCGAATACCAGAAGGCGATCGAAGACAAAAAGATCGCCGATCAGGAAGTGGGGAAAAACCGGTCCGCCCAGCACGCGGCCTTCGAGGATTACAAGAAGAAAGTCGAGGACGCGCAGGGCGAGGTCAACAAGGCGATGGCCGAAGTTGACGGCCAGTTCCGCAAAGCCAAGATCGAGGTTGACGCCTACTACGATCAGCAGGCGAATATCGCCAAAGCTATCCGGGCCGAAGGCATTGCCGAAGCCAAAGCCATCGACGAGATGAACAAGGCCCTCTCCGGCAGCGGCGGCGAAGCGATCGTTAAGCTCCGCCTGGCCGAGGCGCTCCAGGGAAAGAAGATCTTTCTCCTGCCCGTCGGCGGCGAAGGAGGCATGAACCTCAAGACCACCAACGTTAACGAACTACTGAACGTCATGGGCCTGCAAAAAGTGGCCCAAGACGGTAAATAAAGCAAAACAAAAGGCTCTTATATAAAGAGCCTTTTTAATTTTCCGTCCCGGTCCGAAAAGGGCCGATTTTTTTTGCTTATATCGGAATAAGGTGGTAAAATCAAGGAGTAATTAAGTTATATTTATAAATTTATGGATCAGGAAAAAAACCAGGAATGCTGCCCTAAATTCGATCCCGCCCCCTGGGACGGGAAGGTATTCGAATGGGAAGGCAAAAAATTCATCAAAGACAAGGTCTTTACCTTGTTCTATATGCCGATCAACTTCGGCGCGGTCATTAAAAGGATGGTTGCCAAGACGGAGGCGGCCGGGGCGAAAACATCCGATAATCTTTGTTTGTCGGACCATACTTCGAAATGGAACATGGATCTTTATCTTGCGGTCGATAAGGACGTGCCGGGCGCGGAGAACGTGACTTTAAGCGGAAAGTTCCTTTTTAAAGTTTACGAGGGTCCCTTCAAGGACACGGGTAAATGGTGCCAGGACTTCGAGAATTATGCCAAAGAAAAGGGAATGGCCGTCAAAAAAATGTATATGTGGTACACGACTTGCCCGAAATGCGAAAAAAAATACGGGCATAATTATGTCGTGATCGCGGGCGAGGTGCAGAGTTAAGCCGGAGAGCCCGCGTTTATAAAAAAATCGTATGAAAAAAACTTATTTAACTTTATTAATGCTCGTGGCCCTGGTCTTTTTTTCCGGCTGCGCCTTGTCATTCCAGCCGGACGGTCCCGATTCCGGCGAAGAGATCGATGTTAACGAAGGGCCGGACTCGGGCGAAGAGATCGATGTTGATGAGAGTCCGGACGGTCCCGATTCCGGCGAAGAAATTGATTTTGATAAAGAGCCGGATGGACCGGACTCGGGCGAAGAGATCGATGTTAACGAAGGACCGGACTCGGGCGAAGAGATCGATGTTAACGAAGGGCCGGACTCGGGCGAAGAGATCGATGTTGATGAGAGTCCGGACGGTCCCGATTCCGGCGAAGAGATCGACCCGGATGAGCCCACGAGCCCCGACTCGGGCGAGGAGATAACTTTAAGCGAGGATCTCAAAAACAAGGCCCGCGGGTCATGCGACCGGATCGGCGACGGCAGTACCTGCGTTGAATATATCGGCGCGAACTGGTCCGGCAATAGGGCGGCCTTGAATTGCGGCGGCGCTTTTAAGATTTCGCCCTGCCCGCGCCCGACGATCGGTGGCTGCCGCATAGGCGCCGAAACCGCAGACGAGATCGTTACCTGGCACTACGATTACGGCGGCGACCCTTATACCGCCGAGGTCCAGCCCTACGCCGCCGCCGCTTGCAACGCTTTGCCGGCCGGGCACTGGATCAATTAAGCTGAACGGCCGCGAGAGGAGAGAAGGACGACCGGGAAATCGAAGAGAAATTTGAAAGAGCCAGGTAGAATATTTTTTACGCTTGAAAAAAGACCGACCGAAAGGGCGGTTTTTTTGTCGGTCTTTTAATTGATTTTAAGGGAGTTTGGTGGTATATTTTAAAGTAAGAAAATATGTCCATAAAAGATTTAGCCAAGCACGAAAAACCACGCGAAAAGCTTATCGAGCGCGGTCCGGAAAATCTGCGCGACGCCGAACTCATGGCGATCCTTTTGGGAACCGGGATCGAGGGCCGGGACGTATTCGCGGTCGCCCGGGATATCCTGGGAAAATTTCCGGTCCCAGGGATGAATAGCGTTAATAAAATATTCTATCCCAATGTATTAAATTTTTAAACAATAATATCATATAATTTGTACAATGCTTTAATACCTGGATCCCGGGTTTCCGCCGCGGGCGGAACCCAGGATGACAAAGACTTACTCTTGGAATTTTTTAAAGAATCTTTTATATAATATATGACTATCAGGATGATCAGGAAATAGTATGTTTTTTCTATTATTCATATAAACCCGCGATCATTTCGCGGGTTTTAAAATTGATTTTTTCTTCATCATAAAAATTTTATAACTATTTTTTGGTCGGTTTTTTAATTGATTTTAAGAGAGTTTGGTGGTATATTTTAAAGTAAGAAAATATGCCGATAAAAAATTTAGCCAAACACGAACAGCCCAGGGAAAAATTGATCGGGAAAGGCGCGGTCAATTTGCGCGACGCCGAGCTTATGGCCATACTCCTGGGGACGGGAATCGAGGGCCGGGACGTTTTCGCCGTCGCCCGGGATATTTTAAATAAATTCCCGACGAAAAAGCTTTTGTCCCTGGATTATAATACCCTGTCGAAGATAAAGGGTATTGGCCCGGCCAAGGCCTGCCTGCTTTTGGCGGCCTTCGAGCTTACGAAACGGGCGATAGAGCACGAGGATAATAATCTGCCGACGATCTCGTGCGCCAAGGACGCGGTGGCGCAGCTCCAGGAACTGCGGGCGGCCAAAAAGGAACATTTCGCGGTCCTTTACCTCAACGCCCGGAACCAGCTCATCCATAAGGAAACGATCTCGATCGGCACTTTAAACGCGAACCTTGTCCATCCCCGGGAGGTTTTCTATCCGGCGGTCGAGCACCTGGCGGCCTCGATAATAGTCGCCCATAACCACCCCTCCGGGGGAGTCGAGCCGTCCGCGGCCGATATTGATCTTACCCGAAGACTCAAAGACGCCGGCAGGCTTATGGGGATCGAGCTTAGGGATCACTTAGTGATTACGAAAGACGGGTTTAAGGAAATATAAATTTTATCAACTCTATAAATACTATTTTTTATGCTTAAAAAGAACATCGTCGTCTGCCTGGTGGCGGTTTTCGCCTTCTCGTCCGTAAGCCCGGCCCTGGCCCTGGATTTCAGGACCGTTAAGCCGATAGTCGCTCCGACCGATCTCGAATTCACGGCTATAACCCCTTCCGTCCGGCCGATAGTCACGCCCGAGCCCGATGAGCCTGGGCTCTTAGCCACCTCGACCGTCATTGTCCCGGTTCCGGAAGATGCCCCTCCGGCCGAAGAACCGGAGACCGACGGCGCCGCGGCGGCCGCGCCGGCGCCTGCCGTTCCGGCCGAAACCGATTCGTCCGACACTGTACCTGATACCGGTACCGCGGAATCAGGCTCCGTCCTGCCGCCGCTTCCGTCCGTAACGCCTACGCCGACCGCAGCGCCGTCCGCTCCGTCCGCCTCGAACGATCTAACGACCGGCGCGGGACCGCTTAAGCCGGTGATCGCGCCGGATATCGAGCGGGCCCAAGAGAAACCGGCCGGCGCGTTGTCCCTGGATTTTTCCAAGGTCGACGTCGGAGCCTTACTCGATATCTGCGGCCTTGATAGCGGCTGTTCGGGGGATATGGGTATGACGCATTGGCAGCGCGAGGTTTCCGTCCGGTCGGATAACCGGGACCGGGATATCCGCTATAGCACCGGCCGGGACGATATTAAAGAGGGTCTTTTGCAGGTGTCATATTATTCTTTCGTAAATAACGACGATCCGCGTATAGTTTATTCGCGGCCGATCTCTACCGGCGTATCGCCTTTCGACGCCGGCCTGGTGGGCCTGTCAGCCGCGGCCCTCAAGGATTTTTCGGCCGGATTGTCCGGAAAACTGTCCGTGGCCGCGTCAAACGCCTTCTATAACGCGGACTCCGATACCCTGGCGCCGCCGTCCGCAAGCGCCCGTCCGGCGCCGTCCGCAGAGGCCGGAACCGGTTTCTGGCATCGGCTCATCGCGAAGATCAAGGCCGTGGTCATGGCGCCGGTCCGTTTCGCGGCAAAAATTTTTTATAAATCGACTCCGGTAATGACCGCGGATAAGGAAAGCCTGATCGCCAATCTAGAGATTCCCCATAACGAATACTACCTGCGGGTCGTACCGACCAAGAACGGCCGGGTCGTCGGCGCGGCCACGAACGAGGCAAAGATCACGCTGACCGAGCCAGAAGAGCAGTCAGACCTTGAGTTTTACGCGCCGGCCAAGATATACGAAGTGAAGATCAGGGATTTCGAGCCGATCCGCGCGCCCGCGCCCGGCGTCTGCACCGGCGCCGTGATCCTCGATACCGACTGGGTCGGTATGGGTGTCAACAAGAAGGCGGGCGACCGCGTCTGCCCGGCGACCTATCAGGGGGTCGGCGAACAGGCATGGTACGAGTTGTTCTGGGATTTCGCCAAAAGCGGCCTGAACTGGATATCGGAGGCCTATAACGCCTTAAAATCCGCCGTCGTGGACGCGGTCGCGGGCGCGGTCTGCGGCGGAGACCCGGCCTGCAAGATGGCAATCAGCGCCGGCCTCGATATCGGTTTGGCGGCCATGGGCATTCCGCCGACGATCCCGAATTTCGACGAGCTCGTGGACGGCGGCTTCGATTATCTGGCGAGCGAGATCGCGGCCCAGGCCGGCTGCCCCGATGTCGCCTGCAAAGAGTTGATCAAGGATAAGCTAAGGCAGGTTTTGGACAGCCAGAAGAACACGAACCCGGCCTGCTTAGGCGCGGAAGAGGCCCATAGGCAGGGGATCGAGCCCTTGTGCCTGCCTCCCGGGGTCAAGGCGCATCCGGATCCTTTAGCCACCCACCGCAATGCCCAGGTGACGCTCGAGATAAAAAGGAATAATCTTCCGGGCGGCGGCCTGGCCGGAGCGCCCTATCGGCTTTATTTCTACAACGGCGCCCATAACGCCGGGCCGGTCGGCAGTTCAATACATAATATCGAGCCCTACGGCGAAAGCGTGGCGATAACGGAGCCGCTCCAGGGCCAGATGTTCGAACCGACCGTTATCACGGTTCCGCCCCTGGAACCGGGGGAAATGATCGCTATCCCGATCGTGTTCACTCCCGCCGAATACTGGGTGCCGGGGCATAAAGAGGCGATGCACGGCTGGTCCACGGTCGTTTACCACGACGGCTGGCCGCAGTACCAGTACGACGACTGGTGGAAGCTTTATTACGGCGGCACTCTGGGCTTAAGCGCGTATATCGACGGCTGTGATTATTCTTACGGTTATGAGGAGTGCATTATAAGCTCGGACAGCCTGACCGTGACCCTGCCTAATACCATTAATCCTTGATTCAGAAGAGATTTTTAATTTTTTTCATAAAAACCCGCGACCATTTCGCGGGTTTTTAAACGTAATTTAATCTGTTCTTTATAAAAAATCCAGGAAAATTTCATATCTGCGCTATTTTTAGTCCTTTTTCTTGATTTTGTGGGGATTTGGTGGTATAGTTTAGGGGAAATATGGATTTTCCGCCTAGTCTATAATTATCATAGTAAAAATGCAGATTGGCCGAAATGTAAAAATCCCGCTGTTGGGCGAGACTTGCGGATATCGGACCCGTATCCACGGGCAGGATTACCAATGATATATGTTTCTAATTGATGATTTAAATATTATATCATGAAATTAGTTTATGGAAAAATTAAGACGAATTATCGAGTGGACAAAACTTAAGATCAGGATAGAATCAAACGAAAACGATATCGTCTATTTTAAGGAACGGGAAATATGGTGGGCCAGCTTAGGATCGAATATAGGATTTGAACAGGATGGTAAAAACGCGAAATTCGAGAGGCCTGTTTTAATACTTAGAAAATTCGGACCGGAAGTATTTTGGGGAGTGCCGATGTCCAGTAAAAAGAAAGAGGGAAGATTTTATTACGTCGTAAATTATGACGATTTCGATTATTCGATCTTGTTATCACAGCTAAGGCTAATAAGCAGCAAAAGATTGGTCAGAAAGTTGAGGTACTTGCCTGAGGACGAATTTGAGGAAACAAAAAAGAGAATAAAAGATCTCTTATAAAAGACGATCCCCATCCCTTCCGAAGAAGAAATGGGGTCTCGGAGCCCGAAGGCCATTTGTATCTTTAATATAACACATTAGCGTGATTTGTCAATGCTTATATTAAGATACCCCTTGAATATACTATTATTTTATTAAATATTGGTTAATATAATATTTCAGGCTAAATTGTAAAAATTATTTAAATATAGTAAATATCGAAACTATAGTATGGATAATTCGGGCCAGATGTCGAGGGTTTAGTTATGACGGTTAATATAGATTTAAACATGGGTTTAATTTTTTATAATAAATCAGTTGGACATATCCACAGATGTTTTAATGATGTCATTAAAACATAGATAATATTTAGTATTAGAGGAGCTTTGAAAAATTGATAAAGCGATGAAGATTTTGATATTATTGAATTCAATAACATTAAAAACATAAATTGCAATTATTTATACGCGTTCCCTTATTGGCAATAATTCTATAAAGAAATTAAAAAAATTATGAACGCAGATACAAAAAGACATATTGACGCCGCGCAGCCCGTGATCAAGCTAATCCTTTAATCAAGCAAATCAAGGTTTAGACAGTTAATATAGATTTAATATGGCAAAAATAAACGAAGCCTTAACAAGGCGAAATATAATAGATAAGCGACTATCTAAGGGTGGTTGGGATGTTGGTAATGTAACTCAGGTAACGACGGAATTAGATATTTGGGTGGGTTCGGAGGGCATGACAAAAGAACAGCCGCTTAACGAATATCAAGGTCATCAGTTCGCTGATTATGCCTTGCTTGGCGACAATGGTTATCCACTAGCTGTGGTTGAGGCAAAGAAAACTTCGAAAGACGCTAGAATCGGTCAGGAGCAGGCGCGCCAGTATGCGGAAAATATTCAAAAAAATTCCGGCAAAGATATGCCCTTTGTTTTTTATACCAATGGACACGATATTTATTTTTGGGAAACTGAAAAATATCCGCCGCGGAAAGTTTACGGCTTTCCTAGTAAAAAGGACCTGGAAAGGATGTTATTTTTACGGAATAATGAAAAACCGCTATCACAAGAATTGATTAATCGGGATATTTCTGGTCGCCCTTATCAAATCGAAGCGATCCGATCGGTATTTGAAAATCTGGATAAAGGGAAAAGGAAGTCATTGCTGGTCATGGCAACAGGTACCGGCAAAACCAGGACATGCGTGTCCATGATAGACGTTTTAATGCGCACTAATCGAGTTCAAAAAGTTTTATTTTTGGTAGACAGAATTGCTCTTAGAAACCAGGCTCTTGATGCTTTTAAGGAGTTTTTACCCAATGCCCCAGTTTGGCCGAAAATCGGAGAGCACGATATTGTTACCGATAGAAGAATATATTGTGCTACCTATCAGACGATGCTCAATATCATTGAGAATAATGATTGTCCTTTGAGTCCGCATTTTTTTGACATGGTTGTGGCGGACGAAAGTCACCGCTCGATTTATAATGTTTATAGAAATATTTTTGATTATTTTGATACGATTCAATTGGGGCTGACAGCTACGCCCAAGGACGTGGTTGAACACAATACTTTTGGGCTATTTGATTGCGCAGACGGTATTCCGACTTATGCCTATTCATTTGACGAAGCCGTGAATAATAAACCGCCCTATCTTTCCAACTTCGAAGTTTTAAAAGTCAGAACTAAATTTCAAAAAGAAGGCATCAGAAAAGATACCATTTCAATTGGTGAGCAGCAAAAACTATTGGCTGATGGCAAGGAGCCGGCTGAAATTAATTACGAAGGCAGTGAAATTGAAAAAAAAGTGACTAACCGTGGTACTAACGCATTGATTGTTCAGGAGTTTATGGAGGAGTGCATTAAAGACGAAAGCGGTACTTTGCCGGGAAAAACAATTTTCTTTGCCATGACCATGAAACACGCCCGGCGACTCCAAGAAGTTTTTGACGACCTTTATCCGGAGCACAAAGGCAATATCGCCAAGGTGATTGTTTCTGACGATGCCAGAGTTTATGGTAAGGGTGGCCTCTTGGATCAATTTATTAATAAAGACTTCCCGCGAATTGCAATTAGCGTTGATATGCTTGATACGGGCATCGATGTCCGTGAGTTGGTTAATTTGGTTTTTGCAAAACCAGTTTTTTCCTATACAAAATTTTGGCAGATGATCGGCCGCGGCACTCGTCTCCTTGAAGTCAATAAAATTAAGCCCTGGTGCAAGACCAAGGATAAATTTCTTATCATTGATTGTTGGGAGAATTTTGACTATTTCCAAATGAATCCCACCGGCAAAATTGACAAAGCCACTAAGCCGCTGCCGGTTCGGATTTTTGAAGCAAAATTATTGAAATTGAACATTGTGGATTCGCACAACAATGCCGAGTTGGTCAATTCCGTAACCCAGAAGTTAAAAGTAGATATTGCTAAGTTGCCGTCTAATAATGTGGTGATACTGGACGCCAAAAGCAAGCTGGAAAAAGTGGACGAGACTTTTTGGCAAAGACTAAATGAAGATAAAAAAATATTTTTAGAAAAAGAGATTGCGCCCTTGATGCGCACGCGGACGGGCGAAGATTTCAAAGCTATGAGCTTTGAATTGAAAGTACTGCATTACTCTATTGCCAAACTTGATAATCAAGACAAGCGAGCACAGGTTTTAGGGGAAGCCCTTGTTGAGATGGTTTCGGACTTGCCATTATCAGTCAACGTTGTTGCCAAGGAGAAAAAGCTAATCGAAGAAATTTTACATGGCAATTTTTTAAAAAAAGCCGATGATAATGCGCTGGAAGTATTGATTCAAAAAATTGCCCCTTTGATGAAATACCGGGATGAGGGGATTAAGCCTGATCAGGATTCGCTTGATCTGCGCGATATAACGAGTCAAAAAGAATATATCAAGTTCGGCCCGGAACATGAACGGCTTACTATTCAAAAATACCGTGAAAAAGTCGAGTCGTTAATCAAAAAGCTAGAAACTGAAAACGAAGTGCTGCAAAAACTAAAACAGGGTGAAGCGGTAAGCCAGGAGGAAGTTGAGGAGTTGGCCGATACCTTGGCTGAATACGAGCCTTATCCGACCGAGGAAAATTTGCAAAAAGCCTATGATGCCCGGCAAGTGAAATTTTTGGATCTGATAAAATACATCATGGGTTTGGGCGGTTTGGTCACTTTTTCCGAAAAAGTATCCGAGGCCTTCGCAGAGTTTATCGCCGAGCACAACACACTGGCTCCCAAGCAAATCCAGTTTTTGATTGTGTTGCGTGATTTTATTATAAACAATGGCGAATTGGCCAAAAAAGATTTGGTTAGCGAGCCGTTCACCAAGATCCATGCCCGCGGCTTCCTCGGTGTCTTCCCGATAAATATGCAAAAGGAAATAATTCAATTCACGGATAAAATTTTAAATTATGCTAAATAGTACACTGAAATCAGCCATCGGTCGGCTCTGGGATAAATTTTGGAGCGGTGGCATTTCCAATCCACTGACTGCCATTGAGCAGATTTCTTATTTGCTGTTTATGAAAAGATTGGATGAGATGGATACGAAAAAGAAACAAGACGCGGAGTTTACTGGTGAGGCTTATCGATCGCTTTTTAAAGGTAATGAAAAGTTGCGTTGGAGTCATTTCCGGCACATGGAGGGCGGCGAAATGCTTACACACGTTCAAATAAAAGTTTTCCCTTTCCTCAAAACGATCGGCAAGGAGGAAAGTCCTTTCGCTAAGCACATGGGCAACGCGGTTTTTATAATTTCCAAACCCTCGCTCTTAGTAGAAGCGGTTAACATTATAGATGAAATTTTTGAAGAGATTTCCAAGCAGGAATCGGAAGGACAGGGCTTTCAGGATACGCAAGGTGATCTCTACGAATATTTACTTTCAGAAATTACGAGTGCCGGCAAGCTTGGCCAGTTTCGCACACCACGTCATATTATTCAATTGATTTGCGAACTAGTTGACCCTAAATTGGGTGACACGATTTGTGATCCAGCCTGCGGTACCGGGGGCTTTTTACTTGGCGCCTACCAGCATATTATAACCGCCTATACCAGCAAGGAAAATCAGAAGACAGATGAGAACGGTTTGACGCGCGGGCATTTGGGCGATAAACTGACAAGTGAAAAACAGTGGACTCATCTTAAGGAAAAAACTTTTTACGGCTATGATATGGATGAGAGTATGGTGCGGATTGGTCTCATGAACTTGATGATGCACGGCATCAGCAGTCCTAATATTGAACAGAAAGACACGTTATCAAAAAAATACGATGAGGATAATTTTTACGATTGCATCATGGCGAATCCGCCGTTCAAGGGGAGTATTGATAAAGGAGATATCAACGAATCGCTTTCGCTCAATACCAGCAAGACCGAACTCCTGTTTATTAATCGGATTATCAAATCACTCAAAATCGGCGGCCGCGCCGGTATGATTGTGCCGGACGGCGTGCTTTTTGGATCCAGTAACGCGCATAAGCAGGCGCGCAAAATGTTACTCAATGATTGCGAACTGCAAGGCGTTATCTCAATGCCCAGCGGAGTGTTCAAGCCCTACGCCGGAGTAAGCACCGCAATTTTGATTTTTGTGAAAGGCGGGGAGACGGAGAAGGTTTGGTTTTATGACATGCAGTCAGATGGCTTTTCGCTGGATGATAAGCGAACCAAGATCAATGGTGGTGGCGATTTGCCGGATATCGTGGCGAAATGGAAAAAGCGAAAAGACCAAGAGGAGAATAAACGGAATAGCAAGTTCTTCTACGTTGAAAAAAAAGAAATCGAAGAAGCGGATTTTGATTTGAGTATTAATCGTTATAAAGTGACGGATTATGAAGAAGCGATTTACGAAGATCCGAAAGTGATTTTGGGGAAGATCGAGGCGTTAGAAATGGAAATCGTGGCCGGACTTAATAATTTAAAAAACTTGTAGTTATGACTAAAATAAAAATTGGAAATATAGCTAAAATATTTAATGGCTATGCATTTAAAAGCAATGAATATTCTGATGATGGTTTTCAAGTCATTAGAATAACAAATGTTCAAAATGGCTATATCTCCAATGACAATAGAAAATATATTAAGTTAAATAATAAATTGCTGGAAAAGTTTATTTTAAATGACGGGGATATTTTAATTTCATTGACTGGAAATGTTGGTAGAGTAGGACGAATAAAAAAAGAAAATTTGCCAGCCGTATTAAACCAGCGAGTTGGGAAAGTAATTATTAAGTCTAAAGACGTATTTCCGGATTACTTATTTCATTTTTTAAAAAGTGGGATTGTTGAATCAAAATTGATTAGAAAAGCAAAAGGAATAGCTCAAAAAAACATTGGCTCCGTAGACATAGAAGATATTGAAATTCCACTTCCACCTCTTGAAGACCAAAAACGCATTGTAAAAATTCTTGATAAGGCAGACGCACTTCGCCAAAAAAGAAAACAAGCCATCGGGCTTTTGGATGATTATTTGAAGTCGGTGTTTTTGAAGATGTTTGGGGATCCGGTGAAGAATGAGAAGGGGTGGGGGTTCCAGAAATTAAACGATTTGTGCGATGTTGGTTCTAGTAAAAGAGTTTTTGTAGATGAGCTTACAGAAAACGGAATTCCATTTTACAGAGGCACGGAAATTGGAATGTTGAGTTGCGGCGAAGTTATTAAACCAAAATTATTTATTACAAATAAGCATTATCAGGAATTAAAAAAACATACTGGCGTTCCTGCAGTTGGTGATTTATTGATGCCTTCTATTTGTCCGGATGGAAGAATTTGGTCAGTTGATACTGAACTGCCTTTTTATTTTAAGGATGGAAGGGTTTTATGGATACACGTGAAGGTGAAATCGCTAAATAATATATATCTCAAGTATACGCTAAAAGAAAAATTTAAAAATAATTATAAAAGCATTGCATCAGGCACAACATTCGCAGAGTTAAAAATTTTTGCGTTAAAGGGATTGAGCATAATGTTGCCACCTGTCGAGCTTCAAAATAAATTTGCTGAAATAGTAGAGAAATCTGAAAAAATAGCGCAATCAATGCTCGCCCAATCCGCCGAATTGGAAACTCAATTTCAAGTCTTGATGCAAAAAACTTTTAATTGTTAATTATGTAGAACATATATAGCGCTGCTGAATATTTACCAAGTTGACCATTTGAATAATACAAGATTAAGTGTTAGATTAAAAATAATGAATACTTCAGTATTTCTAAAATGGGCAGGCGGAAAAAGAAGAATTTTGGATAAAATAGACAAAGAGCTGCCAGATAAAATCAATCGTTACTTTGAACCATTTCTTGGCGCAGGAGCAGTTTTCTTTTACGTAAAAGAAAAATATAACCCTAAGTTTTGTTTGATTTCTGATATAAACAAAGATCTTATTGATGCATATATTGCTGTGCGCGATAATGTAGGTTTATTAATGAAATATTTACGAGAGTATCGTGAACAAAATTCTAAGGCTTTTTATTTAGGTATTAGAGATAAATATAATAAAGGAAGAATATGGGGAATTAATCGGTCTGCAGCATTTATATACATCAACAAAACTTGTTTTAACGGTATTTATCGAGTTAATTCTAAAAATGAGTTTAATGTTCCGTATGGGAGAAATAAAAGTGTTTCAATTTTTGAGAAAGAATATTTACTTAAAGCATCCGAACTGCTAAAGGGTGTAAACATTGTAAGGCAAGATTATAGAGAAATAATTGATAAAGTAGAAGAAGATGACTTGGTGTATTTGGATCCATGTTATGATCCATTGAAAAAAACAAGCTTTGCCAATTACACTCCAGAAAGATTTAATCTTTCCGATCGTGAAAAATTATTTAAATTTGTTGAAAGCTTAACTGTGAAAAAAACAAAGATGATATTAAGTAATAATGCCCTAGATGAAATTCGAAGGTTGTATAAAAAGGACAAGTATAAAATCATAGAAATTATGGTTTCACGACCTATAAATTCAATGACAAGTAGTCGTGGGGCGATACCAGAATTTTTAATTAAGAATTATTGAGATAGATATGGCGAGTTTTGATGAAAAATCAACAGGAAATAAAACATTCGAAAAGTTAAGAAAAAAATTTGAATTTTTTTGTTTGCCCAAAAACCAAAGACCATATGTGTGGACCAAGGATAAAGTAACAAAACTTTTTAATAATATCATGGAAAATGAAAGTGGTTATTATATTGGCAACATTCTTTCGCAGAAAATCAATAGCTCTGATAGTGTGGAAATTATTGACGGGCAGCAAAGAATCATTACTATAATTTTATGCTTATCAGCCTTAAGAAATGTATTAATTGAAATTGCAAAAAAAAGTGATAAAATATTATCAACCAAAATTAGGGAATATGCGAAGAATATTGATAGTTATTACCTGAAATATCTGCCAAGTGGTAATACTGATACACAAGAAATAAAAATAAAAATTCACAAAGAGAATATCCATAATATTTTAGAAAAAATAATATTAAAGAAAGAAGAATTTAAAACGAAGGCAGATTTGGACAATTTAGATGATAATGAGAAACATATAGTTAATATTTACAAACACGTATTCAAGCTTTTACATGAGCATATATCGAACAATCAGAGGATAGAATTAAGCAAAGAAAATTCGTCCAAATACTTCAAAAAAGCTAAGGAAATTAAGGAAAAAATAGTAAACGCACAGTTTATTTTAATTGTTTGCGAAAAGAACAATGACATTTTTAATATGTTTGAAGGTCTAAACGCGACTGGACAGGCATTGAATCAAATCGATTTAGTTAAAAACGTTGTAATGAGTTATTGCAAAACCCCAAAATATGAACAAAGGATAGAATCTCTTTGGTATGAGCTGGAATCATTATTTGAAGAAACCGATTACAAGCTATTCGAAAAATTTTTGAGATATTACTGGATATCAAAAAATGGATATATAAGAGGTTCTGAGGTTTTTTCAAGTATAAAACAAGCCGTTGAAAATGAGGATGAAAGGGGCATCACTATATTAATAGGGGAGCTTATTGACAACGCCAAAATATACCTTGCTTTAAGAAGAAACGACCAGGTAAATGAATTAAGAAAAATTTCTAAGAATAAAATCAGCATCGAGTCGGTTAAAAAGATTGAAAAGTATCAACACCTTGGCCTAGATCAGGTTTATGGTGTGCTGTTGTCGTTGGTAAATAGATATTTGTCAGATAGTAGTTTAACTGAAAAAATATTTAATAATGAACTTGATAAACTATGGATATTCGCTCTTCGAGCAAAAATAATAGGCGTTATACCGTCTAAGTATGAAAGAGGTTTTGCATCGCAATGTAAAAAAATAAAAGAATTTCAGGGAAATGATTATAATAAATTATCCGATCAGTTCTATAAGGATTTAAAAATATTGGTTGAATCGGACGAAGAGTTTAAAAAAAATTTTTGCGATGACATTAAATATAGTAAAGATAACAAATTAACAACCATACTGTTAAATGATATCCGTAAACATCAGGATAAAACAAATTCTAAATACGGTTATGACGAAGTGAGTCGAGAACATATATTGGATCGTGACCCAAAAAATTGGAACCTTAAAAAAGCCGATGTGAAAAACTTTGTTAATAATATTGGCAATCTTACTTTATTTGATAAAAACGAAAACGGAAAATTAAATGATGCTTCCCCTGATAAAAAAATGGAGGCCTATAAAAATGATATTTTTATAATGAATAAAGATATTGAAAGAAAGTACAGAGATAATTTTTTGACTGATCCAGAAGAAGCAATTCACAAGAGGGGGGCGGACCTGGCTGAAATTGCGAATGTAATATATCGAATTTAGATCAATATCGCCTCGAACTTGGTTATCATTTGGCATCCAGATAATCTATCCAAAAAGTTTTCCATAAACCAAACAAAAAAGGCAAAAGACTCATCCCTGCCCAGAATAGCAAGAAGATCTACTCATGATGCATTCGGAAAAATATATAACTCGATTATTAATACTAATTAAGTTATTTTATGCTATCTGGGGAATATGTAAAGACAAAAAATTTAGTAAACAAATTATTGAAAGCTAAATTGGAAGTATTTCCGCAAGAAGGATATGCAGTAAATGCGTCATGCGATCAGGGGGTGTATATAATTTATGGCCCAGATCGTGCGGTTTTGCATATAGGGAGAACGTTAAGGGCAAAAAATGGCTTACGCCAAAGACTTAAAAATCATCTTCGTGGTCAGTCTTCATTTGTGCATACTTTTTTGAAGGGGAAAAAAGATCGTTTACGGGATAAATGTTTATATGGGTATTTAGTGATTCCAGATTCAAGGTGCCGCGCCTTAACAGAGGCCCTGGCAATAGGTATTCTGTGTCCAAAACATTTAGGACTTGGAGATAAAAAATTAATTTGAGTGATTCAATAAGGCGGATATACGATCATTTCTTCCAGGTATTAGAATTATTAAAATATGGTAATTGATATCGAACTTACTTTAAATAGATTCGGCTTCGGCAAGATTGCTGATAATAAATTTCAGCTGCTTTGCTTCCGGTTCTCCCGGTGGCGGATACCGGGAAAATATTCCGTTTCTTTCGAGGTCAACTGGCGGGCGAAGACAAATTGATCCCCATGTGTCAGGGAATGTTTTTTGATAAAAAAAGATAAGCACGCGCGCTAATTAATTTATAATATAAAATTATGAAAAAAACCTTATTAGTTTTCGCCATGGCAGTTTCTTTAATGGCGCTTTCGGCCGTCGCGGTATATGCCGGCGGAGACAAGGTGCACGGGGAAAACGGCCAGGGGTCGGTTGTCCAGAACTGCATCGAACCCGGAGATTGCCCCTGGAATTAGGATAATGGGAATTATAGCGGGGGCACGGGAATAGTGGGAGCACAAAATTTTGTGCTCCCACTGTACAAGGTGTTTCGACTATGCAAAGTGCTCCCGCATTATCCGGATAAAAAAACCAGACCTATGGAAATTAATCATTAAGTATATGAACACTATCATCGTTTACAAGACCCGGTTGGGCGGATCTAAGTTATATGCCGAGTGGTTGTCCGAAGCGCTTAAGGCGCCGCTTATGACCTTTGAGGCGGCCGGGACTGAAGCGCTGGCGGCGGCGGACTCTGTTGCTGTCATTTCCGGCACCTATGCCGGACGGATGCCTCTAAAAGGCTTCATTAAAAAGCATTGGTCTATTCTTAAAGACAAGAAAGTGGCGGCCGTGGCCTTGGGCGGGATCGGTCCGGACCACGGATGGAGCAAGTTTTCCTATTGGCTTCTGCCCCGTAAGATCAAGAAGCATGTCCGCTACTTTAAGATCCCCGGCCGGCTCGAAGGCGGTAAGCCGGTCGAATGGGGAGAACTAAAGCGCGAGCATCTGGAACCGGTGATCAGCTATTTAAAGAAATGAAAGTCACGGCTAAAAAATACGGGAAGGGGATTTTATTACGGACCGGGTATGATATTTAATAATAGGATTATCGCCAAAGTCGGCGATTTTTGTTATAATTAGCTTATGACTTGTTTAAATTTGTACCCCCTCTCTTTATTAATTCCGATTCTGGGAACAAGCCTCTCTAATTAGTGGGCATACGTGTCGGTTATTATTTTATAATGTTTTATTTATGAGTATTGAGAAATTTCCAAACCCTGGCGGGAATAGGCCTGAGAAAAAGAAGGGTGAGCCTGAGAATGCGGAGAGACGGATATTTATGCACAAGGGCATGAGAACCGTAATCGGAGCCGCGGCTGCTTTGTATGGACTTGATAAGCTCGGCGTGATTGCCCGTCTGAAAAATACAGAAGCAGAAGATGGGGCCGAGTCGGCCGAAAACAAGACGACTCCCAAAAAGGCGCGTCCTGAATTTAAAAAAGAAAGGCCGGTCTCGCGGGAAAAGGAAAAAGCCATAAAGATCGCTGAGGCGGTTCTGGAAACATATAACTCCAAAGCAGTCCAGTCCAGATTCGACACAAAGGTCATGTCCGAAAATTTTTTTATGGCCCAACAATTCCAGGAGAGCCGTTATTATTCCAATCAGGAGTCATCGTCTAAAGCCAGGGGCGTTTTTCAGGTCAAGCCGATCGCGGCGATAGATGATTTAAGATATCTGGCCTTTTTGAATGAAACAACCAGGGAACTGCCCATTGACCGGCGCTGTGTTTATAAAGGTCCCGGGGATATGTCGTTTGGGCAGGCCGATGAAGTCACAAAACTTTTTTTAACTAACGATGACTACGGCAGGGCCTTCGGGAAGCTGTACTCTCTGGCAATCCATGATCCGGAATTTGATTATAACACCAAAAACCCCGATGTTTTTCGGGGAAAGCCGGTCAAGGAGCAGAGAGATATGTTATGGCTCTGCTATCATGACGGTCCAGGAGTGCGATTTCACCCGGAAAAAGCTTCAAAAGAAGGAATAGATTATGTAAAAAAGAACAATATGCATATGGCGCGGATCGAGAAATTGCGCCATGAATTCGAGTCGGCCGGTTTGCCCCGCAACAGTAATTACGCGATCATAAAAATCATGCGCGAGTTGGACGGGGTTAACGACGACAAAAAAGACGAGGTCGCCGGCAATTGGGTTAAGAGACTGGCGGCGGCGCGGAAAGCCAAAAAAAGTAAAACGGGCATCAGCGAACTTGGTGAAAATGAGATCCGTGAACTCTTCTTGAAAGCTTAAAGCAGTTTTTCAAGTTGGGCGCAAAGTTGTGCAAGAGGCAATAAAATTTAAAAATTAGAAATAATAAAATGAAAAGAAAATTTATTTTTTTAGCGATGCTGGTCGTTTTGTTGGCGGTTAGCGGTTGCGGCAAAAAAAACGAGGGAGAGGCGGGATCCGCTTTGGAGCAGGAGCTGTTTGAAAAGACCCTGGCGGGTTCAAAGCAGTACCTCGAATTACGGATAAAGACTGACGACATTCTCGTTAACGCTCGAAAATATGGGGGATACGAAAAATGGAAAGCGGAGATGGACGGGCTGATTGGGGAATGGGATGATATGGCGAAGAAGGCTGAAGAACTGGAAAAAATCGCGGACGAATATATTCCGTCAGAGCTTGGGCTTGTAAAAGGAGCAAAAGCCGTTACCAAAGAGGAAATCAATAATGTGTTTGACAAAGCGCCGGCCGGGAAAAAGATAAAGACATTGGCTAAATTTCTGGGCGTTGATGCCAAGCGAGCCTTTTTGATGCTCAAGCAAACCCAGGAAGAGGTCAAAGCCGAAGCCTGGACGGAAGCCGGTGATCAATTTAAGAAGCTGGAAAATTCGGCCATAGTCATTAAAGACGGTTGTAAAGTAGCCGGATTCGTCGGGGGAGTCATAATCAGCGGCGGCACAGCCGGATTCGCGGCCGCTTCAACTATGACCAAGGCAGCGGTTATTATCGGCGGGGCAGACTTGACCATGGAGGTTACAGAAGACGCCGCTAACATAGCCCTTGGCAATGACAATGAAATATCCGAATTAGTCGGCGATGTCAGGAAGATAACCGAACCGGCCGCCGCTATCTTGAGCATTACCAGTTTACCGGAAAATCTGGCCAGCGGATTTGATAAATTTAACGGCGTCATGATCGCGATCGACCAATTCCGTTCCGCGGCGCAGGAAGGCAAGGTTGTCGGCATTGCTCTGCCTGCATATAACAATAAAGACAGGGAAACTGAGATCGAGGCCGCTACCGGCAGTACTGAGGAGATCAGAGACTGGCTCAAGGAAAACGGTTATGAAGTTGAGGAAAAAATTGAAACAGAGGAAGAAAAAACGAAAAGCGAAGCAGAGGCCGAGGCCGTGCCGGAACCTGTCGGACAAGAAAGTAATACAGAAACCCAGGAGCAAGCCAGGGAAAGCGCCAGCGATACCCAGAAAGCAAAGGCTAGCGGAGAGTCGGGCGTAAGCGTGAATTTTGTAAGCCCGACCGAAGGGATTTTTTTGGTCAGCCAGGCCAGGATGTGGAAAGCCGAGATCAGCGGTACCGAAAGCGGCGAAACCACCAAGTGTTATTGGAGTTTTTATATTGACGGCGCCCTTCATAAGGAAATGCCGGGCACTTGCCATTTTACCAGCACATTTATCGATAAGCCCGGCTCTCTTCGCGCCGAAGTCAAAGTCGAGGTGCTAAAAAATCGGGTAGTTTACGATGAAAACGGTAATTTCGTCGAATCAGTCAAAGATGTTGTCGATACGATTACGGCTAGCCGGGATTACAGTGTCGTCAAGACCATAAAAAATTAAAAATTATCTATTTTAATTTTATGAAAAAAACATTATGGTTAATGCCGTGCTTGCTGCTCCTTTGCGCCTGTGAGCCAAAAATTAATATCGACAGCCTCCTTTCGGTTGACGAGGACAGGCAGAAGGCGGTGGAGGCTCTGGATTCCGGCATGTGCGCCGGATTGAAAGGCGAGAATAAAGAAAAGACCCGAACCCGGCAAGATCGCTGTTATGAGGAAGTGGCGATCGCGGCCAAGCGAGCCGAAGTATGTTTGGAGATTTCGGACGGAGTCAGGAAGAATAATTGTCTAAAGACCACCGCCAAAGAAGCTCGGGACGAAAGCATCTGCTCGTTGATCGATATTGAAACGGAAAGCGATTTTTGCCTCATCAGCGTGGCTTCGGTTAAAAAGGATCTTTCCGTTTGTGGAAAGGTAAAAAAAGAAAGTGATCAGGAAATTTGCATCGAGAATATTGCCAGGGGGAGCGGTAATGCCGAAATTTGCGCCAATCTTGAAAGTGCGATCCAACAAGGCTGGTGCTATGGCGAGGTGGCTAAAGTCAAGCGCGATCCCTCCGTTTGTTCCCGGGTTAACAGCCAGCGGGAGTCAACCGATTGCTTCAGTCGATTGGCTGTGCATCAAGCCGACGTTTCCGTCTGCGACCTGATTCAGGATACCAGCTATAATGAAGATTGCCGTAGTAAATACGCGCGTTCAAAACTAATGCCGGATATTTGCCGGGACATCCACAACGAAGCGGTTCATGACAACTGCCTGGCGTACATCGCTCAAGAGACTAGAAATCAAGCGCTTTGCGATGACTTGAAAAGCGAGTCAGCTAAAGACAGTTGTAAGCGCGCGATAGGACAAGTGCGTTAATAACTATTAGTAATTATAAAAATATGAGCACGATAAAAAAAATTCTACTGGGCGCTGCCGCTGTCGTCGTTTTGGGCTTGGGCGGCTTCCTGGTTTCCGAACACGTTTCCGATCCGGGGCAGGGAAGATCGACCGATCCGGAAGCGATCGTCTCGGATTATAAGGACTTGCTGGCCGAAGCCGAACAGCTGAAAGCCTTGGCCGGCGAAAATTGCGACAATAAGAAAGACGTTAACCGGCGGATAGAGGAGATGGAAAAAAAATTGTCCGATCTGGCGGCCAGAAAAAAAGCGTGGCTGGACAATGTGCCGAAGCTGCCGGATATCAACCCGGAAACGATAGTCCCGGAAAATCCGCTCGGACGTCCCGGTTCGGAAATACCCGAGCTTAGCTCGGACGCGCCGCCTTTGCCTGACATAGATATGGATTCAATAATCGTGGAAGAGAGACCGGGTTCGCAGGCGCCGGAGTTGACATCGGACGCGCCGCCTTTGCCTGACATAGATATGGATTCAATAATCGTGGAAGAGAGACCGGGTTCGCAGGCGCCGGAGTTGACATCGGACGCGCCGCCCCTGCCGGATATTAATGAAGCCGACATAATCGATCCGGATGAATATTTTTATCAAATGGGGGAGCTTGAGCGAAAAATCGGCGATCTTTTGCGGGAATTGAAAGCTTTATGCAAAGACGAAGAAAAGAAAAAAGTGATTTCCGATAAATGCAGCGATGCCTGCCAAAGATATAAGGACTGCGCAGCTTATACCGAGGATGTCACGCCGGAGGATCTAAACGACGCCTATGATACCTGTATGGAAGAATGCCCCACCTGGCCCAAGGAAATGATCAAATGCATCAATGCCATTGATATTAAGATTCCCAATGATTGCGTCAGTTTCCTGAATTGCCAGGTCCCGCAATTTTACGAGGAAACATATCTTAAATAAATAAACTTTATGAAAAAATTACCACTAAAGTTTAAAAATAAGAAATGAAAAAAGAGATCATCGTCAATGATAAAGTGCAGAAAAATTACCGGTATTCTCTGACCGAAGAAACGGGTAGGAATTTTCATAAAGACTTCGCGCCCGAATTGACGCCGGAGGAGATGCTTTCGCTCGGGGTCTTCGGCGGCAAATATATGACCGATTGCCGGGAGGAGTTCCCGGCTAAGTGGTTTAAAAACGCGAAGCTTTCTCCGGAAAAGCGCGATCCGGCTTTGAATTTCTTTAAAGTGAATGCCAGTCAGCCCCTGTCCCTTTGGCGGCAGAAGGGCTGGATCCATCCGGATGATCCGCGCGGCTGGTTCCAGTGGTACTGCCGCTACTGGCTCGGGCGCCGCCACGAGGACGACCGGCGCCAGATTAAGCGCTGGCGGGCGTTCCGCCGGCATTGGTCGGCCGTAAAGAATAACTGCGTCAAAGGCGATTTCGGCTGCCGCCGGAAGCAGAGGCAGGCGCTTCTACACTGGGCTTATGACAGCCGGAAGATATAGCATGACCGCCCCTCCGGGGGCGATTTTTTAATACTTTAAGAAATCCACCGGCGAAGCCGGTCGTCCACGGTTACACATTGCGGACGAAGTCAGATATGCTC
>MFGB01000022.1 GCA_001780275.1 Candidatus Falkowbacteria bacterium RIFOXYA2_FULL_47_19 | reverse complement strand
GCTTACTGTCGAATTAAACCACATGCTCCACCGCTTGTGCGGGTCCCCGTCTATTCCTTTGAGTTTTAAGCTTGCGCTCGTACTCCCCAGGCGGGATGCTTAAGGCGTTAGCTTAGGTAGACAGCACTGACAGGGTCGATACTGCCAATGCTTAGCATCCAACGTTTACGGCGTGGACTACTGGGGTATCTAATCCCATTCGCTCCCCACGCTTTCGTCCCTCAGCGTCAGAACCGTTCCAGCAAGCTGCTTACGCATTCGGTGTTCCTGCTGATATTAACGGATTTAACCCCTACACCAGCAATTCCGCTTGCCTCTTCCGGCCTCTAGTTTATCCATCTCTCCCGCGGTTCTGAAGTTGAGCCTCAGAATTTAACAGGAGATGCGACAAACCGCCTACGGACCCTTTACGCCCAATAAATCCGGATAACGCTCGGGGCCCTCGTATTACCGCTGCTGCTGGCACGAGGTTAGCAGCCCCTTATTCATCTGGTACCGTCATTGGTTCTTCCCAGATAAAAGCATTTTACACCCCGAAGGGCTTCTTCATGCACGCGGCGTCGCTCCTTCAGCCTTTCGGCCATTGAGGAATATTCGTGACTGCAGCCTCCCGTAGGAGTCTGGGCAGTGTCTCAGTCCCAGTGAGCCGGGCCATGCTCTCACACCCGGTACTCGTCATAGCCTTGGTGAGCCGTTACCTCACCAACTAGCTGATAAGCCATAGGCCCCTCCCGAGGCGTCGGAACTTTAATCCCGGAAGAGATGTCTCTCCGGGATTCTATCGAGTATTATCCCGCCTTTCGGCGGATTATCCTCGTCCTCGGGGTAGGTTACCAATGCGTTACTCTCCCGTTTGCCGTGGGTCTAAACCCACTCGACTTGCATGCCTTAGCCACGCCGCCAGCGTTCATCCTGAGCCAGGATCAAACTCTCTGACAAAAATTTTTTTACTAGGTTGTATCCTAGGTGTTTTTAAACAGGTTTCGCCTGTTTTTGATTGTTTCCGTGATATACGGGAATAATCAAAGGAATATTGAAGATATTGAATCTCACAATTGTATTGGTTGTAAATTGGCGCCTGCTAGCGCCAAAATATGAATTGTTAACGTGCGGTACCGTTTCTGACAGATAAACAAAAAACAGACCTTACAACTGTCCGTTTTTTTTGCTGTAAGCTGATTATTCTTTAAATTTTAAACCTACATCTTCATCTGTTTATTGGTAAATATTACGTATTAGTATATTAAACGATTTTTTTTGTAATGTCAAGAGAATTTAGGAATAAGATTCCGGGCATTAATTATTAATTATTAAATATTTAATATTAGCTAATATTTAGTAATAATATTAGCTATCTACAACTTATGTTTTTTTTCGGTTTTTAATAAAACTATTGGTTTAAAATTTAATTTTAAAAATTTTCTTAAAGGCTTAGTATTGATTTGCACAGGTTTTGCACAAGGTTAAACCTAAAAACGTAGTCTATTATTGACTTAAAGATGTTTTTAATATAAGATTTATTTAAACGTAAGTCCTTTTTAAATATATCGGAGGGGAAAAATGAGCGCAATAATATTTTTGTTAACGATCCTGGCGGTGGCCTGTCTTGTTGTTTGCATAAGACGTTTTATTCCTTTCGGGGTTTTACTTAAGGAGTATGAAGAGAAGTATCATCGCGATGACTCCTGTTCGAACCCTGATCCCGCCCCGCCGGAATTCGCGGCCAGGCACGATCACGCCAGAAACAGATTTTTTTCGAGCCTAAAAACGATTTTGACCATAACCGCAATTTTATTCGCTGCTCTGCTCGTCCGGATCTATTTTACGGAAAGATCGGTTTTTTATGTTTTGCTCGCCCAGATCGATATCGCTATTTTCATTTATTTGGTTACCGATTGTTTCTGTATCGGCCGGAAGATCGCGGATTTGAACCGACGATGCGACCGCTGTTCCCGGGAAAAATTCGAAGCAGAACTTAGGGAAAGGAAAACGAAAGAGCTCGGGCGGGAAAGGAATTTAAAATTTCTGGCCTCAATATTCGCTTTAGCGGTCTTTACGATCCTGTGCGGATTTTTTTAAACCATATATCCTGGCTATGCCGGGATTTTTTTTAAGCTTTGGGCGCTTATGGCTTTTTTGTGTTGTTCGGCATAAAAATGGTATAATAAATCAATAATGGGCAATTTCGTGTTTATTAAGATATTCATATATTCCATATGGTTTTGAGAAAAACGCAAAATCCGCGGCTGGATTTAAGAACGGGCGATAAATCCGTACGGCCGGGCCGGACCGCAAAAGAATCGGGTGGTCCGAAGGAGAGTCCGGAAAGGCTTGTACACAAAAAAGAGCTATTAGAGAAGATCGAGAAACTCGAAAAGCGGAAATCGGAAGATCGTGATAAGACGATCGAAAACGAGGCTGTCCCGGAAACGATCGCCGAGCCCCGCGATAGCGCCGAATTAGTGACCGACCTGTCGAAGAAGGAAAAGCGCGCGCCTGCGCCGGGAAACGCTCCCGTTACAGAGACGCCGAAGAAAAACGGGGCGGACGAAAAAAAATCTTTGCCGAAGATCGAATATGATACCCTGGCATTTCCCGAAGGCTTTCTTTGGGGCACGGCCACGTCGGCCTATCAGATCGAAGGCGGCATAAAAAATGACTGGAGCGAATGGGAGAAATCGGAAGGGAGAATCGAAAAATTAAAAAAAGAAGGCAAAAGGCCCGAGGATTATATTTGCGGCCAGGCGTGCGATTCATATAACCGTTATCGGGAGGATATCGAACTGGCGAAATCGCTCAATACTAACGCCATCCGCCTCGGAATAGAGTGGGCGCGCCTTGAACCGGAGCGAGGCAGTTGGGACGTGGCGGCCGTAAACCATTATCGCGGCGTTTTGGCGGAAGCCAAGAAACGCAATCTGGCTACGGTCGTGACCCTCTGGCATTGGACGGCGCCGGATTGGTTCGCTCGCGAGGGCGGATGGGAAAAGGAAGGGAATAGATCGATATTTTTTTCTTACGTCGATATGGTCATAAAAGAACTGGGAGCCGAAATTGACTATTGGGTGATTTTGAACGAACCGATGATGTTCGCTTTCGGGGCTTACGTAAGCCGGAGGCACCCGCCGCAAAAATTTTCCCTTTTAAAGTTCCACAGGGTCATTAATAATTTATCCTTTGCTCATAACGCGGTTTACGACATGATCCACGAACATTTCCCTAACGCCCGGGTCGGCTCCACGAACATGCTTAATTATTTCGAACCGGCGCACAGGTGGAACCCCATAGAAAGGGCGCTGGCCGATTTTCTCGATTACTACTGGAACAGGCGTATCGTCAAAAAAACCATGAAATGCGATTTTTTGGGCATGAATTATTATTTCCATGATAGGATCATCTGGCGCCCGCCATTTAAAAAAAATCTTAACGGATGGGTGAATGAAAAAGGGTGGGAAATTTTTCCCGCGGGAATTTATCACAAGCTCATGTATCTTAAAGAATTCCATAAGCCGATTTTGATCATGGAAAACGGAACGGCGGATTCTAAAGACGAGCACCGGACCGCTTTCATCCGCGAACACCTTCGATATATCCATAAGGCGATCGGCGAAGGCGCGGACGTGCGCGGTTATTTCCACTGGTCGCTTCTGGACAATTTCGAGTGGTCCTGGGGATGGGATCCTAAATTCGGATTGTACGCGGTGGACAGAAAAACTTTTAAGCGGACAGCGAGACCGAGCGCGGCGGTTTATCGGGAGATTTGTAAAACTAATAGCGTAAAGATAGAAAAAAAGCCCGATATTGGATATTAGATATTGGATATTGCGCAACGGATGTAATTTTCCGCGCAAAATATTTCAGCTAGCTGATATTTAATATCCAATATACGTTATTATGACATGGTTATTAGTAGCTATTGCCGCTTACTCCATTAATGCCGGCGTTTATGTCGCCGATAAGTTTTTATTGTCCAAAAAGATCCATTCCTCCATTACCTACGCTTTTTATGTCGGTATTTGGAGCATATTCAACCTGGTTATATTGGCATTCGATCCCTGGACGCCGGATCTAAGGGAGCTCATGATCGATCTTTTGGCCGGAATGCTGTTTTTGGCGACACTGGTTTTTTGGTATAAAGCCCTGCACCAATCCGAGGCGACGCGGGTCGTGCCGATCGTCGGGGCGCTCGTGCCCATATTCAGCTTCATCTTCTCTTATATTTTTTTGGGCGAATCTTTAGGTGAGCGGCAGCTTCTGGCTTTTTTCATACTGATAAACGGCGGCATCCTGATTTCAATCAAACGTACCCGGATATATCTGATCCCCGAGGTCATGAACCGCTTTAAAAATATTTTCGGCGATGTCCTGGGCGGCATACACGCCGCTTACCGCCCGACCCGGCGTCTGCTCACGAACTCGGTTACCTCGGCTCTTTTTTTCGCCGGCTATTACGTTCTTATAAAATATATCTATCTTAACCAGCCGTTTATCGGCAGTTTCGTCTGGTCGCGGGTGGGAAGTTTTTTGGGAGCGCTTTTAATACTTTTCATTCCGGATTGGCGCCGTAACATAGTTGATCATCAGCGGGGAGCGAAAACACCTAAAAACATGGGCTTCTTTCTGGGGGTAAGGGTTTTGGCCGCCTTAGCGTTCATCATGCTTAACTGGGCGATCTCCCTGGGCAACGTAGCCCTGGTAAATTCTCTCCAGGGAGCGCAATATATGTTTTTGATAGTGATCGTTTTCTTTTTGTCGACCCGTTATCCGCGCTATCTTAAAGAGGAATTGGGCGGCGGAGTAATGCTCCAGAAATTGATCGGCGCGACGCTGGTCGGAACTGGTTTGTATATGCTTATCCTGTGAACTCCGGGAAATAAAAAACCGGCGGGTTTGCCGGTCATAAGATCGTTTTTATTCTTGTCCTCTTTTTTGTTTTTTTCGCGGCTAGCCACAGGCTTATAATAAGAAAGCCCCCCGGAGCAATTATCAATATTACCAGCGCAAGCAGACGAGCCCAGGTTAAGAACATTTTCTTTCCCCTTTGTTGGTATTTGCGGTTAGGCCGGGATTTTCGAAATTGATTTTATTATTTTAATATATTCAAAAATTATGGAAGTGTCAACCATGTTATTCGTTCTATTTATCGGCCTTTATTTTCTTCTGGCCAAATTAAGGCCGGATTGGGCCGTGATGCTCCTCCTGGCCTCATTGCCGTTTTATCAGGTCCGTTTTGTTGTCGCCGGAATCCCCGCGACTCTATTGGAATTGATGATCCTCGTTTCTTTCGCCGTTTTTTGTATTTTTCATACGAAATTTTTGGATATAATCCGCAGAAAGCATACCTGGCGGGACATAAAAGAGACCCGGGCGAAAAGAGGGACGTATCCTTTCGCTCTGGAGATCACCTGTCTTTTATTCCTGTCTTACGGCGCGGCCGCCTGGGCGGGATTTTCGGATGAAGCGCTGGGAATCTGGAAGGCGTATTTCTATGAACCCGTATTGGTTTTTATCCTGATACTGAACGTTTTTAAATTTAACGGAAAGACCGAGTCGAACGGAAATATTCTTGAAAAAATACTGTGGCCGTTGTGTCTGTCCGCCCTGGGAGTATCTTTGATAGCGATTTTACAGAGATTCGGACTGGTGTTGTCGCCGGAAAATTTTTGGCCGAGAGTGACCGGACCCTTTCCTTATCCGAACGCGTTAGGACTCTATTTGGGGCCGCTCGTTTTAGTGATGGCCGGGTGGCTCATCGGGAATTTACGAATGTCGAATGTCGAATATCGAAAGAGGGTTTTAAAGAGTTGGTTTTTAGCTTTAACGATAGTACTGTCCGTAACGGCGATATATCTGGCAAAATCAGAGGGGGCGCTTGTGGGGATCATGGCCGGAACGGCGGTTTTCGGACTGATGTGGCATTTCAGTTGTTCGCAATACGGCAAGTTCGTTCCGATCATGGCCGTTTCGACCATGATGATCCTGATCATGTACAGCCCTCTTATTTTAACAAAATTAATTCCGGAACATGCCTACCTGGACTCCGGCATCCCGGCCCTGGATTACGCGGCCGACAAGGCGGCATTAAATGATCTTTCCGGCGAGATCAGAAAACAGCAATGGCGCGAGACTTGGGAAATGCTTAAAGGCGATAATCGCTGGTTCTGGGGGACCGGAATCTCCGGATATCAGGAGGCTGTCGCGCCCTATCATCAGGAAGGAATATTTTTTAATATTGACAGGGATCCGGATTTCCGGCGCAAAATCGTGATTTTTGACGAACAGTACAAGTCCGAGCGCTGGCAGCCGGTCGAGGTTTATCTTTATCCGCATAATATCTTTCTGAATTTTTGGACGGAACTGGGGCTGGTCGGGGCGCTTTTTTTCGTCTGGATCATGATCAAATTCTTTTTTACGGGGATCAGGTATTTTAAACCGGCTTGTGAATTGCCGGGCCGCGGCGATCCGAATAAATTCCTTAATTTCGGACTTATGGGGGCGATGACGGCCATAATCGTCCACGGCATCGTCGACGTGCCTTATTTCAAGAACGATCTGGCTGTGGCGTTCTGGGTTCTCCTCGCACTTATGAGTATTATAAAACTTCAAGGCAAAGATGCCGCCGGGAAGAGCTCGAAGCTCTCGGGATAATTTTAAAAGTTATGTTTAAAAAGAAAAATAATAATTTTTTGCTCGCAATATTCGTTTTAACCCTGATTATTCTGAGCGCTGGTTCGATTTTTCTTTTTTTGATCCGGAAAACCGATCTGGCCAAGAACGGGCTTCCGCCCGTTAATCCGGCTGATACGGTAAATACTTCAACGGAAGCCGCGGAATCAGTTCCTCTGAAAGCGGAGAGAGAAGAGTGCGAGAGCGAGGATGCCGCCGCCAACGACGTTTGTTACGCCGAAGCCGCCGTTAAGGACGCCGCCATCGAATTGTGCGAGAGAATCGGAGATAAAAACGCGCTCGACCAGTGTCTTGATAATATCCTTAATATGTCCCCCGAGGCCAAGTGCGACGATCTTAAATCGGACGACAGCAAGAAAAGCTGTTTCGTCATGGCGGCGGTCCGGGACGGCAATCCCGACTATTGTTCAAGGTTTTCCGATAAGGACCGGTGTCTTATGATGATGGCGGAGAAAAAGATGGACGTCGGCATTTGCGGAAACGATATAGCCTCCGACGAAATCAGAGATCTATGCTATTCCAGTCTGGCGGAAAAAAAGAGCGACATAGATATATGCCGGGAAATACGGGGAGCCGACTTAAGGGATATATGCTACAGCCAGGCGTTCGCCTGGGAAGATAATAGCGGTTTTTGCGCGATGATAGAGAATGTCGATTTGCGCAATAATTGTTTTTTCGTGGGGGCCGTTAGCAAGACGGACGCCGGAATGTGCGCGAAGATAGAAGAGGGCGGAGAGGCGGGCATTTCATCGAACGATTGTTATAGTAATTTAGCCTTTAACGCCGGCGATAGCGGATATTGCGACTATCTGGAAGACGCCGGGAATAAAGAAGCGTGCGTGGCGCAGGTCTCCCGAAAAAAATAAAAACAACAGATCGGCGCGATTGTTTTTAATAAGATTCGCATTAAGGCGGATCGGTTGTTTTATTCTGTTTTTTTATATATGAGCCTATGAAGACGATTTTACAGAAAATAATAGCGGAATCAGGTTATTGTTCCAGGCGTGAAGCTGAAAAATTGATCAGGTCGGGCCGGGTAACCATAAACGGCGTTTTGGCGGAGCCTGGGATGCGGGCGGACGATAAAGACGAGGTGCGGGTCGGAAGCGAAAAAATAGGGTTGCAAAAAAAGAAGATATATATTAAATTATATAAACCGAAGGGTTATACCTGCACGAACCGTAAATTTAAAGGAGAAAAGAACGTGTTTGAATTATTGGATGGCGTAGAGACGCGATTGATCGCGTCTCTGCATATCGTCGGACGGTTGGATAAGGACAGCCGGGGCCTGGTTCTCCTGACCAATGACGGTGAGCTGACCCAGAGATTGACGCACCCTAAATTCGAGCATGAGAAACGATATTTGGTGCGGATCGGCACGGATGCTGAACGGATGCCCACTGATCACGGGTCGAAACAGACGGTCGACGCGATGAAAAAAGGAATCGATATCGGCGATGGCGACGGCGTGGTCCGCGCCAAAACAATAAGACACCTGAGCGGAAACCAGTTTGAGATAATTTTGACCGAGGGGAAAAAGCGGCAAATCCGGCGCATGTTCGCCGCCCGGGGATATAAAGTCATTGATATCAAGAGGACGGCGATCGGAAAACTTGAACTGGGAAGTTTGAAAGAGGGAGAGTGGAAGTTTTTGGAAGAAGACGAGGTTAAAAAAATAAAGTGATCCGGTTTATGGAAAAATTTGAACATATAAAAAACGAACCAAGCGAAAATCGGGCCGATTTTGAAAGAATCATGCCGGAAATAGCGGCAAACAAATCTTCCGCGGCCGAGTACGTAAAGAGTTTAGTCTCTCGATATCACGGGCTGGCCGCTTGTTTTGAGGAAATCGTAAAAGATGAAAGGCCGGGGAATTGGGGCGAATTCAGAGGCGGACTGAACGCGGGCGAGCCGTATAAGATATCGTTCGACCCGAAATTATTCCAAGGGAATTTCGACCGATTGGGGCGGGAGATCGCCGCCCATGAATGGGGGCACGCGATTTACCGGTACGCGAAGGACATGATTTCGTTCTTTCGTTTCCATAAGATAGAATTGCCGGAAACCTTGAAAGCCATGGATGATTTCATCGAATCTTTAAGCGAGCCCGGATTTAAAAATATCCTTAAAACGCCGCGTAAGTTTTTCCGTGAATTCGTGAGTTCGGAAGGCGAGCGTCAGGCCGACAGAAGAGGGGGCGGAAAGGCGGAGAAACTCGCGGAATTATTTCTGGCCGCTGAAGCCGGCGGCAGCAAGAGAATAGTCGAAGAATACAGAAATATATTCAGCGAAAATAACCTAAATCGGGATTATTCCGAATGTATTGACGACGCGGAAGTTCTGGAAAAATGGAAAAAATTCATAAGTAAACGATATGGCGAATAAGCAATTTAAATATTTCGATATTATCATGGCCCTGTTCGTGGCCGTTCTGCTTATTTCCAATATCGCTTCGACCAAGATCCTGGCCTTGTGGAAATTCGAATTCGACGGCGGCACCCTGCTTTTTCCGCTGGCTTATATTTTCGGCGATATTTTAACCGAGGTATACGGTTACCGAAAATCACGGCGGGTTATCTGGACCGGGTTCGGCTGCGCCTTGCTGATGTCGGCCGTCCTTATGGTCGTCGGCGCCCTGAGACCGGCTTCGGGATGGGAGAATCAGGCGGCGTACCAGGCGATATTGGGCCTGGCCCCGCGGATCGTTATTGCCAGCCTGATCGCTTATTTCGCCGGTGAGTTTTCAAATTCCTATATTTTAGCTAAAATGAAAATATGGACGGCGGGAAGGAAACTTTGGCTGCGGACGATTCTGTCGACCCTGGTCGGCGAAGGCCTGGACACGGCCCTGTTCATCGGAATCGCCTTTTACGGAATATTGCCAAATGAACTGCTCATGACCGTTTTTATATCAAATTATATTTTCAAGTGCGGCGTAGAGATCCTGTTTACGCCCGTTACCTATAAAGTCGTCGCGTATCTAAAAAAATCCGAAGGCGAAGATCATTACGATCATGACACGAACTTTAATCCGTTCTTCGCGGGTCAAAGGTCAAATGTTAAAGGTTAGGGGTAAAGGAGGGGTGGTTCAAGTTCCGGCATTCGCCGGACAAGGGTCGAAGGCGTCTGACTCGAAATCAGATATACGTTCACGCGTATCGAGGGTTCGCCCCGCAGCCGCGGGGCGCCCGGCGGCTGCCGGGAGAATCCTTGCGCGTCTCAATATGTTTTACGTTTATATTTTATATAGCAAAAAAGATCAAAATTTTTATATTGGGTATAGCGAAGATTTAAAGAGGCGGATGAAAGAGCACCTAGAGGGAAAAGTTCAATCTACAAGAAATAGGCATCCCTTGAGGTTATTATGCTATGAAGCTTATTTAACCAAAGGAGAAGCGATTAAAAGGGAGAGGTTTTTAAAAAGTAGTGATGGCAAAAAGGATATTAGAAAAAGAATAATAATTGATTTATAAATTCGGAGAGATGCCAGAGTGGTCGAATGGGCCGCACTCGAAATGCGGTAGGCTCGCAAGGGTCTCCAGGGTTCAAATCCCTGTCTCTCCGCCAAGGTTCGCGGGGCATTCGCCCCGCGCCCGGCGTATGCCGGGCAAATCCCTGTCTCTCCGCCAAGGTTCGCGGGGCATTCGCCCCGCGCCCGGCGTATGCCGGGCAAATCCCTGTCTCTCCGCCAAGGTTCGCGGGGCATTCGCCCCGCGCCCGGCGTATGCCGGGCAAATCCCTCCCTCTCCGCCAATAAAAAAACGGAAATTGGTTTTCCGTTTTTTTTATTTGTTTTTGAGGTAATTTATTTTTTACGGCATTTCCGCGTCGGCTCGTTTTCGCCGTTGCAGATCGCGGCGTATTCCTCGAGCTTTTTCAAGGTTAAGCCGTAAACCGTTTTTTGCCCGTAATTGTCGGGGCTTTCCCAGGCTTTGACGCCGGTCAATATCTCGATCCCTTCCTCGATCGTCTGGACGGGATAAATGTGGAATTTTCCTTCCCGAATCGCCTGGATCACGTCTTCACGGAGCATCAGATCATCTTTGTTCGTCTCCGGAATAATTACACCCTGTTCGCCGGTCAGTCCGCCGGTCGCCAGACAGCAATCAAAGAAGCCTTCGATCTTTTCATTCACTCCGCCGATAGCCTGGATCTCACCGTTCTGGTTGACCGAACCAGTGATCGCTATGCCTTGATCGGGTTCCAGGCCGGAGAAGAAAGTAAGCGCGGCATAGATTTCGGTGGAGGAAGCGCTATCGCCGTCAATACCGCCGTAGTTCTGTTCGAAAGTAAGACTGGCGTCCGCGCATAACGTTGTTTTTTGGGCGAAGCGCTTGCGAAAGAAACCGCGGTCTATGGCTATGCCCTTAGTATGGATATTGCCGGACATATTGGCTTCCGCTTCGTTATCGATGATACCGTTGATGCCGACGCCGGCCGCGAAGGTAACTCGTATGGGGTGGCCGAATTCGCTGATATCAACACTAACGGCCAACGCGTTGACCTGACCGGGTTCGCCTAAGCCGCGGGTACTGATGGCGATTTTGCCGCTGGCGACGTCGCTTAAGTATCTGTCTTCCGCCAGCCCGAGCCGGTATCTTTTTTCCGCGATCGCTTTTTCGACGTGTTTGCCGGCGACGAATTCCGCCTTATCCTCACGGGCCCAGTAATCGGCCTGGATCAGGAGGTCGTTCAATTCGGAAAAACGCGTCGATAATTGGCGGCCATCGGCAAGCCGGGCGGATTGTTCGATGATCCTGATGATCGCGTCTTTTTCGAAATCGAGGAGTTTTTCCCGCGAGACGACGGTTTTTATGAATCGGACCATTTTAACGATATTAGCTTCGTTATTTTTCATTTCGTCGTCGAAGAGGGCGACTACCCGGAAAATTTCGTTGAAAGTCTTGTCGTACTCTCTGATAATGTCGAAGGCCTCGTGGTCGGCGATCAGGATGACTTTGATATCGATATCGATGGGCTCGGTCTTGAATTCCGTTACCGGCATAAACGCGGAAGAAAAATAATTTTCCGGATAGAGCTTGTTAGTGGTCAGGAGCCGCCTGACCTTTTCCCAGAGCATAATATCTTCTTTCAGAAAATCACGAAGATATAACACCAGGTATCCCTTATCCGCTTTTAAGGTAGAACCCCCCGTGGCCGTCAGGCTCGTTATGGTCCCGGTAGCCACGTTGATATGACTCGTGACGCGTCCGAACAGGTAAGCCAGGTTTTCTTCAAAAACCACCGGTGGACGGGTCTTGTTTTTATTGTTTGTCAGCGGATATACACGGTACTTCAGGAATTTATCGGTTTCCGGTTCATTAAGCGCGTATTCGCCCGTTAAGATATCGACTCTTCTGAAGAAAAGCTCGACGACGTTATCGCCCATACTATCGAACATCCATTTGATGAATTTTTTGGCTTCCGTTTCGCTTTTATAATCTTTGAGCGGAAACGCCTGCTTCGCCAGTGAAAGGAAATATTCCTTATCCGAATTTTTCGTAAGCCGTTTTTTTTCGCCTTCTAATTTAAAGGAGGTGATCAGGGATTTTTTCAGCTCGTCATCGAGTTTGCGCCGGTCGGACACGATGCGGTCATAGTCGCTTTTGGCAAGCTCTCCGCCATCAAGCATCTGGTCCAGAGCCTCGGAGTTCTTTCCTTCGCCGTTATGGACATAAAGGAAGGTATAATCGCGGGTAATAACCCCCGGTTGTGTCTGCGACTCCTGCAATTCAACCCTGAAACCCAGTTTTTCAGCGGTTCTTTTAAGTTCTTCGGAAACCGCTTCGATCTTTTCGTCGATCGGATCTTGGATCAACTGGATCTTTTCGAAGTATTCTTCGCTACCGAATTGGTGCGGGATCGTTTCCTTAAAATCATTGATCAACCTATCAACGTCTTTTTTAAGTTTCGGGCCGAAACCGGCCTTGACCTTAAGAGGTATCAATTTTTTCGGATTATCCCGGTCGTGCACGTAGCAATAGTCGTTAAACGTGCATTTTTCCTTGGCGGTCAGTTCGGTCAGTTTTTTTAAAATCGTGGTTTTCCGGCCGGTTCCGGGATCGCCGATGACCACTACGTGGTAATTCGGTTTTTTGATCCGGGCGCCGAAAGTTATGCCCGCGACTCCCCGCTCCTGGCCGACTATCTCGTTACCCAGAGGTTTGACGGCCTTGGTGGTGGCGGGGATCAGATCCGGGTCGGGCGTCCATTTGGCTTCTTCCGGCTTTAATCTTTTAATAGCCCTAAGATCTTTACCGTTTTTCATCGCCGTCTCCTTTTCGGACGTTTTTAGAAAATATATTTTTATGTAAATGTGCTTATTGTTAAATTAAAATTATCACAAAAAAAGGGATTATTCAAATTTATTGTCAATAAACAAAACCCGAATCCCTCATTTTAATATTTTATTTTTTGTGTTATAATATTGTTAGTGGTAACATGGATTTATGGATAAAGATATATTGATAAAAAGGGCCGTCGGGCTTATAGCTGCCCACTTCGGCGATTCTACGGCAAAAATGTACGAAAAACATTTTAGCTCCTTAAGCGAGGATGCTATTTTAGCGACCATTGAGGAATTGCTTTCCGAGATTGTCGGTCCGTCCAACGCCAAAAAACAAACGGCTATCTTATGCGCGTTATGAAAAAATTTTATTTTATTTTGATGCTTTCAGCGGTATTTGTCGTCCAGGCGGCGTCATATACCCTCATTAATGACGAAGATCTGTCCGCGCGCGCGGAAACAATATCCTATCTTCTGCCGCCGCTTATAGCCGTGGTTTGCGGCGTCTTTTTGCTGAGGTTTTTTAATATCAGGCACGGACGGGGGTTGTCGCTTTCGCTTATTGTGCTGGGTCTTGCCGGCTGGCTTCTGGGCGAGGTGTTATGGGTTTTGTTCGGGATTCTCGACATCAATCAGACGCCTTCCATTGCGGATTTGTTCTATATAATCGCCTACCCGCTTATGGCCGCGGGTTTTTTTATGGAAATAAAACGGGGGAAAGTGGAGTGGACGGCGAAAAAAGCCCTTTTTCTCCTGCCCCTCTTGGCGATCGGGTTTTATTTTACTATAGTCTACGGGATAATCGGGGCTTATGACGCCGAAGCTTCGATTTTTGAAAATATGATCAACATGTTTTACGGCGTAGGCGATACGATCCTGGGACTATTGGTTGCCATCATCCTGATGATTATTTGGGAATATCGGGGCGGTAAAATATTCTTCCCCTGGCTTTATATATTCATGGGCGTGATACTTACCTTGATTCCCGATATATTATATGCCGTTTATTTTGACGCCTATATGGAGGGTCTATCCCCCTATCGGTATCTCGACCTTGTCTGGGGATTAAGTTACCTTTTCTTCGCTTACGGTTTTTTCGCGCTCGGCCAGCTTGTCAAAGATATACAGAATCGCATATCCGTTCCGCCGCCGGCGGAGGAATAAACACTATTTTATATTTACATAAATAAAATACACCTGGCGGTGTATTTTTTTAATTCGATTTTTTCCGTTCTTCAGGTAATAACTCCCGACCGTGTCCGCGGCCATCCGGACCTTTTTAGTTTGCGGCCAGCTCATCTTTTCGCTCCGGAATAAGCTATCGCCCTGACCAGGTCCCAGTCGGTCGGATCCGTCGGATTCTTGCCGTAAATGCTTATAAAGGCCGCTATGGCGAATTTTTCCGAATCAATGGCGCGCTTAACGGGCCTTAAACCGTATGCTGCCACCGCGATCGCGTTGGCATCCGGGCCGTTTTTCCCATCAGGTTGGCGCAAATAAATTTTTTCGAAAGAGACTCGGGCTCGTTCTTCGGCCTTAAGGCCGATCCGCGACGGCCACCTGCCGTTGGCTATCATGATAACGTCCCGCCAATCATCAAGCGTCGCGGGCAGTTTATCGAAAGCTGTTTTGAATGAATTTATCGTGCCCGCCCTTTCGCCCGATCCCAGCCTCGCGGTACTCTTTGTGCCAGACTCTATATAACGGGCAATCGGGAATTTTACCGAATTATCCAAACCGCCGTAACCGCGGATTACACCGATGTAAAGCCCGACATTTTCCCGGGTAAGCGGAGTGAAATTATTATAATTATGGACAGCGTAGGCTTCGCTCATCAGGTCTTCCCAGCCAAGGGTTGAAGCTCCGGATTTTTTTTCCGGTCGGTTTTCCGCGATTTCCGGAACATAAGTAAACGGCGGGGGGGCGGCGATGTTCTTTTCCTGTTCTGCACTTTCGTCGCTGACCGCGAATTTCTCGTTGTAAACGCCGCTTAAAATATCGGTTCCCCGGCCGTCATCCAGGACGATGTTCGAGTCAAGAATCGAATCCGGGGTAAAATCGAAGATGAAATTATCGGACGCGGGAGCGGTCTGGCCGATAGCTCTGAATTTTATTTTGGCCACCAGGCCCTTGTCCGTATTTACCCCCGGAGTCGGCCTGGCCCTGGAGATCTTTATCCGGCCTTTGTCTGTTTCTATCGCGTTTTCGAAACCTCCGCTGAAATCTGAGCCGGATGAATCTATCTCCAAGGCGCCGAAAGCGGCTTTATCGTAATACAGGTAAGCGGAGACGGCGACCGCGTTTTTTCCGCCGGTGTCCGCGTAAACGCTCACGGTAAATTCGTCATTAAGAGAATATGTTCCGCCTTCCGGCGCCATGGCGAGTGTCGCCCGGCCGCCGTCTCCGACCAGGGTGCGCGCCGACGCCGAGTCCGGAAAAAGGACGAAAAGGAAAAGCGCCGCGAGCCCGAATATGGTTTGCATTGTTTTTTTCATATTGTTAAGACGATCGGACCCTTTAGACAGACCAATCTGATAAGAGGATGCCCGCGTCGATCGAGTTGACAGTGCCGTCCTGATTGAGGTCAGCCGCCGGTTCCGACGAATTCCAGTAAGACATCATGATGCCGACATCGATTATGTTTACGAAGCCGTCCGCGTTAAGGTCGGCCACGGAGCCGGTTCTGAAAATCTGATCTCCGGAAACGATCTCGTTGCCGGCCGCGTCCCTTGAGCGGACGCGGAAATGGTAGACCGTGTTTCCCGTTAAACCGAAGAGTTCGACCGAATGCGCCGTTACCAGATTCGGGTCTTCGGCAGTATTCGAACCATAAGATGCCGTCGGGCCGTATTCGACCCGGGAACTTGTGTTCCGGTCCGTATTCCAGGTAATAATAGCCGTGTTGATGGTCCGGGAAACGGAAATATTGCTTAATGAAAGCGCTCCCGTGCTGGTAGTAAAAGGGCTTACGGAGAGCGGGGCGCTCCGGTTGCCGGCCGCGTCCGTTACCGTGATCGTACAGTTGCCGTGGATCCCGTCGGACAGGGGATTCATCACGATCCTGTTGTCGCCCGCTATCGCCTGTGTTGTCGGCGAAGAGCAGTCTCCGGCATAAGTTATTTTTCCGGCTTCGGCGGAATTAAAGACATAAACGGGTTTATTGACGTTGGTCAGGGGAGGAACGGGCGAAACCTCAGCGAGAACCGGGGCGGCTGTGTCTATAGCGAACGCATTGACTAAGAGGGGTTCGCTTCGGTGTCCGACCGTGTCGGTAACGTAGATTACGCAATTATCATGGATGCCATCCGGCAAAGTATCGAAAAATACCGTATTGTTGCCGCTTAAGGCATTAACCGTCAGGGAGGTGCAGTCACCGGCGTAGCTGATCGTGCCGGCCTCACTCGACCTGAAAGTATATCCGGGCCTGGTATTACCTGTTGCCGGCGGAACAGGCGTGACCTGGGATAGAATCGGCGCTTTCGTATCGACGAGAAACGGATTTACCGCCAGAGGCAGGCTTTGGTTTCCGGCGGCATCCGTAACTTTGATCGTGCAATTCGTATGATCCCTGTCCGGCAGAAGGTCGAAAGTTATTATATTCTCCCCAGTGACGGCGTTCGTCATTGACGTTGAACGGCAGTTTCCGCCATAGCTGATCACACCGGCTTCGGTGGAACTAAAAGCGTAGGTCACGATGCCGGAATTATTCGTATCGGGTACCGGCGTTATTTCGGCGAGTATCGGCGCTACCGTATCGATCGTAAAGGGGCTGACCGTCAGGGGCTGGCTTCGGTTGTTGTTCGCGTCGGTTACCGTAATAGTGCAGTTATCGTGAACGCCGTCAGAGAGAGCGTTAAAGGTTATTTTATTGCTGCCCGCCGTCGCGTTGGCGGTCGCCGAAGAGCAGTCTCCGGCGTAGCTGATCGTGCCGGCTTCGGTCGAGTTGAATGTGTAGCTTGGCCTGGTATTTTTCGAGGACGGTACGGCCGTTACCTGCGTAAGCGTCGGCGGCGTCATATCGGCGGGCGTGACCGAATACCTTGCGCCGTAGACACCACTTAAAATATCGGTTCCCAGGCCGTCATCCTTGATAACATTGGAATCGGCCGTTCCTCCGGCCGAAAAATCAAAGACGATATTGTCGGCAACCGGAGCGGCGGGACCGATCGCCGTGAAATAAACTTTCGCCACCAGGGCGTTATTTGAATTTACGCCGGGAGATTGTTTTCCGACGGTTATCCTGATCGTTCCCGCGTTCTGGTCTATAAGGCTTTCGAACAAGGCCGTGTTGAAAACCGTTCCGGTGGTATCGATGCTCGTCGCCAAAAAGCTCGTATTATCGTAAAAAAGATAAGCGGCGACCGTTACGACCTTCTGCCCTCGCGTATTGACGCTGATACTGACCGTGAAGTTGTCATTTACGTCGTAACTGGCGTCGGCGGGCGTAATATTTAAAGTGGCCCCGGAGGCATTACCGATAAGAACCGCTCCCGTTCGGAGAGGGGCGGACACAAAGGTAAGCGTTAAGATCGCGAGAATCGCAAGGTGTTTTGTTTTTTTCATAAATTAATATTAAATAAATAATAAGATATTCATATTTTCTTAATATATACTTAAAAAATAAGAATAATATTAATAATACCTGTGTATATCATTAAAAATGGCCAAATTTAAAACCGCCTTTTAAGGCGGCTGGCGTCATTATATTTTTTGTTTTTTTCACTTGCTCCGGTAAATCGAGAAAAAGAGCTCTTCTTTTTTGAAACTTACGACCGCTTCATCGCGGCCGGCATTGCGATCGATCAAGGCTTTGGCGGCTTCATCGAGTTCGTCGTAATAAGCTCGGTAAGCGTTCCAGAGGCAAGGTCCGCCGAATCCGGCCAAGACGGCTTTTTCTATCACGTCTTTCGGAATCTTTTTCTCTTTTACGAGTATTAGTATGTCTTCAAGGCCATAGGCGCCTTGCGCGCGGCAGGCCGCGAAAAAACCTTCTCTTCCTCTCTCGAGTTTTTCATCCATTTTAAGTCCGAACCCCCGTTGCTTTGTTTATTTCCATTTATACCAAGTACGGAAAAAGAGCGCCATCATAGCAAGCCACAACAAGGTAAAGAATAATTCCATGACATTCTCCGCGGTCGGATCCGCGAGGACGGTAATTAACAGCACGTTGGAGTCGCCAGCGGTATAATTGATAAGCATATTACCGACAGACACTGTTCCCATTAAAAAAAGGATCCAGGCAAAATATTTTTTCCACTCTATATTCATCATCTTTCCCTCCATCGGCTGATAGAATTTAAAAACAATCTTGTTGTTTTTTGGTCACCGATCCCATTGCCGCCCCTTGTTTTTGACATTCGCGAACACTATCCGTAAGTTCTTTATAATACCAAACCGTTTAAATAAAGTCAATAAAATAACACGTTTAAATACGTGTTTTTGTTTATATAAAAAAACGAACCCGAGAAAGTCCCCTTAAGCCTAAAAGGCCGGCTTACTGTTTTAAGAAATATAATTAAAAAAGTATGTTTTTTAAACATACTTTGATTATTGGTTGGTTATTATCTTGATGCTGCAATATATATTACGGAAGGGTGGTTTACGACGTCGGGAAATTTATTCAGAGATGTCTGCAGAGTGCAAAAACTACCTATTCGTGAATTTCCTATTCGTGAGTTGATTTTTCCTGCTAGCCGGATATTTTTTCTTTTTACTTTAACAAGACAGTTTATTATAATTTTCGAAAGATCGATCACCTGTTTTTCTTTTTCTTTTTCTTCAATTTGACGGTATACGTCATTTAAAATATACGAGTCCACCCTTTCGGACTGCAATGCTTTTTCGATGTCTGCCGGTAATTTATAATTCATTTTGCCGCTCCTTTTTTATTTTTGGAATACCTCGAATATGAACCCTGAATTTACTTTTCTTTGTTCATGAAAATCATAGTTTGAATACCAGGACTTGAGTCTTTCTAATTCTTTAAATTCCGACGGAATATCAATTTTTTTCAACCGCAATCCATATTTTTGAGGATTAAGAGCCCCGTACTCGTCCCAACAACTTCCATGTTGATAATTGCCGGTATCATAAAACGATAGAAAAGGTTTTTGATCAGGATATATTTGTTCATGAATAATATTGATTATATATCCGCCGCTTCGTATTACTCTAAAAAGCTCAAAAATAGAATCCGAGAGCAGGTCTGGAGTTCCTTGCGTTAAGCCCACGTCTAAGCTTTCATCGGGAAACGGCAATTTTTCGTAATCGCCGATGATCCTCCCGTAATTCGGAAGAATTTTTTTTACAAAATCCAAATGAGTTTCATTAGTTTGGCCGTAGTATGCTACCTGTCTTTTTGCTTTTGTGATTTTCCAGACGCCGACCGGTATACAGTTAACTTCATTGGCGAAGATTTTATAATCAATATCCAATCCATACACCCTGGCTCCCGGTAATGCTAAGGCGCAGGAAACATCACCCGCGCTGCCGCATTCAAGGATTTTCAAAAATTTACCGGTTTTTCGGTAAAGAAACTTAACAATCTTACGGATTAAATATATCCGCATGGCCGTTTGCATGTCAAAAAGTCCTAATCGTCTGTTTTTTTCCAATAAGGCGGGCTTTCTCTCGAAACCTAAGCGACCGCTTCGGTGCGCTATTTTTCTAAGGTCATGCGCGTTCCTGATCGTATATTTGTGCATTTTCATGAATTGCGCCACTTTCAAGTTGTTAAATTGCGAATTTTTTTGGAATTAACTTCGTTATAATATAATTTTAGGAAATCTGCAACGCTGAATAGCAAATTTTTCGGCTTTGCAACGAGGAGCGCTCGGGGCCGGTTATAACAATTATTCTTATTGTCTTTGTTCGTGATCGATCATTCCCGTAATTATAAATACTTCTTTAATATGTTAATTTGTTCCTTGAATTGTCCGGTTTCCGGTCGCGAGGGGTCTTTGATCGATTACTGTCGCGGCGCACGTTCTTTTTTGATTTTAACGGCAGTTTCAGATATAATTTATATATAAATATTTACCATAAAACAAAATGAGCGAAAGAAAATTCGCCCAACTTATAAGCCCCCGGGAACACGTCAGGCAAGACCTCGAAGATTCTGATATCTCTAAGCCCGAAGATTGGCGCGACGCGGCCGGGATATACGAACAAGAACTTGATGAATTTCAGGGGGAGAATATGGAAGATCTCATCCGATATGAGACGCTCGTCCAACATGAGCCCGCGCTTATAAAGGCTAAAGTCAAGGAGGCCCTCGCGAGCATCAAGAAGAACCGGATAGACGCCTGCGTATTTCTGGACAAGGCGGCCCGGTCGCTTTCCTGGGTGCTTTCCCGGGTGGCGAAGCGTGTTTTAGACGATAAAAGCGTGCCGTTAATGAAGTATATAAATATAGGATCGGAAAAAAGAGGCGGAAGGTCGGTTAAGAAAATTGTCGAAGAGCTGAAAAACACGCCGGATTTTCTCCGGCTCAAAGAACAATGGAGAGATCTTCGGGGCAAAAACATTATGATCGTTGATGACATAAAAAATACCGGCGAGTCCTTGAAGCTGGCCGAAACGGCTGTCGGAGAGATTTTAGAAACGGAAAAGATAAAAATATTTTTCTTTGACGAGATCGATGACGACGATGAGAGCGAAGATTTCCGCGCCGGTTTTTCCTGGCGCCCGGGCAGTATGAACGCCATGGGAGCCTTGTTTAGCGAAAAGCGCGAACCGAGCGCCAACGGCCGGACAGGAGTTACGGATGAAAAATACGGCGATAACAATAATTTGCTGGCGAGGCCCAATACGGAAGAAAGACTTAAATCCCAGGTTCCTTTGTATATGGAGGATCTGGCGGAGTGGCTGAATCATTCCGACGACGCGCTGGAAATGCGAGGCGACATTCTGGAAGCCCTTCAGGAGATGGAAAAACTCTCTGACTTGGAAAAATATCAGGAAAAATTCGACGCGGCTCTTCATGACTGCGGAAAAGATGATTATTCGCCGAAACAGTCCGCCGCCCGCAACAAAAATGAAGAACTGGTCCGGAAGTTGCTTGCGGCAAAGAAGCTGGCCAAGGAATATTCCGGGAAAATTTTTCCCTTAAACGATCTTGTTCGGCGGATAAGGCAAAATATGGAAATCTTTCCGGATAAAATCAGGAAAGGCGGAATCAAAACGGAAGAAGAAATGAGGGCGGCGCGGGAAGAGGCGACTAAAATAATCGAGGAATATGAGGCTGTCGTTTTCGTCTTGAAAGAAATCAGTGTTCAGTGGTGCAGGTCTCTTATTACGGCGCGGAAACAAGGCCAGGCAATAGAGCCCGACGATTACGACCTTTTTCACGATGATTATCAAAGTATATCCGAATGTGTTTCCGCGTACAGAAATTTATATATTTCCCTTAAAGAGGATATGGACTCATTTTTAAAAATGATCGAAGATATCCGGGCAAACCGGGACTACGCGAAAGCCCTGCGGCGCGACATGGACCATCTGGCCGGCCAGATCATAAAAGAGATCGAAGCGGTAAAGAAATAAATAGAGCGGTAAAAATAAAAAGTGTGCGCACGGCCGTAAAATAATTGTGTACCGAATAAAAAAGAGCCATGTTTACAGACCATGGCTCGAAGCTTATTGAAGACTTTTTATTTATCCTCGCAAGCCTTTAGCGAGGCATTTTGCCGAAGACGACTTAAATTTGATAGATTTCAAGCTTGCGGATAAAGTTTTTTTCCTCCTTACTCCTGTGTGGTTTTAGACCTTGATAACCCACTGGACCGTAGTGCTCTCCGGGGTCCTGGTTTAGTTTCGGCTTGTCATCGATTGTGAACGTATCTATTAAGACGGCTGTACTAATTTCTCCTGATAAAACCTTAGGATCTTTAAAATATCCTCGAATCAGCAAACATCCTTCTATCCATTCATCAGATAAACGAAAGGTGAGTTTGGGAAGATGAAAATAAACTTCGATGCGAGTAGGATCATTATATTGGTAGGTAATCGCCAGATAATATTTCTTTCCGGTCGATTTCAAGATATTTATTGCTTCCTTCATCATTTTTTCATCATCATCGGTACGGAGTGCGCCAAAACGGAGATGGTTAAAGTTTAATCTGTATTTGGGATCAGGAAAAGAAAACACGTGTCGTAAGGTATTCTCAACATCAATCAATTTTTCAATCTTTTCTTTAAAATTATTCATCTCTTTATCTCCTTTACACTTTTCGGGTTTTTGATTATTTGGTTGTAAGGACCTTGTTTTATTTTATTATCTATACTATACTAAACTATTGTATTTCTGTCATATTTGTTGACAGTAATTAAATTTGTATTTATTTTTATTTTATATTAAAATAAAAATAGTTGTTGGTTTTTCTGACATTTTAATTTATTTTCGGTTTTTATCTATATTTTAGCAAAACTTGCCCAGATATACCAAAATGACATATTTTTATACTAAAATCGCTAATATCAAAATAAGTGGACAATAAATTATTTAAAGTACTCACGAATTTAGGCTTAAGCGAAAATGAAGCCAAAGTTTATTTGAGCTCGCTTTCGCTTGGCCAGACCACGATCCTCAAGATCGCCAAAGCCGGTGACCTAAAAAGACCCACGGTTTATTCAATCGCGGAGTCTTTGATCGCCAAAGGCCTTATGAGGATAGAGCAAAAAGGTTGGAAAATGTATTATGTGGCGGAAAACCCGGCGAAACTGGAGAAGATACTGGAACAAAAAAGGCAGGTCCTGAAAAAAAGCTTGCCTGATTTTACCGCACTCTATAATATGGAGGGTGATGGGGGAATAATTAAATATTTTGAAGGGATTGAAGCCGTTAAAAACATCCACGAAGAATTGCTCGCTGAAATGAAGGTGCGGGAGGATTATTTCGTGATCAGCGATTCAGCCAAATGGATGTCGTCGGACAGAAAATGGTTCGAGGGCTTCGTTAAAAGAAGAGCGAAGATGAGGCTCAATAACAAGCTACTGCTCCAGGATTCCGAGATCGCGCGTGAATATAAAAAACAGGAAAAAGCCAATAACATGGAAATAAGGATATTAAAAAACGAGGCGATTTTGTCCGCCTCGCTTACGATCACTCCGCACAAACTATTGATCCACCACGTCGTTCCGCCTATCATGGTCATGGTCATCGAAAACAAAAACATCATCCGACTGCATCGCGAGATGTTTGGGATTATGTGGGATAGCATCGGTTAACATTATGTTCCATACTTAACAATAAAAAACCGTCCCCTTCGGGACGATTTTTATTTTGGGCAGTTTAGCGGAAGAAGTACGAACCGAGTTCTTTAAAATTGAAGTGTAGTTTTTTTGAGTAAAGTCTCTATCGGAAAAAGCTTATTTTTTTCAAGTTTAATTTTATAAAATTTATTTTTGTGCCAATAAATTTTAAAAGCATTGGCCTTAGGCTTTGAAGTGACTATTTTATATTGATCATTGATAATTTCAATAGCCGAACAATTTTCAAGAGCTATGGCAACTTTTTTTATTTTTTTTATTCGCTTTTTTAGATCAGCCTGTCTATCCATTTCAGTGTCATAATGAGGGCAGTGCAGGGAGTCGACCAGACTAAGTCCGGATATAGTAATATATGGAGCGTTTTTATCTTTAAATTTTTTTGAGTCGCTTTGCCCATATTTAAACCAGCACACAGACCCCGCGCTTAAGCCGGATAGAATTATTCCTTTACTGTATGCGCTTATTAATAATTTATCTACGCCTTTCTTTCTCCACAGTTTCAGCATTTTCAAAGTATTGCCTCCGCCTACATATATTATGTCAGCAGAGAAGATTAATTTTTCTATATCTTTAAAGGCAATATCGGTATTAATCAGCTTGAGAACAGAAATTTTACATCCTAATTTTTTACCAAAATATTTTTTTACAACCTCAATATAACCGTCGGAATCGCCGCTGGCTGTCGGAATAAAAAGTAGTTTTGGATTTTTCTTTCCGGCTAATTTAATTATTTCCTGGTCAATTTTTAAAGTTTCAATTTTGTAACCTGGTCTGCCGATTTCACCACCGCCGATTGCAACAATTTTTTTTGATTTTTTCATAAAATATTTGTTAGAATTAAGAACACATCTAACATGATTATAACAAAAGATACCGTCTAATTATAAGTATATACGAAACAAAAAAAACTGCCATAGTCCGTTTTTGCACTTATGGGGTGGCTAGAGGGAATCGAAGGGGCGGAAGCCCCACACCCTCAAATTAACTTACGCATGTAAAAATTCGCGAGGATTTAAAAGCGTTTGTTGTTTTTATTATCTATAATCAGGGAGGGTTCTTAAGCCCTCTACGCACCCATAACAAAAACCGCCTCAAGGGCGGTTTCCATTATGCGGCGGCTAACCAGGAGCGTGGATTTAATGCCGATGCCGCTATACTTCGTACATCTTGCTGATCCGCTGAGCGCTCGTGATGGCATACGAAAAGTCTTTTTGGTTATCTGATTTTAAATATCTTGATAGATAAGCAGCCACCTCCGATCGGTTGGATAAAGCATGCCAACTGCCCAATTGTTCGGAAAGATAGACACCGGACAAACCGTTGTCGCGCTGAAATTTCTTAGCAACCTCTATTACCTTGTCGCAAAAAACCGGGATGCTGATGTTTTTCATGAATTTCGTATTTGGATTGAAGCCGCGTAAAAAAAGAGATTTTTTGTCCGGCGGGTAGTTGATAATATAAGCCTGAATATTTGCCTGGACAGTTTCGCTGTTTTCCACAATGTTAATATGAAAATGTTCTTTGCGGTTGAAAAGCGATACGTCTTGCGCCGTACAAATTCCGGCTGAAGCCTTGGCGAAAAATGAACCGACGTTTTTAGAAATATAAGCCCTGAAACTGGAATCGGTTAATTTCGATCTTTCACCTTCTCCTTCCGGCGCTAATTCGTATTTTTTAGTTTCTTTTGATATTTCTTGTTTTATTTTTTTTAAACAGGAAAGCGAAAAATAGGCGGAAACGATCTGGCTGGGATCATTCCAGTCAATCTGTAGATTTTTATCTTTGATCTGCTTCTCTATCTTATTTTTGATAAAGTCCACTCTTTCGGGATGAGCTAATATCGCTTCTATTTTTTCTTTAGACTGCGGATTGGCCGATAAAAATTGTTCAAGTAATCTGGGAAAATTATCGTTAAAAAAGACACCCAAATTTTCCTTAGCTTCTCCCAAAAATAACCGGATGTTGGCTTTGTTTTTCGCGGTTTTTGATTTAAAATCCTTAATTTGGCCTTCCTCGGAAAGCAGCGAAAGAAGAGCGGTGATTTCGGAGTCTTTCAGGTCCGTTCCCCCCTTGGCTAATTTTGCAACAACACTTGATATCTTTTTGATCTCGTCTTCATTTTTAGGATAAGTTCCGGAAAAAATACCGGAAACTTTATCTAAAACTTGCGGATTAATCATTTCACCCGGTTTAACACGATATCTAGTTTTGTCGTTAAAGGAAAAATCATAGCCGTCTTCCGGAAATTTAAATTTCGCTAAATCTTGGGTTCTATCCTCTACTTGTTCCAATAAATTTTCGACTTCCTGAAAACTCATGCCTACTGGACTATAGGCGATGTATATCATTTCAGTGAAAATTTCCTGGTCTTGGCCCGAAAGAATATTTTTTATTGATTGATTTTTGAATAATATCGGTTTAATTCGATTGATTTTTTCAACCAGTTTTTTTCTTCCTTCTTCGCCGGCATTACGATAACGTTCGAAAATAATCGGCGTGACGGCTTTAAAATCCTTGAGGCTGGAAAAAACCAACTCTTTTTCTTCCGCCAGATCAAAATCGGCAAACCTAGGGTCCGAAAGGGTTGAAATAATGGTGGAAAATTGGTTGGGGTATTCACTGATAATTTTCTGAAGAACGGCGATCTTTTCTTGACTAGGCTGTTTTTTTTCTTCTTTTTCTTCAACTATGAATTTAGTGATCGCCTTTGGAACAAAACCATTATCCGAAAGTTTTTGCATGGAACGCGCGAATGCCAGCGGTTTTACCCGGGACTGGCCCGCTAGGCGCAAAGCAAAAAAATTAGCTTTTTGATCCTTGATTTCCGAAAGTTTTCGAACTAAAATTAAAAATTGCTTATCATCCAGTTTTCCGGAAATATTTTTGGAAACTTCAAAAAGAAAATCCGCCGTAGATTGCTCGTCGTTGTTTCTCTGATTATCCAATTCCTTGATAATAGAGACTAGTTTGTTAAATGTTTTTGTGTCTGATCCGGATTCAATCGATTCGCTTATCTTTCGGGTGAAGTTCTGTATAAGATCGTTTCTTTCGTTGCGGGAAGAAATTTTATTATACTTTGCGTAGCCGTTATAAAGCAGGGCCTCCATTTTGATTCCCAGTTCTTGGCTCATTTTTTTTCTTTCTTCTTCGCTTGTAATCGCGCCAAAAAATTCTATCAGTTTTCTGTTTTGAGGACTGGGATTTAAAAAGGCATTTCGAATTTTTTCTTCAGTTAAAACATTAAATATATTTCCAATCTTCCGAGCGTCATTGATATGGCCTTCTGATAAACGACCGATCAAACCCTTTAAGGCGGCATACTCTAATTTTTCCGGTGAAATGGCGAAATGATCTTTAATCATAACGGCCTTATTAATATCTCCATATGATAAAAGTATAGTTAATCCTTTTAAAGCGGCTTGTTCAGTTTCTAGGGAGCTGAGGTTTTCCGAGGAAATTGGGAAATTATGTTTAATCTGGATAACACTATCAGCATGGCCTTCGGACAAGTGGTGAATAAACATAGTTAGGGCGGCTTGTTCTAAATTTTCCGGCGATAGGCTGAAATTTTTTTTAATCATGATAGCATCATGAATATGGTCTCCGCGCAAACAATTGATTAGGCTGGCTAGAGCGGTATGCGCTACCTCGGGGGAGACGAGTTTTTCCGGCGATAGGCTGAAATTGTCTTTAATCATGATAGCGCCATGAACACAACTATCGAGCAAACTCTTGATCAGGCCGGCTAGAGCGGCCTGTTCAACTTCCGGGGAAGCGATTTTTTCTATGGTGAAATCGTCTTTGATCTTGATGGCGTCATTAACACGGCATTCCTGTAAACTCTTGGTTAAGCCGGCTAGAGCGGCTTGTTCAACTTCCGGGGAGGCGAGTTTTTCCGGCGCTATGGTAAAGCTGTCTTTAATTTTGCTTGTGTTAAAAGTATCGCCTTCCGACAAACCGTTTATTAGCCCGGCTAGAGCGGCCTGTTCTATCTTTTCCGGCGCTATGGTGAAATTTTTTTTAATCAAAAAGGCATTTGTAATACGGTTAATGGATAATTGGTGTTTAAAGCCGGCTAGAGCGGCTTGTTCCAGTTTTTCCGGCGAAATAGGAAAATTTTCACTTATTTTAAAAGCATTTTCAATTTGTCCATCCCTCAAACAGTCAGCCAGGCTGGTTAAAGCCGCTTGTTCAACTTCCGGGGAGGCGAGTTTTTCCGGCGAAAGGGTAAAATCTTTTTTAATGTCAATGGCATATCCAAGTTTTCCATTTGATAAATGACCAATTAAACTTGTTAAAGCGGTTTGCTCCAGATTTTCCGGCGCGATGGTGAAATTATTTTTATACCTGACGGCGTGTTCAATATAACCATTTGACAATTGTCTGATAAGGCCGGTTAATGCCGCTTGTTCAATTTCCGGGGTGGCGATTTTTTTCGGCGAAATCATAAAATTATCTTTGATCTGGATGGCATAATCAATATGCCCAGTTGATAATTTGTTGGTTATTTCGGCTATGGCGGCTAGATCTAGTTTTTCCGGCGAAATTGGAAAACAGTTTTTTATTTTAACGGCACGATCAACATGGTCATTTGATAATTCACTGATCAAACCGGTCAAAGCGGCTCGTTCCACTTCCGGGGAGTCGAGTTTTTCCGGCGAAACAGGGAAATTGTCTTTAATCGTGCTAGCATCGCTAATGCGGCCTTTTGACAATTGCTTGATTAAACCGGTCAAAGCGGCTTGTTCTAGTTTTTCCGGAGAAACTGGGAAATTGTTTTTAATATGGATGGCGTCTTTAATATAGCCGGCCAATAATTGAGCAGTGAGGTCTTGCAGAGCGGCTTTTTCAACCTTCGGGGTGGCGAGTTTTTCCGGCGAAATTTTAAATTTATCCTTGATCTTAATAGCGTTGCTAACGCAGCTTTTTTGTAATTCATTGATTATGGCGCTTAGAGCAGGTTGGTCAGCTTCCTGGATTTTTTCCGGCGAAATAGTGAAATTGTCTTTAATTTTAATAGCATAATCAATATGGCCCTTTGATAAATGGTCACATAGGAAGGTTATAGCGGCTTGTTCTAGTTTTTCCGGAGAAATTGTGAAATTGTCTTTAATTTTAATGGCGTCATTAATATAGCCTTCTAGTAATTGACTGATTATGGCCTGCAGAGCGGCTTTCTCAATCCCGGGGGTGGCAAGTTTTTCCGGTGAAATCAAGAAATTATTTTTAATGCTCATGACAGTCTCAATATTGCCTTTTGACAATTGGCGAGCTAGACCGGTAAGGGCCGCTTGTTCCAGTTTTTCCGGAGAAATTGTGAAATCATTTTTTATCTCAATGGCGTTATTAATGTGGCCTTCGGACAAACATTTAATTAGGCCGCTTAGCGCGGCTTGTTCAAGTTCCGGGGTGGCGAGTTTTTCCGCGGAAATGGCGAAACTGTCTTTAATTTTAAAGGCACGATCAATATAGCCCCTTGATAAATCGTCGATTAGGCCGCTTAGCGCGGCTTGTTCTAATTTTTCCGGCGAAATAGTGAAATTATTTTTTATCTTAATGGCGGTATCAACGTAGCCTTCGGACAAACATTTAATTAGGCCGCTTAGCGCGGCTTGTTCAAGTTCCGGGGTGGCGAGTTTTTCCGCAGAAATGGCGAAACTGTCTTTAATTTTAATAGCAGTATCAATATTGCCTTCTAATAAATTTTTAACCAGGTTGTTTAGAATAGCTTGTTCTATTTCCGGGGAGGCAAGTTTTTCCGGCGAAATAATGAAATTATCTTTAATTTCGATGGCATAATAAATATTATTATTTAGCAAGTGTTTCGTGAGGCAGTTTTCTGCGGCCTGTTCTAATTTTTCCGGTGGTAGGGCGAAATAATCTTTAATATTGATGGCGCAATCAATATAGCCCGCCGACAAACAGTTGATTAGGCCTGTTAGTGCGGCTTGTATGACATCCGGGGACGCGAGTTTTTCCGGGGATATTATAGAATACTTTATTATTCTATCAATACTTCTTAAATTATTTTCCGACAAAAAGTTTATTAAACCTTTTAAGGCCGCATCTTCTACTTCATTAAAATCAAAGTCTTTAGAATGGACTGGAAAATCTTCCTTTAATTTGCGGGTGTAGGGAATATTGCCTTTGATCAATTGCTCTTTTACAACTTTCAGGGCGATTTTTTCTTTTTTTGCCGCCGGAATATTTAGATTTTTTATGACGGACGCAATTGTGGCGTTCTCATTTTCATTATCATCATAATAATCATCATTTCCACTATCATCGTAATAATCCTCATTCCACCGATCGCAAATAAGCTCTTCTAACTCGGGAGAATTTAAGAATTTAGCTATGGAAAAATTCAATTTTTTCTTTTTTGAAATTTTGTTCTGGTTCAAAAAATCACTTAGTCCGGCAATAAATGACTCATACTGATCTTTAGAGACAAATACGTAATTAACAATAACATTTTTTAGAACTGAAATAATATTTTCAACATCCTTATAATGTTTCAGTATATGCTCCGCTCCGTCAAAATTTCCGCGATTAAGGCAATCATCAAGCGTTTGCATTTCTCTATCATAAATCATTTCATGCATTTCATATCCAGACTCAAAGTCTCGATCATTCCCGTACATTAAATCTACATCTTCATCGTTCCAATACCTATTTCCAAATTCTTTCCTGCCTGATTCCTCCCGGCGATACTCCTCCTCTCCCTCGAGCATTTCTTGTCCGGCTACTTTGTTAATTTCCGCTCTATTCCAATTTTGTTCAAGGTTTGGCATATTTTTAAAAAATAAATATCCATAAGCTAGTACTCATAGATTTTAACTAGTTATTTATGCTAATTTTATCGGCGCTACGCTCCTGTTTCGAGCGATCATATCGCCGGCGAATTCCGCCACGACTTTTTTAACTTTATCCGGATCAATTTTTAATAGTCCTATTTTTTCTGAATTAATATTTTTCCCGTAATTGTCGAGAAAAGCGGCTGTTAGCTTCTCGCGCAGAGAACCGTCTACCCGGATTAGGCCATCAAAGGCATTGGCGAACATCTTGCCAAGGGCGTAGATTTGATCGCGAATATCTTTTTTGAAGCCTTTAGGGATCCCGCTTGCCGCGTCCGGAGTAATATGTGCGGAAAAACCTTTATTAAGAAAAATAATGGAATCCAAATCTACCACCTCGCCCAATGATAAGGTGATATTGCCGGAGTTGAGATAGGTCATCATGGCGCCGTTATTCTGCATGATCGCTAAATTTTTTCCGGACTGCGCAAAAAAATCTTCCAGATATTTTTTAATTGACTCGGGATCGCTAATATCGTATCGAGTTTCTTTCTTCGCATACTCATTTTCGAGATTAAGACGCTTAAAAACATCTGTTAAAATTTCTCTCTTTTCCGCAATAGCGGCTGAACAAAAATCCTGTATTCTTGTATTATCGCGCAACACCCGGATCAGCAAGGCCGGTTCAAAGCCCTTGAGATCATCTAAATATTTTTGGGGGAAGTTTTGTTTTTTAGCCTCATCGATCAGATAGTTTTTCAGGAAAGCGGCATCGGCGGGCTCGCCGCCTAACAAAACCTTTTTTAAATCTAAAGCCCCAGCCAATTCTTCGCACCGCAGTCCGGCTTGTTTCATTTTTTTTATATTTTCAATTAAAGAGGAGACGTTGCGGCGATCAAATAAACCCAGGACTTTGTATCCCCAGGGATCTTCCACCGATCTTTGTACCGTTATATCAGAATTATCCTGGCCGTAAAAATTGTCCTTCTTGCTTTGATAGCTTTCGGGATAGAGATAGCCCAAGCCCTTGATGGTTGTTTCGAAATAAATATTGCCCTGATCGTCTCTAATCGCAGTGTCAGGCAGCCAGGCGGCGCGATGATGATGCGGATGGCTGGCTAATTCTGTTTCCCCCGCCGGGTCAACGAAATAGGATAGATTTTCCAACTTGAAAGGCAGTTTGAGTTTTTCGTTTTGATATATGATATTTATCGCTTTCTTATCCCCGGTTTTTTCCTGGAGATTTGAAAATTTATATGGGCTATATTGTTCCGGCATATTTTTTTGGCAGATAAGCTGCTTTTAAGCTTTTGATGTTAAAACTAAACGACCAAAAGAAATCTTTGCTTAAATTATACCAATTAGAAAATATTTATTCAAACCTTCGGTTAGCGTATCGTATGTGGGGTAAAAGTCTAACCCCAACCAAATATAAAAAGTCCCTTTCGGGACGATTTTATGTAGGGTGGTTAAACGAAAAGCTTGGTAAACTGTTTTTGGAATATTTGGTAAATAAACTAAATTGAGGTATTTGACGCTTTTATAAATTCTTTTTCTATCACTCTAAGTTCTGTATCATGCCCTTTTTTAAAATAATTATTTAATTTCATAAGAATATAATAGTAAGAATGAAATGATGTTACAAGTGTTTCTTGCACAAGATTGTCGCTTGGTCCCGAATTTATTATTAAATGACCGTTTTCTTCTTTAAAATAGTCATTCATTGATCTAGGGTTTGAGTGGCTTAAGTTACATTGAATTCTATACGCTGTTTGGTAAAGATCTAAGAATCCTACGTCGCTAGCCATCTCATATATGCTTTTATCGGACCACGTAGAACCATACTTATAAAGCATGTTAACTTTTTTTGCGTTCTTCTTTATGTCATTTGCGATTTGAAGATTATCCGGTGTTAAATATTTTTTCATATGAGGAACCGTGCTTATATAACCAAGCATCTTTTTTCTTTGTACCCAGTCATACGAAAAATATCTTTTAGCCCTATAATCAGTTTGATCTTTAAAAATATATTCAACTGTAATACAAATCTCGAAGATTGATCTACATAAAATCAAGGCATCTTCGCCCATTCCATTACGACACAACAAAACAATGGCACAAAGTGTTTTATCTGCCTTGCCAACCGCATAAAGCAATAACCCCGCTTTTTCTTCTTTTGGCTCAGGGTGATTGGTTAGACTTTTTTCGGCTATAGTTCTTAATTTTTCTAATAGTTGATAGTAAATTTCCATGTCTTAATTATATGCTGCCAATATTTTTATGGCAATCTCAATTTTACACATACACAGCAAAAATTTAGTACTGTAACCTTTCTTTTAGATGATGTGGTTGACCTAGGAAGGTGGAAAAGATACTCTAAGCGACAAATAAAAACCGTCCCTTTCGGGACGATTTTATGTAGGGTGGCTAGAGGGAATCGAACCCTCGTCACCGGGACCACAACCCGATGTACTAACCGTTGTACTATAGCCACCATAATATAATATGAAATTGTAGCAGAACTTTTAATATTTGTCCATATTTATTCCGCGCGCGTCTTTATATTCCGTTAATTTATACAACTCATCGGCTATAAGGCGGACGTCTTTTCTGGCGCAACTATGTCTTCGCGTTTGTCCTCTGCGACGATCGTCCCCGGCTTAAAAAAATTTAACATTTTTTCAAAAGCCATGTTTTTATTTATTTTTTTATACGGTAAAAATAAACCTTTTCCCCTTCGCCGACCTCAAGGATTTTTTCCGGTTTGAGTTCGGGCATCGGGAATTGGTAGCTTATCACAATAGCGCCGTTCCGGCATTCGGAGAGGAACTTCTTTTCGAGTTTGGCCATCATCTTCGGATTAAGATAGCAATAGACCGCGTCCGCGTCAGCCAGGCTTATGTTAAAAAGATTTTTTCTCTTGATCCGGATATTGGTTTTGGCCAGGTTCGCCTGGATAGACGCGATCAGGTAAGGCACCGGCTCGTTTTCTATCCCGATAAGGTCGGCTTGCGGATATTTCCGGGAGAGGGCGCGGAGCAGGGGCGCCTTGCCGCAGCCCAGTTCATAAACCACCGCCTTTCCGGGCAGCTCCAGGTCGGCCACGATCTTATCGATCGCCTGCGGCCGGGTCGATATGAAAGGCGCGTAGCCGCGGAAGAGGAGATTAAAGAATTGTTCCGCCATGATCAAGAAAAAAGCGATAACGAAACTCAAAAAAATGATCGTCGACATAATAATATGTTATTTTTAGAAGATGTGCTCTCGCTAGGAATCGAACCTAGATAACCAGCTTAGAAGGCTGGTGTTCTATCCATTGAACTACGAGAGCGTAAAATGGCGGCTTTATCCGCCCGAAAGACGCTTAAGGGCTTAGGGCAGCCACTCTTTGATTTTTTTAAGTTTTTGGCCGGTTTTTAACTCTAAAAGATTTACGAGCGCCGTTAAATGCCAAAGTGATATATTTACGCAGGCGTAATCGCAGGTTACGTTATTATATTCCCAATATAACGGCTCCACGTCCACCATGTAAATATGGTTTTCTTCGTCTTTTTCGGTTTGTCCGTATACGTATTGTTTATAATGGAAAACGTCCCATAAATACGGCTGGCGGTCCCTGGTTTTGCTTGTCAGATAATTTATGAGAGACAGGCATAGCTCTTCTCCCTTCGCCGACAGTTTTTTCCCGTTTTCAGCCGCATCGGCCTTCTCCAGGTTTTTTCCCCGCACTCGGTCAATTACCGTCAGGATGGCCTTTTCTCCGGCTTCATTTTTTCCGATCAGGAAATCGCGCCGCGGCACGCGTACTCCGAAATCTTCCAGCTCCGTAAATTCTTTTTTAAGCCGGACGGCTTCAGCCGCGAGCCGCAAGGTCAGCATTTTTTCTCTCTCCACGTCCGTGAGCGCCTCAGCCGGCACTTTTTCCGCGTCCTCGTCTTTATTCCGCCGACAAAACCGTAGGAGTTTTTCCGGACAGCGGATAATTCTTTTTATGCGGGGATGGGGGCCGTCCAGGCACTCCCACGATTCCGGATAATAGTATCCAAGCTCGCTTTTTAAAGGCACTTCGTTTCCGGGTTTTTCCATACTTACCGCCTGTCGTGATATATCTTTACTAATGTTTAATTTTATAAAAGAACGCGCGTAAAATAAAATCGCCTTATTTTACCGGCAACTATCCTTAGTTTAGCACAAATTAAGGTGAAAGTCAATTTGATTTTGACTTAAATAAGCATATTTGCTATTCTTAAAGTGTTATTTAATAATATAATCATAATTTCACCTGTCGTCATAACTATTTTTTAGGCTATGCGGGAGGGGAGATATAACTTATTTATGAAAAAAATCATTCTTTCGGCCCTGGTTTTGTCCGTGATCATAAGCGGCTGCTCCCTGGGCAATAAGAACAAGATGGTTGTGATCACACCGGAAGCGGCCAATGAGCTGGCCGGAAGCTTTATTAACGAAAACCTGCTGCAGCCGGGCACGACCGCGACGATTAAGGAGGTTACCGAAGAGAACGGCCTTTATAAGGTCGTAGTAAGCCTTCCGGGCGGAGCGGATGGAGCCGGCCAGGAAGTAGATTCGTACATGTCCAAAGACGGTAAGAAATTTTTTGTGAACGGCATAGATATCGCGGAGGTGCAGGCCAAGAACCAGGCGAACGAAGCCGACCCGAACGCGGCTCCGGCCGATAACGGTGCGGCGGTTACCAAGACCGATAAGCCGGTGGTCGAGCTTTTCGTGATGTCTTTTTGTCCTTACGGCGTCCAGGCTGAAGGCGTAATGGCTCCTGTATTCGACCTCTTAAAAGATAAAGCTGATATTAAAATCCGGTTTATCGCCAGTATCGCGGGCGACGACATTAATAATGTCCAGTCCCTGCACGGACCGGTCGAGGGCATCGAAGATGCCCGCCAGCTCTGCGTGGAAAAAAATCACGGGAAGGATGTTCTCTGGAAATATATTACCAATATCAATAAAGATTGCTACCCGATCTATCGGAACGGAGACGATGTTTATAAGACCTGTTGGCAGAAAGCGGCCAAAGATGCCGGTATAACGAACACCGCCAAGATCGATACCTGCGTGAAAAACGAGGGCGTGGCCATGATCGGCGCCGAAGACCAGACGGCTAAGCAATACGGCGTTACCGGTTCCCCGACTCTCGTGATCAACGGCGTAAAATCGAACGCCGCCAGGACTCCGGAAGGATACAAGACCGCGATCTGCGCCGCTTTCAATAATCCGCCTGCAGAATGCAGCGAGACCTTGGTAAGTGCGGACGGAGCGGCCGCTCCGAGCGGAGGATGCAATTAAAGGATTTTCGATTGTCGATTTGTCATGGATAAACACTCAGAAGCATAAACAACCCGTTCGCTTTAATGGAACGGGTTGTTGGTTTTAATCGATAATCAAGGGGTTGTTTTTATATAATCGAAAAAATTGAAAGAATATGAACAAGCGATTGTTTATTTATCGATGGCAGAGATTGCCAATCGAAAATCGGCAATCGGCAATCTAAAAATGGCTCTAGTTTTTGACATTGAAACCGTCGGAGCGGACTTCGACTCGCTTGATGAAACGACTCGGGCGAGTCTGACGCGCTGGATCAGACGCGAGGCGGGTGATGACGAAGGGAAGTATAACGTGCTTTTAGCCGACCTTAAGGAAGGTTTGGGTTTTTCGCCTTTGACCGGCGAGATCGCGGCGATCGGCGTCCTTGATACGGAAAAAAACAAGGGGGTGGTATATTTTCAGGCCCCGGATTCCCTGATTGAAGAATATAAAGACGCTAATTTTGTTTTTAAACCCAAAAGCGAGAAGGATATGCTCGAAGCTTTTTGGCGGGGAGCGGCTCGTTACACGGAATTCGTGAGTTTTAACGGCCGCTCTTTCGACGTGCCGTTCTTGCTTCTCCGCTCGGCGGCGTGCAAGGTAAAGCCGTCTGTCGATCTTATGTCCAACCGCTATTTAGGGAGCCAGTATTATCGGGCAAAGCATGTCGATCTTTTAGACCAGCTCTCTTTTTACGGCGCGGTCAGGCGTAAGGGCAATCTGCATCTTTACTGCCGGGCGCTGGGGATCCATTCGCCTAAAGCGGACGGCATCACTGGCGACGACGTCGGCCGGCTTTTTAAAGAAAGAAAGTATAAGGAAATCGCCGATTACAATTCCTGGGACGTGATCGCGACGGCGGAATTGTATGACCGGTGGAAAAATTATATAAAAGTAAGTTGATTGACCGTATTTTACCCTCGCGCCAACACCCCTCCCCATCCCTCCCCTAATTAGGGGAGGGTGGCCGATAGGCCGGGAGGGGTGCCGGGGAGCGGTACTGACGCAAAAATATTACCGATAGAAATAAAAGACCACTGCTTTTGCAGTGGTTTTCGTTTGAATGCGGTTTATCCGCAAGTCTCGGTTTTAATGTTCTTGATCATTGTTAGCGCCGTATCGCTGGCGAAAGCTATCAGACCCGGTAAGAGACAGAGAATAAAATTAGCCAAGTTTGCCCCGCAGTAATACATATGAAAAGCGCTGCCGAGTGACAGGAAAGCCGACAGGATCAATGTTGTCCGTAGGAGTCGTTTTTTGTGGTGCAATTTTTCCGGTTTATTCATAAGTTATCTTCTCCTTTTTGTTTTTATGCAATGATCCGGATGCTTGGGCAGTTTTCGGCATATTCAAGGATTTGTTCGAGGCCGCGATAACCCCTGCCCTCGACCCACAATTCTAGTTTTATACCGTAGCTTTCCTCATGTCTGACCCCGGCCAGATTAAGTGATTTTTTGGCCTTTTGATATTCTTCGTCACGAGGTCGTCCGTAGAGGCAAATTCTTTCCGGCAGGATACCGAGCGCGCGGGCCAGATCGTTTAAGGCCGCGACGATTTTCGGATTGGCGAGATTTTTTTCGCGGCAGTTATCAAGCCGTCCGCGGATTTTGTTGTAAGTTTCTATGCCAGCCAGATGCCTTTTTTCTTTTTCTATCCAGGTCAAGAGCGCCTGTTTTTTTTCCAGTTCAACTTCGCCCCAATTTTCGGCCACGAATTTTTCCAGCTCTCTAAATAACAGGGAGAAAAATTCAGGAATGAAAATATTTATTGCACGCCACGCAAGGCGTTGGACTAATTTTGGGGATTTTTTATGAAAAACAATACTGCATAAATTACAGCAATTTCCGTAAGGGCCACCGCCGTTTTCCGGCGTCCATAGTCTTCCCCAAACATCAACGGAAAAAATTTTTTTCTCATTTTCAAGTAAATCCGTTAATTTTTGCTCACCCACAAAAGGCGTGTCCGTTTCATGAAAAACAATTTTCAACTCCCCGATTAATTCGCAATACCCGTTAAGTTTCAGTCTTTTTTCTTTCATGTTTTTCTCCCTTTACGGACCGCCCTTTTGGCGGCGGATAAAGCTGTTAATGCCGGGTTATTGTTCAAAAGTGATGAGAATATCTTCAATCATAATTCCGTGAATTTTTTTCGGGGACGCGTTAACGACAGCGGGCAATCTTTTGTCCGAAAACGAAATTTCGAGAGTGCGTTTTTTTTCCGTTATCCATTCGGCCAGCGCCCGTTTTTTCTCTGATTCGATCTCGCCCCAATTCTTATCAAGCGTATTTTCCAAGTGTTCGAGCAGAAAGGGCCAAAAATCCGGTTTTATCGAATAAACCCCTGAAGAGAACTTGATCTCGTTTTTTTCCCCGAAAGAAAAAGCGCACAGGCAGACGCCCTGCTCCCCGTAAAGACCGGGTGCCCAAAGCTCGCCGTACACTCTAATATAAAAATCACGCCCTTCTCCCGGGATAAGCAGATCCGCAAGGTTTTCTTCCCCTACCCGGCTTGATTCGTCCTGGAAAAAAGAGGTTAACTCCCAGGTTAATCCGCGATTATTATTTAATGTTAGGTCCATCTACGTTTCTCCTAAGGCTATTGGCGCCGAACTATTGCTCAAAAGTTATCAGAATATCTTCTATAATTATTCCGCGAATGTCTTTCGGGGGCGCGTTAACGACAGCGGGCAATCTTTTGTCCGGAAACGAAATTTCGAGAGTGCGTTTTTTTTCGGAAATCCATTCGGCAAGCGCTTGTCTTTTTCCCGGTTCGGCATTTCCCCAATTTATCTTCAGTAATTTTTCAATTTTTTCGATTAAATAAATCCAGAAATCCCGCTTTACAGTATGCACCCCTGAAGAGAAGTGGACTTTATCATATCTTTCAAAAAAAATAGCACACAAATATGTCCCGTTGTCGCCAAAGAGTCCAGGTGCCCAACCATAGACCGCGATAAAAAAATCACGCGCCTCTCCAGGGATCAGTAAATCAGATAAATTTTCTTCGCTCACTCGGCTAGATGTGTCCAGAAAAAACAGTTTAAGTTCCCAATTTAATTTACTAAGCGTTAAATCCATGTTCCTCCCATACGCACAGCCCTATAAGCGGCAAATAAAGCCTCTTGGTTAAATGTCAAAGATCCGCGATTCCGACCATTCGGAATCATAATAAATTAGCATAAACATTAGAATCTGTCAATATTGCTTTTTTTTCTGTTTTCCTGTAAATTATGGATATTGATAACTGAATATTACCTTTAATAAATTCTCCGGCTTAAAGGTGGCCGGAGAACTCTCTCTTTAGAGGGTTAAATGCTGTTTTTTTATATTACAAATTCACAAATTTCATCACAAATAACACAAATATAGCATTTGTGAATTTGTGTTCTGATTTGTGGATTTGTAATTAAATTCAAGCAGATTTAGAGCAGCATTAAAAATATGACAGATGAAAAAAAAGAAGTAAGCTCGGACGGCGAAGAATTTAAGGATCTCCTGGACCGGAACGTCGTTAAGGTTCCGCAGGTCGGAGAACTTATCCGGGGCAAGGTCATTACCGCCTCCAAAGCCGAGGTCAAGCTCGATATCGACGGAGTCATGACCGGCGTCGTGCGCGGACCGGAGCTTTACGAAGAGGACGACGAGTATGCCACGTTAAAGCCGGGGAGCGAAGTCGATGCGACGGTCATAGACGACGAAAACGAGAACGGCGAGCTTGAACTGTCTTTCCGGATCGCGGGCCAGGAAAGGGCCTGGGCAGGCATCCAGGACGCTTACGAGAATAAAAAGATCATCCGGGTCCGGATCGTGGACGCGAACAAGGGCGGCCTTCTGGCGAAATACCGTCAGATCGCGGGTTTTTTGCCGGTGTCGCAGCTGGCCCCCGAAAACTATCCGCGCGTTTCCGGCGGGGATAAAAGCAAGATCTTAGACAAGCTCCGCTCTTTCGCGGGCCAGGAGTTCGAAGTCAAGGTCATCACCCTGGAAGAAAAGGACGATAAGATAATTTTTTCGGAGAAAGAGGCCTGGAACGAAAAACAGCAGGACGTCATCTCGAAATATAAGGTCGGCACAGCGATCGAAGGCAAGATCACCGCTATCACCGATTTCGGGGTTTTCGTAAGTTTCGGCGAGAATCTCGAAGGACTTATCCATATCTCCGAATTGGCCTGGCAAAGAATAGACGATCCGGGAGATCTCTATAAAGTAGGGGACACGATCAAGGCCGAGGTCATCAGCCTGGAAAATTCAAAGATATTCCTTTCTGCCAAAAAACTTTTGAAAGATCCTTGGGAAAACGTGGGCGAGAAGTATAAATTAGGCCAGACCGTTCCCGGCATCATTTTAAAAGTCAACCCCTTCGGCTTGTTCGTGAAATTAGACGACGAGATCCACGGCCTGGCCCACGTGAGCCAGCTTTCGCTCTCTCCCGGCCAAAGGATCTATGATAAATACAAGGCTAAAGAAACCATAAATTTCGAGATCGTTTCCATGGAGCCGAAGGAGCACAGACTGGGCCTGGCCCATTCAGACAGGCTGGACGCAAAAACCGAAAAGAAAGAAGAAAAAGAAGAAGCCGGATCGGAAGAAAAAAAGACCGATAGCGAAGAAAAGGACGAAGAGAAAAAAGAGGAAAAAACCAAAAAAGCGCCGAAAAAAGAAAAAACCGCCAAGACCGAGAAAAAGACCCCTAAGGAAAAAAAACCAGGCGTGAAAAAAGCCGACAAAACCAAGATCGAATAACCTAAAATACACGGCAAAAACAGCCCCGAAGCTTCAGGGCTGTTTTTGTTTGCTAAAAAATCTTTTTTATTATATACTAAATTTAATATTAGCCTAATATAAATTTTATATTATTATAAAGAATTCACTTTCGGGCTACGATGATTCGACGGATCATTGCTCTCGTTGCTCGTGTATATAAACATGAAAAGCTTAATAAAAAATTTCCTCTATTTTTTCCTGATGTTTCTGGTGGTAGCGGCTTTATTCAGCCTTTACGGCAATGTCGGCCAGAAGACGGAAAGGGTCGGTTTGGAAAAATTTATTTCCCAGATCAACGCCGGAGAAGTGGAGAGCGTGTCGGTCGAAGGCGATAACATGAAAATTACTCTTAAAGACGGCGCGGTGGAGGAGGTTAAAAAAGAAGCCGGTGATACCTTGTCCGGGCTTTTGAGCAATTTCGGAGTGGACCAGTCTAAATTGACCGGAGTAAAGATCGAGATCAGACAAAACGAAGGCCTGAGCTTTTGGCTGGGAGCGATTTTGCCGTTTTTACTGCCCTTCCTTTTGATAGGCGTTTTTATCTATTTCATGATGCGGAGCGTCCAGGGAGCGAACAGCCGGGCCATGATGTTCGGACAGTCGCAGGCCAAGGAATTCTCCAAAGACACGAAAGACCGTATTACCTTTAAAGACGTCGCCGGGGTAAAAGAGGCCAAGGAAGAACTTTTAGAGGTGGTGGAATTCCTGCGCCATCCGAAAAAATTCCAGGAATTGGGAGCGCGCATTCCGCGTGGCGTTCTGCTTTTAGGGAGCCCGGGAACGGGCAAAACCCTTTTATCGCGGGCGGTAGCCGGCGAAGCTAACGTGCCGTTTTTCCATATTTCCGGTTCCGAATTCGTCGAGATGTTCGTGGGTGTGGGCGCCTCCCGCGTGCGAGACCTATTTAAGAAAGCGAAAAAGAACACACCCTGCATAGTATTCATAGACGAGATCGATGCGGTCGGCCGCAAGCGCGGTTCCGGCCTGGGCGGTTCGCACGACGAACGCGAGCAGACGCTGAACCAGATCCTGGTGGAAATGGACGGTTTCGATCCGAATACTAATATTATCGTCATGGCCGCTACTAACCGTCCGGATGTACTCGATCCGGCGCTTTTGCGGCCCGGACGCTTCGACCGGCAGGTAGTGCTCGATAATCCGGATATCGCCGATCGTGAAGCGATACTTAAGATCCATGCCCGCAAGAAGCCCCTGTCAAAAGAGGTAAGTTTAAGGCAGGTGGCCGAACGCACCCCTGGTTTTTCCGGGGCTGACCTGGCGAACCTCCTGAATGAGGCCGCGATACTCTCCGCCCGCCGCAACAAGAAGATCATCCAGATGGACGAACTTTTCGAGGCAGTGGAAAAGGTCATGCTGGGGCCGGAGCGGAAAAGCCGGGTTATTACGCAGAAGGAAAAAAAGATCACGGCCTATCACGAAGCCGGCCACGCCGTAGTGGCGCATTTCATGCCCCATACCGATCCGGTGCACAAAATATCGATTATCGCGCGGGGACGGGCCGGCGGTTATACTTTGAAATTGCCGACCGAAGACAAGCATATGTACAGCCGTACCGAATATATCGAGGAGATCTCCGTGCTTTTGGCCGGCTACCTGACCGAGCGGGAGATATTCGGTGAAGTGACGACCGGCGCCACTTCCGACCTGAGGCGCGCCACAAGCCTTTCCCGCCGGCTCATTACGGATTACGGCATGTCCAATAAGCTTGGACCCCGGACATACGGCGAGAAGGAGGAAATGATCTTTCTCGGGCGGGAAATACATGAACAGCGCGATTATAGCGAAAAAGTGGCCGAGCAGATAGACCAGGAGATATCAAGCTTTATTGACGACGCCGGCCGCGCCGCGCTGGTTATCATTAAGGAGAAAAAAGAAACCCTGGAAGCGGTAGTTCGGGAGCTCATGGCCCGGGAAACGATCGAGAGGGGAGAATTCGAAAAGATCGCCGGAGCGAAAAAAACGGCGGCTGAGGATGAAAAAATCGGCCCGACCAAAGAGGTTGGGCACGTGCCTGAAAAATTAGAGATGTAAAATTACACCTTTCGATAAAATAAAAAAATCCGGAATAATTTCCGGATTTTTCGGTTTTGCGCCTAAAAGTAAACCCCCCGGTTTCGGCGGAGGGCAAGTTCTTGGTTCTTTGCCGGTTGACTCAAAGGGGCCGGCGGAATTTTTCGGGGTCGATCTCGTTTAACGAGATACAGACCGGGCAGCGGCCGCAGCCGCCGCAATCCGTAATACTTACCAGGACTTTTTCCGGTTCTTTTTTTTCAAACAAGTATCTCAGCCAGCTGATAATGTGAAAAAAATTTTTCATGATGTCGTTCCTTTTTTCTGAAGTGTTTAAAATTTATAGTACTGAGAATACAATATCATATTTTCTAATATTTGTCAAGCAAAGATTAAATTTATTATTTATTTAATAATAGCTAATAATAAGGATAATTATAGCTTATCTCCGTAAGATCGATGTAGTATAAAAGGAAAAATAGTCTCTTTGGGGGCAAAAATTAGTCAGCGAAAATCAAGTTTTTTGAAGATGCCGGCCGCGTCGCTCTGGTTATTATCAGGGAGAAGAAAGAAACGCTGGAAGCGATGGTTCAAGAGCTCATGGTCCGGGAGACGACCGAGGGGGTGGGGGAGAATTCGAAAAGATCGCCAGGCAGAAGCGAGGCGGCTGAAGAAGAATTGATCGCACCGACAAAAGCGGTTGGTCGCGCGCCCAAACTGGAAATTTAAAAACGAAATTCAAATGATTTTATTACAAAAACCCGCCGCGAAGAACCAAGCCGGATTTTTTTAGCGCCCGTCGACGATTTGATCTCGAAAAGTGTTGTGCTATCGCGGCGATTAGGTTATAATTAAGACAGATACATGCGCGCATAGCGACTTCGCATAACAAGGAGTTGCAAAAGGTCGAAAAAAATCTTCATTAAAAAATAAGCATCGAAAAAAATTATGGCAACCAAGAAAAAAGCGGTCAAAAAGGCCGTCAAAAAAGTAGCAAAGAAGAAACCGGCGAAAAAGAAGAAATAGGAAAAGTAAAAAAACGCTCTCGGACACCGGGAGCGTTTTTTGTTTTCTGGGAATTTCTATATAAAGATAATTATGCCGAATCGAAAGGCGAGACCCTGACCGTTTCCGTGTTTTCCAGGGCATTTTCGATCATGGAGCTAAGATCAAGTTTTTCCTCCGCGGTTTCTACTTGTTTAAGATCGGCCTTGGTTTCCGGATGTTTCGGGATAAAGCGGACGCAGCAATCGTCGTGCGGACGGATCGAAATATCGTAAGTACCGATCCTTTTCGCGACTTCGATGATCTCTTCTTTATCGAAACCCACGAGGGGTCTAAGCACCGGCAGACCCGAGACCGCTTCGACCGCGGCCATATTTTCCAGGGTTTGCGAAGCGACCTGCCCCAGGGAGTCGCCGGTAGCCAGGGCCAGGCAGCGTTCACGGCGCGCGATCTTTTCGGCAATGCGGAGCATAAGCCGCCGGTACAGCACTACCCGGAGTTTTTCCGGCGTGCGGTAAACCACCTCTTTTTGCGCGTCCGCGAACGGGACCATAAATATTTTGCCACCGGCATTGAATTTTTTTAGCTCTCCGGCCAGGGCCTTAACCTTTTCAACCGATTCGTTCGAGGTAAAAGGCTTGGAGTGGAAGTGGATAAAGATCACGGAACAGCCGCGTTTTAAAACGCGGTAAGCGGCGACCGGCGAATCGATCCCGCCGGAAAGGAGCACGGCCGTCCGACCGCTCGCGCCCACCGGCAGACCGCCCGGGCCTTTGATTTTTTTTGTGTAAATAAAAGCCTGTCCGTTTGCGAGTTCAACAAAGCAATTCAGTCCGGGATTATTGAGTTTTACTTTTTTGCCCGTCTTTTGGGCGAGATAAGCTCCGATCTCGGCGTTTATTTCCATGGAATTCAAAGGAAAATTTTTGTCCGATCTTTGGGTTGTAACGCGGAAGGTGGAGAATTTTTTATTCCCGATAAATTCCCAGGCGTCGGTTTTTAGCTGTTCAATAGCGGGTAAGGATTCGACGGCTAAGGAAAAATAGGCCAGGCCAAAAGTGTTTTTAAGGGCACTCTCTATCTTACGGATCTGTTTTTCGCTTTTTCGGTTGAGTATAACGAGAATACGGCCGGAAACGATTTTTACCGACTCGAAACCGCCCGGAGATTCCCGGGTCAGGGCCTGTCTGATATTTTCCGCCAGCAGTTTTTCGAAATAATGCCGGTTATCGCCCTTTAGGCCGATTTCATTGTAATGGCAAATAATATATTTTAGCCGCATAAGTTTAATTTGTCAGCCGTGTTTGCGCGCTTTGTTTTGCCGTCAAAACATCGGCTTTTATGATGATCCGCTATTTAATAATTTTTATTAATGATAAAATACGACGGTTTTATGATTTTTAGATTTTGTAAAAATCCCCCTTTGCTTAAGGGGGATTGAGTGCGGAAGCACTTAGCTTATTCTTTCGGTATAAAGAGCTGGGGATTCAAGATCTCGATCTCGACATCGTCTGCATCTGATCGCCGCCGGGCGCCATTGTTGCCCTCTTTAGGGGCGCCCTTGCCCCCTTTTTTGAGCATAATGATCATTCCCCGCTCACGCGCTTCCTCGCCTTTTTGAAGTTCTTCGTGCAGCCCCCTGGAATAAGGCAGTTTATAGGATCTGGGCGCGTTTTTTTCGCTGTATTCAAAGACGTTTTTCGGATTCGCCCAGTTCGTTTTTTTCCGCCCATCAATGTCCATGAGCCATATATAGATCGCTCCCTGATCACTCGGTCCCGGTTCTTTGATTATCGTCGCGAACACCGCGCTTCGATCCGGAATATCGTCCGGCGTCGGCCAGCCCAGGAGTTTCTCCGGAACGTAATAAAGCACCAGGCTGTACCAAAGCACGACGGGGACGATGAGGATTTTAACGAAAATATGGATTTTCGATTTTATCAGAAGCCACAGAAGTAGTGTTCCGAGGATCACGAAGGTCGTGATTATCCCGGCGTAACCGGTCCATATGCTCATCGTTCCGTCTCCCATAGTCCGCTGCTCTTGATCAGCTTTTTGCTAAGCGTGTTCCAGGCGGAAATATTGCCTCCGCTATCCATAATGAACCTGGTCACGGTAACTTCTTCCCACTGCCTGGATAATAGCAATTTTTTATAGAACAGGGTTTTAACCGACGGATTAAGTTTTTCAATTTTTATTTCCGCGCTTATCGGTTCTTTGTCCCTTTTCCTGTACATATGAATATTTAGCGTCCATTCTCCGGAAATAAAACCCCTGATGGTAACGATCTCCTGGTTGTGCTCGTATTTTACGGTTTCGCCGTTCGCCAGCGTTATAGTATCGTTTATTTTTCCAAGATCGTCCCTGTCTATGTGGGCCATGGGAATTTCCTTGTTGCGGAACCAAAGTACGTTTCCCAGGGGGTCTTCGAGCCAGATATCGACGTCATCCTCGCTATGATCTTCCCAGGCCAAAGTGATCATGAATTCGGCCTGGACTTTGATATCAGCGTTCTTTTTTTCCTCAAGCTTGGCCATTATGGAGGTCAGTACGAAAAGACAAAACATGATAATAAGGCCGTTTAAGGTAAGATCGGTAAGGGGGATGCTGTCGCGCTCCCTGTATTTATCGGTCGTCGGTCTTTTCATCTTTGGCCTCGCATTCATCCTTACAGCTTATTTCGTCATAAAGCTTGTCCAAGTGTTGTCTCGTATCGAAAAGCTGGATTTCCAGGATAAGGCTTAAGATAAGACCGGCGCCGGTCGTGTAAAACGCCGTGGCCATACCCATGGTGATATTAGTCATGGCGTTTTTCGCCGCGATCGCGTTCGACGGATCGAGACTGGATACGGACGACAGCATGTAGATTAGTCCAAAAACCGTTCCGATCATTCCCAGCACGAAAAGAGATTTAGCCGCGAAGTACCCAGTGTCGTTGGCCCGGAAGAAGCAATCGATCTCTTTTTTTTCCATCGGCCCCTTTTGCCCGGAAAGGCGGCGAGCGTCCAGGCCGTTTCTGATCGTAAAAACGAAGAATACGGCATAGATCAGGAAGCTGATCTTGGTAAAATCGGCCTCGTTTATTTTAGCGAACAGTCCCGTCAACAGAAGTATCGCCGATCCCAAAACGATCAAGGCGAACACAATCCACCAACGTAGGAACAGGCTCCATTTTTTTGTCGATTGACTCATCTCGTCCTCCTTTTGTCAGGCGCTATTTTGCCGGATCCGATTATTTTAAAACAAGGGGGTATGCATTGTAAAAGTTCTAATTTAAAACTAGCACAGTAATAGAATAATCGCAAATAATTTAACAAATTTTCGTTGTTATTTTATTATACCCCGTAGGTATTGACGAAAACTTAAAAACATGATATTATAATATGTTTATTCAGAAAGTCGCATTATATTATGGTTAAAATCAATGTTAAGATTTTTTACGGTTTTGTGGTCTTGATTTTTGTTATAATTTATTTATTTCTGTCTATCCTGCTTTTGGCCGCGTATCGAGCCTATCGGGAAGCTCCGTCGGCGTATTTAAGCACTCTTACTCGTTGCGCGGAACCGCGTTATATTTCGAGTTTGTCCGTTTTATTTTTAAATTATGAAAATATTCTTGCCGGCTGCCGGGACGGATCGGGACGGATCGGGACGGAAACGGAAATCAGGAACACTGTCGTTTTAAGCGAGACAGCGGAGAAAAAACTGGAAAGCTGGGCCGTTAGGAACGGAAAAATAGATTTAATAGAAAGGGTGGGCGTTAAATACCGGAAAGAGATAGAGCGCGCCGCCCGCGCTCACGGCGTTGATCCGCGGATCATCGCGGCCATGATTGCCGTCGAATGGGATGAGCGCAACCTCGTTTCTTCCCGGGGCGCTCGTGGAGAGATGGGGCTAATGCCCGCGACCGCCAGAGCCATGGGAGTTAAAAATATCGACAATCCGGCGGACAACATCGGCGGTGGCGCCAGATATTTAAGGTTGCAGCTGGAAAAATTCTCCGATCTGGACCGGGCCTTGGCGGCTTATAATGCCGGTCCGGGAAACGTCATGAAATATGACGGCATTCCGCCTTTTCGGGAGACCAGGAATTATGTGGAGAGGGTCAAGTTCTTGGCATATTATCGTTAGGTTTTAGCTTGCAGTTGTTAGGAATTCGCAAAATTAAAAGTCCCGTTGATTCGGGACTGTTTTTGTTTGTAAAAATTTTATGCCGGACTTATTATACCTCGGTTCGGTGTTTTTTCTTTTTCTTTTTTCTTTTCATTTCTTCCGGAGTGCGCCGGCGCAGTTTGTTTTTGAATTTGTCGTAAAGATAACCGATTTTTTCTCCGGTAAACTCTTCCCAAATTCGGAAATATTCCGGGATGAGGAGCGGTTCGCCGCCGTTTTCGGTCATTTTTTTCTTTATAATATCGTGGATTTTCGCGTGGCATTTCTGGCAAAGCGGCAGTTGTGGTGTGAAGATAAAGATGCTCCCCGGGCAGATATGATGCCAGGTTGCCCTTTTACGCCTGCCGCATGTCGGACACGTCCAGTCGGTTGGCAATGATCTTGCCAAGGAGATCCACCTCCCTTCAAGGATCCGGAATCCGCGAAGAAGTCCTAGAGATATTTTCCCTGCAGCCGCCAATGGCCGTTGATGATCGGGATCATCTGAACGATGCCGTTGTCGTAAAGGACAGCGTTAGCCGCGATCCAGGCGGAACCGCCTCCGAGCGTATAGGGAAGATTCAGCTGACTGGACGTGCCGACGATATTGGTATCGCCGTAGATCTCCATGCAGTGGCTGTGAGCGGTAATACTTTTTCCGCCGCCGGTGATTTCCCGCGCCTTGGCTCCGCCGCCGCGGGATCCATGCGATCCTTTGTGTCCGTGGCTGGCCAGCTGATAGCCGTGCCGCCGCATATTGTCTTTCAGACGGAGGAATTGGACGTTAGCGGGAATTGGCCCGTGTCTTTTCATGCCCTCTTCGATCAAATAAGAAGCATCATCAATGTCTTTTTCTTCCTGGGCCAGGGTAATGCCTTTTTGAAAAAGATAGGCGCCAATATCGGCGTTCCAGAGATTGTTTTTCCGCCAGGCGTCGCTATTGATATAGGTCGGCAGGAATTGGGCGTGGTTCGAGGAAACGACGAATATTTGGGTTTTGCTTCCGGCTGCCCTGGATAATCGGATCAATTCCTTGCGATCTTCTTTAAGCTCGGTGTCAAGGAAGAGACGGCCCCGGTTGTATTCCCGGATCTTTTCCAGATAGTTGTCTTTCTGGTGATGATTGACGCTCGAGCCGTTGAAAAAATCATGCAGAAAGATCCTTCTGGGCCGGAAATATTTGATCATTTCATAGTTTGCCCGGTTCGTTTCCGGGTCATGGTCGCCCCAGTGGGTATCGCCTAAAACGAGCGAATCAACGCCAATTCTTCGTGGTGCCTTGTCGCCGTCGTACTCCCAGCCCAGATCGACGAATTTGCCGTTTTTGAGCGCTCGCAGGTTTCTGACGTTATAGCAGGATTCATCGACTATTTCGACGATCAGGGCGCCGATAACGTGAGTTCTTTCAGCTGTATCGCCGCGATGATTGGAAACGTCGTAGTTGGGCAGGGTACAGGCGCCTGTCGTATAGATATAGCGCGGCAGGTCGGCGTTAAATACCGGTACGGGCAGATAGCGCTGCTTCGAATGCGCGAAAACCAGAGAAGAACCGTACTTGGAAACCAGGGTTTTTTTACCCGTAGTCGGGTCTACGTTCTGGGCCGGAACGACGATATTCCGAAGCTGGATATTGCGGTTGAGGATTTTAAGCTCTCCCCAGAAGATATCGTTTCGTTCCTGCAACGACTCGTGCAGGAAGCTTTCCCGTTTATTTTTTCCGGCGATCGGCTGGATAATGGTTTCCGCGCCTCTCTCCCCGGCTATCGTTTCGAGGCCGGCGATAAAATTTTCGTGCGGTAGAGCTTTGGCCCGGCCGCCGCCGAAAGGCTCGAGATTGCCGTCTTTATTTTCGCAGTAGCAGCCCTGGGCGGCCGTGATGATATATTTTTTGGTCCGAGATGCCTTTTTCATGGAAACGCCCTCCTTCGGTTTGAATGTTTAGTTTTTCGTCCGAATCGTTCGGGCGTCCGTTATCCGTTGTCAGCTTCCGTTCCATCGTCAGTTTCCGGATCATCAGGAAAGCCGGATTCCGCGGGATCGATGTTGACTAGCCAGAAAAAAATACCGATCAGCGTTAAAACCGCCGTTAAGGCGATCAGACTCAATAAACAGAGCCAACCCTTTGCCGATAGAAAAGCGGAAAAAGCACACATGGCAAATGCGTAAAGAAGATTCAGGCTTATGTTGTAAGTGCATTTTCGAAATTTTACGATATCGCGGGTCTGCTTCGTTATGATGACTATCGCAATGATCAAAACGGCATAATTTACGCCCAGCCACATAAAAACTCCTTTTCCTGAACATGGGGAATAAATTGTGAAAGAACTTTGTTGTTTGAGATCGGAGCGGGGGGATCTTCCGCGTTAGCGCAGTTCTTCGAGTCCTCTAATATTTCTTTAATTATATCAAATTAAGGACGTTCCAAATAGTTTTTTGTCAACGATTTTAGAACGACGAGCAAGGTCAAAAATAAAGGGTTTGTATAATAATATTAGATAAAATATTTTATGAATATTTGCGGCTGGTTGTGAAATTTTTTATATATGCATTAATGTTAATAAGGTGTGAAGAATGCTTTGGGGGGCGGTATAAACCGTAGTATTTGTCAAAAGGCAAAAAAATATTGACCCCGATCTATAAAAAAACAGTCCCCGTTTCAAAGGGACTATGTCTTTATTTTTTCGATCAGTTCTTTTTCTTCTTTTGGCCGTTTTTTGATTCTGCCAGATAATGGGCCCAGGGATTGGTTTCATCCAAAACCGGATTGCGCGTACCGGTAAAGTGAAGCTTGCTTAACTGGGTATTTCTTTTTTCGATGATGAAATTTTGCAGGTTATTACCCAATTCCTCCATGCGCCGTTCGAAAATGCGTTTAAATTCCTCGGCCGAAATCTGTCTTCCCCGCAAATTGTTCAAAAACATATTAACCGTAACATCGAGGATTATCTTCCAAAGATTGGACCCTAAATTCTTTTCCGGAACGGCTTGTTTCGCCAAACCCAGATAATAGGCGGTTACTGGATTCCGGAGAGCGATGATTTGCGCGATATTGACGAGGGCGTTGGCCGCGTAATTTATGTCATTCGGGAACTTTTTGTCTATGTTTTCGTAAAGCCATTTTTCCAATTTAGCGTCTTCATCATTTTCAAGCGTTGACTGATAGCAGAGATTGATCATGTAAATAAGCATGTAAATAGCGGAATTAATATCGGATCGGGAGGGATCGTGGAAGCGGGGCGGGATGCTTTCCATGGGCACGAATTTATATTCGCCGTATTTATCTTTCCATCCGGTCTGTTCCTCGATGGCTTCAAGCAATTTAATGATAAAGCTGTTCTGTTTGAAAGCTTTCGGCACCTGGCACATATTTTTCTCCAATCGATTTAAAAGAACCGTATACTTAGGGTTGCTTTTTTAATAAACTAATGTTAAATTAAAAATATCATGATTAATAGAAAAAAGCAAAATAAAAAATCAAATAAGGGAGGTAGGATATGCTTGAATTCCGAGATTTAAAAATCGAAGACGAACAGGAACTGTTGGTTTTATGGAAAGCGAGATTAACGGCAAGCAGAAGTCCGCAATGGGATATAAATTTGTTCGTTAGCGATAGTAATTGCCGCGGAGTGGTTCTGGAGGATAAGACCAAGGGCAAAATAGCCGGTTTCGGAGCGATCATATTTTATCAAACGCCGATGGATGGTTTAACCGGTACGATTCAGGAGGTGGTCGTTTCCGGGGAATACAGCGGCCAAGGCTGGGGCCGGAAACTAATTGAAGAGCTTATTGCTATCGCCAGGCAAAAAAAAGCCGCAAGTATTTGGCTAACAAGCAATAATAAAAGAGCAGAAGCCATACATATTTATTTAACAGAAGGATTCATAAAAAAAGACACGAATTTTTTCGTTAAAGAATTAAATTAATCGTTATATCAGAAAGTAGACAGAGCGTAAACGCTCTTTTTTGTTTAACTTATCCACAAAAAATAATACTAAAAATGACCCAAAAGCAGATGAAGTAATTTTTTAAATAATTTTTACTTATATTAAATAAAAAAATATAAAAAATCAAAGTTGATGAATTATATGTTAACTTGCATTTTACCATTCTATAATGTTATAATAACATTACGGAGGTATTTTTCTCGAGGGTCGAGATTTATATCAAAATCCTTTATAATAGCATTTCTCGAGGGTCGAGATTATTTAATATAAGGATAAAATTCAAAAAATAAAATAATATTAGATAAACAGGAAATATTCAGTATCTGCCTGTCGAGAATAATGTATTTTATGTAATTTTAGCTATTTTGATTAAGCTGAATTGCCTAAAATTCACTAAAATATCATATTTTTTAAGGCGGGTCGAGTATTTTTTAGATTTTGATGGGTTTGGACGATAAAAACCTAATCAGCCTTAAAGAAGCGGCGAAAATATCCGGCTATAGCGCCGATTATATCGGCCAGCTTATCCGCGCCGGTAAGATTCCGGGTCGTCAGGTGTATTCGAATATTGCCTGGATGACCACGGCTAAGGCGGTAATGGATTATAAGGCCGGGGGCAAAACTGAAAGCAGCCGGGAAACTTTGGGGGACAAAATTAAAAACAGCCGCCGTAAGATCGCCATGGAAATGAATATTTTAAAGCTTTTTTTTCAGACTTTTAAACATGCTTTACCGATACTGATAATAATTATTATCAGTTTTTTGTTTTTGAGCTGGTTTATTTTTTATAGTTTGTTTGATTATAAAAATGTTGATTCGTCCGTTGTCCCCACAGCGGCCGATCAAGAGAAGGGTTTGTCATTTTAATCTTCCGCGCCTTAATTTTAGAGCTTTCGTGAAGTCAAAATTTTGTTTTTGTCATCTCGAGGCGAAGCCGAGAGATCTATAATACAGCGTTAATGCTATTAATCGCATATTATAGATTTCTCCCTTCGGTTGAAATGATAAAATGCGGCGTATTCTGCATTCTGAATTTAACATTCATCTTTTAAAGCATCCCCATGCTTGCTAAAAATAGAAAATATTTTAATTTTATCAAAAGACAAGGAATTCGATTCCTTGCGAAGGAATCGGATTCCTTCGGTATTGCCAGCCCATATAAGATACTTAAGTGTATCCCGAGGGGCTGGCGTTTTGTTTTCGGGGCATTGGTTTTAGCCTGTTTGCTCACGGGAATTTCTCCCTGGAATATTTTCCGGAACATGACCCGGGCCTTAAATAATAATACTAAGACCATCGATCTGTACGCGGGCGAGTGCGCGCCCGGATTTATATCGGAAAATTATAGGGAAGGATGGTGGAACGCGGACAAAGCCCAAGGCGAGCCCGAGGCCGGGCCGGAGGAAGATGCTTTAGCTTTTAACGACACTAATTCGGCTTTTTATTCTGGCGGGAATTATAGTTTGGTTTGCGGAGAGTTCATGTTCATAAAGAGCGAGCCGGCTCCGGAGGCTCAAATAGATGAATCTGGCGATGATCAGGATACGTTGGCGCCTGAAGATGAAAAAGAAAACGGAAATTATGAGGAGAACGGAGTTATTATGGATGAAGATGCGAGTTCAGAGCGGGAAGAAAGCGTTGAAGATATAATTACGGAAATAATCGAAAATAATCCCGAGACGGCGCCGGAAGAATCGGACGGCGATGATGATGGCGCGAACACGGTTGCCGATGAGGCTGTTGTAGAAATTATTGATGAGAGCGGGACGGATGGGGCCGGTACGGTGGATGTGACGGAAACGGAAAACGACGGCAATGGCGAAACGGAAGATGAGATCGATGTTATATCGGAAGAGAGCGTAAACGCAACGGAACCGGAAACCGGCGCGGTTGACGAGCCTTCCGCCGAAACCGCCGAAACTGAAATTGGCATTGACGCGGAACTTGAGATGGAAGAAGTGTCCTGGTTCGGAGAGGCAAAAAAATTCTTAAGCACTCCGGCAGTTTACGCCGGCGAGGTTCTGGCCGACGAGGTAACGAACGAGAATATCGATACCCTGGAAGACTTAGGAAAATTCACGGGCGCTAAGATAAAATTTTCTCTGGCCGGAGGGAGAGCGGGAATTTCGAATGGCGATTTTCGAATGACGAATGACGAAGACGGCGAATCTTCTGAGGGGGCCGTGGCCGATGAAGAAGAAATTGAGAGTAATAACGAAGTAGATGCTAGCGGTGGGGAAACGCCGGAAGAAACGCCGGTAAACTCCGAGGTTTTGACGGATGAAGGCGTGGTGGAGGTGATAGATCTTAATGACGGGTTTTTGGTGCCGGAGATGGGAATTTCGAATGGCGATTTTCGAATGTCGAATAACGAAAACGAAGAACCGGCTACGGATGAAGCGTCGGCGGACAAGTCGGCGGGTAAAAATAACGAATTACTAATTACGAATTTCGGCGGCGATATTTCTCCGGCAGAGGAAAACGCTCCAACCATAGAGATAACAGAAGACGAAGACGAATTAATAACGAATGACGAATTACGAATTACAAATGACGAAGATGAAGATCCGGTTATGGATGAGACCGGTGTTGAACCGCTGACGCTTTTTGATCTGTATCGGATTTTAGCAGCGCCTAAAACTGCTTTAGCGGAAAATGGATTTTTGCGGGAGAACGCGAAGATTATTATCTGGTATTCGCTTGATAACGCCAGCACCACAGAGGATGAAGCGGGGGAAGACAATCAAATTTGGCAGCAATTAGATATTTTAACTGCTGATAATTTGTCGAATGCCGTTAATAATGGCTATTTCGGTTACAAAGCTGATTTTTTGGAGAATTGGGACGATGTCCGCAATTTAAAATTGAAATTCGAGGGCGTGGTTAACGAAGAGATAGAATTTATTGCTTATTTGGACAGCGTCTGGGTGGAGGCGGAATACGAGAGCGAAGACGAGCTTGATATGCTAGAGAAGAGAAAACGCTGGGAAGAGGCTTTGACCCTGCTTTCTGATCAATTAACTTTCAGTGTTAACGAAGAGGGGGAGATGATATTTAAATACAAAAAGAACGAGAATCGGATCTGGGACACTTTAGGCGAGATGATCGGCCTCGGAGACTTCTGGAGAAACGTCGATATCCGGGCCGTACTAGTCGACAGCTCGGGCGCGGCAGTCGATTATCCTTTGACCTTGATCTTTGACGAGGGCGGGGAATTTACGATCAAATTGCCGGAAATTTCGGATAAACTTAAACCGGGAAAATATTCGGTTAAGTTCTATATCACGGACCGGTCCGGCGAGGAAGTGGAAGAATTCGAGTTAATGCAGGATTTTTCCTGGGGGGTTCTGGCCATGAATTTTAATAAATCTATGTATGTCCCGAGTGAAGAAGCTTATATCCAGATGGCAGTTTTGGATGAATCCGGACATACGGTTTGCGGCGCGGCCGCCGAATTACGAATTACGAATTACGAATTACGAATTGACGAGACGCTGACGGTCGAAAACGGCGGCATAAAATTAAGCGAACAGTGCGGGCCGGAAACGGTGACGAGCGAGCCGGATTATTACGTTCGTTATGTTTTCAGCGAGGCGGGCGAGTACGAATTTACGATGCGGACAGGAGAGAAAGAGATAAGAGAGACGATAGTCGTCGCCGAGGAGCGTTTGTTCGATATAGAGCGCCTGGGCCCGACCAGAATTTGGCCGAAGGCGGACTATGGGTTTAGGATTGTTGTTAAGCCGGGAGAAGATTTTAAGGGGGATATTGTTGAATCTGTGCCGACGGGATTCAAAATTTCGAATGTCGATTTTCGAATGTCGAATACGGACGGACGTGATCCGTACGGTGCGAACTACAAGTATTACGAAATAGAAGAGGATGGGGTGAAAAAATTGGTTTGGCAGGATGTGGAAATTTTCGCGGGTGATGAGCTGGAAATAAGCTATACGTTCGACGCGCCGGACCGGTCGCCGGAATTGTATTTGGTTGGGCCTCTGGCGTTAAAAGAAGCTGAGCTTCCAATTGGAAGCTCAGCTTCTGAGAATCGCCGCTGGCAGATCGCTTCGGACGCGGTCCGCAAGCGGGCGCGGACGGTTATGTTCCAGGCGGGAACATGGAACGATGATTCCGCCGGAGGTAATACCGGACAAAACACGAACCAGGATTATACTTTTTCCAGTTTTAAATTCAAACTCGCGGAAACGGGCGTTGATATAAAAAACGCGTATATTATTTTTGAATCCCAATACGAAGCTTATACCGTGATCAGCGATACGGATTATACCGGATACAGGCTTGGTTTTGACACCTGTGAAACCGGCGGATGTTCTTTAAATCCGTTTAGCGGCACGGGCGCTATTTTGGAAAATAATTCCAACATTCTTTCTTATGATGACGCCGGCACAGGTAACGGCGAAAGCAATTTCGTCAGATTGCTTTTAGATATAACAGACGAGGCGCAATTAGCCGCCTATACCGGCGGCGGAACGGAAATGGAAGCTCAGGTCGGTTACCACCTGAAAAACACAAACACAAAGATGGCAATCGCTAACGCTGGCGCGATTTTGATTTTGACCTATACTTACGATCCTGATTCGGAGAATATTACCAATACGGTAATATATCCTCTGGACTCTACCAACGGTACTGATCGCGGCACCAGACAGGCGAGCATAGTTTATACCAGTTGCGCCAGGAACAACACCTGTCCGGTCTTTGATTATAATATGGAAATTCCGGAATGGTCTGGGACGGCCACTACGACAAACCGGCTGGCGCAGTGGTTTACGATGTATGCCAATAATGACGCCATAACAACAACTGACGCCAGACCCAATATTAATATCCAGAATTACGACCAAGACAGCCCCAGTTTCCACTGGGAAGAGGCAAATAGCGCGCAGGGGAATATGCCGGCGATGTACTATCCGGATTGGGCGAACTCCGGGTACGCGGAGAATTCCGCGCAACAGTTGGAATACTTTTTTAATATCGGCACCTTTTATTCTCTTGGCGGCGAAGTGACGGAAACCTATATCGCTTCTTCCGCGGCGCCAATAAAAACCAAAACCGTCTCTTTTCCGATCGGGGTGATAAATAACGGCGCCACTCTTTCGCTTTCCAGCGCTTCAACTAACGTGTATTTTCCGGAAAATGGAGCCAGTACGGGCATAGTAAGCGTCAAGAGCGCCTGGTTCAGGATAATCGCGCAAAATCCGAATACGGCCGCCTTAAGCGTGTCCGTGTCTTCTAAGGTCGGAGATAACGCCACCACCACCCCCAATCTAGTGTATGCTTATAATGGCGACGGCGCGGTCATAAAACCGTCTTACAACATTATCCATATAATTCCGGCAAGCGATTATGCCGAACTAGAAAGCGCTAATGCCAATACCGCCAAAGAAGTAAAAATTAATACCACCTTCAATACCACGACGTTCGGAGGAATATCGGCCGAGCTTATGATAACATATACTTACACAGATGAGTCGGGCGGTTATTTAACGAGCATTAATTTGTTCGGCGGCCAGTCTTCGGAGTCGCCGATCACCGGCACCACCACAATGACGGCGAGATCGGTAATGCCGGAGACGACAGGCAAGCAGATCATGGCGGGCGGTTTATTGGCAAGTTTTTTGAACAGTTATTCCACCAAGGATGTGCCAGCCGGTACAGTATACTATGTTGACGCAAATTTGTCTGTCGGAAATCCGACCTGCACTAATAATTACCGATTAGAGCCGGATGATTTTAACAGTTTTTCCGAGTTTTATAAAGATGTAACGGCATCATTGAACACGACCGATAATCAGTCTTATAACGCTTGTTATTCCGACGATACTACATTGACGGCAACGGACGGCGCTAAGCTGAACGGCCAGCTTATTTATACTTACGGCTGGACGAATAGCCCGCCGACCGGTTCGTTTATTACGGCTTCTACCACGCAAAAAACCGATATGAGCGGCACGGTTGATATCGGTTTGGAAGTTGACGATCCGGACGATCATGACCTGCGCGTCAAGATAGAATTCGCGACCGGCACGGCCTGCGTTTTTACCACCGGCAATCCGGTTTTGGACGAAACGGACGGGAATATTACGGCCGACTGGGGCGACCCGTATATTGATAATAGCGAGACCTACCAGATCGGCACGGTTGACGGTTATATCGTGACCGCCTCAGGGTCCAATTCGGTATTTTTTGACTGGTCTGCGCGCGAAAGCTTGGGGGCGGTGGAGGGAGATTATTGTCTTCAGATAACGGCTAACGATCTTAATTTAGATCAGGAGACTCCGGCCACGACGACCGTTTACATAGACACGAAAAATCCGACCGCGCCCGGGGCTTTAAGTTTATCGGCGCGGACCGGGGCGACCACGACCCTCGCTTTCGGCGCGACCACAACCGAAACCAACTTCGTTGAATATAAGATTTTTTATCAGCTTTACGACGGCACAGATCCGACTGAAGCGGACAGCGTGTTCAGTTCTTCCAGTGATCCCAGTCTGGGCGACAAGTTTTTTCTTTCTGCCGCAACCACTTCGATCGGCAATCTTTCCCCGAAGACGACATACAGTTTCGCGATCTGGGCTTATGACGAGAACGGCAACCGGGCGAGCTCAACCCGCGTGGACATTATGACTAATGACGCGCCCTTGGGTGGGTTCAACCTCGCTAACATCGGACAGAGGACGGACGGCTCCGGAATCGTGGATATTTCCATTGAAGTGGATGACGCTAATAATGACGATACCTGCCGGGCGAAAATAGAGTACGCTGAAGGCGCGGCCTGTGATTTTACGGAATCACTTGACCCGACTTTAGACCCGACGAGTGTTACTCGTGATTTTGGCCTGGCGGAGATTGATAATAATTACCCTTATCAAGTAGGTACAAGCAGCTCCGACCACTGGATACTGACTTCGCCCGGATCTAATACAATTACTTTTGATTGGTTTGGTAAGACCGACGAGCCGTACGCGTCAAGCACGCATTGTTTAAGGCTCACCGTGAATGACGGCCTGGATGATCAGCTCGTCGCCACGACCGTGACACTTATAATAGACAACTATGATCCGACCGCGCCGGGAATTTTAACTCAGGGCGAGGTAACTATTAATAGCATTAAACTTATTTTTGATACGGCCTCGCCCGCGACCGATACGAACGAGCCGGCGACGAACGCGTATAAGATATTTTACAAAAAAGGCGCGGCCGGGGTGGTGGATTACGTCGTCGGTGATAATTTAGAGCATGACGACGCGGCCTTAGATAGTTATAATTATAACGACGTTTCTTCCACGACCGTATCCGGTCTCGATTCCGATACCTGGTATTATTTTAATATCTGGTCTTACGACGCTTTCGGCAATAAAGCGACTTCATCCGAGATATCAATAAAGACAAATAGCACAGTCAGTAATGACGCGCTTACTTTTACCAATCCGGAAGCGGGCAATATTGCTATTGCCGGCACGTCCACGGAGTGGAATTTCCGGGTGGTGGTGTCGGAAACGAACGGCTACCAGGCGCTCGCTTCCACGACTTTGCGGCTCGCCGATAATTTAGACAGCGCTTCGCCTTTTAGCGACCTCGTATTCTATTGGGACCAGACGGCTGATGCTTTTTATGAGATCGGCACCGACGCCTTAGACTCGGCCGAGCTGTCGGTTAATAGCGACTCTAACTGCGCCGGTACGACCTGCACCTTGGATTTTAAAATTTTATTCAACAAGACCTTCGCGTTGACCGCTACGAATTATACGGTAGAGGTAATAAGCGGCAATGACAGCGGGCGCTTTGACTCCGATACTTACGCGGATATTTTCCAGGTGCGGTTTCCTTATGTTGAGCAAGTGCATTATAGATGGCGCAACGACGATGGTGGTGAATAAGTTATGGGCGTAGGCTCAATAAACAGTGATCAATAAATTTTAAAACAGAAATTGGATATTAGATATTGGATATTGCGCTACGGGTATAAAATGTATGGAGAATTTTTTGGTAATTTGAAATTTTAAATTTGCCTCTCCGGAAGAGTGAATAAGGCCGTTAATGTATCCCCATGCATTAACATCGGTTTTATTTCGCCCGAATTTTACGGTTTTATTCACTCTTCCAGGGTTGGCAAAAAGTGTCATTCTGAGGCCCCGAGGCCGAAGAATCCCGGGGGCATGGCAACGTCCTGAATAACAACGGAACGGCGCGACGATCGCGGGATTCTTCACTCCTCCGCCCGTTGGCGGATCCGTTCAGAATGACACAGTTAAGTTTATTATTCGTTAAGAATAAGAAAAGCCGATGGAGCCATCCGGCGGTTCGCTGCAGAACTGCCGGATGGCCGAATCTGGTTTTAAGAAAATGCGTAAAGTAAAATTTGAGACAGGGGAATATTATCATATCTATAATCGCGGCGTGGACAAGCGGGAGATTTTCGGCGATGAAAAGGATTATGTGCGGTTTTTAAGGAGCATGAGGGAGTTTAATCGTAAACAGAATATCGGAAGTTTGTTTGCTTTTGAAAAAGCAAGGGAAAGCCACCCGGTGGCTTCGGAGCCACCGGGTGGCTTAGTTAGATTGATCGCTTATTGTTTAAATCCAAATCATTACCATTTTCTTTTAGAGCAAAAAGTTGATAATGGAATATCAAAGTATATGCATAAGCTGATGATGGGATATTCTCAATATTTTAATAAAAAATTCAAACGCTCCGGCTGTTTATTTCAGGGAAAATTCAAATCCGTCGCTGTTAGCTCCGACTGGCAATTATCGTACGCTTCGGCCTATATTAACGGCAACGCGGAGATACACGGGATCGCTAAAGCGGAAAGTTATCAGTGGTCGAGTTACCCGGATTATTTGGGCAAGCGAGCAGGGGCCTTGTGTGATAAAAAAATTATTTTAAAAGAGTTTGATAGCGTTGGCGATTATCGGAAATACGCAAACGAAACGATTAAGAATTCTAGACAGATTAAAGAGGAGTTGAAAAAATATTCGTTGGAATAAAGCTAATAAAGCCACTCGGTGGCCTTAGAGCCACCGAGTGGCTTAGTCAAATGCAAATCCAAAACAAAAAATTCAGACAGATAAAAACATGGACACTGTTAACAACAGCGATGTTTTTTGTTTTTTTCGGAACAGGGCAAGTTCTGGCCGGCGACGAAAATATTCATATTAAAGACGGTTTTGAGCTGAGTTTGCAATCCGAACAAACCGATTTTGCCGTGAACGAAACGCCGGAAATGGAATTCAGGTTTAAAAAACAGCGAGGTATTTGGGGAGGCGTAGGCGCGTTTTTTAAGGGAGTTATAGTTGATGAATATAAGAATACGGAGATCAAGGCCGAGCTGGCTGACGCACCGGAGAGCGGTTTAACTCCGGAGGTCATTTATAATAAGAACGGGAAATTTTCGGTTAAATTGAGCGGAACCGGAAGAACGATGAAGCCGGGAAAACACACGGTCAGGATTGCGGTCAAGGATGCGGTTATGACAGGCGGCGAAGAAATAGTTTTTACCCAGGATTTTCTCTGGGGAGTTTTGGCTTTCAATCCGGACCAATCTTTATATTTACCGGGAGACACCGCCTATCTTCAGGCGGCCGTTCTGGACGACGAGGGCGATACGATCTGCACCGCCGACTTAACTATAGAGATAGACGAGCCGGGCTGGGGCAAGATGGTTTTATCCACCGCGGACGGTACGATTACCCGTAATCCGGCCTGCGGACTTAATAATATTATTGATACGCCGGATTATTACGCTAATTATGAACTTGAAGATACCGGAGTTTATAATATTACGGTTATTGCCGACACGGTCAACGGCCAGCGGACGATTACGGATAAAATAGAAGTGAAAAAAGAACTGCCGTTTATTGTCAGGCGCGAAGGCCCGACCCGGATCAATCCGAAGGCGGAGTATAAGATGAAGATTAATGTTAAGGCTAACGAAGATTATGAGGGTAATTTAATCGAAATAGTGCCAATTAATTTTCGGATCATCGACCCTGAGTTAAGGGATGCTGATAATCAGGAAATTGGAAATTGGAAATTGGAAATTGGAAATTCTGACGATGAACAGCGATTAATATTTTCAGATGTCAATTTAAAGGCCGGCGACGAAATGATCATGGAATATACTTTCGACGCTCCCGACATATCTCCCGAGTTTTATTTATTAGGTCCGTTAACAGCAATCTCCGCCCAAGGCGGATCAGCCTTGGGCTGGGAAAATCGCCACTGGCAAATCGCTTCCGACAATCCGGGCGCGATCGGGCACTATTATAAAAATGATAATACCGCTTATTCCGGCGCGCTGGGAGCCGGAGTTTGGGCTCCGATCGCCGGATATCAGATAGCTTCCACTACTTTTACGGCCGGGAAAAAGTATCTGATATCCATTAATTTCAGCCTTAATAATTCAAACGCGAACGGCAATGCCATGGCGCAGGTTTTGCATGGCGCTACGGTATTCGCGGACTCTATCCATCGCTGGGAATCAAGAAGGACCTTAGCGACCTATACCGGACATGGATACCAGTTTTTTACGGTCTGGACCGCCGTGGCCGGCGAGGATATAAACGTGCAGGTGACCAGCGCCACTGCCCTGACATACTACGCTACCGGTTATCAGGCTTTTGTCATTAATCTTTCTGACGATCTGGTGGAAAATACCGATTGGTATTATGCCACGAGCACACATTCCGGCAATTTACCCCTGAATCCGAATTGGAGTGCCGGTTCAAGTATAACGATTGATGGGGGAGGTAATGACTGGATGATGCTTGGGATGGGGCATTTTCTGATAGACGCTACCGAGACCAATGATTTTATGATGCGTCTCAACAATACTACCGACAGCGTCGCTTATAACCAGGTGCGTTATGAAGGTGAAGACACGCTTGATTATCGGCCGATCGTGCTTATGACCGGCGCCAATATCGCGGGCACGAAAACCTGGCGCGTTGAAGCCGGCGTCGCGACGGCGGCTTCCCATGATTGGGACTATTCGGCGATTTTCGCTATTAATTTAAATAAATTCCAGAGTCATTATGTTGGCTATTCAACCGATCCAGTGTCTTTAGCTGTCCAAAACACCTGGTATCCGGCTACGACTACATCATTTACGGCCAAAACTGCCGGCGATCATTTAATATGGTCGCAGGAAGTGGCTGATGTGGCGGAAAATACGAAAGTGATCCAGAGTCGGTTGACGGTTGACGGTTCGTCCGTTCCGAACGGTTTTCCGGATCTTAGGCGGGAATTGCCGAACGGGGTTGACGATGAAAACGTTCATCATAATTTTTATCTCGGGTCATTGTCGCAGAGCGACCACACGATTACCGCGGAAATGCGGGAAACCGTGGACGTTGCGGGGGCGCCAAGTATAACCACTCATAATCTGGTGGCATTTTCCATGGAGCTTAAAACCCCGCCCACGGGAAGTTTTGATTCGGTAGAGCAGAGAACGGACGGTTCGGGTATCGTTGATATCTCGGTAGAAATTACGGATAACGACTGGGATCCCTCCCGGGCGAAATTAGAGTGGGCGACCTCCACCGATTGTTCCGACTTTTTTTCGCACGATCCGACCATTGACGAAACGGACGCCAATATCACCGCTACTTACGGGGATCCGACCGTTTATAATTCCAGTCCGTACCAGATCGGCGATATTCCGACTGGCGGGATTACGGCGACCGGCGGCACGATCACGGAAGAGGGGGGATATATAGTCCATACTTTCATGGGCGACGGAACTTTCGCGGTAGAATCAGGTTCGGGCGATGTAGAGGTACTCATTGTCGGCGGCGGCGCCGCCGGCGGAACGGGTGGAACCGCGGGCCGCGGCGGCGGCGGCTCCGGCGGGATCGTTTATGACGACGCTTATGCCGTTACCGCTGGATCATACGCTATCACGGTCGGCGCGGGCGGAACCCCGGGCACGACGGCCACGGTCGGTGGCCCGGGTGGCAATACGGTATTTGATACTTTGACGGCTTTAGGCGGCGGCGGCGCGGGACCGCACGCGACCGCCGGCACGGCCGGCGGTTCCGGCGGCGGCGGCTCGGGTTATTCAGGAGAAGCGGGCGGAGCGGGTAATCAGCCCGGATCCGCTTCCGGTGGTTACGGTAACGTCGGCGGAGCTTCTTATGATGGTGGCGGCGTGGCTCCGGGAAGGAACGGCGGCGGCGGCGGCGCGGGAGCGGTCGGCCAGGACGGCCTAGTTACCGGCGGCGGAAACGGCGGCGACGGCAGGGAATATTCACAATTCGCAAGCGTCGGCGGTTCGCCGGCCGGCTGGTTCGGAGGAGGGGGCGGCGGTGGCGCGTCTTCCGGATATACCGCCGGTTCAGGCGGGCAGGGCGGCGGCGGCGCGGGGAGTTCCACGGGCGTCGGCACGGCCGGTACCGACGGCACGGGTGGCGGAGGCGGAGGCTCGGTCAGTACCGGCGGCGCCGGAGGTTCGGGTATAGTTATTGTCAGGTACCTGGCACCCGATCCATACGCGCATATCCTGACGAATTCCGGTCTTAATACCGTCAACGTGGATTGGTCGTCCGATACGGATCTGCCCGCGGCTAACGGCGAAACTTATTGTTTGCGCCTGACCGCTAACGATTTTACGGCCGACCAAACGCCTTTAGCGACCACGACGCTGACGATTGATAATACGGCGCCGTCTATTTCCGGGATTATTACCGCTAACCTGATGTATGCGATCGGCGACACCCTGCGCGCGACTATGACCGTCGCGAGCGAGGCGGGCAATCTAAACATCGGGCCTGGTTCAACGATTAACGGGGGAGCGGTCACGAATATATTGAAAGCCGATAATACGACTTTTACCGTGGATTATACGGTAGCGCCGGGACAGACCGACCGGGCGACCGGAACAATACCTTATTCTATTTCCTTAGTCGATCTTTACGGCAACAAAAGCGCAACTTCAAGCAGTAATTTCGCGAGTGGCTCCATAGACGCTAATGCGCCGGCGATCACGTCCATGACCGCACCGGATCTGCTATACGGCATCGGCGACACGCTCACGGCCACGATTACGGTTTCGGCTGATGCGGATATTTATTCCTTGGATACTTCTTCTATTAACTGGGCCACGAGTTCCACCGGCGCTTTAACGAAAATAAATAATACGACTTATACGGTTAATTATACGGCGGCGCAGAACGAGACCGACCGGGCCTCGGGCACGATTCCGGTCTATATTATTTTGCGCGATACTTACGGCAATACTAACAGCGCCTGGATGACGCTTACCTCGGACGCTTCGGTGGACGCTCACGCACCGGTCATTACCACGGTTTATATAAATAATGGCGATTATAAGATCGGAGACCAGATCGAGGTCGTCATAAACGTGAATACGGGCCTGTCTGATTATCCGAACTATTCATTGGGGCCGACGACCGTGAATGGCGTCGCGATTCTGCCCTCCGAGTTCGTTTACCAGCCGGGTACAGAGAATTATAAGATTACTTATACAGTCTCCGAAGGCGACACGGATAGGGGAACGAACGAGATCCCGGTGGCAATAGTTTTGACCGACTGGTACGGAAATTCTAATGCCGACTTTACCGCACCTGAAAATAATAATGCTATGATAGACGCGCATCGGCCGACGGTCACGAAAATAGAAATTCCCGATCTTGTCTATAAGATCGGCGATACGGTCACGGCCACGATCACGATCGCGGCCGACAATGATTATGTCAATTATACTTTAAATACCGCCTCTACCTCCATAAACTGGGCGACGAGTTCTACCGGCAATTTACAGAAGATAAGTTCCACTACTTTAACGATAAGTTATACGGTGGTTAACGGGGATTTTGATCAGGGGGTGGGGAATATTCCGGTTTGGGTAAGTTTTACGGACGACTCCGGAAATATCGGCGTTGTTTATAGCGCGGTGGACGCTAATACCGCCTCGCTTGACGCTAACCGGCCGGTAATAAAGACGGTCGCTTTCAGCCCCGCTTCCGGACTTTTGGGCGTCGGGGATACGGCCACTTCCACGATTACGGCCACTTCTTCCGAGACCGGACTTTTAGCCGGCGCCACGCTTACTATCAACAATATTGACGTGGCGGCTACTTTTTCTGAAGTGGGCGGCGGCGATTACCGCGTAGTTTATACGGTTTCAGAGGGGCATACCGATCACCCCGATAACGACGATCTGCCGGTTTACTTTATTATCCGCGACGCGGCCGGTAACGAGTCAGCGGTTTTTTCGCAGACCGACGCCTTGAACCGCCCCGGCGTGGACGCACATACCCCGGGGATCGCTAACGTTATTTTTACGCCGAGTTCGGGCACGCTTAAGGTCGGGGATACGGCGACCGCGACGATCTACGCGGTGGGGAGCGAAACCGGACTGGACGCGGGTCCGACCATGACGATAAACAGCGTTAA
>MFGB01000021.1 GCA_001780275.1 Candidatus Falkowbacteria bacterium RIFOXYA2_FULL_47_19 | reverse complement strand
CGTCAGCGAGGAACCCGGGATCCAGGGTTTGGCGGTAAGTATAAAATTTTTAATAACTTATCGTTTTTGCCGCTTTATCCGTTATGATTATCATTAGCGTCCCTGCGGCTCTCTCCTGGATCCCGGATCGCCTTCGGCGTCCAGGATGACAAGGGAGCTATTCCCCGAACCTAATGCTTCCGCCGTTAAACTCCTGTTTTATCTGCTCAGCAGTCAGGGCGTAATTCCAGATCTTTACTTCATCAATCTGACCGTCCGTATAATTACCCAATGAACCGGAACAACCAGAATCAACATCTGCGCCAATTATCAAAGGACAGCCAGTAAAATTCAAAATATCGTTGTCATAACCTGTGGCCGGATCTTGTTCGCCATTAATATATATTTTAATTGTCCCATCCTTCCTAGTGGTAAGCAAATGGTACCATTCTCCGACAACCAGCGACACGGCACTTGTTACAGATGTTGTTGTATCAACTTCTATTTGTACCTTTTCGGATAAGATATTGATCCTAAATTCACTTCCAGCTGAATCATTGACGCTTTCTATTATTGCTTCGTCACTCAACGAATCAAGTCTAGTCCAAACGGAATAAGTATAATCAACGGTCGGCAGACCCGGGTCAGAAATAGTGGAAACCCAATCACTCCCCCCATCAAAACTCCCACTCGAATTATATTTCCCACTCCGCCCATTATACCAGAATGAATCCGACGACGATGCGCAAGTCCCGGTCGCGGTTGTGCCGGCTGTGCCCAGATTCAAAGTGCCGTGATTGCCATTGCCGCTCTCATCATGGATCGTGGAGCCCGAACACTCGTCAAAACGCCAATGCGCGATCGGCTTGCCTTTATTATAATCCCAGGCGATCTGGGCCGGGGTGCGGGCGTAGTTATAAACCCTGGCTTCATCTATCATTCCCTGAAAATTTTCAGCAGTCGCCCCTACGCCAAGTCCGTAGCCGATATCCAGAGATTCATTATTGGCTAACAAGGGATAACTCTGGGTAAGGGTCGTGTCAAGCTTAATAACTCCATTAATGTAAATTTTTACAAAATCACCGGCATAACTATAGGTTGCGGCCAGATGATATAAGGTTCCGGTCGCCAAATTCGCGTTAGTGGTATTGTATTCCCACCAACCAGTATTAAAAAAAGCGAAAGATATTTCGTCACCTAATAACGAAAACGCGTAGCTGTTGACACTTAAATTGTCCTCGTTGCACTTTGTTATAATATCCTGATAACCGCCGGATCCGGGCCGGATAAGCGTATCGGGTCTGACCCAGGCTTCAAGCGTTATGGCGGAGGTAATATCAAGCGCGCTCCCCGCGCCCGGATCGCTGACCGTCACGACATCGTCAATTCCATCAAGCAAAATCCCAGCGCCCCTTTTCCCTCTAGTCCAACCGCCATTAGTGTTTGTGGACATCCAGGTTAAAACCCCGTTATTCCCGTTACCAGAAGTGTCATAAGCTGTCACGCCGCTCATCTCATCCATCTTCAACTCCAAAACCGGCTCATCGCAGAGCGCCGTATCTCCCGGCACGCAATATTCGGTCGCCGCCCCGGTCGTGGTCGTGCCGTTATTGTCCGCTCTGCTTTGTGAGTTGACGACAAGGGAGGAATTTTGGTTATAGACGGATTTGATCTCCTCTTCGGACAAGGCATAGTTCCAGATTTTTACCTCATCCATTGAGCCGTCAAAATAATATCCGGAACCGTCTTGACTGCCAAGGTACATGAAGTGGCCAGCATCGGTACTGAAATCGCCGGTGGCGTCCTGCTGCAGCTGATATTCGACTTCTTTGCCATTTACGTATATTTTTACGTCCTCAGACGCGTCCTTTCCGCCGTCCCAGGTCAAAATTACATTCTGCCAGACTCCCGTCGTCCATGAATTATCAATGGCTTGAACTTTGAGCTCAGTTTCACTGGTCTCTTTATAGAAAGTAAGCGCTTTGTCTCTATCCGCAGGCGAATCGTCGCTTGCGATAAAGCCCCAGGCATGCTTATTAAATATGCGGCCCGCGCCGCTTTCGCCGCCTTCGCCAATCGGCTTTATCCAGGCTGACATGGAAAATGCCTCAAGATCGTCGATTGCTCCGGACGAATTGATCCTTACGGTATCATCCGTCCCGTCAAACTCCATCGCGCCCCCGACTTTCCCGTTTTTCGTCCACATTGACGAACTGGCCGTGTTGGTTCCGCCGGTTCCGGGCTCCAGCGAGCCGTTGTTTTTATGAATAGAAGAGTCGTAAGCGACCGCCCCCCGCCCTTCGTCAAAATTTAAATCAAGCACCGGGTATTTCAAAGCCGCCCCTTGGGACGCCGAAGCGCCAGCGGAGGCGCCGGCCATATCTTCCAAAATCTGTTTCTGCGTCCGGGCGTAGTTATAGATGCGGACATCGTCGATGATGCCATCAAACGGAAAATCGTCGCTCGCTATAAATAGATCCAGAGCGCTGTCAGAGTATTCGGTCCCCGCACCGTTGGTTTGGGATAAATAACTTGACGCTGGAATGCCGAAATTATAGAATTTAACCCCAGTAACGGAATTTGTGCCGTCCCAGGTAAGCGTGACGTAATTCCATTTGTTCAATTCAAAAAAATTAGCCGGACCGTACACGGCCAAATCTGTCGAACTAAAATCTTTCGTAAAAAACAAAGTATTAAAAGCGAATATAGAAAACCAAAAATTTCCCTGTGCGACTGTTGCGCCTTTTTGGACGATTATATTAAAATTACTCGTACTTATGCTTCGCGGATAGATCCAGGCGCTTATCGTCATCGCGCCAAGATCATCGATGCTTGCCTTTGAACCGGCGTTGATATTTTCATTATTTTCTTCAAAATTCAAGGCTGAACCGTATTTCCCGTTGGTCCAAGCCGCCCCGCTTATACTGCCGTCATTCCCACCCCCAAAACTCGAACTCGCCACCGAGTCAAACGCCGTCGTGCCCTCAAGCTCATCAAACTTCCAATGCGCCACCGGCCCCGGTGCCCATTCGTAGAGACGCCGCACTTCATCCGGAGACAAAGCGCGGTTGTAAATGCGGACTTCGTCGATTTGGCCATCAAGATGATTTCCATTTGAATAATAATCCGCCCCGATAGACATTCGGACTGTTTGATAAGTGATGAATTCTCCATTTCCACCAACAACACTTTTCGCCAATCCGCCATCAACATACAAGTTTCTTAATTTATTCGCCGTATCACGAACAAGCACAAAGTGGTGCCAATTATTATCATTACCAGTTAGTGTGGTCTGATAAGTAGACTGGTCTAAATCGGCAAGCGTGTACGTAATATTACCGCTACCGTCAATCATGACATCAAAATATCCCGTTCCAAAGTCCTGGTAACTCGTAATGATTGCCGCATTTATATCACTTGTCTTGAACCATCCGGCTACTGAAAAACCATAGTCAATACTATTTAGGCTGTCCGAAGTTGCCGTATAAACCGAACTGCTTGATATTCCGTTGCCTATAAAACTATTTCCAAACTTCCCCGCCGTCGTACTCGCATGTCCATAAAAAGTCCCGGTGTTGCCGTTGCCGCTGGAATCGATCGCCCCGCTCGTGGTCGCGCTTTCGTCGAATTTCCAATACCCCACCAATCCATCCGTCAGCCACTTGTCCGAAACCCCGCCAAAAGCTGCGGCCACGCCGGTACTTGATTTCACGCCCGCCAGACCGGCGTTGTAGTCCTGCTTGACCTGGTCGGCACTGCGGGCGTAGGGGTAGATTTTAACCTCGTCGATGAAGCCGTGAAAAAATTCACTAGCACCGTCTAAACTGCCGATAAAAAGATTATGGTCGCCGCTTTTATCCAGACTAAACACCCAATTCTCGCTCCCACTCTCAACGCCATTCACATAAAAAGTAACATCTATCGGATCAATTACCACGACCACGTGCTGCCACTCGCTCTGCTTTATCACTTTGTAATTAGAGAAAACATTACTTGAATCCCAAAGCACCAAAACCTCCTTATCATCGGCCTGATCAAAAACCTCAAACTGATATCCGTAATTTCCACCCGGTTCTCTGGCGACAATAGTCGCAAAATCGGGAAAACTGACCGGTTTTATCCAAACAGAAAACGTAGCTTGACCTTCCAGATCCAATACACTACTTGTAGCAACGCGTATGTAACTACTGCTCCCATCAAACCATAAACACTTCCCGCTCACACACTCACTACCATCTTTCCAAACCGCCCCCGCAATCACGCCATCATTCCCCTGCCCGCTCGCGTCTGTCGCCGTCGCCCCATACCCCTCATCAAAACTCCAATACCCCACCGGGCCGGGGCCGGTTTCGACTGCCTGGACGGCGCCAATCGTATAGCTTGAGGCTTCAACGGAAAAATCAGAAGCGGAAAAACCGTTTTCAGCCGAAGGATTTCCGTAGTAGAAATAGATCGATTGCGCGCCAGCCGGGAAGGAATCAAAATTGATATGGATGACGTTCGTTGCCGTGCGGCAGCCGGAAACGATGTAGTAAGAAAGTAGCGAACCATCTTCCTTGGTAAAGCGAAAATCCCCGCAATCGGCCTGCATGGAGCTTGAAGCCGTATAGGTGTCCAGGGTAACGGAAATATAAACGTTTGTCTGCGTGCTTATATTGTTCGTTACCGGGATCGCCTGGCGATAAAGCCAGGAGTCGTTCCACCAGGATGCTTTTACCGTTTCGGTTCCGGCAAAAAAGAAAAAATAGATCCCGGCCGCAGACGCTATCAAAACCAACGATAAAAGCACCCGCCAGATCTTTAAATATACCAGGTAGAATTTATGCCAGAAATTTTTGTTATAATCCTCTTTCATTTATGGATAATTTTAATTCAAATTGATTTCTTTTTGTCATCCTGGGGCCGAGCGATAGCGAGGAACCCGGGATTCACACTCTTCGCTAACCTTTGTCATCCTGGGGCCGAGCGTCAGCGAGGAACCCGGGATTCACACTCTTCGCTAACCTTTGTCATCCTGGGGCCGAGCGTCAGCGAGGAACCCGGGATCCAGGGTTTGGCGGTAAGTATAAAATTTTTAATAACTTATCGTTTTTGTCGCTTTATCCGTTATGATTTTCATTCGCGTCCCTGCGGCTCTCTCCTGGATCCCGGATCGCCTTCGGCGTCCAGGATGACAAAGAGAGAGATTAC
>MFGB01000020.1 GCA_001780275.1 Candidatus Falkowbacteria bacterium RIFOXYA2_FULL_47_19 | reverse complement strand
AGGTAGGGTCGGTGATAGGGACGAAGTCGTAACAAGGCATCCGTAGCGGAAGCTGTGGATGGATCACCTCCTTTCTAGGGAGATATCGGGATCTTCGATGGCGATCGTCGATTTTCGACCGATCTGAATCGAAAAATCCTGTAGTCGACCCTCATCTTTAACCGGATGAGGAGAGTCCCGGACCAGAATTTATTTTGGCCCAGGATTACACGGTTAGTAAAATTGGCGCCTGCTAGCTCCTAAACCGAAAACGGTTTTATGGGGCCGTTCCTTTTTCCATCAAACAAAAAAGATTGGTCCTCAATTCTTGTTGAAGCCAATCTTTTTTGTTATAAAATAAGCCTTCGGCGTTTTTTTGTTTGCTTCGTATTTTTTCGTTGCTTTCGTGTTTAGTTTTTTTAAGCCGAAAACACAAAAATAACGAATGATCACGAAATTAACTAAAAAATAGAAATTCCTAGACAATAAAAAATCCGCGTTTGCCGCGGATTTGCGAAAATTTATTTTACGATCAGGTTGCCGACCAGAAGGCCGATAACGAATAGGGCGTCCAGGATACACACCCACGGCCCGCAACACAAAGTATTCAAAAGTCTCAATAGGGAATCATCGGATTTTTCCTCAAAAATTTTTCCAATCAAACCAAAGGCGACTAATGCCGACACGATTTCCAGATACCAGGGAAAAAACAAACCGATCATGATCCCGGCTAAAAGCGAAGCACCGGCCTCAGCGGCCATGACAAATCCGACTCTCGTATCTTCCTTCATTAATAACCCTCCCTATTTCCCGTTTACTTACGAAAAGAACGATTTATTTTATATTATATTATCTAAAAATTGCTGTCAAATTAGTTGAAATCTTTTAAAAAATTTGCTATAGTTAAAAATGCTTTAACCTTTGATCGTTAAAGGTTAAATTGTCAGGGGCAAATGTTAACACGGGGCGATTAGCTCAGCTGGTTAGAGCGCTTCTCTGATAAGGAAGAGGTCGATGGTTCGATTCCATCATCGCCCACAAACCGCCATTGGCGGCAAATCCAAAATTCTAATTACTAAATCCTAAACAAAAATTAGGTTGGAGAACTTGGAATTTTGAATTTGTTTAGAATTTATGATTTAGTATTTAGAATTTGCTTATAGCGGGGTAGAGCAGTTGGCAGCTCGCCAGGCCCATAACCTGGAGGCCGCAGGTTCGAATCCTGCCCCCGCAACCAAACGACAATTAACGGTTGACTTTTGACATTTGGCCACAAACGGTTAATTGTCAATTGTTAAAGGTCAACTGTCGGACACGCCGCGGTAGCTCAGTGGTAGAGCAAAGGACTGAAAATCCTTGTGTCGTCAGTTCAATCCTGACCCGCGGCACGTACATGAAAAACGGATAAAAATTGCCGCGCAAAAAATTATTACAGTTTCACGGGCGTGCGAGCCCGTGATCCGCCGCCGCGAAGCGGCTCTTGGCGGACAATCCTGACCCGCGGCACCAATTCGACAATTAACCGTTAACAGTTGACAATTGACTCCCGCGGATAACCGGTTGATTGTTAAATGTTAACGGTTAATTGTTATCTGGCGGGCTGTGGTATACCGGCTAGTACTCATGCTTTGGGAGCATGCAGACTGGGTTCGATTCCCAGCAGCCCGACCTTAATGACATTTAACATTTGAGAATTAACCTTTAACTCACGTCACGGTTAAGTTAATTGTCAAAAGTCAATTGTCGATTTTGCGGGTATCGTATAATGGCTTTTATGCTAGCCTTCCAAGCTGGAGATGAGGGTTCAATTCCCTCTACCCGCTCAAATTCAAGGCCCCGGTCGCATCCGGGGTTTTGAATTTGAGCGCGCTTTTTTTGGGAAGTCCATGCCCCAAAATTGGTCAATGGGCGCCCGGGCAATCTGATTTTGTTTATAATTTATCTATAATCAGGCATCAAAATCCTTGATTTTCCCATTCTTTACAAAAAAACACCCGTATGATAGTATAAATTTATAATCCAAAAAGCAAAGGATTGAAACTAATAAAATAATTTCTGCGGATTGGGGTAAAAGGATTATTGAGTAAAAATATTTAATCTTAGCAAAGGTGAAAATTAATAATATATCGACAACTAAATATATTATTAATAATGATAATCCCACGATTCTTTTGTACAGGATCCTGGGAGTCTTGTAATTTTTCACTCGATTTTACTCTAGACCACCCGAACCGCAGATAGGCATAAAATATGTTAATGGAGTTTATGGTTTATGCTTTCCTGATATTCTTGGGCGGTTTTTTTCTTGGTTATTGGCTGCGCAAACAGCGCATCACGGAAAAAATCAAATCCGCTGAGGCCAATGCCGAAAAAATATTGGCCGAAGTAAAAAACAAACAGAGCGCTTTACTTTTAAAAGCGCAGGAAAAAGCTATCAAAATTATCGAGGAAGCAAAACAGGACGAACAGAAACGCCGTCAGGAATTGAGCAATCTGCAATCACGGCTGGAAAAAAGGGAAACCACCTTTTCCCAAAAACTTCTGGAGTTGCAGGACAAACAGCAGAAACTATACGACAAAATAAGCAAGGTGGAAGAAGCGAAGGAAAAAATACACCAGATCAAAAAGGACCAACTGGAAAAACTGGAAAAGATCGCCAACATGACGAAAGACGAGGCGAAAGAGGTTCTCTTCAAGAATGTCGAAGCCCAGATGAAGGACGACATTCTTTCCCGGATAAAAAAACTTGAAAACGAGGCTACCGACGTCCTCGAGGAAAAAGCGCGGGACATCATGGCTTCGACCATGCAACGGCTCGTATCCAACTACACGACCGAGATCACGACCACAACAGTGACCCTTCCCTCTGACGAGATGAAGGGCCGCATTATCGGCCGCGAAGGCCGGAACATAAAGGTCATCGAGCAGTTGACCGGCACCGAGATCATAGTCGATGACACGCCGAACGTGATCACCGTTTCCGGCTTCTCACCGATCCGCCGGCATATCGCCAAGAAGACGCTTGACCGCCTGATACTTGACGGCCGCATCCATCCGACCAAGATCGAAGAGGCGATCGAGGAGTCAAAAAAAGAGCTGGCCCTGGATATTAAAAAGGCCGGCGAAGACGCGCTTTACGATATCGGCGTTACCGGTCTTAATCCGAAACTAGTGCAGATCATCGGCCGTTTGAAATACCGGACCAGCTATGGCCAGAACGCTCTCCGGCACTCCCTGGAAGTGGCCCATCTTTCCGCCTTATTGGCCGAGGAATTGGGAGCGGACGTGACCCTGGCTAAAAAAGCGGGCCTTCTCCATGATATCGGAAAGGCGGTTGATCACGAAGTGCAGGGTACGCATCCTGAGATCGGCCGTGATATCGCCAAAAAATTCAATTTGCCGCAGGAGATAATCGACCCGATAGAAACCCATCATGATGACCGGCCCCGCGGCCTCGTGTCTATCATCGTCAAAGTAGCGGACGCGATCTCGGCCGCCCGTCCCGGAGCAAGACATGACACCTATGAAAGATATCTGCAACGACTGGAAGAACTTGAAAATATCGCCACTTCTTTCGAGGGAGTGGAAAAAGCTTACGCGATCCAGGCCGGACGCGAGGTCAGGATATTTGTCGCTCCGGAGGCGATCGACGATCTCGGGGCGCATAATCTCGCCCGCGATATCGCTAAAAAAGTAGAATCCGAACTTAAGTATCCAGGCGAGATCAAGGTCAACGTCATTCGCGAAATGCGGGTTACGGAATACGCCCGATAACATATTTACGATTTCCATATTAAAAAAGCCCCATTGTATTATGGGGCTTTTTTCTTTAATAGAAATCTAGCGGGCTTGCGAAAAATAATAACTTATGTTAGCATAAAGAAAGCTGGAAATTATAGGTCCTAAGTCATAGATAACAAGAATATATAATTCAGCCTTTAAATCACAAAACAATGAATATACTTTTTATAGGCGATATTGTCGGAAAAATCGGCCGGGAAACCGTAGCCAGGGTCTTACCGGAGATCAAGCGCGACCACAAGATCGACTTAGTTATCGCTAACGCGGAAAACAGCGCCCATGGAGCGGGAATCACCGGAGACACGATCAAGGAATTGGAAGAAGCCGGTGTAAACTTTTTTACCACCGGTGATCACGCCTTCGACAATAAGAAACATCCAGGCATATTCGACGAGCATGATAATATCATCCGCCCGGCCAACTATTCCCGACGCGCACCCGGCCGAGGCTACGCGGTTGTTACCGTAAAAGATAAAAAAATATTGATAATAAGCCTGATCGGCCGGGTCTTCATGTCCGGCAACCACGAATGCCCCTTTCACAAATTAGATGAAATATTAGCTAACACGGATTTGCTTGATAAAAAATTATCTGGTATAATAATTGATATACACGCGGAAACCACCTCGGAGAAAATAAATATGGGGCATTACGCGGCGGGCCGGGTAAGCGCGGTTTTGGGAACCCACACGCATATCATGACCGCGGACAACAAAATTCTCTCCGGCGGCACGGCCTATATTACCGACGCGGGTATGGTCGGAGCAGCCGAAGAATCGCTTGGTATAGCCAAAGAAGGCACTCTTAAGACTTTCCTGACCCAGATAAAGCAGCCTCATGTTATTCCGGAAAAAGGCTTAGCTATTTTTAATTCCGTTTTAATCGTTATTAACTCTAAAAATTACCAGGCTAAAACCATAAAACCAATCACAAAATTCATTAACATAAAATAATTAAGTAAAAGATAAGTTAAATAAGGATGGGGACCCTCTTTATTATTGGCCGCTCCGTTCTTATTTATAAATTTATGAACAAAGCATCCCTAATCGAAAGACTCGCCTCTGACGCGGCGGTCTCAAAAAAAGACGCCGAAAAAATGTTGGAATCGCTGGTAAGTATCGTTATCGGCGAACTTAAAGAGGGCCGGGAGGTAACTATTACCGGTTTCGGCACTTTCTTGTCGCGAACCCGCCATGCTCGTGGCGGCGTCAACCCGCAAAAACCGTCCGAACGCATCCAGATCCCGGAAGTCAAAGTGGCTAAATTCAAGACCGGCAAGACCTTAAAAGACGCGCTTAAAGGGAAGATATAGATTTATCGGATAAAATACAAAAACACCCCGATTCCGCGAACCGGGGTGTTTTTTATATAAAAAACATTATTCTCCCGGGTCAGTCTTGCTTTTTTTCCGGTCTTATGTTAGTATAAAATTGGCTCCTATGGCAGGAGTTTTTTGCAATAAACGCCTAATAAATAAACCGTCCTGCACTTGTAGCTCAGCTGGATAGAGCACTTGGCTTCGGACCAAGGGGTCGGGGGTTCAAGTCCCTCCAAGTGCACAAAATCGACAATCGCAAATCGTCAATCGAAAATCCTACGGCTGGGTAGCTCAGATGGTTAGAGCGTAGCACTCATAACGCTAAGGTCGAGAGTTCAATCCTCTCCCCAGCTACAAAAATAAATTTAAAAATCAAGACGAATTATCGAGAGTTTGAGCCGCGTGTGAGCGGCTCATCCCGCCCCCGTCCGCCAGGACGGAAATGTGGCGGGACAATCCTCTCCCCAGCTACATTCGAAATTTAATCGCCTCGTTAGCTCAGTTGGTAGAGCAGCTCCCTCTTAAGGAGACGGTCGTGGGTTCGAATCCCCCACGGGGCACGAATATAAATAACCGAACCGCTGTTCGGTTATTTATATTCGTGATCTTCGAAGCGAATCGTCCGAAATTTCAATTCCACGTCTCCACTGCCCGGCTGCCGCAGGCCAATAGTGCTTGACCTTGTATTTATTCTGTGCTACCGTATTAAGCAATGCACATTAAAAAAGGGCCCTTATGAACAATAATGATGTAAAATCATCATTTTGTTTTATTTGATCTTATCGTCACGGATGTTTTTACCATAAGATCATCGAAGAAACACAGAGTTTTTCCGCTGACCTTCCGGCGATTCAGTAATGGAAAAAGGCTGCGGCAAAAACCGTCCAGTTTACCTTTATAGATCCAATGGCCAATTTAATAAATACGATAAAAAAGGAGGGGAAAATGCACGGTGGCTACGACTACAGAACACCTGAGCCGGATAAATGGGGATGGGTATGGCCGGTCGCTAAATTGATAATCGCTCTGGCGATCGTATCGCTTATTGTCTTCGGTTTGATCAAGTGCTCACAATTTGAAAAAAAAGCAACCCTAAGAAGAAATCAACAGGCTGAAACTCTTTTATCCGGCGAACACTCTTTGCGCAAGCTTACGGAAATCCGGAATGAAAAAAACAGCTGGTCTGTTAGCGGCGGCTTTTTCGGTTTCGCCGGCGGCATTTACGGAGGCGGAGCTTCATATTCGGAAACGAAAATAATTTTCAGCTGGCTCATGAACAACGGCAAATACGCTTTAAGCGAAGTTCCGTTCGCGAAGGTTTTCGTTAACATTGACGAAAAGATCGGTATTCCGAATGTCCAATTCGAGTGGAAAGACACAAACAACTATTATGAGTGGTATGAAGTAAATGACGCGATGCGTTATATGGTGGTAGCTGTTACGATCAACTGCCACCCCGATCATTGGCCCCATGAAATCCAGATGCCCATGAACAGAGCGAAGTAATTTATTATTTAAAACCCAAAGGCGACGCGTCAACGTCGCCTTTTTAAATATATGAGTAGTTTATCTTTTTCCCGCTTTTCGCGCTCCTTTTTCGTCCGAACCGAAATGGTGGGCAATCTCGTGCTTAAGGGTGTCCGTGATCTGGGCGCGGCATTCGTCGGGAGTGGAACAGCTTTGCATGATCGGGACACGGAAGAGCGTGATCCGATCAGGCAGAACCGGACCGAAATTCTGCCGGCTGGACTGATGATAACCCTCGAAGAGACCCAAAAGACCGTACTTATCGCGGATGCGCAGGCTTTTTCTCTGCTCCGTTGTCGGGAAATCCTCAACCAAAATAGCGACATTGTGCATCCGTTTCAAGAATTTTTCCGGTAGGCCATCAATGGCCTCCGCTACTATTTTTTCAAATGAAGCCTGATCGATTTGCATATCTAAAATCGTATTATAATTACAAATACACGAATCAGAACACAAATACACAAATTTTTGCTGCCATATTTGTGCATTTGTGATAAAATTTGTGAATTTGTAATTAACTATTTCTTCAATACCGCGTAATAATTATACTGATCTTTATATAATTTTTCTATCTTCAGGCCCGCTTTTTTAAATATGGTTTTAAGCTCCCCCTTGCGGAAAGCGTGGTAATAGCGCTGGCTTACGCGTTCGCCCTGGCTGTTCTTCCAGTCAAAGATTATATCGCCGAAATCCATGCGGTTTTTCTTGATGATTTTCAGGAACCAAAATTTCCAAATCCATTTTTTATAGGGTTTCTTCCTGTTCAGTTCCCGGCCCCAAAGATTCCAAACGGTAATAATGATACGGCCGGAATTTTTCACTTTATTCTTTAACTGCTTAAGCGCGTCGATCTGAAGAGCGCGGCCCGGAAGATGCTGAAGGGTGGCTACGCAAAAAACGTAATCGAAATCGAACTCCGGAACATGATTAAGATCAAGGATATCGCCTTCGCGGAAATTATAACCGATATGAAGAGCCTGAGCGTTGTGAATCAATTTTTTTGAAGAATCCAGCCCCAGATAAACAATTTGTTTTTTCCGCAGAGCGTCCAGTAGCCGCCCGTTGCCGCAGCCGACATCAAGCACCCGATCGCCCTCTTTGATCGGTTCGGAGAGCCGGACGAGTTCCGGCCAAATCTCTTTCCGCCTCGACTCGGAAAATTCTTCCGCCACTTCGTCGTAATTTTTTTTAACCATTTCCAGTAGGTTTTTTTGGGTTTGTTTGTCCATATTCTTCGTTTATTATCGCATTTTTTAGATAAAAAGAAAAGGGTGTTTTTGTAACACCCCCTATTTCATAATATAGTTTTACTTACCCGACCGGGCAAGATTCTTTCGGTCCTCAGTTATGTTTCGGGAAAAATGGCTTGTCTCCCTTGTGGTTATCGGGGTTTTCGGTAATGCCGAGCGACCTTGCCTTCTCAAAAAAACTTTCCGCGGATTTACACTTCCCAAACATATCCTTGCATGCCAGGCCCGCGTTAAAATAGTACAAACCCTTATTTTTTTCGGGTATATGTTTTGACTTGATCCATCGACGATAATACACAAGCGCAAGAAAGACTTGTCCTTTTTCATGAAGCCTGAACGGTTTTCGCGCCCACCAGGCCAGAGGATATAATATTAATTTCAACGGGAAATACCCAAATATGCTTTTTTCCTTCATTTTCACGCCTCCTTTTTAAAAGTGGACATTAACCTATTGAATGACCGCACCGCATGCACATATTCGTTTTGATGGCACACTTCGGGCAACGTTGCATTTGTTCGTAGCGTTCATCGCGCCGTTTACATTCCGGGCATTTTTTTATCGGCGTTGTTAGAATAATGCCACAATAACAGTTATCGCAAAGGGCGTCAAAATCGTCTAACTCAGAATAGTCGGCCGGTAATAGTTTGTGTTTTTTTAGTAGTTGAATCGCTTTTCTTTTTTTCTGCCGCTCAATCACAATAGATACTTGCATTTTACCTCCGTTCATCTTATATTTTCGGTATTTTAATTTGAAAAACAGTTTTGCGCTTTTTGGGCGTCAGAAAAAACAAGGGTATCGTCGGGGACTATGGCGACATCGGGACAACAGCATTCCGGGCAAGCGATAAGCGTCTGAAGTTTTATGGTCCGACCCGATCTTTTTATTTTGATTTTTTTGTTGCCGTCCCCGTTGATGGGATAGGCGCAATCAATGCATCGGCCGCCTTGCGACCGCAACTGTTCCCGTTCCTGTAGCTTTCTGAAGTTCATTTATTCCTCCGGATTTTTTATTGTAAGGATCTTAATTTATTTATATAAACTTAGCAGATATATCAGGGTTTGTCAAACGGGGCTAGACCGTGCAAAACTTACTCAACGTTTAGTTTTACTGTTTCTTCGCCCGCGTCCATGGCCACTAAAACTATTTTATCACCCTCAATGATCAATTCGGATTTTTCCCTAAATCCTTTATGCCGGCTATATTGTTCGTGATATTCTTTTGATAAAATAAAATAAAATCGTCCGGATAAATTAATACTACTGTTAATCGGTATTATATTATGATTGCTATAATACCATAACGTATTTAAATATACATGATCAATCGCGTAAATATTTTCCCGCTGGACGTTCTCGCTCAAATACAACCCGATTTTTTTCTCCTCTTCGGCTAAAGTATTTTCGTATGTGTACTTACTGCGCATATTCATGATTTGGGAATAAGTATTTATAAACCCGACCAGGATAAAAATAACCATAATCAACCCAGTCTGGATTCTGCCCTCTCTCCCGCGCTTCAATAAAATTTCTACAAAAAAAGCAGCTACAAAAATCGCCAAAAAAGGATACATCGGCTCTAAATAAAACCAGAGTTTCGTTACGGGAATGGAAAATATAAAAAGTATGAATAAGGCGGATAATAGCGATGCCAGCTGCAGTTTTGGATACTGGCTGAATTTTAATTTGTGCTTATAAATCAGGTAGCCGGCCAACACCAGTAATAATGGAAACCAGGGCTCAATATAAATAAATAAATTTTTTATATAATAAACAATAGCCCGGCCATCGCCCCCGGCTATCGGTTCATATACTCGCTTGGCCACATGAAAGATAAAATAACTATTCCAAAAATCCGCGCCGAATTTTATGGTCTCGTAGATATGCCAAGGAGCGGCGATTAATACTCCAAACAAGACACTTAGCCAGAAAAATTTATCTTTTATCCAATCCCATCTACTGTAAACCAGGCTGAATATTAATGCTATCGGAATAGCCAATATTCCTATTACGCTTTTAATCATAATGCCGATCGCTATGCCAGCGCCGAATCCGAGGTACCATTTTGGATTTTTCCAGCCTTTAACAAAGCCATAGACTGCGAAAATTATCGCAGTTGTGACCGCCGCGTCCATCCTTACTTGCCTGGCGGCAAAAACAAAATCGCCGCTTAAAAGCAATATAATTGAAGACAGGTGCGCGATCCAGTAATTATTGCTCAACTGATACGCCAACAACCAAACCAGTATAATTCCCATAAGCCCAAAGAGTGCGTAAGGCAGACGTAGGGCAAATTCAGACGCGCCGAATAATTTAATGCTGGCCATCATGGCCCAAAAACATAGAGGCGGTTTATCGAACCAGTAGCTTTTATTATCCGGCCCGATCAAGGATAAACGATTATCGGAATCAAGTGTGTTCCGCGCCACCTGGACATAGGTAACTTCATCGAAGTCCCATAAAGGAGCGTCTCCCAGCCGGAAAAAAAACAAAACAGAAGAGAATAGTATAATCATCAACAGAAATATTGCCGGAAAAAATTTCTTTGTCTTACTAATAATACTTTTCATATTTAAAGTCAATTTTATATTTGTTATCTCATCTTTAATATTAGCATTTTAATTAAAGACTGTTAAGGGGTTTAAAGTTGTCGTTAATAAATTAAAAATTGTCGTGAAGTGGCCCTTGACACCCCCCCCTATAAGTATGCTAAGTTTAATTTAATTTCCGGATACAAAATCCGGGAATTATTGTTCTTCCACATTTGATCGGTATAAACGGAATTCAGACAGAGGCAGAAAATTCAAAAAAGGAGGTGATAATAAAAAGTGGCGGCATAAGTAAAGTTGGAAACTAAAAAAAGGAGAGGAGAGAAAAATGAAAATTTTAAATGTACTTTTGGTTGTTATTTGCCTAATACTTGGAATGATTTGTGGTGTCAGCGCCGAACTAATCGATCGTGGCGGTGGTCTTATTTATGATACCGAATTAGACGTAACATGGATGCGAATCGCAAATTATGCCGGAGTTCCACCAGATGGGGCCATGACCAGACAGCAGGCGGTCAACTATGTGGAAAATCTTGAGTATTATGATTCGGTTCGTAATGTAATCTGGAATGATTGGCGTATGCCCGATGCTCATAACCCGGATGGAAGTTTACCCGTTAACGGTATACCCGGTAGCACAGAAGGAGAGCTTGGACATTTATTTTTACAACTTAGCTGCAATAGATATGATAGTTCTGGAATGTTCACAAACTGTGATCCACTAATTGGCGTGAATGCGGGGTCACAGTATTGGACAAACACATCAGCTGATGGTATTAATTTTTATGTCTTCGGCCCACTTTTTCGTGAATACGATATAACAAATGTTGGCTACCACCCCGTAATTGTGGTGCGCGATGGAGATGTTATTTTTATAAATCGCCCTCCTGCCTTCAATCCGCTTCCCAATCAAACCTCCCCAGAAGGACAACTGCTCGAATTCACGGTTTCGGCCGAGGATCCTGACGAAAACGATACACTGACCTATAGCGCCGAAAATTTGCCCTCAGGAGCAGTTTTTAACCCCGCAACTGGTACATTCTCTTGGACGCCTTGTTATGACCAGGCCGGAAATTACGAAGTAACCTTCATAGTTATGGATTCCGGTAATCCGCTTGAATTGGATGTCGTGACGGTCATGATAACCATTGGCAATGTTAATCGCCCACCCGCGATCGAGCCGGTTCAACCGCAAACCGTTAACGAGGGTCAAACCCTGACATTCGCGGTAACTGCCCCCGATCCGGATGGCGATGTCGTAGATTTATGCGCCAGCGATTTGCCTGACGGAGCCGTTTTCAACCCCTCAACTAGGCAGTTTATCTGGACGCCGAGTTATTTGGACGGCGGCAACTACGTAATAGTGTTTACCGCCCTTGATAACGGCGAACCGCCGTTATCGTCCCAGATCGAAACCGTGATCACAGTTGGAAATACCCCTAACCCGACACAACTGACCGACGACCTAATTAACACTATTTTGGGATTGAGCCTGCCTAACGGAATCGAAAATTCCTACATGGCTAACCTGAAAAAGGTCAACAAGTTCATCGAACAGGGTAAAATCAACCCGGCCGTGAACCAGGTCTTTGCCTTTATGTGCAAGGTTGAGGAAGACGTAGCTGAAGACCTGATTGATGTCGAACTGGGCGACAATCTTCTTTTTCTGGCGACGGAAATCGTCCTTGATCTTAATCGCGATCCGAACGAACGAACTTGCGACTAAAAATTTAAACAAACCCCCTTCGCGAAAAAGCGGAGGGGGTTTTAAATAAATTTTATTTACCGGTTTTGCTCTTCATCTTCGCCACCACTAAATTGATTTTATCGTAACTAACGGCTTCATCCAACTCCTCGAAGATCGGTTTTAACTTGTCGGTACCTGCTTTATCCGCCGCTTTTATTATCTTATTCTGGATACTTTTTTCTACAAGACTGTCTATATCCTTTATAAGCCCCACTTTGATCAGGTAGGAAAGATGGTCGACTATCGTCCGGCTCGTGAGGCCGCGCTCTTCCGCCATTTCCTCGATCGATATTCCCCGATTGAAAAGCTCAAGCGTTTCCAACTGCGTCAATTTTGTCGATAGGCCGGATTTGGCGTTCGGCGCGACGGCGACAAATTCCTCTTCGAGAGAACGAGCGCGTTTAAAACCGTGTCCGGAATATTTTTTATCCGCTTCGTCATTTCCTTTTATTTCGCGCCGGGGCGCTTCGGTTTTGCGGATATAACCGCCGCCAGTTAGGCAGGTGTCGCACTTTCGGCACGCTTTAGCTTCAGGGTCGCCGAAATAACCGAGAATGTACTTCTGGCGGCAGCCGAAGTCATAAACATAATCTTCCATACGGTCAAGTTTTTGGTGGGCGTGTCTGATTTTGCGGGCCAGAGCCTCGCGATCGATTTTTAATTCATCCGTTTCCACCCGTTTGAGTATCTTTATTTCCGTCCCCCGGAAAGGAGGTTTGTATTCAGCCAAGCCCTGCTCCGAAAGCTTGCGAATAAAACGGGCTAAAGACTCCCGGCCGGCGCCGATTACCGCCGCCACCTCCTCCAGGTTTATATCCCAGCCGTTTTCCATCTCCCGGCCGTATTTACCGTAAAGCGCGTCGAATATTTCTTTTTGTTTTTTCGCCCGCGCGCCGAAAGTTTCCCGGATCGTATCGGCGCTTTTAAGGAGTGCTAAGTAAGCGTTGCCGCTTTTTTCGCGCGTCCGGGCGATATAACCCTCTTTTTCCAGAAGTTTTAAAGAGGTGCCGATCGCCATTTCCGGCACGTTTTCCGTAAGAAGCTTGCCAAGCTCGGCGTACGTGATAAGGACAGTGTCAGACTCGTAAGCCTTGAGGGTTTCATAGATTTCCGCGATCAATTCCGGCGGCGGATTATCGCCTTTAATGAAGAATTCATGCAGATGCCGGTCGCGGGAATTAAAAAGCAGGAGACAAAAACTCGGTTTGCCGTCGCGTCCGGCGCGTCCGGCCTCCTGGTAATAAGCCTCGATCGTGCCCGGCATATCGTAGTGGATCACATACCGGATATTAGCCTTGTCTATTCCCAGTCCGAAAGCGTTGGTGGCGACGATAACCTTGGCTTGGCCGGACATAAAATTTCCCTGGACCCAGCGCCGGTCGTCGGCATCAAGACCGGCGTGGTATCCGACCGCTTCAATATTATTTTCTAAAAGTACTTGGGTAAGATTATCTACCCGCGCCCGGGTGCTTGTGTAAATAATACCGTGCTCATCCGGAGCGCTCGCGATCGCGTCTAAAATGAAGCGCGGCTTTTCCGATTCCCTGGCATGTATTACGCCGAATTGAAGATTGGGACGGGAGAAACCGGTAACGACCAGCTCAGGCGATTTTAAATCAAGCTGTTTGACGATATCTTCCCGCACTTCCGGCGTGGCCGTAGCCGTCAAGGCGGCCACCGTCGGGTTGCCGACCGCTTCTATCGCCTGCCGTAATTTTATATAGCTCGGGCGGAAATCGTGGCCCCATTGGCTGATGCAATGGGCTTCGTCCACGGCGAAAAGGCTTACTTCCATATCCTTAAGAGCGGCTACAAATTCCGGATTATAAAATCTTTCCGGAGCGATATAAAGAAGTTTAAAATTACCGCTTTTAACGGCCGCCAGACGTTCGGCTGTTTCGTCGGCGCTAATGGACGAATTTATAAAAGTCGCCGGTATGCCCAGCCTATGGAGGCCGTCCACCTGGTCTTTCATAAGAGCGATCAGGGGCGAAATAACGAGAGTAACGCCGGAGAGCACTAAAGCCGGCAATTGAAAACATAAGGATTTTCCGCCGCCGGTCGGCATTATGACCACGGTGGATTTTCCGGCGAGAATATTATCTATAACCCGTTCCTGCCCGGGACGGAAAGAATCATAGCCCCAATGTATTTTTAAAAGCTCGATGGTTTGTTGTTTTTTGTTGGTTATGTCAGTCATTTATTTGTGGATAAAATTCCAAGCACCAAATCCCAAATTCCAAATAAATTCTAAAAAATCAAATTCAAAATAAAAAACATTATTAAATCAATGTTTATGGTAATTTGATATTTAAAATTGGGGATTTTTGATTATTAGCTCTTCTTCCTTCGCTTATATAACTCCAAAGTATTCTTGAATAACATCGCGATCGTCATCGGCCCGACTCCGCCCGGCACCGGCGTGATATAGCCGGCGTTTTTTTTGACGTTATCGAAATCGACGTCACCTGAGATCTTTTTTCCCTCTTTCGTGATCCCGATATCGATCACGACCGCGTCCGGCTTTACCATATCCGCGGTTATCAAGTTTTTTTTGCCGACTGCCGAGATTAAAATATCGGCCTTTCCGGTTTTGTTATTTAAACGATTATCATCGGCTTTGGTTATAATTGTTTTTGCGCCCCGGCACTCGAGGACTTTGGCCAAAGACAGGCCGAAGATATCGGAGTTGGCGATAACGCAAGCCTGCTTGCCCACTAGATCATATCTGATGCTTTTAAGCATTTCGAGGACCGAGGCCAATACCGGCGGCATAACCTGGTCGTGGCTGCAGGTGCTGAATAATATTTTAAGATTGTCCGGATGAAAACGGTCAACGTCTTTAGCCGGGTCTATCGCCAATATCAGTCCGTCAGTATCAAAACCGCCCGGCAGGGGGAGTTGGATCAATATTGCGTCTATCGTTTTATCTTTATTCAAAAAATCGATCATGGAAAATATCTCTTCTTCGGGGGTATCGGCTTCACACCGGTAAATATTAGTATCGATACCCACCCGCCTTGCTTCCCGTTCTTTCATTTCAACGTATAGCTTAGAATCTTCCCGGTCTCCGATCAGGATGATCGCCAGATTAGGCCTGTTCCAAGCCGCTTCCGCCAAGCCGTAATTTATGCCCACTATTTCTTTAACAATATCATCCTTGATCTTATCGGCTAATAGTTTGCCGTCTATGATGTTTTTTAAATTATTTTTTTTTGTCATCTTAATAAAAAGTTACGAATTATGGATTCCGGGAACCGGAAAAGCTTCGCATAATTCTTCCACCTCGTTTTTTATAGAATCTAATACCTCGATATTCTCCCTATTCTCAATAGCGGCTTCGATCCAGCCGGCGATCCGCTTTACCTCTTCTTCTTTCATCCCTCTGGTGGTCAGGGCCGGGGTTCCGAAACGGACGCCGGAAGGATTCATGGGAGGATTGGGATCGTTCGGAACGGTCGAACGGGAAACGGAAATACCGATCCGATCAAGAACAGCTTCCGCTTCCTTGCCCGATAGGCCCTTATTCGTCATATCGACCACCATCAGATGATTATCCGTACCGCCGGATATTACCCGATAGCCTTTTTCCGCGAATTCCGCCGCCAGAGTTTTGGCGTTTTTTATAACCTGGGCCGCGTAAACCTTAAATTCCGGCTTCAGGGCCTCGCCGAAAGCGACCGCTTTGGCGGCCGTGATGTGATCGTGCGGCCCGCCCTGCATCCCCGGAAAAACCGCCTTATTTACCTGGGCCGCATATTCTTCCTTGCACATAATTACCGCTCCCCGCGGTCCCCTAAGCGTTTTGTGCGTCGTGGTCGTGATGATGTCGAAGATCCCGACCGGACTGTCCATTTCGCCGGCGGCGATCAACCCCGCAGTATGGGCGATATCGGCGAAAGTATAAGCGCCGACCTTATCGGCGATCGTCTTGAATCTTTCCCATTCTATTTCCCGCGAATAAGCGCTATAGCCCGCCACGATCATTTTCGGCTTTTCTTTTTTGGCGATCTCTTCCACTTCATCCATGTCGATCCGGCCGGTTTTCGAATCGACTCCGTATTGGACGAAATTATAAAGCATGCCGGAAAAATTTACCGGATGTCCGTGCGAAAGATGTCCGCCGTGGTCAAGCTTCAAGCCCAAAACCTTATCGCCGGGCTTTAAAAAAGCCATATAGACGGCGGCATTGGCCGGAGAGCCGGAAAGCGGCTGGACGTTCACATGATCGGCGCCGAATAATCTTTTCGCCCGCTCTATGGCCAGAGTCTCAACATCGTCTATTACTTGATTGCCGCCGTAATATCTTTTTCCCGGATAACCCTCGCTGTATTTGTTGGTCAGGAGCGAGGCCATCGCCTCCATAACCGCCGGGGAAACATAATTCTCCGAAGCGATCATTTCAAGCTCCCTGGCCTGCCGACCTTGTTCTTTTAGGATCAATTTGTAAACAGTTTCGTCGTTCTGTTTTAAATTTTTATAGTCCATTTTTTTAGGTTTTAAGTTTTTGAATAATTTAAAAGCTATATTTATAGTAAGCCAAAATCGTCCGTTTGTCAAAACAAGATAAGTCTTCAGCGATTTCATGTTTTTCTTTCGATTAGTGCCCGGATGTTTATAAGTCAAAATACGAAAGCAACGAATATTTACGAAATTTAACGAAAAAATAAAATTTTCAGGTAATAAAAAACCCGTGTTCAGGCACGGGCGATATAGTTTTGTGTTAAAGTTTTCTTATCCCCACCAAGCTACGTTTTGTATGTCCGGGGACATGAATCTGGCGGCCAGACCGCTGGCCGGTTCGGTTTTTATCTGAGCGGCGATATATTTTATCTGCCGTTCGTTTAAATTCAGGTGAGCGTCTTTCTTTGCCGCCCGGACGATAAATTGCAGATTGCGGGCGTCTTTGGTTAAAGCAATGAATTCATCCCTGAATCCGCCCCGGTTGATATCCGAAATATATCTGGCGGCGGCCTCCGGATCAAAACGATCGCTTTCACAAGCCAGAACAAAAGCCAGGACAGAGGACAAAAAAATTTCATGGGCGTCTATGGGCGAATAAATATCATCTTCGCCGCTAATGATGTTTTTCGCCGACTTCCGGGCTGTTTCGGTTTGAAGTTTTTTCCTGGCTTCCTCGATCCAATAATGAGCCAAAGGATAGCCTTTATCCGCGAATTCTTTGGCCCGCGAAATCCATTGCAGTAGATCTGCGTCTTTAGCGATCACGCCCTCCGGGCTATCGCCGCCTTCGAAGTGTTTCCGGTATAACGTCAGCTTCAGTCGCGCATAATTATTCAAATAACGAATTTGATCGTTAAAAGCCGCTTCTTCCGCTGTTTTATGATTAGAAAAATATTGTTGATTCGGGTACCCGGTCCTTACTTTGGGGGCGTCGTGGAAAAGTCCGATAGCGAAGGCCCGATCTGGATTAATGGCAACGTTTTGTTCTTTTTCTTTTCGGGCTATTATATCGGCGAAAACCGCCGTCTCGATCAAGTGCTCTGCGGCTGTTTCCGCCTGCCCCTTGCCGATAAAATCCCATCCGGTACGCGGCGTGATCAGAAGCTGGTTCATTTCCAGAATATATTTCACTAAATTGTCCAGGCTCATTTTTTGCCTCCTGATTTTAGGTAAGCTTTATTTTTCCGGTTTTATTGTTCCCACCAGACGACTTTTTTTATTTCGGGGGACATGAATCTGGCGGCCAGCTCCCGGGCCGGTTCGGTTTTTATCTGTGACGCTATGTACTCCAGTTGTCGGCGAGTAAGGGTAATATCCTTATCTTTTTTGGCCGCCCGGATGATGAATTGCAAGTTGTTAGCATTCGCGGCAGTTATGAGCGCCGTTTCCGAAAAATGGTAATCGTTATCGATCGGCGGCTTCAGACCGATACTAAGGGCGGTAATTTCAGCCACGAGCCTGATAAACGGAATTAGGGCGCAAAAAGCGCTTTCTTCCGGGTCGTTGGTTTTTGGATCGGTCAAAACAAAGGCCAGAACGCCGGTCAAAAAACATTCATGAGCGTTTAGACGCGGCCAAATCGTTTCAAGGTCAACGTTATCGGTATTTATGATTTTAGCGGCGATATCCTGGGCGGTTTTTGTCCGAAGTTTTTCTCTGGTGCCGTCTATCCAGCGTTGCGCCAAGGGAAAATCTTCGTCTAAGAATTTTTTGGCCATGAAAATCATTTGCAGCCAATCCGCGTCCTTGGCGATTTTTCCCGCCAGGGTGGAATGGCTTTCAAAATCAAAATGGTAGCGCAAGAGCTTTACCTTGGTGTCGGGTTCCGTCCGTCGTATCTGGTCCCGAGAGGCTCTTGCCTCCGACTCTTTGTGCCGGGGAAAGTAAGTTTTGTAAACAGAGTTGGGATCGCCTGTTCTTACTTCGTGCAAGTCGTGAAACAAAGGTATCAGAAGCGTTCTGTGCGGGTCAATATGGGGATACTGCTTTCTTTCTTCAAGGGAAATCCAGTGAGCCAAAACGGCTGTGTAGAAGGAGTGGTAAGCGACGGTTTCCGCCCGGTCTTTGCCGATAAAATCCCAGCCGCTGCGGTACGTAATCAGGAGCTGGTTTGCCTCTAGGCTATATTTTACTAAATTGTCAATGTTCATCGATCCTCCTTGTTGTTCGGTGCTTTGATTTGTTTTTTTTGAATTTAAAAAATATTTATATTCAATGTTTAATTATGGCGTATTTTTTCTTTTTTGTCAAGACGCGAGGGACAACGCGCGTAATTTAAAAGCGCCCTTTATTTAAGGCGCTTTTTGTTTGTATTTTTTATAAAAACAGCGAGGTGACAGAATCGCCGCGATGACAGCGGATAATAGCTTCGCCGAATGTCTCGGCAATCGAAACCACTTCGAATTTGTCGCAGGCTTGAGCGTCGCTATTAAGATTGACCGTATCGGTCACGATCACGCTTTTAAAAACCGATTTTTCTATCCTTTTCACGGCCGGACCAGACAGGACGGGATGTATGCCGCAGGCATATACCTCTCTCGCCCCTTCGCTCATAACGAGCTCACCGGCGGCGGTTATGGTGCCGGCGGTATCCACCATATCGTCAAGAATAACGACGATCTTATCGCGTACGTTTCCTAAAAGCCTCATGGTTTTAACTTCGTTTGGCTGTTCACGGCGTTTGTATATTATGGCGAGACCGGCCCGCAAGCGTTCGGCGTAAGCTTCGTCTACCGAGGCCCGACCGACATCCGGCGCGACTATGGTTAATTCCCCCCGTTCGATCTCAGCGGAAAATTTCCGGCCCAGATAATTTACCAGAACCGGACGGGCCCAGAGATGATCCACGGGAATATTGAAGAATCCTTGAATTTGGGGCGAGTGCAGGTCCATGGTAATAATCTTGCCGGCACCAGCCGTCTGGAGAAGATCAGCGGTATCTCTGGCGCTGATCGGCACCCGCGGAGCCACTTTTTTATCTTGACGAGCGTAGCCGTAATAAGGAATAACCGCCGTGATCCGGCCGGCCGACGCTCGTTTAAAAGTAGAAATCATCAACAAAAGTTCCGTCAAATAATCATTAACCGACCGATTGTCATCAGAGCAGATCGATTGAATCACATAAACATCTTTTTGGCGGACATTCTCTTTTATTTCAATTTGCACTTCATTATCGCTGAAGGTCGTGACCTTGGCGTTGCTGATTTGCTTCTTAAGATAAGAGCAGATTTTTTTTCCCAAAGGCTTATTGGAATTTCCTAAAAATACGGAAAAACCGTTGTTGGCTCCCCGGCGGCTTTTTAATTCTTCTACTTCTTTTTTTAAGGAATCTACCATTGTCAGCAGGCCGTTAAATTGACCTTTTAATTCGTCGTATTCTTTTCCCCCGGGCATTTTGCACCTCCTCGTATTTTTTGTTTTAAATATAAAAAAACGACCCGGTGTCGTCCGTCGATCCTGGATTTTAAAAGAGCTTTGATGCAAAAAATTATGGATCAAATTCTAATCGTTCTTAAGAAAGTTTACCGCCGGAACAAGCCATTGCGATAACAGGTCCGGACTCTCCAGGTCGTGATCGCCCTCCGGCACCATTATCCTGTTCTTAAATTTTACGTTCAGGCTGTTTATGGGCACCACCTCGTCTTTTTCCCCATGGATGTGGAGGATGTTTTCCGAGTCGGGGATCTGGGAGGAATAGTCCTGTCGGCTGTTTTCCAGGAAATATTCGCTGCCGACGTAATGCGCCTTGGTTATTTTTTGCTTCTGGCGGCAATATTCCAAGAAATCATTTTCATTAAGGTATTTTTTATAATTATTCCAGGTTATTTTGGTTTGCGGCCGGACTTTTTTCATGGCTTTTTGCGTGAACCAGTAACGCAGAAGCTCCTTCTGATTCAGGGCCGGGGACATGAATATTATTTTTTTAAACAGATTTCGTTTTTTTTCATCCGCCATAACACAGGGCGGGAGGCTGTGGGCGAAATAAGCCACGCCCTCAAAGCTCAGTTTCTTTTTTGCGGCCCGAACGGCGCGGACAAGCTCGTCTCCTAACCCGGCTGTATTTATTTTAGAAAAATCACCGTCCGACAAACCAATGCCCGTGTGATCAAAACGAAATGACGGAATATCCTGGGCGACCAAAGCGTCGGCTAAGGCCTTAAATTTTTTTTCGCCGGTTGCTGTTCTTTCAAAACCAGCCATCATAACTACCAGTTGCGGGTTGCTGTAACGGTTAAAGGTCAATATGCCGCGCAGAATTTCGCCCTGGCGGTTTTTAAATTCTATTAATTTGGTTTGCTTGGTCTTCATAAAGATTCTCGCTTTATTCGATACCGGAAAAAGATCTTTCGATCAAAGGATAAAGCTGCATTAACGCTTCTTCTTTTTTTATTCCCGGCGGCACCCCCAAAATCGTAACTTTTTCGATATAGCCAAGTTTAGCAAGAAGTTTAAGGTTAAAGCTCAGATCAAGATCGTGGGCGGAGTAGATTTTATCAGTAATGATCCTATCGATATCATGCAAAACAGCCACTTTTTTAATGCCGAATATCGTGTCTATGATTACCGGTTTCTTGTCTGTAAATTTTAAATTCTCGTTCGGGTCAATGGACAAAAATGTTATAGCCGGAAATTTTTTAGCAAGATCGGGCATGAGTTTTAAGGGAAGGTTATCAAAAGACAAAAGCGGATTGCCAAAAATATAAACAGTTTTCATTATTTTTCCAATATAACTATCATAACATATTTGTATTATAGCAAAGAATTGCTATACTATAAAAGAGGCTAAATAATCAAAATTTATGGTTAAAAATAAATTCGAAGAAAGAAAATTAGAGATAAGCGACGAAGAAAAAATAAAAGCGGCAATAGCCAACGCTACCGATGAATTGGCCAATCTTATATTGAAAAAACAATTTTTTCATAATAATCTCTTAGATAGATTCATGGATCTTAATGATAATCGCCTGCATCAGGGCATAAAAGATATTTTTATTAAGATGGAAAACTCTTTGGCGGGCCTGGACGAAGAAACTATAAAAGATCAGGAAGAATTAAGATGGCGGGTATTTAAATTAGCCAAAAAACAGGCGATTGAAAGTTATATCAGCAAAAAAGGTGAATTTCCGGCCGATAATCTTATAGAGGATTATATCGGCTATCTGGCAGAAGAAATAGCCGCTATGGTCGTAGAAAAAAGCGAGTCTATTGGAGATATTATGGAACAGGGCGAATTAATAAGACAGGCTTTAAAAGAAAAACTGCATAATTTACAAAAAAATGGAATTAATCTTAATAAGTTAGGCGGCCGGATCAGTGAACAGGCAGAAGAATGCATAAAAGAACAAAATTAACGTCAGGCCTGTGGATAACTTTTATTTATTTTTATTATTTTATTTTTTTCGTATTTTTTTATTTAATATTAGTCTCTTGACAATATAAATAACAAGAGTATATTAATAGTAAGATTGAGAGTAGATTGAAGTTTGAAAAGGAAATAGACAATAGGTCCGCGGGTACGGTTCTGCGCTTTTAAGAGACTGGAACCGTACCCACGTACTTTAACTTATTTCCCCAACAAAAAACCAACCCTCAAAAACCCAAAAAACACCGACATTACCCAAAACCATAAAAATCCCCCAAACAACACCAAACCCCCTAAAACCCCAAACAACACAAATCAACAAACTTCAATCAAACAAAAAAACTCTCAATCTTTTCTTTTTGCCAAAACCCTTATATCCGGGGTTTTTTGTTTGACTTTTATCTTGACGGGACTGGGTAATTATTATAAAATAAGGGAAAATTTAAGATAAAAATTTTTTAAAAAGGTCTTTGAAAATTAATTCGGTGTTTTTGCATGCAAGGAAAGAGAGGATGGAAAAATGGAAAACGTGAAATACCAAATACCGCCCGCGGAAGTTTTGGACACCTTAGGAAAATATATACTGGTTGACGGTTTTCATACCGTGATTGACCTCGTCAAAAGCCACGATAACTATATAGTTGATGCCGTGACCGGTCAGGAAATACTTGATTGTTATAGCTATTTCGCGTCTTTGCCGATCGGACACAACCACCCCAAGCTGTTTTACGATGATTTTCTTAAAGCTTTGTTTCGGGCCACAATCGCCAACCCGTCTAACTCTGATATCTACTGTCCGGAATACGCCTGGGCCGTTAAAACTTTCGCGGAGTTCGCTAAACCAGCAGAATTTAAATATATGTTTTTTGTAGCTGGCGGCGCACCCGCAATCGGTAATGCCTTAAAGGTCGCTTTTGACTGGCGGACGCGCAAGGAGATGAATGCGAATTTCCTGCCTCCTAAGGCCGGATATGGCGTATTGCATCTGAAAGAAGCCTTTCACGGACGCCTTGGCTACACCCTGTCCCTAACCAATACCGATCCGGTCAAAACCGAATATTTTCCGAAATTTGACTGGCCGAGGATCACAAACCCGAAAATTCGTTTCGGCAAAGACGGCCGGATAAGCAACGCGACTAGCGTGCAACGCGCCGAGCGGGAAGCAATGATCCAGATCGACCGAGCCATGCGGCGACAGGAGATCGCGGCGCTCATCCTGGAACCGATCCAGGGCGAAGGCGGTGATAACCACTTCCGTCCCTGTTTTTTTAAAGCCCTAAGGCAAAAATGCGATGACAACGATATCATGCTGATTTTTGATGAGGTGCAAACCGGCGTTGGCCTGACCGGCAGGATGTGGGCTTACGAACATTTCGGGGTAACACCGGATATTCTGGTTTTTGGAAAAAAAACCCAGGTTTGCGGGATTATGGCGACCGAACGCGTGGACGAAGTTCCCGATAACGTCTTCCGTAAGTCCGGGCGTATCAATTCCACCTGGGGCGCGAATCTGGCGGATTTCCTGCGCGGAGCCCGCTACCTCGAGATCATTTGCGAAGACAATCTGGTCGCCAACGCGGCCACGGTCGGTAAATATTTTCTGGACAAGCTTCGCGCCGAGGTTTACGACCCGAAGCACGCTCAAAATATCCGCGGCCGCGGCCTTATGATCGCCTTTGACTTCAAAGACGCGGCGACGCGGAACGAATTCCGGCGCAAAGCCTGGGATAACGGTTTGGCTACTTTATCCTGCGGTACCTACTCTGTCCGCTTCCGGCCTCCACTCACATTCACCAAAGAGAATGTGGACGAAGCGATCCGGATTATCAAGAAAAGCCTATAAAAAACATGAAAAGCCCTGGACATCTTAAGCCGGGGCTTGTTTATCAAAAGGAGGGTGATAAATGGAGTTAAAGCTGATAAAAAGCGAACCTTATGTCCGACAACCGGTAAAGAACGGGTATACCGATCGGTTTCTCAAGATAAAGCTCGATGACCTATCGCTCCGCTCTGAAGACTATCCAGGAAAGATAAAGGATATCTTTATCGGCGGAAGCGGCTTTAATCTCTGGCTCCTTTGGGAGGCGGTACGCGGCATTGAGCATCCGGATGGTCCGACGAAATGGAACGATCCGGAGAACACCCTTTGTATCGCTTCCGGTCCTCTTTGCGGAACGCCCGGTTTTCCCGGCGCCGGCAAAAGCATTGTCACTTCAATTTCTCCTTTATCCGGGCTGGCCGGAGACTCCAATGTCGGCGGCTACTTCGGGGCTTTTATGAAATTTTCCGGCTTTGACGCGATGGCAGTTTCCGGAATCGCGAGCCGCGAAACCGTAATTTTTATCGACGGCGTGAATAGCCGCCTGGAATTTTACGAGTGTTCGGGTTTGCCTGATGATTCTTACGGATTGACCGCCGGACTCGCGGAATTCTTTGACCCTGAACACCCGGAAAATATTTCCGTGGTATCAACCGGACCGGGCGCAAAAAATTCCAACTTCGGCTGCATTAACATCAGCTGGTACGATGCTAAACGCGGCCGGCATCGTTTAAAGCAGGCGGGCCGGAACGGCAACGGCACCGTCATGGCGCAAAAAAATATCAAAGCCATCGTCGGACGCTGGGATAGCCTCAAAATAAGCGACAATGATCCTGCTGACCGCGAAGCCCTGCTAAAAACCATTCAATGGTATAACCGCGAAATCGACGAACGCGATCCGAAGATGAACCGGATGTCCGTTGTCGGAACGACGCACATCGTCAAATACATGAACGACGCCAAGTGCCTGCCGGTCAATAATTTTTCCCTGGGCAGCCACCCGGATGCGGCCGGTCTTTACGAAGATGTTTTTGAAAAGCGCTTTGACAAAGGTTTTGACGGCTGTTGGAAGGGATGCAAACTGGCCTGCGCACACGGCATCAAGGGCTTTGTCCCGAAGACCGGACCGTTCCACGGGAAAGAATTTTTCGTGGATGGTCCTGAATACGAGACAATCGGCGCCTGCACCACTCAGGGTATTTTTTCGCCGGACGCGATCATCGAGTTCAATCTTTATTGCGACGCTTACGGCCTCGACACGATCTCCGCCGGCGTGACCATCGGTTTTGCCATGGATTGTTTTGAACACGGCTTGATCGACGCGGCCTATGTCCAAGGTCTAGACCTGTGCTTCGGCAACGAACGGGCGGCTCTGGCACTACTGCACCTGATAGCCGAGGGACAGGGCTTCGGACGCTTGGCCGGTTTAGGCGTTGAACGCCTGAAACAGGCGATCATCGCCGACCGGAATCTAAGCGAAAAACAGACCGCTCTTATAAACGATATCGCGATGGCAAGCAAGGGCATGGAATTTTCCATGTACATCACCAAGCGCTCGCTCGCCCAGCAGGGCGGCTACGGCCTCGCCAACAAGAACCAGCACCACGAAGGCTGGCATATCTTCTCGGACATGATCCATAACCGCATGCCGTCCTTCCGGCAAAAGGCCGATTATCTCAGATGGTTCGCCGAGTGGCGCGACTGGTTCCAAAAGGTCGGGCTATGTAAACTGCCCTGGAACGATATCGAACCGGCAGATAACAAACAAAGCGCGGAACCGGCCAAGGTCATGGGACATGTCGAAAGATACCGCGACCTTTGGAACACGGTTACCGGCAAGAACATGACCGTTGACGAAATACTCGCGAATAGCCGCCAAGGCTATACTTTCCACCGCCTCTTTAATCTGCGCATGGGTTACGGTCGGAGACAGCACGACGCTATTCCCTACCGGGCGATGGGTCCGGCGACAATCGAGGAGTATCTGCACGACGAAGAAAATTATGATAATGATCTGGCAAAAGCGGTTTCGTCTGAGTGGCCCTGTGATAAAGCCGAATCATTGAAAAACGCATCCCGCTTTATCAAGAACTTCGATAAACTGGATCTGTCTTCAGCCGAAGCTGTAGATGCGGCTTTTACGGAATTCATGGTTCTGAGCATGAAAAATACCGAAACCAGGCTAAAAGTGGGAATACTGCGGCGTTATCGGATCTCCGCCTATGAAGAACTGAAAAATGTCGTGTACAAAAAACGCGGTTATAACCCCGACGGCGTGCCGACCCTGAAGACTCTGAAACTCCTAAAACTTTACAACCTTCCAGGCGTGAAAGAGGTCTGGCAAGCTTACCAAAAAACGCGCCGGAAAGAAAAAAATGATGATCACGGTTGAAGGCGCGAACTATCCCTGGCGGCCGGATTTAAGCCTGAAGCAAATGCTCACGGATTTGAAGATCATAGCTCCGGTCGGACTTATTTACGTGAACGGCCGGGGAATAGCCAGGAAAGATTTCGAAAATCACATAATACCCGACGGAGCCGTTATAAAACTTATGTCCATAGCCGGAGGCTGAACGTCGCGGAGGAGTCGGCCATGATCACCGTGATCAGGGATAAAACCGAAAATAAAGTAAAATGGGAACCGAACCTTAATTTAACCCGTCTACAGCGGCTGATCAAAGACCGCACCCGTTATGAACGAGCGACCGTAAACGGCATAACTTACCGGTCTTTCGATTTTAACTGCGGAGCCATACCGGACGAGGCGATGGTGGAATTTTTCAAATAAACATCGAAAATAAAAAACGAGGACTGCGCCATGCGGTCCTCTTTTATTATTCTTAAAAACTCGTTCTCAGTACGGGGTTTTTTCCAGAAGCGCCTCTATTCTTTTGCCGTCTTCGGAGCGCACAAATATACTGGACAATAAGCTTTCAATTTCTTCGGCGGTCCGTGACCCTTTATAGACCCTGGGGCTTCGCAGACTTTCGTATTTATCAAATTCCGCGAAAAAACGACGCGCGTCTTCCGTTTCCGGACCGAAATCACGCCGCCGGCTGCGGGAGCGGCGTTCGGATTCTGACTGTATCGGTTCGCCCCCCCTTCTTCTTTCCTGACCCTTTCTGGGATAACCGTCCTCATTGTGATGGCCGCCCACAATATAGAGTAATTTTTCGAATTCTTCCGCCTCTTCCGAAGAAAGAGATTTTTGCGCAATGACATCCTTCAAGTATTTCACGCTCTCCCTGACATGCACAGCCTTTTCCTCGGCAGTCAAGCTGGTCGGACGGGTCAGGACTTCGGCCGGCATTTTTGTTTTTCCGACATCATGCATGATGGCTGCCCGGATCATGAGTTTGGCCGCGGCAGGATCAATAGCCAGTTTTTCCGCTTTTTCGGCGATCAAGTTGGCGATATTAAGCGAGTGCTTGTAGGTATCGAAATTATATGCGCCGCCGGTCCGCGCGGTCAGATCATCGTCTAATTCATAAATATCACCGACGGCTTTCTGTAAAAAGCTGTTTTTTTCCAATTCTTCTTTTACTGCCGGCGATAAAAAAACGACCGGCAATTTTTCCTTTTTGACGGCTTCTGCCGATTCGTCATTTTCGGCAAGGTGCGGCGACCGCTCCTTGTTGTTCCGTCTGAATAGTCTTTCCAGCATAAAGATGCATTAAATTTAATGTATTATTAATTCTAATATTACCTTAATATCAAAAAAAAATCAAGCGACAAAAAACCGCCTCCGGGCGGGTGAAAAACCTTTCCTTTTTCGTAAAAATCATGCCGTAATGTGTGGTTTTTCGCGCAAAAACCAAGGCTGGTTCAGGACCTCTTTGTTCGCCCCTCTGGCCGCCTGAAATGGCAAAAAGACCGTAAATTTCGAACCTTGGTGAAGTACGCTTTCCGCACAGATGGTTCCGCCGTGCGTTTCGGTTATCCATTTGCATATCGCAAGACCGAGGCCGGTGCCGCCTTCGCTTCTTGATCTGACTCGATTGACGCGGAAAAAACGTTCAAAAATATGCGGAAGATCGCTCTTCGGTATGCCGATGCCGTTGTCTTCTACTATTACTCGGACTCCTTTTTTGTCGCTTTCGGCCCAAACCTTGACATAACCCTGTTTTTTCGAATACTTAATGGCATTCCGCATGAGGTTTAAAAGCAATTTTTCCAGTTTTTCCCGATCACCGGTTATTTCCAGTTTTTCCCATCGGGCAGAATAAGACCAATTTGCGCCATTTCTCCGACTGTATTTAGTCGGATATTTTAGGGCAACTTCTTTTTCCCGCGCGACCGCCCGCAAAGACGCCCCCACCCCTTCGATCAACTCTCCTAAATTAACCCTTCCCAGATTAAGCCTCTCGGTGTTGGAATCTATATTGGTAAGCATGGTCAGATCGGATAATATATTGGTAATGAATTTTATCTCTTTGTCGATCAGCAGGAATATTTCCGGAATTTCCCCGCTCTCCGTTTTCGCCCCCCAAATAGCCAGGTCAAGATTGCCCTTGATGATGGTCAAAGGGGTCCTGATCTCGTGCGAGGCGTCAGCCATGAATTTTGATTTGGACTCAAGAGCGGTCTTGAGCGTATGGTTGGCGATATTAAGCTCCTGGGTGCGCAACTTGACCTTTTTCTCCAGGTCTTTGTTCATATTCTCCAGCTTTTGCTTAGCTAAAACCGTTTCGGTGTTGTCCAGGGCCATGGAAATAGCGCCGTCAACTTTCTTGTTTTTATCCAACAGCGGAACGGCGACGATATTTAAATATCTCTGTCGCCCGGAAGCATGCCGGTAGGGCATATTATTATAATAAAAAGACTTTCCTTTTCGCAATAACTCCTTATAGCTCCACACCAGATCGTCGAATTTTTTTATGCTGGAATCTTCGATAAGTTTACTGCCGATAATCTTTTTGACCGGTTCGTTTATGATCACGGCGGCTAAATTATTGATGGTCACTATGAATCCCTTCTTGTCTAAAACTATAATGCTGACCGGCGCGTTGTCGAGGATGCGGCGATTAAATTCGTTTAACTTGATAAGGCTTCTCTCGTTCTCCTTTCTGTTCGTAATATCCCGTATGGACATGACCACCTGATAAATTTCTCCTTGCCTGTTTTCGGTGGGAAAAACGCTTATCTGGTGATGACGGATAAGCCCGGTTTTATCATGGTTGGTTTCCGTGTATATAAAGGCTTTTCTCTCCGAAAAAACCTTTTTGATCCCGCATCCCCGAAAGCACCCCTTCCGGCCGCAGCGGTTTTCCAAGACGCCGCCGTCATAACGAACGAGCATTTTATCGCATCTTTGCCCCCTGATTTTATCGAAAGGCAATCCGACCCTGGAGATAAAGGCCTTATTACAACTGGTGATGGTCTGATTTTTATCTATTACCACAATACCCTCTTTAATGGTGTTGATAATGCTTTCATAATGATCTTTGGCTTGCCTTATATCCTCTATAAGCTTCTTGTTTTCGGTAACGTCGCGTCCGATAACCTCGAAACCGGTTATTTTTCCGTCTCGCCTAATCCCAGTAACCGCGTAATTGAAATATTTTATGTTATTAAAATTATCCACGATCCTTGTTTCGCCGGTAAAACGGATCTTCTTCTTTCCCAGCACAAGATCGTGAAATATCCGCAATATCTGGGCGCAATCATCGGGGTGGATAAATCGCGAAAAATGACATTCTTCCAAAGCTTCTTCCTCGTAACCGAATAACTTAAGAGCGGCCGGATTCGCAAGCGTGATATAGCCGTTTTTATCTATGATGGCGATGGCGTCGACGGCATTGTGGAAAAGATCCTGATATTTATCATTATTTAACCCGCCCAATAAAAAAAGACTCACGATGCGCGGAGCCAGCCTATGTGTTATTTTTTTAAAAAATCCCGCATGTTTCTCTTTAAGGTCGAAAGAAAAGAATTCAAAAAAAGCGATCAGGCTGTCATTAAAAATTACCGGGGCGACCACGGAATTCATCGGCCGATCGCCGGCAGAAGCAAAAACAGGCTCTTTAACTATTTTATAGCGCGATAATTCTTCGCGTGAAAAAGAAAAGGCTTTGTTGGAAAAAAAAGATACGTGATCAGGATGGATCCTTTGCTGCTTGATGGCGGTCTTGTTACCGCTGATTACGTGCAAAACAAAACTCAGTCCCGCTTTTTCCAGTACATTCCCCATTGCCGCCAGTTCTTCATCCGGATATCCGGCGCTACTTCCGATCTTAGACAAAATCAAATCCAAGGCGCCATCTAAGGAGTCAAGCGTTTTATTATTGCTTGTCTGTTCCATTTTTTATGCTATTTATTTTTTGGCTTTTGTCCTGGATCTTATAACCGACGTCGCGTACGGTATGGATCAGGCGGCTCTTGAAGCCGCTATCGACCTTGCGCCTGAGATAGCTGATATAAACATCAATCACGTTGGAGTCATCGGTAAAGTTATATCCCCAAATATGCTCTCCGATCATGGTGCGGGTGCAGACAAGGCCCGGACGCCTCATCATATAGTCGAGCAAACGATATTCTTTGCTTGACAGCTGGATCTCCTTGCCGCCGCGAAAAACTTCGTGCGTAGCCGGATCCAGGGTAAGGTCGCCGACCTGGAGCTTCGTGGTCTTTATGGTCTTCTCGCGCCGCAGCAGGGCCCTTATCCGCGCGACCAGCTCGCCGAAAGCAAAAGGCTTTACCAGATAATCATCGGCTCCGGCATCGAGTCCCCGCACGCGGTCATCGACCGTGTCGCGGGCAGTAAGCATTATTATGGGTGTTTCAACTTTATTTTCTCTAAGCTTTTTGCACACCTCAATACCGTCCAGTTTGGGCAGCATGATGTCCAGTATGATCAGGTCATAGCTGTTTATCTCCGCTTTTTCCAGGCCCTCTTTGCCGTCATAAGCCACGTCAACCGTATAATGCTCCATTTCGAGTCCCTTTTTGATAAAACGCGTTATTTTTACTTCGTCTTCAACCACTAAGATTGTCATAATTTTAACTGTTTAATTATTATTTAATTTACCGCGGATAATAGCTATTCTCCGCATGATTCGATAATATTGTATTATAAAAAAATTAAAAATTGATTAAAAATCAATAGTATTTTATTTTAGGCTAATATTAAATATTTGCCAAACAAATATTTGTTTGGTAAGATTTAAAGGAATTTAAATGATCCCATTAATAAGATTAGCATAAAAATATGTCTCTCTCAATCGGTATCGTCGGCTTACCCAATGTCGGCAAATCGACCCTGTTTAACGCGTTAACAAAGAAAGGCGTGGAAGCTTCGAATTATCCATTCTGCACGATCGATCCCAATGTCGGGGTCGTGGCCGTGCCGGATGAGCGGCTGTCGAAGATCGCCGCGGTCTCGAAACCCAAAAAGATAATTCCGGCCGCGATCGAATTCGTGGATATCGCCGGCCTGGTCAAAGGCGCCCACAAGGGCGAGGGTTTAGGCAATCAATTCCTGGCCAATGTCCGGGAGTGCGACGCGATCTGCGAAGTGGTGCGCGATTTCGCGGACAATAATATTATTCATGTCGACGGCGGAATCGACCCGGAACGGGACCATGATACAATAAGCCTGGAGCTCATATTCGCAGACATGCAAACGGTGGAAAAAAGACTGGCTAAAACCGCCAAAGAGGCCAAGAGTGGCGCCAAAGACGCCGTCAAACTGCAGAAATTGCTGGATAAACTAAAAACGGTTTTGGATAGGGGCGAGCCGGCCCGCGCGCTCGAATACGACGATGAAGAAAAAAAGATGCTAAAGGGTTTAAGTCTTTTAAGTTTAAAACCGGTAATTTATATTTTAAATGCCAACGACGCGTCAACGGAGAACAAACGGGATTGGGATGGGGCGACCCTGACCATGAATATCAAGCAGGAAGAAGAGATCGCCGGACTCCCGCCGGAAGAGCAGGCCGAATATATAAAGGAACTTGGGCTTCAAAAAAGCGGCCTGGATAAATTGGTACAGGCGTCATACTCTCTTTTGGGGCTTATCACCTTTTTCACGACCGGGGCGGACGAAACCCGGGCCTGGACGGTCGGGTCCGGATCCAAGGCGCCGCAGGCGGCCGGCGTGATCCATACTGATTTTGAAAAAGGCTTTATCCGCGCCGAAGTGATCGGCTGGGAAAAATTCATCGAGGCCGGAAGCGAATCTTCCGCCCGCGAAAAAGGCTGGCTTCGTACCGAGGGGAAAGACTATATTATACAGGACGGGGATATATGTAATTACTTGATCGGGAAATAAAAAACAAGTTACATACAAAAACCCAACCTTTGATCGGGTTCGGGTTTTTAAATTATAAAAAAAGTATAAAAAAGACGATCCCTAAAAGCCCAACAAAAATATCAATCGCCTTAGGACGCTTCTAAGATAACGACCTCCCTCCAAACCTTTTGGCCGGGGCGGCCGTAGATGATCGTGTCCCGGGCCGTAAGTTCGACGGCGGCGTTGGCGCGCAAAAGCTTCGGAATAGGATTAAATATTTTAAAACCTTTCATGTCCGGGGTAATGAATTGTGAATTCCTCGCGGCATGGAATACCGGCCAGATCATAACGATCCGGCCGTTGAGCGCAAGGATCTTTTTAAATTCGGACAAGGCCTTAGAATAGAGTTCGGTCAGCTCTTTCTTCGTTGTTTCAATATCGACCGGGCCGCGCTGCGGTCCGAGGTAAGGTTCGGTAATGATCGCGTCCACTGACCGCGACTTAACGTTTCGCGACAGCTCGATAGCATCGGTATTCGAGATCCGTAAATCGTAATCCGTAATTTGAAATCTATCTTTTATCCAATCCATATTTTTTTTCGTATCCTCGACCGCTTTATCTGAAATGTCCGCTCCGATCAGATTTTTATAACCCAAGAGCGCGGCCTCCGTAAGGATCGTGCCGGAACCGCAAAAGGGATCGAGGATAACGCCGTCTTTCGGCGCGCGCGCGAGATTGATCATGATCTGCGCCAGCTTCGGAGGAAGCATGCCGGACCGGTCGTCCCGCGCCGGCCGGCCATAATCGCGAAAAGACAATTCTTTGAACGGCTGAACGGAGAGGGTTCGGCCAACAAGTACCTTATCGCCTTTTTGCAACAATACTATTTCCGCACCTCCGGTCGTCAACTTATTTTGCTCGACCACCACGCTCGACAGGGTGGTTTCCCGGCTTACCACCCAGCGGCAGACGGTACCGCGTTCGCGCAAATACTTTTTTATTTCCATGCCCAAAGGTTTCAAATACATCTTTCTCGATCCGTAAAAAGACAGGCCGAAATTGAATTTGCCCTCTCCGGGCTCGAGGCGCGGCGTGATTATAGATAAGAGCTCCCGGGTACTTACTCCGGATTCGTCGTGAATAACGCCGATCTTGACTGTACCGCCCAGATTCTTTATTAGCGCGGCGGCATCGATCTTCGCGTCCGTTTCCAACAAAAAAACCTTGCCGCCGCAGTAGCCGGCGCCAACGGCCATTTCCTCTTTTTCCGCCAATCCGAAAACCGACGCCAGCTCGGCAACGGATAAGGCAGGGTTGCTCCCTAAAACAAAAAAATATTTCATAACGCGATAAATTATATTATAATTTGTGTGATTTCAGTTATAAAAAATCAACCCCACTTCTTGTATAAATAAATCGCCACGTCTTGCCCGTCCGGTTTATCGACCACATCCGGCGTCCAACCTTCGATCGGAAAAACGTAGGTGATAACCCGCGCGCCAAGTTTTAGCTCCTGCTTTAATTTTTCCGAAAGCTTCCCCCGAAGAGCGCGACGGGAGGCCGGAAAAACGAAGACTGCGTCCGCGTCCGTCAGATCCTCACCGTATATATCCCTAAATCTGAAACTAAGATTTTTTACGCCTGACAGCGCTCTTTTTACGAAGCACAGAAGATAAAACAGCAAAGACAACTCAATACCGACCACCCGCCCTCCGGAATGGCGGGCTATATAAAAAGCCACGCGGCCGTCGCCGGCGCCCAGATCATAAAAGATTTCTCCGGATCTTATGGAGGCCAACCGATAAATCCGCCGCAAATCCTTCCTCCGGGTCGGCACCCAGGGAGCCAATGAACCGGAAGCGATCGCGGTCGTTCCCAGGATAACGGCCAGAAAAATTACGATAATGGACATAAAAATACTCCCCATATCATAAATCTACCACAATATACGCTTGCCTTGCAATTTTTTTATTCTTGTGCTAAGCTCATAATAACAACTTAAAGGCCTTTTCCGTATCCCGCCCGCGCGGGGTGGTTGCGTCAACACTCGACGCAACCAAAGGTATTCTCAAAACTCCCTAATATTAGAGAATATCTTAGGGATTTTTATTTAGGCCTGATTATTAACTAATCCACTAATTATGTCAAAAACTAAAAAATCGGAAGCACCCCAATATGAATTGCTTTATATCGTGTCAAACACTTATACGGCCGAGGAATTAAAACCGATAATGGACAAGGTAAACAAGATCATAACGGATAACGGCGGACAGATCTTAAGGACCGAAGAATGGGGAAATAAGAAACTGGCCTACCCGATCAAACATCAGAATTACGGGTATTATAACCTGGTCGAATTTACGACCCCAGGGGAAAAAATGCAGAAGATCTCCCATGTTTTTCGCATTACGAGCGAAATATTACGCTACCAGATAGTAGTTAAGGAGATAAAAAAAGAAGCGGCCAATAATAAGGAAAAAGAGAGGGCGCGCGAAAGAGCGGTCAGGGCCAAAGAGGACGAAAAAAAGAAGAACGAACTGGAAAAAGAAAAAACCAAAACCAGGGTCAATATGCTGGAATTGGATGAAAAATTGGATAAAATACTCGAAACGGACGATTTATTATAGGATGTTACGGTTTTCCGCTTCCTTAAAATTAGAAAATAATAATTAATTTTTCCTCGTTCATGGCGAACGCGGTAAAAAGAAAAATTATGAATCTAAATAAAGCCATGATTATCGGCAATCTGACCCGGGATCCAGAGGTCAGGAATACCCCTAACGGTACGGCCGTCGCTTCGTTTTCAGTGGCCACGAACTTCGTATGGAAAGATCAGAGCGGGCAAAAACAGGAAAGAGCCGAATTCCATAATATCGTAGCTTGGAGGAAATTAGCCGAAATTTGCGGACAATATCTCCGCAAAGGCTCCAAGATCTATGTCGAGGGGCGCCTGCAGACCAGGGACTGGGTCGGTCAGGACGGCGTAAAGCGTTATCGGACGGAGATCATCGCCGACAACATGATCATGCTGGATCGCGCCGGTAACACCGGCAATTTCCGGTCCGCCGAAGCGCCGCCGCTGCCGTCGGAAAAATCCGAGCCGGTAATCGACGTCAACGAACCGGCCGATTACGGCCAGGCCGACGACGAGATCAAGGTCGAAAACATACCTTTTTAAAGATAATATCCTTAATTTATTCCATTAATTTATGTCCAACCAAAATCAAATGACGACGAAAGACAAAGAATGCCATTTTTGCGTCAACAACGTTTCGGATATTGATTATAAAGATATAAATACTATCCGAAAATTCATAAATATCTACAAGAAGATCCTGCCGCGCCATAGAACCGGAACCTGTTCCTGGCACCAACGCAAGCTGGCAACGGCCATAAAAAGGGCGCGCGTAATGGCTTTATTGCCTTTCGTGAAAAAATAACTTTAGCGTGTTCTATGTTAAACATGAATGAAATAAAAGTCGGCAAGGTTATCCAGATAAACAAAGAGCCTTTCGTGATAACCAAAACCGACCATCATAAAATGGGCCGGGGCGGAGCCGTCCTTAAGGTAAAATTGCGCAATCTGGTTACCGGCGCAGTTCTCGAAAAAACCTTTCAGGGTAACGATAAGGCCGAAGAGGCCGATACGGAAAAGAAAAAAGCTAATTTCCTGTACGCGGACGACACTAACGCCAACTTCATGGACAATGAAAGTTACGAGCAATTTACGCTTTCTCTCGATTCGATCGGCGAAAAAAGACAATACCTCAAAGACGGCACTGACGTCGAAGTCCTGTATTTCGACGGCAATCCGGTGGCGATCAACCTGTCCATTAAGATGGACTTCAGGGTCGTCTCCGCTCCTCCGGCGGTAAAAGGCAATTCCGCGGGCAACGTAACGAAAGCGGTCGAACTCGAAACCGGCGCCACTATAAACGTGCCTCTTTTTATCAACGAGGGCGATATTATCAGGATCAATACTGAAACCGGAGAATACGTGGAAAGGGCCTAGGAAGTTTTGGGTTGACGATTTTCCATCGAATATCTTAAATAAAAAAACCGGCGCATCGATCAGATGTCCGGTTTTTTTATTTAAGCTTTAATTTTCAGCGTAAAACCGTAAGCGCGGGTCCTTAATTCTCCTCTGTTTCTCTGGCTTTGACTTCATTTAAGATCGATTTACGGATATCTTTCATCAGTTTTTTGTCGGCGCGCAGGAATCTTTTGGCGTTTTCCCGGCCGGTGCCAAGCTTAATCTCCCCATAGGCGTAAGAATTGCCCGACTTATTGATGACGCCGTAAGTTACTCCGGTATCAAGAAGATCGCCCGAAACGGAGATCCCTTCGTTGTACATTATGTCGAATTCGCAAGTGCGGAAAGGCGCCGCCACTTTGTTCTTGACGATCTTCGTCTTAACGCGATTGCCGATGATCTTATCTCCCTGCTTGATCTGCGCGCTCCTTCTTACCTCTATCCGGACGGAAGAATAAAATTTAAGGGCGGTGCCGCCGGTCGTGGTTTCCGGGTTACCGAAGAAAACGCCGATTTTAAGCCTGATCTGGTTTATGAATATTACGACGGTCTTGGTTTTTGAAACGACGCCTGTAAGCTTTCTTAGGGCCTGGCTCATGAGGCGCGCCTGGAGGCCCATGTGCTGATCGCCCATGTCCCCGTCGATCTCTTTTTGCGGCACCAAAGCGGCCACCGAATCGATGACGATCACGTCCACAGCGTTGGAACGCACCAATGTCTCCACGATCTCGAGGGCCTGCTCGCCGGTATCGGGCTGGGAAATAAGGAGATCCTTGACGTTTACGCCGATTCGGCCCGCGTAATCGGGATCAAGAGCGTGTTCGGCGTCGACGAAAGCGGCGATCCCGCCAAGCTTTTGCACTTCGGACACTATGTGCTGGGCCAAAGTTGTTTTGCCGGAGGCTTCGGGGCCGAAGATCTCGATAATCCGACCGCGGGGCACGCCGCCGATCCCGAGCGCGATATCAAGGGAAAGACAGCCGGTGGAAACGGCATCGACATTCGAACGCCTGGCCTCGCCGAATTTCATGATGGCGCCATCCCCGAATTTGCTTTTTATTTGCGCCATGGCCTCTTCCGCTGCCAGGATCTTATCGTCCGCGCTTTTCTTTTCATTTTTGATTTTTTCTTTGTTGTCTGACATAAATTTATGATGAAAATGAATTAATAAAATTATATGAATTAACAAAATTAAAAAGAGGCTTGCCTCCCTGTATGTATTATATCATTTATAATTCAAAAAACTGTCTTTGGGGCGGTCAGCGATGTTTCGTTATTAACCAATATTTTTTTGACAACATTGTTTTTCCGGCTGTATTTTTTCTGGGCCGTTACCGAAATAGTATTAAGTCCGCTTTTCAGGTTTACCTTCTGGATAAAATGTCCGTCCGGTCCCGTAAGCACCGGCAGATCATTAATGGTCACCTCGGCTTCGGGCTCGGTATACCCTTCAATATCGACCGAAGTGCGGCCGGTAAAAAGGTTGGCGGCCGGATTTATTATCTCAAGGCGGGGCGGGGAAATTATTCCCCCGAATTCGCCGCCCAGATAAATTACGCATACTGATATCGCCGCGACCGCAAAAAGACCCTTGATAAGTTTAGGCAGGCTCAGGAAGTTAGAAGGGTGTGTTATCCGTTCGGAAAATAATTTACTGTTCTTGGGACGGTATTCCGCGATCTCGGGCGCCGCCAGATCAATGAGCTCGGCCGCCTCCACGCCCAGATACTCCGCATATTCTTTCAGGAAATTTTTACCGTAAAGACCCTGGGGCAATTTTTCAAAATGTCCGTTCTCTAAAGCGTCCAAATATAATATATTGATATTCGTGGCTTTGGCCGCGTCCGCTAATTCAAGCTTCTGCGCCCTCCGGGACGTTTTTAATCTCCGGGAGACTAATTCTACGTTATCGGAAATTGTATTAATTTGGAATTTATCCATAAAAAGGCATTAAAGTTTAAACCAGTCGTCCGTACCCTCGTATCTATAACCCAAAATATTGAACATAACGAATTGGACAATAAGCCAGCTTACAAAAACCACGACGAGCCCGATAACCGCGCCGATCAAAACCTGTTTGCCCTTATTGACCGTATCGCTGTTGCCGCTCGACACCAGGAACATGGCGCCGCCTACGACGAAAGCGCCCAAAGCCAGAGAGCCGGTAATGCCTAATATCCATTTGGCCGCGTTTACCGCCAGCCGAAAAAAATCATCGGGCGTGCATTTTCCGTCCCCGGCGCAGGCGATGTTCTCCATAAGGTTAGCCTCCGCCCCACCGGCAAAAACCGAAAAAAACAAGAACGAGAAAAAAAAGAGGGGAAGTATCGTTCGCTTAATATATTTGTTCTTCATGGATAGCGTATTTAAACCCGTTAAAATCCGATTTTAATATTTTATTCTTTTTTATTTATGGTTTGCTGCACCTTTTGCGCTCCTAATTTCAGGGCGTCTTCAAGGGTTTTTTTCCCGGTAACCACGTCATCTATCATTTCCCGCATAATCGCTTCGGCCGCGTTCGCGTCTACCCCTCTGTACCAGCTTTCCGCGGTCAGAGTTTGCCCCACGAATACGCCTATTTCCTTATCCTCTTTCATTTCATCGACCAATGCCCGCAGCGCCGGAGGCTTTTTTGCCTGAGCCAGGTATGATTTCGCCTGCTCTGCCCTGGTAATGAATTGGACAAAGTCCCAGGCTTCGCTCGAATATCTGCTTTTTCTGGAAACGACCTCTGCCCAATAGTTGGCAAAGTTAGTGTTTTGCGGATTACCCTCGATCTGCGGCAGCTCCGCCACGGAAAATTTAAGCTTCGGCGCGTCCGCCCTGATCTGGGGCATCATATAAGCATAACCGAACATCATGGCTAATTTATTCTGCAAGAACATGTCCATCGAATTTCCCAGATTATTATTCCAGCAGTAAACCTCTTTGGCCGGATTGGAGAAATCCACGTAGAATCTTAAAGCGTCAAGGCCGGGAATGATGTTTTTATTTTCAAAATCGGCCGGTCTCTGGCTGAACATGACGCTGCCGCGGTCATTTATCATCTCGGTACCGTTCTGCATCATCAGGATCGATAAAATATCGCTTGACCGGTCTACGTTATCCCCGCCGCCCAGGGCTACACCCGACTGTATGATCTGCCCTTTATTGTCCTGTTTGGTCAGCTTTTTAACGTCTTGCTGGAACTCACGATTCCAGTAGGCCGGGGGCGTAGTTATGCCGGCGTTGTTGAAAAGATCGTTATTGTAATACACGGCCAAAGTATCGATAAAAAGGGGCAGGCCGTAAACCTTTTCGACGTAAGCGCCGACCCTTTCGTCAAACTCGTTTATTACCACATCCTTATAAACCACGTCGATAAAATCGGCTTTCAGCTGTTTTAAGGAAATGCTCGGGGTGGTGCGCAATTCCGTGACCACCTCTTTTTTTATACTGCCCTTAACCACCGGATAGGCCATGGTAATGCTCGCCGGCATCGGAGCCAAAAGGTCCATTTCCTTGTATTTTCTTATCCAGGTGTTTTGTATCGAAAAAATGTCTGGTCCCCGATCCGCGGCGAAGGCCTCGATCAGTGCCTGCTCGAATTCGTCATAACGCAATTTACGATACTCGATCGTAATAAAAGGATGGAGCGCCCTATAGCGGTCTAAAATCTCGGCAAAAGCGTCCGGCCCGTCCCAAACACGCCAGTAGGTAAGCTTTATCGGCTGCATTTTTTCCTGAACCTCCCTGGAAACACAACGGCAGCCGAAGCCGGAAAAAAGGACAAAAACCAAAACCAGGGATAATATTGATAATTTAGCTTTTCTATTTAACATTAGATAAAAAATTTCGACCGCTAAATAATGTTCAGCGCTTTTACCACAACAATATTATAGCATAAAATGAACACGGGAGACAATATCGCCCAAGTAATTTAAAGAAATCCGGAAGCTTGCACCTTCGACACAAAATTGATATTTATATTAACTGACCGAAACAGTGCCTGAATTTTGGGCTTTCTATACTTTTTACTACCTGGATTTCTACGGATAGAGAGTAAATATCTAGATCTCCTTCGGCCTGTACTGCAAAGCTTCAGCCACATGCTCTGAATGGACTTTTTCACTTATAGAAAGATCAGCGATCGTGCGGGCGAGTTTTAATATCCGGAAATAGGCCCGGGCCGACAGGTGCATGGATTCAACCGCGTTTTTTAAAAGCGTTTTCGAGATATCGTCCAAAGGGCAAAAATTTTTGACAGCCTCGGAGGTCATTTCCGAGTTGGCGATAAAAGACGTGCCCTTGAATCGCGATTCCTGGATCCGTCTGGCGGCTTCGACCCTCTTTTTTATGCCCTCCGATCTTTCGCCGCTGCTTGCCGCCGCTAATTTGTCGAACTTTACCCGGGGAACCTCGATGTGGATGTCGATCCGGTCGATGATCGGTCCGGAGATCTTTTTTTTATAGTTCATTACCTGCATAGGCGAGCAAACGCAATTCTTTTCCCGGTCGCCGAGATAACCGCAAGGGCAGGGGTTCATGGCGGACACCAGGATGAATTTCGCCGGAAAACTAAGATTGCCGGCCGCCCGGCTGACGTGGATCACGCCGTCTTCAAGCGGCTGGCGCAGGTTTTCTAAAACCGGCCGCGGAAATTCGGAAAATTCGTCGAGAAAAAGAACGCCGCGATGCGCCAGGGAAATCTCTCCGGGCCGGGGCCAGGCGCCGCCTCCGACCAAAGCCACACCCGAGGCGGTGTGGTGCGGCGAGCGGAAAGGCCGGCTAGTGACCAGGGACGCTCCGGCGGGCAGATAACCGGCCACCGAATAGATCTTGGTGATTTCCAGGGCTTCCGGCAAAGTTAAATTAGGAAGAATCCCTGGCATAGTGCGGGCGATCAGGGTTTTGCCGGACCCCGGAGGGCCGCTCATCATCATGTTATGCGCCCCGGCCGCCGCTATTTCCATGGCGCGCTTAACGTGTTCTTGGCCGCGTATGTGGGACATATCGAAAATAATTTCGCTATTGACGAAATCAAAGTCGCTTCCGGGCATCGGCTCTATCGCTTTTTCCCCTTCAAGGTGGCGCACGACCTGATTAAGGTCGTTTACCGGCATCACTTCTATGTCTCCCACCAGCTTCGCTTCCCGGGCGTTGGCGGCCGGAACGAAAAGGGTCTTTATACCGCTCTTCGCCGCCCTAAGCGCGACCGGCAGGATGCCGTTAACCGGCCTAAGATCCCCGTTTAGGGCCAGCTCGCCGACAAAAAGCATGGCGGAGTGATCGTCTTTTACGTGAAGCTTCCCGGTGGCGATCAGGACGGAGATGGCGATGGGCAGGTCATAGCTCGGACCGTGTTTTTTTAGATCGGCGGGAGCCAGGTTGACGGTTATTTTATTGCTGTTGAGGCGGGAGTGGGAATTCTTGATCGCGCTCCGGACCCGTTCGCGCGATTCGCTTACGGCCGCGTCGGGCAGTCCGACGATAGAAAAAATGCCGTGCTCGCCGCCGCCACGGTCGGCTTCGACCTCGACGATTTCGGCTTCAAGGCCGATAACTGCCGCCGATAATACTTTCGAGCTCATAAAAACTTAGGGTTATTTGCAAAATTAATTTGATTATATCATAACGGCGATGAAGAAAAGATAAAAAAAATATAAAGAAAACATAAAGTCCTTTTATTTTTCCAGCCAAATCTTACAATCAGGTAATAAATCACCTTAATAACCCCGGTCAAATGTGGTAAAATAACTATGACTGTGGATAATCTTTGATTCTTACCTAAAACCATGTTTTCTTTCGGTTTTAAAAAATTTATTTTCATTTTTTCGGCCGGATACGTCCTGTTCGGATTTTTTTCCGTTTGTCTGGCGGCGGAAAACACTGAATTCCTGTCGATTAACCGGAAAGAGCGCGCTCAAAACGCCTTAAAACGAAACGAATTGATTGAACAATATGGCGAAATCGAATTTTATCGCTGTTTCAGCTGTTCCGGCGAAAACCTGAATAATCCGTTCGCCGTGGAAGCTTGCCTCTTTGAGGCTGAATATTGCCTTAAAAAGATCGCCCTACCCGAACCGAATTGTCGGGAAGGGTTGGTTTTTTCGGTCGGACGATGCGTAACGCCTGATCGCGGCTGCCGGGAGCGTTTCGGTGAAAACAGCTATTATCTCGAGTTTGAAGAAGAGAATAATTATACCTGCGGCTGCCGAAATGGCTATGGCTGGAATAACGATAAAAGCCTCTGCGTCCAAACCGCCTGTCCCGATAACTATATTTATTACAGTCCTTACCGGGATTCTGACGGCGGCTTTCTTTTTGGACGCTGTCTCGACCGGGATGACGCCTGCCGCGGCGAATTCGGCGATAACAGTATTTTTTATGGTCTGGACGCGGACGGCGGATATCTTTGTAACTGTGCGGCTGGATGGGAATGGAACAAAACAAAAACCGCCTGCTCCGAAGCGGTCACGGTCAAGGGTATAGCGGCCTCGTTTGAAGACGAGACCGCGTACTTCGATACTATAGCAAGGGAAAAAGCCGCCCTTCTCCGACCGGACGGCGGCCTGGCGGAGCGCCTCCGCGGACGCATTCTTCTGCAGGTCGAGGAAAATGGCGAAGCCTGGTACGTGGATCACGGCGGCCGAAAACGCTATTTTCTCCATTCTCCCGCCAGGGCTTTCACGGTCATGCGCTCCCTGGGATTGGGCGCCACTCACGACTTTCTGACCGCTCATGTCGCCTCCTACCCCGACCACGTGCTCGGAAAGATACTTATTGACGTCGATGATCTCGGCCGCGCCTACTATATTAACCCCGAAGACCGTCTGGCTTATTATCTGGGAAGCCCTGCCGAGGCTTTCACTGTTATGCGAAATTTAGGACTGGGAATAAGCAATAAGGACATCAGAAAACTGGAAATGGGAGACTAAACGGACTGTTCATATACTAACAATACCGCCGATAAAGCCGGCGGTATTTTTTTGTCCAAAAAAAATATCTTCAATCTTATTGTTTACTGTTGTATTCTTCCCAAAATCGAGCGACTGCTTCCGTATAATGCTTTATCGTCCGAGCCCGGCCCTCGATCACGTCCGGAGAATCGCTCTTGTCCGGCCTAAGATAGATCGTCCGGGTGCCCTTGACGTAGCAACCGTCCAGGTTCAAGCCCTCGATAAAACCTTTCGAATCGATCCTTTGGTCGGCTATTATGCAATTTTTTTCGCTCACGCGGTCGACAACCGTGCATAGATTACGATAAGCAGTACGGTCGGTCTTTCCTAAATATCTGATCGCGGCCTTTATCGTCTCCTTGTTGCCGCTCACGATGTCGCCGTCGATATTCAAATAACACCCGCCGAACGGATCAAAATAATTGACGATGTTTATCGTCATGTAAATTCCGGCCATAAAGATGAGAAAAAGAAAAAAAAGCGTAAAAAGTGTTTTTATATACATAAGTCAATAAACTACCGCGCTATAGAGCACGTAATTGCCTATCCCGTAGCATTCTGTTTCGTTAAAGGGGCGGCCCTCTTCGTGTTGGACGGCGTGGCAGGTTTCGTGGGCGATAACCGCCGCGGTCCAGCCTAAAAAACCGTCATAAGCGGTGCTGATATCTATTTCCCGGGTTGGCGCTTTTCCCGATATATAACAGCCTCCGCCCAAACCGCCGCAGGAATAGTTTGGATTGATCTTGTCGACGTAAGCGCACAGCTTTTCGTATTCATCGGGAACGGCATACTTAAGCACCTTTATGCCTTCTTTAACGTTGCCGTTCGACCATTCGGTTAAGGAGGGCTTCAGCCTGATCAGGCATTGGTTATCCGGATCATAATAGAAAAAAAATCTATACATGAGCGCTCCGGTAAGCAAAAGAAAGAGGAATATTTTTATTGATTTTTTCAGGGCTTTTGGCATAAAAACCGCGCCTTAGACCGGTCATGAAACTATAGATCGGTCGTATCTGGCGGAAAAACTTAGTATGAACGTAGCTACGCCCGCGGCAACCATGGTGATTATCATGGCCGCGGACGGTACAGTGTCGGTAAATGATAAAACCAGAAGAAAAAATATGACCACGAAGATCCTTCCCGCGAACATGTATAATTCCCTGTTCATGATGGCGTTATAATAATCGTCGCGGGAGCTAAACTTATAAAATCCGGCTTCGAGCGGGACATGGAGAATGCTGCCGAAAATTCCACCCATCGTCTGCCAGAGCGTCATAGCCACGACGGTCGGAGCCAAGGCCCGCATTATGACCGATGATCCATGTCCGAGCGAACCGATAGCGATCATCCTCCGGTTGCCGGCGCGGTCAGTGAATTTGCCGCTATAATACCCGATAATACTGAAGGCCAGATTTGAGAACAGGTATAAAAGTCCGATCGAGGTCAACTTAATATCCGACAGGAACAAAAGTATCGGCCAAAAAAAAGAAATGGCGTGGAAGCCGATGCCCTCGATGAAATAGATCAGGTTCTTGCCCGCGTGCTCAAAATCCAATATCCGGCAGAGGCGCATATTCGATTTCCCGACCGCGATATCGCGCGAAAACAGCAAGGCTCCGGCCGCGGCCAAAAGCAGGGCAGAGCTTGCAAGGAACATGGCTTTAAAGCCGTATTCATCGATAAGTAAAGCGCCTAAAAAGGGGCTCATTATCCCGGCTAAGACCGGTACGCCATTTATGAAACCCGCCCTTATTCCGGAATTGGCCGCTGTCGTAGTCTTGAAAAAATAGACATGATGCGCCGTCCAGTAAATTACGGTGGCCGAGACGTTGAAAACGGCAATAACAACAAGATAAGCCGTCCGATCAACATGAAGGAAAATGGAAGCGGCCTGGTATAAGAGCAGGTAAAGGACTATGTTAAGGATATAGCTTATGACGAGCGTCCTTTTAACTCCCCAGGCCGGAATATACCTGATGGCGAAATAATGCATGGCGATCGACGCGATGCACATGGCCAACTCCAGGAAAACCACCGCCTTAATCGTTATTCCGATCTTCAGAAGAAAGATCGGTATGAACAACGATATCATGGCCAGGGCCAGGTGACGCAAAGTATCGGCTATGACCAGGTCGTTATATTCGTCTTTGAGCCAGGGGCTAAAATGCAAATGACGGGCCAAATGAAGATGGTGATAATGTTTGTCCATAATGAGCTTTAAGCTGTTAGCTTTCAGGTTTTAAGTTTTGGCGATCCCTGGGACCGACCATTTCGCCCTAAAACACCGGGTCGTCGAAAAGCCTTGACTTGATGACCTCGATGTTCAGTTCATATTTTTTAGTCAACGACACCACAAGATCGTGTATCCAGCTTTCGGCGGTCGGGGCCACGTAGATCTTTTCGATCAGACGGGTAACATCTACCGGAATGAAGATGCCGCTTTTCTCCGCTTCTTTTTCGTCGTAAATAAGCGCCCGGATCTCATTTTCATGCGCGAAGCTTTTTCTCTTATACATGAAGGGGTAGAGCTCGTTATCATCCGGTAATTTCTCTTTTTGATAATCAAGGTACCTAACCCGCCCGATGTGGACTGCCGGCCGATGATCGTTTTCGAAACAACCGATAAGCTTTCCGAAAGTTGATCTGATGGCGATTCCTTCGTTGCTCTTAAGGTAAAGATCCCACATAGCGGCCGACTCATGCTCGTTCTCGTGCCAGCAGTTCAAAAAAACCGACTCCCGAATCTTCTTATAATTATCGTATAGACGCTGCCGCCCCGGATCGACCGCGCTCCCTATGACCGGCCGATGGATCTTTCCGAACTTTCCGTAAATTCCCTCATGCGGATCGGGAAGCATGTCGGAACGAGCGAAATAAAGAGATCTTGTTTCTAAAAGAGAAAGGAATTTCGTAAAATCCAGAAATTTCCAGATCGTAGCGTTGACATTCTCCGGTTGAATAAAAACATTTTTAAATTCGGACATATGATTCGATTATAATTCCGTATGAAATATTTTAGGTTTTTTTGCTGTGTTTCCCTCTCCATTCTTCTATCTTCTTGTGATTGCCCGACAACAGCACTTTCGGAACCCGGTATTTTTTCCCTTCCGCCTCGAAAACTTCCGGCCGCGTGTACTGCGGATACTCTAAAAGACCCGGCTCCGAATGCGACTCCCTCTCCGCGCTTTCTTTGTTCCCGAGAACGCCGGGCAACAAACGAGCAACGGAATCGACTATGGCCATAGCCGGGATCTCTCCGCCGGTAAGCACGTAATCCCCGATCGATATCTCTTCATCGATGAATTTCGTTACCCGCTCGTCCACGCCCTCATAACGACCGCACACCAGTATGACATCCCGTAATTTCGCGTATTTCCGCGCCAGGCGCTGGTTCCAGGTTTTGCCCTTGGCGGACAGAAGGACGATTTTAAATTTCCCTCCCCGGACGCTTCGCCCGATATCCTTTATGGCCCTACAAAGCGGTTCGGTCTTCATGATCATTCCGGCTCCGCCGCCGTAGGGGGTGTCATCGACGGTCCTGTGCCTGTCGTTCGTCCAATCGCGCAGATCATATGTTTTTATCCCGATCAAATTGTTTTTTTGCGCCCGTTTAAGTATCGATTCGCTAAAATATGAATCGAAAATTCCGGGAAAAATCGTAATTATGTGGAATGTCATAGCTTGATATTTCTTGTGGAACACTTTATATATTATACCACAAAAACCAAAAACCACAGCATAACTGTGGTTTTTGATATATTTGATTTGTTTGATATTAAATCTTCAGGTCGTCAACGCTGGTAGTATCGACTTCAGCGGTGGCGCGTTCGCGACGCGGCGGCCTTTGTGATCCTTCGGGTTCATTGATCTTTAAATTTACCCGGGCGTTGTTTTTAGCACCTACGATTTTAAGTAAAGTGCGTATGGCCTGCGCAGTTTGACCTCTGCGACCGATTACATAACCCATATCAGCCGGGTTAATCGATAACGATAAAAGAACACCTCTTTCATCTACTACTCTTTCCGTAGTGACATCGTTAGGATTGGCTACGATGGATTTGACTACGAATTCCAGGAAATCCTGGTCCTGTGCTTTGTCAGCAGCCATAAGGTTGCGATTTCTTCCAAATTGATAATCTAGATTTTTCTATAATACCAAATTTGAAAGACCTCGTTAATTAATTATTCATAACCCGCTTATTAATTAAAATGGCGGATTATTTATATAATCTGTCGCCGGTCCTTAAATTCAGGAATCGGCTTGACTATACTTTATATAATATCACAATATATATATTTTGTCAAATAAAAACTTAATATATCAATTTTTTTATTTAACACTAGCTTTTATTTTCAGTATTTTCTATTTTTTCTGCCGGTTTATCCTCCGCTTTGACTTCAGCAGCCGGTTTAGAGGCCTCCTTGGCGGCCGCTCTGGCCGCTTCAGCCGCTTTTTTACCGGAGCCAGAAGCTATAACTTTTTCACCCGTTATTAATCCTTTATCTATCAAAAGATTATTAACAGTCGGAGACATGCCCGAGCCTTTACTTAACCAATATTCTATCCGCTCTTTATGAGCCTGTAATTCCTTAGTGAACGGATTGTATGAACCCAATATTTCCAAAGAACGCCCATACGGATCTCTGGATTTTTCTGAAATTATCAGGCGATACATCGGCTTTTTCCTTTTTCCGATTCTTGAAAGTCTTATAGTTAGCATAAAAATGCGTATTTTTATTAATAATTAAGCTTATTTGAATATTAGCTGATATTATGGAAATTGTCAATATAAAGTATTACAAACGCGAATCGTTGACTAATTGATTGACTTGCGCGCTTAACTGTGGGAAAATTCATGGAAAATAGGTTAAATTAACGGACCTTGAAAATTAAATAAATTTACGCGGGGGGACATGAAAAAACTTTTTGCGGTAATGGGGAACAGGTGTCTGTCTGTCGGAATAAAATTCAAAGAACCGCTGGCTTCCTTGCTGGTATTCTTCGTGCTTTTTAATCTTTTTTCTCCGCTACTTTACTATGGACAGGAATACGTCTGGAAAAAACTGGTGCTTTTCAATATGTTCTTCGGGGGTCTGGCCCTTTTTCTGACCGGACTTGAATACATGAGCCGAAGTCTGCAAAAATGCGCCGGCGAATCCATGAGATCCGTTTTGTCGGCCATAACGACAAGCCCGGGCAAGGGTCTTTTGGCCGGCGGTCTGGTTACGGCCATAATCCAAACGTCGGCGGGTACGATCATAATCCTTTTATCGTTCGTGCAGGCGCGCATGATGACTTTCGTCCAGACCCTTGGCGTTATCCTGGGTGCCGATATCGGCACGACGATAACCGCCTGGCTGGTTTCGATGAAAATCTCCGGCCTTCCCTGGGCAGCGATCGGCTTAGGGTTTTTGATACTGGCCTTCCGGGGAACGAAGATAAAATACCTGAGCATGGCATTAATATGTTTTGGCGCGCTTTTTCTCGGAATTGAAGCGATGAGCGCGGCCATGAAACCGCTTCAAAATGACGCCCATATTAATTCTTTCGTTCATCTCATCGAAACGCCCTATACCGGCTGGGCGCTCGGGATACTTCTGGGCGCGTCTTTGACCGCGGCCACTATGTCTTCAAGCGCCACGACCGGCATGGTAGTGGTCCTGGCGTCAAGCGGTCTCATCACTCTCGGGACCGCCGTCCCCTTTATCCTGGGAACTAATATCGGCAGCTGCCTGCCGATCGTCATCGCTTCCGTCAAATATTCACGCGATGCCAAACGCGTCGCCTTGGCCCATGTTCTCTTTAAGGTGGCGGGTGTAGCCCTGTTCTTCTTTTTCATTCCGCAATTCATCCGGCTGACCGAGGTTGTTAGCATCCGTCTGGTTCTTTCTCCGGGAGAGCAGGCGGCGGCCGCGCATACGATTTTCAACGTTATCATGTCTTTGGCGTTCCTGCCTTTCATAAAACTGGCGCCTCTTTTCCCGAAGATCGTCTATCGGCTCCTGCCGATCAGGGAGAACGAAAAGGAGGTAAAGCTCATCAATACCGGGCTGGATGTGGGTTTTATCAAGAACAGCATGACCGATACCGCTCTGGACCAGGTAAGAAAAAGAACCGTAGAGATGCTTAAGCTCGTCAATCGGATGCTTTCCGCCATCATTATCCCCTTCATATCGGACGAAAAATTTATACGCCGGGACCTCGCCCTCTCTTTTGAAGAAAGGGAGGCCTTCATAAAAGCTATCCCCAAAGAAGACGAGGAATATCCCGGCTGGACGCTTTTAGAAGGAATAACCAGACGCGAAAACGCCATTGACGAAATGGAGCAGGAAACGAAGGAATACCTCCTTAAAATAATTATGCAGGAATTGAAGGACGAATCGAGCGCGGTCAAGGCCCAGGCCCTGATCATCGCGGCCGAGGAGATCGAGGCGATCGGAGATATCATCCACCGGATCATGCTCTCTAAACTTCTGAAAGAAAAAAAGCGCGATCTCAGATTCGACTTTTCCCTTGAGGGCAAGGAAGAGCTCATGCTTTTCCATAGCAAGATATGCAAGCAGCTTAAAAGGATGATCGGCATCATTGACGGCCTCGAGGTAAAGCGGGCGAGCCAGGTGTTCGAGGAAAAAAGGATCGAATATAAAAACCTGGAAAATGCCCTCCAGAATCTTCATCTGGCAAGGCTAAAACAGGGCCGGATCGAATCAAGGGAAACCGACGAACTCCACAAAGACCTGTTCGCGCAATTAAAACAGATCAACTATCACATAATGAAAATCGCGAAAACAATTCACGATGCCTGGAAGGATCCGGCAAACGAAAGCCGGACAACTAAGGAGGGTATTTGATGAAAAAAATCTTCGTGATCTGTCCGGTCCGCGACGCCGACAAGGATACGTCGGCGAAAATAAATGATTATATCGATGGGTTGGAGCAAAAAGGCTATCGAGCGCACTGGCCGCCGCGCGACACCGATCAGACGGACCCGATCGGGGACCGGATTTGCCGGGATAATCTGAATGCGATCCTCGCGTGCGACGAGATCCATATATGGTACGATCCGTCCTCGACCGGTTCGCACTTCGACCTGGGCGGCGCGTTCATGCTGATCGAACTGCTCGGATACAAGAAAAAAATCGTCCTGATCAATAACGGCGCGAAGGTCGTTCCGGGAAAGGGCTTCATGAACGTGATCCGCTATCTGGCGGAAAAAACCAAAGATCTATAAAAAACGAAATAACGGTTCCTAAACAGGAACCGTTTTTGTTTTCCGTTATTCCGTGATAGGGCGGGGAAATTTAAAATGTTCGTTAGAGAGTAATATTTACGCATTATGGATATCCGATCACGATGACGAAAATTAAAAAGACCGCGTGGTACGCGGTCAGAATTATTTTTTTATTTTTACATCCAACGACGCTCGCGCCTGTCTTTTTTCCTGAAATACTTTTTTATATAATTAAGCTCTTTGCGCGCGTCCCGTTCGGGGTCCGGGCACGCGCTCTCGATAATCATCGGCGCGTCCAGAGTATAGATCGCATCCAGTATTTTCGTCTGCTTCGTCCTGTAAAGAAGCTCGTGATATCCCTGATAACCGCTTACATGGATCTCTGCCAGACGGTCGCCGAAAACCCTGATCATCTCCGAGGCCAGTTTAAGGGTCGGATCGTTGGCGAAGCAATGATTGATGTCAAGGACGAAGCGGCAGTCGAATTTATCGAAAGCGCTTTTAAGGTCGCAAACGTCTCGGTAGCTTTTCTTGCGGTTATCAAGATTCTCGATGGCGATCGGAATATCAAATTCCGAAAAAACGTTCCAGTCGTCGATCAGGTCCGGATGGAACACGACCAGATCGATTCGAAGCCGCGCGCAGGCCCTTTCGATCTTGCCGAGCAGGTCTCTCGTGGCCTGATCGTCGGCAAATCTCGTGTTGCGGCAGGGAGCGTGGATAGAAACGTGGTCGAACGCCCGTACGTCGGACAAGTCAATATCGTCAAGCCTTTCTGCCTCCGCTTTTCCCCCGACGCAATTGATCTCTACGGCCCGGCAACCCACCCGGCGGCAAAGCCTGAGCGCCCGCGGCGATACCGGCGGTACGGTTTCATAAGCAAATCCGCTCGTTAAACCGATGATCGGCACATCGCACCTCCATTGTTAAATCTATTTATTTAAATAGTCAGTGACCACAATTTAACACATTATCGATATTTGTCAATTTTTAAAAGATCTTAAAAATATGCCGGCTGTAGCCGTTGTCGTAATCGTATTTGTAAAAATTTAACTAATAACAAGCAAAAAACATCACTTATCCCCAGTATTAAGGATTGACAAAATCTCCGGATTTTGCTACAATGAGAATAGATAATCAAAAAATACAAAAACACAAACAAAAATGAACGCAGTAGCCTCAATATCCCGGACTGACACCCTTTTTATCGGTCATATCAGCTGGCGATATTACAATAAAATAAAAAAGAAGGCAATGGAACAGGAATTCAGCTGGTCTGGATTCTTACTAAGCATGTCCATTGCTTTTTTTATTGTTGCCGGCGGCGCTTTTTCGCTGAATTTACTGCACACCTCGATACAAAAATCTCGAATCCTGAATCAGCATAATAATATCTATATATTGGAAAACTCCAGCGAAAACTATCTCCAGGTTGATCTGTTGAGCGAAAAACTGGATAATCTCCGTTCTTTCGCGCGTAACGCGTAATTTTTTAACTGGTTTCAGTCCGTCTGAAGCGGACTGAAACCAGTTAATAAACGATCGTTTATTATCTGAAAAAATAATGCGGCCAAGACTTTAGCGCCGCACGTAAAATCTTCATATCTGGTTCTTTGCAAGAGGAACACCCTCAAAATCATGGCTGCGTCAGTCGCAGAATAACTATAAATCTGCCAACCACTTACGCAGCCTCCTCTTCTTTGCTTCACCAGCCGTCCGGCTGGCGACGCAAAGCATGGGGATGCTACTAAAACACCGCCGGACTCCATAAGCGGTGTTTTTATATCCGATTGACTTTTTACTTGATTGGCTTATAATATAAGTACAAAATTTTAAAAATTTAAAAAACAAACGAAAAGGAGGTCCTTCCTGTGTCATATCGCGATTCACATAAAGTTCTGGTTTTTGCCGGAGAGCACTTAGAGCCGTCGCTATCGGGAATAAAACAGATCACTATCCGTAAATATCGGCCGGAAGCACACGATTTTAAAAAAGACGAACTTGTGATCGGCGAATTCCTGAACGGTTATGACATGCTGCTCCAAATTATTGCCGACACCGAAACGGTGCCGTTCCGTGATTTACCCGACCAAACAGCGCGGGAAGACGGATATATAAACCGCGAAGAAGCGTTCTTGGATCTTAAAAAATACTACCCCAACTTGACTAAAAACGAAAAAATTGCCATTATCCGCTATCGAATGGTCGGACATACGCCCCTGGGCCGCAATAAACATTGCCCCGAATAAACGGAAAACGTTAGCTTTTAAAGCTAACTTTTTTATTTTCCCGAATTATAGTATAATATAATATAACGGGTCGGATAAACCTGTTTTCGTTTGATTTATATGTATTTGGAAAAATTGGAAATTTTAGGCTTTAAATCGTTCGCCAACAAGAACGTTCTTTTGTTTCCCGGCATGCTCGACCAGAGCCGGCGCGGGATAACCGCCGTGGTCGGACCGAACGGATCGGGAAAATCGAACGTGGCCGATGCGGTCCGCTGGGCTTTGGGCGAACAAAGCATGAAAACCCTCAGGGGTAAAAAATCCGAGGACATTATCTTTTCCGGATCGGACAAGAAGGGTAAGCTCGGCATGGCGGAGGTATCACTTTTTCTAAATAACGAGGACCGCAAGGCGCCGATCGATTTTTCGGAAGTCGTTTTGACTCGCCGGCTTTACCGGAACGGCGACTCCGAATACATGATCAACAACAACCGCGTACGCCTTTCCGATATCCAGATGCTTCTGGCCAAGGCCAGCTTCGGACAGAAGACCTACAGCGTGATCGGGCAGGGCATGGTCGAAGGCTTCCTGAATACTACTTTAGCCGAACGCAAGGAGTTCTTCGACGAGGCCACTGGTGTCAGGCAATACCAGATAAAAAGAGACGAGTCCTTGAATAAACTCCGGGGCAGCTACGAGAACCTGACCCAGGCAGGAATGCTCATTACCGAGATCGAACCGCGTCTTAAAAGCCTGACGCGGCAGGTAAGCCGCCTGCAAAAACGGGGCGAGGCCGAAACCGAGTTGCGGGCGCTCCAGATCGAATACTACGGCCGGGTCTGGCACGACATAAACGATAAGTTTTCCGATTATAATAACCGCTTCCTGGAACTTGAGAAGATTAAGCTGGGTAAAGAAAAAAAACTCTCCGGCCTTAACCACGACCTGGAGAAAATGAAAGAGGAGGGCGGAACCGGAAGCGAATATTCCGCTCTCGAAAGCGACCTTAACCGGGAACAGCTTGCCAAAGAAGGGATAAACAGAAAACTGGCGCGCCTGGATGCGCAGATGGAAATGAAACTTGAGGCCGGCGGACAATTCGATCTTTCTTTCCTTGTTTCTAAAAAAGGCGAACTTAAAAACGAGATCGGCGCGATCGGGAAAGAGATCGTTTCCCTGAAAAACGCCATGTCCCCCGACAGCGCCCGCGGCACGGAACTTACTGCGGAAAAAGCCGGGATAGACCGCGAGATAGACCGTCTTAACGCCCTGATGGCCGAGGTCGGGAAAAGCGCGGAGAGCACCGGAAGATTCCGGGGCGACGACCGGCTGCGCGGCATCCTAGAAAAGATCGGACGGATAGAAGCGGAAACAGACCTTGATGCCGTAAAAAAACTGATAGCCGAAATAAAAAATGAGATCAGCGCCATCCTCGATGGCGCTAACTCCGAAAAAAACGGCGAAAAGAAAGAGAAACATTTCGCGGAGATCCACGAATCCTTAAACGTGCTGGCCCAAAAGAAAGAAGAGATACTTAAAAGAATAAATGAAAACAATCTGCGCGTTTCGGCTCGCGCCGAGCGGGTAAAGCTTCTCGAAGAAAAAAACAGGGGACTTGAAAGCGAAACGGCGGCGATCGAGAATAAGATAAAACAGGCTTCCGGCAATATCGACTTCCGGGAAACGGAAAATGAAAAAACCGGCCTCGAGGAGGAGCTTGCTTCGGTCGAAGACAGGATCCGGATCATAAAAGAAAAGATCGCGGCCTTAAGCGCGGCGGAAGAGGAAAAAAGGCGACGGCTTTTTTCTCTTCAAAAAAATCTGCAGGAACTCCAGAACGAGATCAATCTCATGAACAACCAATTAAACGAACACAAGATAAATTCCACCCGCTATGAGACGCGGCTGGAAAGCCTAGAAATAGAAATTCGGGAAGAGCTCGGCGGAATGGAAAAGATAAAGAATTTCCGATCATCTTTGTCGGAGGGAGAGGTTTTCGGACTGGAAGCCGCTCACGAAAAGATCAAGCAATTAAAAAGGCAGCTTGAGTTGATCGGCGGGATCGACCCGCAGGTGGAGGAAGAATATAAAGAAACCAAAGAAAGATATGATTTTCTTTCCGGGCAGGTAAACGATCTTACCGGCGCCATCGATTCGCTCCAGAAGATAATCAAAGAGCTTGATATCACGATCAAGGAAAAATTCGACAAGGAATTCAAGCTGATCGCGGAAAAATTCCAGGAATATTTCAAGATCCTCTTTAACGGCGGCCAGGCTAAGATAGTCAAGGTGATCGAAGAGGAGGAAAAGGATGAGGCGCCGGCGGCCGGTAACGAGGGGGAAGAAGGCAAGGAAAAAGATAATAAGGACGCCTTTACCGATAAAACCGCGGCCGACCTTAAGAAAATAAAATTCCTACAGAAACACAACGCGACCGGCCTGGCCGGGATCGAGATCCAGGCGACACCCCCGGGAAAAAAGATCCAGACGGTAACGATGCTTTCCGGCGGCGAACGCGCCTTGACCGCGATCGCCCTGATCTGCGCGATCATAAGCGCCAACCCCTCGCCTTTCGTGGTCTTGGATGAAGTGGACGCGGCCCTGGACGAAGCTAATTCGGAACGCCTGGCCCGGATATTGGACGACCTCTCCCATAAAACCCAGTTCATCGTCATAACCCACAACCGCGCCAGCATGCGCCGCGCCAATATCCTTTACGGCATCACGATGGGCGATGACGGCGTTTCTAAGCTCTTATCAATAAAACTGGAGGATGCCGGTAAAGTGGTAGAAAAATTCGGCGCCAGGTAGGTATGAGTTAAAAAAATATGGACTTCGACTTGAGAAACAAGATTTTCGAATATCTTGAAGCCACGGCTAAGGCCGCGGGTTTTGCCGATCCGAAAAGCATCCCTGAGATCATCGGCGCCATCATCGGCGTTTTTTTGTCGCTTCTCGGAATTATTTTCCTCTGCCTTATTATTTACGGCGGCTATCTCTGGATGACCTCGGCCGGAAACGAACCGAAGATATATAAAGCGAAACAGGTGCTCACTAACGCGACCACCGGCCTTATCATCGTCCTCTCCGCTTACGGAATCACGCAGTTCGTCTTTACCGCCTTGCACGGCGCGACGCACCAGTAAGTTTCGAATGATAAATGACGAGCGTAGAATTACGCCGGTTCAGGCGTTTTTAGTTTACGCGAACCGGCTCACCGGTTACAGAAGTCCGTGATTTTTCCGGCAATTATTTCCGGAATTTTTTATTTTATGCTATTATTAAAGTATTGTTAATATTAGATTTAAGCGTTATGGAAAATAATCTTCAATCCAAAGACGGGCAAAATATTGTTACGCCAAAAGATAAAAAACTGACGGTTTTTTTTGTCGTTGTGTTGGTTTTAAATTTGTTGATGAATATTAGCCTTTTGCTTAAAAAATATTCTACATATTTATTAGATGGTTATTGCGGGCGCGAAGTTAATATTTTTTTAAATAATTTCAGTTTTAAATATTTAATAAATATTTTTACTTGTTTTGATATTAAATTTGACTGGCCATATCTACTTATATTAATAAATGTTATAGTCGTCATTATATTTTCGTTAAAGATAATATTTTTATGGAAAAAAAACAATGACTTTAATAGACAAAAAAAGCTTTTTATTTTTTATATAACAGGATCTATAATTATTTTTATTTTATATTTTTTATCAGCCTTGGCCTTTTTCGCTTTTTATGGTATTAATTTCGCTGATCGTATTGTTGGATAAATAGCAGACCTTGCGTGTACGGCACAATACTTATTAATAGCATTATGGGTATTGATTTAAGGCCATGTGGGTAGGGCAGGATAGATTCAGGGCGTATTGACAAAATAGTAAACATTTGCTACAGTTAGACATTATTCCGAAAATTGTCTAACTGTTTTTAATATTCAGAAAGGCGGTTACGGAAAGGAGATAAAAACCGCTCTTTGAAAAACCAATAATCCGGCAAACAAAAAAAGAGGAAATGTGTCATGAAAAAACATTTCGCTTTAATCGCGTTTACGATTATCGTGGTATTCGCGTTTCCGCAATTCTCTTTGGCGGTTTCTGATCCGGACGGCTTCTACCGAACGGACGTGAAATCCAATCTGGCCGTTACCGGAATAGGCGATGCTCAAGAAGAATACAAGGCGCTCGTCTGGTTTGACGGACAAAACTCATCTTTTCTCATAGACGAACCCGCGGCCGACTACGGCGGCGTTTTTAGTCTGCGCAACCGGATTCTTAAGTTCGATCTGGAAAAAAAAGCGTATTATCCCGGCATCAAAACCATGATAGCCGCGCGAATAAGCGAGCTAGCCGCGGAAAAAGGCAAAACGATTAGCGATCTGGTTTTTAAAAAATTCCAGGCCGGAATCCTGCCCGCGCTTATTCCCCGTAATGCTCTTGCGACGGAAAAAATCTGGGTCGCAGGAGGCGGAACCGTCCGGGCGAATTTAAACGGAAAAACTAAAACATTGGTTTTTATCTATTCCGAAGAAATTACGCTCCGGGAGAAGATGGAAACCGAGGGCGCCGGCTTGGTCGGAGAGGATGGCGGAATAGTAATCGTTGATGATCCGGACGGCCTGCTAGACGGAGTCGAATTGATAATTCCGGCCGGAGCGTTAGCCAAGCCGACGGTCATTACTATCAAAGAACCGTTAACTCCGCCGCCGGTTCCGGACGGCTTTATTGCCGGCAAGGCGATAGAACTCGAGCCGCACGGACTAGTTTTTTCCGAACCGGTCGAGTTAATTATTCCGTCCGAGGGCGCGACCGAGCGGATATTCTACGTTTACGACGAAATCGAAAATGCCTGGTTCGTTCTGCCGACCGTTTACGACGAAATTATCGATAGTTTCGTGGTTACGCTGGAGCATTTTTCGCTGGTAGCTAGCGTTGTAAGGTTAGGATGCGAGTTAAGTGGCACTAACTGTCAATATTTCAAGAAATGCCAAATCGCTACTTACCACATAAAGCCGCAAAATGCGCTTGGCGTTTCCGAGGAAGATTTTAGAAACTCCATCGAAAGAGCTCTAAGAACCTGGGAAAATACCCTGAATTTTACGTTGAAGTTTAAAGCTACCACCGAAGATGAAGCAGATTTAATATTTGAATGGGATAGTAATAATTTTTTAAAAACAAAAGCTTGTGAAAGAGAATTCGGACTTACGGGTATGTATTGGGGGCAGGGTAAAATACGGTTGAACGGTAATGTTAATCTTGGTTTTTTCTGGACTGCTAATTCCGATTTAGCCGCCGACGAAGTCAGTATAGAAGAAGTTGCTTTGCATGAAATCGGCCACGCTTTGGGACTGCACCACGCTTGCCCGCATGCACACTCAATCTGCCCCTCAACGCCCGGTTGCACTGATCCTTGTAAACTAGGGTGCCAGCGAGGCGTCAACGGCAATCCGATCATGGCACCCTCTACGGTTATTAACCAGGAAAGGCCGGCTTACACGAGCCTGTTCCCGGACGATGTCGAAAGGATCAGAAATCTCTACGAAGTCGAAGAAGAGCCGTGCCCCGATTCCGACGCGGATGATTTTCCGGATTACTTCGACTGTGATAATAATAACCCCGATGTCTATTCCGACGCGCCAGAAATCTGCGGCGACGGAATCGATAACCAATGCCCCGGAGACGAGGGTTACGGCGAGGTCGATGAAGAGTGTGGCATTGTGGAAACTTATACCGTCTGGATATCGGTAGAGAATTATGGAGGCTGTTCGCTCTGCCTTGGTTCGGTAACGCCGACGGGTGTCGTTACGGTTAATCGCGGCGAAAATCTGACCCTGGTCGTTGATCAGGGAACTTGCCCCGGCGGCTGGGCGGCCGGAACCGATGAATTGGGTAATTTTCCAGTAATAGATTCCTGGGGTTATGGAACGGTATCATATAACGTTCTCTTTATTCCTTCAGATCTCCATATCAATATTGAATTACTTAATTGCCCTCCTGTACATCCGAATACGAATAATTAAAATCAAAACCCGGTTCAAAGCGAACCGGGTTTATATTATAGCAAAGAAAAATTTTGCCGATCTATTATCCATCTGCTCAAAGACTGAGCTTAAGGATCTACGGCGCCGTGACTTCCGGCAAATACGGTTCTATTGGCGCGGGCGGCGGGATCATCTCCGCCTCATCGGGCATATCGTCCGTTTCGAATTCCTCCTCCTCCGGCCAGTCGGAATTATCTTCCCACTCATCGATCCGGCTCGCGTCTTCCGCTTTTTTAATTATGATTTCCGGTTGTCCCCGGTAAATAACCTCCGCCTGATCGCGGGAAATTATTTCGAGGGAGGAAACGCCCCAAACCTCGGCCCGGGAATAATCGGAAGCTCTTGTTCGCGCCTTATCCGCGGATAATGCGAAAGCGGAAAGACGGCTGCCGTTCTCAAGATCGGCCTTGAATTCCCTGACAACGCCGGTAAGTTCGCTCCGCGACCAGGACGACTGGGCGATATCGATCCGATCAGCCCTGATATCTTTCGTTTCCAGCCGGGCGCCCCCGTCCATTTTAATATCAAGAACGTCCGCTTCTCCGATAAGCTCGAGCCGGCTGGACACTCCGCTTAAAACGCCGGTTAGATTCCGTCCTTCGAGTTCTATCCTCGCTTCCGCCGCTTCACCCAGGCTTACGTAGAGATCGTCGGTAAAATCCGCTATATCCGCCTGAACGCGGTTTATCCCTACGAAAGACTCGAGCCGGGGCATAATGATCTCGCCCTCGATATCCCGCTCGAAGCAAAAAAAGCAAAGACCGGGGTCGTTCCGCCTCTTCTGCGTTATCTGTAGTTGGCCCTCTTCCGCGTTAAAATTCAGACGGTCAAGATCGGATCTGCGCCCGGTCAACGTGATCGAAAACTCATTGCCCGGCCGGATCTTTATTTTCTGGTTGCCACCCAGATATAATTTCGAAAAATCCCGGTAATCGAAAGTCCGGCTTTCCGTTTCCCTGGCCGCCGTATCTTCAACCCAGACCCTGAACCTGGGCACGAGGTCGCCCGCCGCTATCACCGCTCCGACAACGGCAAGCATCCAAATGCCGACGAGGATGCCGCTGGCTATCGGCGCGAACGCGTTTTTGCGTCGGATCATGGTAATTCCCAGAAAAGAGAGGAAAACCAAGGGCACGAAGACCGTAAAATACACCGACAACGCCGCCAGGTAGTAAAAAGGATTTGATGATAATTCTTTAAGCGGCACATCGGAATGTATGAACGGCGATCCTATGTGCAAAACCATAGCCCCCAAAGCGATCGTAAGCCCTAAGATAGCCGCTAGGGTCGATAACAGGAATATAACCCCTAAGAAAATACTTAAAACCGGAAAAACAAAACCGGCTGATTTTTTAAAGAAATAGAATATCCGTTCGATTACCCGAACGGGAAAATTCAGTATCCGGTACCAAACGCGGTTATTTTTAAGACGGCTCAAAGCTTCCCGGCCTTCCCGGCCGATCGTTTTCGATTTTTTTTTGACCGCTTCCTGTATCTCGGAAAGATTCACGGGCCGACCGCGCATTTCGAGCTTCTGCGCTCCGGTCACGGCCTTAGGCATTATCATCCATAAAACGATATAGGCCAAAAGACCGATGCCGTTAAAAAACGTGAAAATGACGAAAAGCAGGCGAATAAAGACCGGATCGATCCCGAAATAGGCTCCCAGACCGGAACAGACTCCGGCGACCACGATATCGTCCGAGTTGCGGTATAATCTTTTTTTTGCCGTCTCGTCCGCGGGGTCATCTCCGGTCTTATCGCCGTCCGACGGATCCGCTTCTTCCTCTTTCGCGATCTCCTCGACCGTGCCCATGATGGCGATTATCTCCTCTACGTCCGTGAGGGTGATGACTCTTTTCCGCGCGTCGATCCTTGTGTTGAACTTCTCAGCGATGCTGGACTCGATGTCGTCTATGATCTCTTTTTCTTCCGCCGGCGCCCGATAATGCCGCTTGATCGATTCGAGATAAGCATCCAATTTTTTATAGGCGTCTTCTTCTAAGATGAAAACAAAGCCGCCCAGAGTGATATTGATTGTTTTTTCCATATGATAGTTAAAAATTGTAAAAAAAATTTAATTTCCGGATACCCTTATCGGTCTTAATTCGTGAATTTATCGATCAACAATTCGATCGAACGCTCAAGCGAACGCCAGGTGGTTGTCAGCTGTTCAAGGGTCTTCCGGCCGGCCTGGGTCAGGGAATAATACTTCCGAGGAGGTCCGCTTTGCGACTCTTCCCAGTCATATGACAGAAGTCCGGAATTCTTAAGCCTGGTCAGAAGAGGATAAACGGTCCCCTCGACCACGATCAGGTTGGCATCCTTGAGCGAACGTAAAATATCGGATGAATAAACCTTGCTCCGCGATATGATCAGCAATATGCAAAATTCCAATATGCCTTTCCGCATCTGCGCCCGGGTGTTTTCCGTATTGATCTCTAGGTTTGATTTCATGTTTTTGGGGAAATTACTTATATTACCAGTATAGCACAGATTACTATGTATTGCAAGGTAGTGGGCTATGTAATTAATAAAATGTTTAATATAAGCCAATAGATACTAAAAATATATTTACCATAGAAATATAATGCCACTGATTTTTTCTTTATATTTTTTTTATGAAAATTTTATATTTTTTTTATGATTTCTTCATGACCCTTGTGCTAAAATAAAATAAGCGCGCATAACACGCAACACCGGAACGGATCCGCGCGCGGGAATTTAGTTTTCCGCGTACGTCGTTTCAAGTGTTGCGTGTTTGCCTTTTTTGGCGAGCGATAAAGGCGCGCGCGTTAAACTCCTTGTCCAAAGAACCATAGTAAAGCGTGCTTATGAAAACAACGATGATCACAATACTCCTGTCTATATTCATGATAGGATTTTTTTATTGCCCGTCGGCTATGTCGGACGGATCGATCGATATAAATAAGGCGTCTTTGGAAGAATTAGACTCTCTGCCCGGCATCGGCCCGGCTAAAGCGCTCTCAATAATCGATTATCGGCAGGGCACGGGATCTTTTATCGCGATCGAGGATATCATGAACGTGCCCGGCATCGGACAATCCACTTTCGACGGCTTTAAGGATTTGATCTGCGTGAATTGCCTGGCGGCGGATTCGGAAACGTCTGACAAAATTCCGGAAGAAGAGAATGTTATCGCCCCCGACGAAGATAACGCCGTCCGGCACGGATACAAAGCGGGCGATATCCTTATAAACGAGCTTGTGTCCGCACCTGAAGACGGCGAAGCGGAATGGGTAGAAATATTTAACGCTTCCGATGCGGATATTGATCTTTCCGGCTGGATTCTTCTAGACGGCGGCGAACGAAGAACGGAACTCGGGGGAGTTATCGGATCCCGGAAGCTGTCTGTTAAGGAAAATATCGCCGGTAATTTAAATAACGGCGGCGATCGCCTGCAACTCATCGATCCGGCGGGCAATTTGATCGATGAGGTTGTTTACGGCGATTGGGATAATGGCCATACGGAAGATAACGTCCCTGCGCCCGACTCGGGCCAAAGCCTGGCGCGCGACGGCGCAATTTTTCTTCTTACCAGTACGATAACACGGGAAGAGGAAAATATTATAACGGCCGCGCCCGAAAAGACTGAAGCCCAAGAACAACCTTTTATTTCCGAGGTCTTTGCCGCACCCTTAGGCAGTCCGGCTGGGGAATTCATCGAGCTTTATAATCCGGGCACGACCGCGTTCGATCTTTCCGGCTGGAGATTGTCCGATGATTCCGGCCGGGAATTCCTTATGGACGGCCTTATCCTGGAGCCGGGCGGGTATAGAGCGATCGGTCGCGAAGAAAGCTCTCTAGCTCTGGATAACAACGGGGATAGTTTAATTTTAAAAAACGCGGATAACCGCATTATCCAGAAATTAACATACAAAACCTCGCCCCCGGGCGAAAGCTGGAGCCGGAAAGAGGACGGGAAGTATTCCTGGACCAGGCAAGTCACCCCCGACCGCGTTAACGGGTTTTCGCCGGTAAACGAGGCGCCGGCAGTCGATTTTGACGCGCCAGCCGAAGCGTATCCGGGCGAACCGGTAATATTCGACGGCGGCGACACGCTTGATGTTGAAAATGATGAGTTGGAGTTCTTCTGGGATTTCGGCGACGGATCAAGGAGCGGCCTTAAGATCGCCGAGCATACTTTTTTCGTTAGTGGCGATTTTAACATCGCGCTAACGGTCAAAGACGGCGCCAACGAGGCAAAAAAAGAACAAGTCATTAAAATAATCTCCACAAAAACCCCTGTTTTTCCCGGGGTCGAAACGAAAGGCTGGTCCGATGAAATACCCGATATTATCATTAACGAATTTTTGCCGGATCCGGACGGCGGGGATGAAGCGGAGTTCATCGAACTTTATAACCGCGGCGGCGTCCGCGTGAACCTGCTTGACTGGATGCTCGATGACGGCGAAGGCGGCAGCCGGCCGCACGCGTTTAAAGAAGATTTCTGGATCGCGAACGGCGCCTATTTGTCGGTCAGCCGGACGGAAAGCGGTTTGTCCCTGAATAATTCCGGTGATTTCGTCCGTTTATTCGATCCCGCCGGCAAAACGGCGGACGAAGTCAAATGCGGGAAAACGGTTTCCGGCGAAGCTTATGCCCGCGGAGAGAACGGAAAATGGTTCTGGACCACCGCGCCGACGCCGGGAAGCAAGAACGTGATCCTCCTGTCCGATTCGGCCGCTTCTGGGGTTTTAGCCGGAATATCCGCCGGAACAGCGGTTAAAACGGAGCCGGAGGATAAAAACATCATTGAAACCACGCCGATATTGGCAAAAAATTTCGAAGCTGGGGACCTTTTGCGCGTTTTAGGGACTGTCGCGGTTCTGCCGGGCGTCTTGGGAACGCAATATTTCTATATAACCGGCGAGGATGGCGGCGGTATCCAGGTATATAACTATAAGAAAGATTTTCCCCGCCTTAAGATCGGCGACTATATCGCTGTTCAGGCGGAGCTCGCGATTACGAACGGCGAATTACGTTTAAAGACAAAAGAGGCGGCCGACATGGAAATACTGGAACGCCGGGAAGAACCGAAAGCCGAGAACATCGCCTGCGCCGAGGTCGATGAAAGCTTTTTGGGCAGCCTCATCGCGGTCACAGGCGAGATCGTGGAGAAAAAAGGTTCATCCTTCTTTCTGGACGACGGCACGGACGAGATAAAAATATTTTTAAGCCAGGGAAGCGGTGTTGAAGCCGCGGTGATCGAAGAGGGGGATCGGGCAAGCGTAACCGGAATTTTAAACGCCGTCAAAACCGGCTTAAGGATTATGCCGCGCTTTCCGGATGATATCGTAAAAAAAGATATCGAAACCCCGGACGAAGCCGCGCCGGAAGAGATCGGGCAGGTACTCGGAGAGATCGTTCCCGGCGAAGAATGGGAACTCTCCGCCCGCGACAAAAAACTCGAGCTCTTCCGCTATCTCATTATTATTGCGGGGGCGGTGATCGCGGTGCTGGCGGGACTGCTTATAAAGTTTAGGAAGGAATAATTGTTTATTTTTAAAATAACCCGGTTTCACCGCTTGTAGGCGTGGTTGTTCCTTGGTATAATATAAATTCCACGTTTTAATCAATGAACGAAATTATTATATTATGAAAAACCACGCCAAAGTCGGAAATCGCAACGGGCGGCCAGGTTACCGGACGCCGTCCGGTTTTCGCGCCAATCACGCTTTAAAGGTCGGTGGCCGGAAACAGAGGCTGCCTCTTGATAACTTTCCGCCCGCTCCGGACAAGTACGGAAGCAAAAAGATCCCTCGCGCATAGAGCCGCCGCCGGGCGGTTTTTAAATCAATAAAAAAGAGAGATTATTCTGTCTCTCTCTCGTGTGTTCCGATATTATCTATTATCGCGTTAATCCTTTTAACAAAAAACCATATGATCGCGACCGCGAGTACGGCTGAACCGATCACGGTTACCAACAGAAAAACCATATACGTATAGCCCATCAATGCCCCGGCCGATATGAATATAGCCCCAATAATCGAGTTAAAAAAATTATTGCCGTCCAAGTCATCGGTTTTTTCGTGTTCGTAGTAGAGAACAGCGGCTCCCACGACGATCGGAGCGAAAATTATATCCCAAAAACGGTTAATGAGCCAGGGGCACATTTCCCTTACCCATGGAGCGAAAAAATATGCGTTCATCTCAAAATTATATTTTCCCGTAATAGAATAATATATTCCCCAGAACAAGGCGGTTAAGGCCGCCGTAACGATAGACCACCCGATCGGGCGCTTCAATTCTTCCGCAAAATAATTTTGTCCCGTAAGAGAATAATTTATTTTTGAGAATAAGGCGCTTAAGGCACGTTTTACTGCTTTTGGCATCGCGATCCTCCTTTGTGATTTTGCTTATAAAGAACGGAATATTTTTATAATAATATGGAATATTAAATAATAGAGAATATTTTTCAATTTGTCAAGAGAAAATGTGGTAACGCTTAGGCGCGCTTATGGCGATTTGCAAGAAAATAAAAATCCCGAAATTTCGGGATTGTTTTTTTAAAAAAATATATCCGACCGATCGCCCCGGTCATTGAAAATGGCCATTTCCCCTTCGCCCTGCTCCTCGTCGAACCACCACAATAACGTCAGGATGGTCGCGGCGTTATCGGCGCTAAGCGCGTCTTCTTCGATTTGGAAATATTCATTTCCTTTTATTACTACCGCCCGGAATTTTCCGGGAGCGGCCGCGCGCTCGGATTCGGCCAATTTTCTGATTTTCGGCTTTTCTTTGTCGTTGTATTTTCGATTGATCTCATCGAGCTCGGTAAGCTCATCTTTATCAGGGCGCATATTCCGCTCCTTCCGGCAATAGGTCATTTATACTTGCGATTCTTAAGCATATTTTTCAGGATATAGCCGACGATTTGCGGGTTTTCCTTAAACCGCCTCAAGGAATAACCGTACCATTTGATTCCGAAAGGAACATAAACCAACCAGCGATAACCGCTTTTAATAAGGGCGTAAAGAGGGGGATTTTCCACTCCCAAAAGCATCTGGAATTCGCATCTTTTTTGCGCTTTATATTTTTTGATCAACTGGATGGCTTCGCTTATCCGGACGGGATCGTGCGTGGCAACACCGACATACGAGCCGATGGAGATCAAGCTCTCCAGAAGCGTGTAATAATTCAGATTGATTAGCGGCATTTCTTTAATGGCTATGGCGGGCGCTTCGTTGTAGATTCCCTTGCATAGACGGATATGTGGCACACCATGATGGATATTTTTCCTGATATAGCATATATCGGATAAACTGCGCCGCAGATAAGCCTGAAGCGCCATTCCGACAAGATCGCCGAACTCCCACTGGGCTTCCAGGTAAAAATCGATCGTGGCGGAGGTGGTGGATGAATTCTCCATGTCTATCCAGGTAAATATTTTCTTCTCGGCGGCGGCTAAGATGATGTCGCGCATGGCCTCCCGACAAAAGTTTGGATCGAAACGCAGCCCGAAATTAGTCGGTTTAATAGCGATACTAGCCCTTAGGTTCTCTAGGTTTATGGCGCGGATAATGCTTTCGTATACCCTGATATTTTGCTCGACTTCACGTTTATCTCGAGCTTCTTCGCCCAGATGATCGATCGTGGCTTCGGCGCCGCGCGCGTTAATGATTTTTGTCCGACCGACAGCGTCTTTAATCGTCGGTCCGGCGACATAATTTTTGGCCACGAGCGGATATATCAGTGGTTTAACCAATGATTCCGGCAAAATCTCCAGGGAAGCCGTTATCATACGATTGAATAGTTTCATTTTTTTCCTCCCCGCGAACGCGAAAGCCGTCTTAATCCTGGCCTTTTATTTTAAAGAACTTGCCATACTTAACTGTTTTAATGTTAGCGCCGGAAAATAATTCTGTCAATTTGAAATGCAAATCGCCAAATAAAAAAGCGCCTCTCCTTAAAGCGCTTGACTTATGAGTTACAGGCCGACAAGCCCAAATATAAAAAGGATCTTATTATAATTTATTCTTGTCTTCACTTTATATTATAACCGTTTTAAAGTCAATATCCCTCAGACCGACAAATCATGCGCTAATGAAATCTTCGGAATCTTTCTTTGCCACGATCTCATCTATGTACTCGCGGGAAATATCTTTTTGATCGATTCCGCCTTTTAACTGCTCTTCTCTGACCGCCTCCAGTATTTCTCTTATGCGGGGGCCGGGCTCGAATCCCATTTTTAACAGTTCGCCGCCGGTTACGATAGGGGGAGTATTCCGTCCGACAACGCTAAGCTTTTTTCTTAGCTCATTTATCCGGGCGGCAAAATGGTCGACGTTTTCCGTGTCCGGCGCGCCTCTTTCCGGGATCGATCCCAGAGAATCGGCGCGGGCGAGCGTGATCAGGTCGTCCGTCAAATCGTCCGATTTCAAAAACTTTTTCTCGAGCGTGTTGTTCTTTATGGACCTGACATTACCCAGGATCGGCTCCATGTGGTTTTGGACCAGCCAAAGCACGTCTTCTTTCAGGTTCTTTTTTAGCCTGAACCGATCGGCCACTCGTTCCGCTAATACGGCGCTTTGACGATTATGGCCCTTAAAGGAAATACTGCCATCCTCATTCTTTTTCCATGTTTCGATCTTTCCCAGATCATGGCAAAGAGCGGCCAGCTTAACCCTAAAAGACGCGCCCAGCGGCAGGTTTCTAAGAACCATCATGGTGTGGCGGAAAACATCCCCTTCCCGATGATGTTCAGGGGATTGCGCTATGTTCTTAAGCCGGGCCACTTCTGGCAATATCACCTCCAGGCCTCCGGTTTCATCCATAAGCTCGGTAAATTTGACCGGGTCCGCGTTTATCGCTTTCATTATTTCCGCCCCCATCACTTCTTTGGCGACGGCCATCCGGGCTTTATTCTGCGTTTTATCCCAAAATACCTGTAGGCAAAGAGGAAGATTGTCCGTTCTTATCTCGAATTCAGAGCGGATATCTTCTTCCAACGCTTTTATTTTTTTAAGCTTCTCCGGCTCATTCCCGTATATTTCCGACGAACTCTTAAGTGCCGGCCGGAATATTTTCCTGATTATTCTTTTTAAATCCGGTTCTATATCCGCGCCAAAAACGCAGGCGAAGCGGATGGCGCGAAAACAGCGGGACATATCTTCTTTAAGCATCCTTTCCGGATCTCCGACGGCCCTGATACGCCCCCTTATAACGTCCTCAATGCCGCCGTGTTGATCGACTATTTCTCCGTTTAAAAGATTGACGGCAATCGCGTTAATGGTCAGATCGCGCCTTTTTAAATCTTCCGCGATCGGTAAATCCGGATCGGTTATGGAAACGGCGTCATTTTTAATACCGCTGATACCGGATCTTCCGGCCTCGGTATAATCGTCTAAGCGCGGATAACCGATATCAATAAGCTCTTCCGATTCGGAGTCGCGTGGCAGGAATTTTATGATTCCGTATGTTTCCTTGAGTAGTTTTTCTTTTTCTTCGCGGGATAAAGCCGACAAATCAGCATTAGGGTTCTTGTCGAAAACGACCTTGCCGTAATGTGATAAAACTTCGACGGCCCCGACCGGGTCGATCCGGTTAATAAGCAAGTCGATATCTTTTGATTTACGACCTAAGATCGCGTCACGGACTGAACCGCCAACAAGATAGACTCCGGCTTCGGGGCTTACTCTTTTAAGTACCCCTAAAAATTCCAGTTCTTTTTTATCGGCCGTTTCCCGGGCTAAACCCTTGATCTTTTCTTCGATTTTCGTCCGGTCGTAAATACCTATTTCCCGGGAACTTCGATTGATCGATCCCGAAATCTCGTCTTCCCAGATCTTTAAGTGGCTATCGGCTTTTTTTTGGTCATTTGATTTTTCTATACTCATACAAAACAAGTTGCTTTTCCTAAATCATAGCTTATTATAGTGAATTTTTCAAGAAAAAAAGTAAACCTTAACAAAACAAAATTTTGCATATTTATAATACATTTTTTTTGTCTTCGTAATATGTTATAATAATTCTATAATACAAGGTAAGGTTTGCCTTATTTTTTAGTAGTAAAAATTATGCGACGCAGAAAAAGAAGTATCCTGGATTACATTTCCTTGCCCCGACTGCCGGAGCTGGAGCTTGATCCGGATACAAAAAAGGGTATTTTCATCGTATTGATCATGGCCTTAGGCGCCCTGGGAGCCTTAAGCCTTTTTGATTTAGCCGGTCTTTTAGGGATATACCTGAAAATCGGCCTAGTCTCCCTTTTTGGTTGGGGGAAATGGCTTATTCCGGTTATTCTTATGGGGTGGGGATATATGCTTTATGACGAAGAGAGATTCGAGATCCGAGGAGGAAATTATCTAGGTCTGTTTGTTTTTGTCCTGTCTTTTCATACTTTGCTTTTTTTGTTCGTAGAGACGGATCAATGGATGATCGGTCTTAAGGAGGGCTTTGGCGGGGGTTATGTCGGTTATTATCCAGCCGGAATATTATTGAAACTTATGGGATTTATCGCCGCGTTTTTAGTGTCTATCGTCTTATTGGTGATTTCCCTATTACTTTTATTTAATACGACACTGGTGGGCCTTTTTGGCCGGGAAAGTTTAATCGCTAAACTGCTTTATCCGCTAAACTTTTTATTATTAAAATTATTCGGATCAAGGGGTAAAGAGGAGAGCGAAGAAAAGGAGGAAGAGGAAGAGGACGAAGAAGAAGAAGAAGAAGAAGAGGGCGAAGAAGAGGAGGGGGAAGAGGGCGAAGAAGAAGAGGAAGAAGAAAATGAAGAAGAAGAGGAGGAGGAAGAAGAAAATGAAGAAGAAGAAGAAGAAGAAGAAGAAAAAGAAAATGAAGAAGAAGAGGAGGGGGTACCCACCCCCTTTAAGGCCGCGCCCCTTAAAAACAGTGGGGTTGATGACGTGTGGTGGAAGCCCACTAATATAGAAATGAACATACCCCTAAGTCTTCTTGATAATAAAAAAGAAAAACCGACCAGCGGCAATATTAATGAAAACAAAGACATCATCCAAAAAGCTTTAAAAAATTTCGGCATTACCGTGGACATGGGCGAAGTGAGCGTCGGACCAACGGTCACGCAATACACATTCCGTCCGGCAGAAGGGGTCAAATTGTCGCGTATCACGAATTTATCGAACGACCTGGCGCTCGCGCTGGCCGCGCACCCCATCCGCATCGAGGCGCCGATCCCCGGCCGCCATTTAGTCGGCGTAGAGGTCCCGAATCAGGCGAAAGCGATCGTTTCCTTAAAAGAGGTTCTCTCCGCTAAGGCTTACAAAGAAAGAAAAAATAATTTAATGCTGGCTTTGGGCAAGGACGTCGCCGGAAGCTCCTGGCTGGACGATATCACGAAAATGCCGCATCTCCTTGTGGCGGGCGCGACCAATTCCGGAAAATCGGTGTGTCTGAATACAATCATAGTGAGCCTGATGTTTCAGAATAATCCGGATAACCTCCGATTCATCATGGTCGACCCTAAACGCGTCGAATTGCCGATGTACAACGGGATCCCTTATTTATTGACCGAGGTTATCACTGAAGTGCCGAAAACGATCAACGCCCTTAAATGGTGCATAAACGAAATGGACCGTCGCTTCGATATCCTCGCGAAACACGGCAAGAGGAATATCCAGGGTTATAACGAAAGCGCCGCCGTTAAAATGCCTTATATAATCTTTATCATCGACGAGTTAGCCGATCTTATGGTCGCGGCCGCCCGCGACATCGAGGCCGGCGTGATCCGTTTGGCGCAAATGGCCCGAGCAGTAGGCATCCATCTGGTCCTGGCTACCCAGCGTCCGAGCGTGGATGTTATTACCGGACTTATCAAGGCCAATATGCCCGCCCGGGTCGCTTTTTCAGTGGCTTCCGGCACAGATTCGCGGACGATTCTCGATTCCCTCGGCGCCGAAAAACTTCTGGGGCGCGGCGACATGCTTTTCCTTAACGCCGAATTATCCAAGCCGGTCCGTTTGCAGGGGGCGTACGTAAGCGATAATGAAATAAAAAAGATCGTGGCCTATGTAAAGAAAAAAGCCAGCCAGCCAAACTACGTGGACAGCATTACCGATAAGCAAAACGCGCATGGCGCGGGCGGCTTTGGTTTTGACGGCAACGAGGGCGATGACGACATGCTTCATGAGGCCAGGGACATCATAATAAACATGGGCAAAGCCTCAGCCTCTCTCCTGCAGCGCAAATTACGCATCGGTTACGCCCGTGCCGCCAGTATTTTAGACCAGCTGGAGAAAATCGGCGTGGTTGGTCCGGTTAACGGCGCCAAACCGCGCGAGATCCTTATTACCAAAGAACAATACGCCGCCATGGAAAGCCGGGGGGTTTCCGGGGTCGCCCTCCATAACCGCGCGGAGGCGCAAGTACCGGAAAACTACTTAGACGGCGACAACGAAGATGAAGATGACGAAGGCCGCGATGACGTCGTGTTCAAGGAAGAGGAAGAGGAAAATAATGACAAAAACGAAGAAGAAGATCTGGAATCGAAAGAAGATGAAGAAGATGATGAAGAAAATAATAATGAGCACGAAAACGAAGAAAACGGCGATGATGATAGTGATGAAGAAGAGGGTGAAAACGATGAAAAAGAAGAAAAAAAAGACGGGGAGAATAAACAGACCGCCGAAAAGGACGCGAAAAAAAATAACCGCCAAAAAACGGCCGCTAAAATCGATGACTTTGAAAAATTATTTTCCCGCTGACTATTGACAACAAGGGGTTTTTGCCTGAAAATAAAAATACCTAATTAACTAGTAACAAAAAACGTATGTTCATAACCTGGCTCGGCCACTCCTGTTTTAAAATCCAAAACAAGGTCGGCTCTGACGGCATAACGATCACCACCGATCCGTTCGATAAGTCGATCGGTCTTAAAGTTCCAAGTTTTGAATCGGACATCGTTACGGTAAGTCACGATCATACCGATCATAACAACGTAAAAGCCTTACGCGGCACCCCCTTTATCATCGATCAGGCCGGAGAGTATGACGTAAAAGGCATAACCATCGCCGGCGCCGAATCCGACCATGACGATAAACGGGGGAAAGAAAGAGGAAAAAACATAATCTTCCGCATAGAGGTCGATGACATTTCCGTGTCCCACCTTGGCGACCTGGGACATATTCTTGACAGCAAGCAGCTTGATCTTATGGTGGGCACCGATATATTGCTTATTCCCGTAGGAGGAACTTATACGATAAACGCGAAAACAGCGGTTGAAATAGTCAGTCAAATCGAGCCCAGAATAATCATACCGATGCACTACGCTCTGCCCGGGCTAAAAGTAAAACTGGACGGCGTCGATAAATTCATTAAGGAAATGGGTCTTAAACCGACCTATGAAGATAAACTAAAAATAACCAAAAAAGAATTGCCGCAGGAAGACGTGGAATTAGTCATACTAAAACCGTAAGAACAAAAATACGAAATAAAAAAAGACGGAAAATTCTCCGTCTTTTTTATTTTTTCACTTAATTTAATTTGTTGTAGGCATAAACTCCCACAATGACGGCGACAAAAATTATGCCGAAGATAAAATAGTTTACCAGTCCCATATAAATATTAATTTTTAAATCATATCCCTGTTATCTATTATAGTTTTTTTTCGCTTTTTTGGCAATTCAGGCCCTATTTTTAACTTATTTCAAATATTTTTTTGGCGTATTTTAGGCTTTACTTTTTTCCTTTATTTTGGTACAATTAAACCATATTTCACACTATTTGGGGGTGATTTTTCTTTAGTAATAAAAATTTTAAATATGCCCGCCAAAACTAAAAAAACCACTCGTAAAGCCATTCAAGCCGGCCCCAAAAAACCGGTAAAAACCAAACACGCCCTGAAGATTAAAGTTAAAAAGCCGCCGGTAAAAAAAATTGAAACAACCCCAATAATACCTTCGCTTTTAACGGAAGGCGATATAAATAAAGAGGCGATTAGTTCAAAAAATATACCGACAGAACCTAAGCCGGGCATTATACTGTCTGAAAATATCGAAAAGGACAAGAATCTTATTTTATGGAGCGGGGTTATTTTTTTCATGATCCTTATCGCTTTCTTTTGGGTCCGCAACACAAGCCGGGTATTCCGAGAAACAGCTTCCGAGGGCAATGGGGCTGAAGCCGCGATTTTAACCGAATGGCAAACGGCCGCCAAAGAAATAGCGGAAAAAATGAATGAATTAAAAGCGGATCTTGAAACCATTAAAACGGTCGATTCGTCCGACGGCGGAGAAGACGCCGTTATTCCTAACCGCGTGAACGAAGAAGCGCCTGCTACCACCACGGAACACGCCACCACCACAGATATCAACATAAAAGCCGCCGAAGAAGAAATTAAAAAATTAAAAACCAGACTGGAAGAATTGGAAGGAAAGATGCAACAATAATTATCCTGTTTCTAATTATTAATATTACTAAAATAAAATGGCTAAAATCAAGAAAACCGCCCCTAAGGCGGCTAAAGATAAAAAAAGCGCTAAAAAACCTGAAATTAAAATTGACAAAAAAACAGACGCTAAGCCCGTTAACGAAGAAGAGCTGAAAAAAGCCGACGCGAAAGAGCCGGAAGACGAAGAACAAAAAAAATCCGAATCGACCCCTTCGGCCGAAACTAAAAATCTTATAGTGGGAGAAAGGCAGCAGACCCCCTACGGAATCGTCGAACCCTTGCCTATTTCCGCCGAAATGAGCCGGTCTTATCTTGATTATGCAATGAGCGTGATCGTCTCCCGCGCTCTTCCTGACGCGCGCGACGGCTTAAAACCGGTACATCGCCGGATACTTTACGCGATGTGGTCGATAGGCCTCAGGGCCGGCGGCAAATTCCGCAAATCAGCTACGGTGGTCGGAGAAGTCTTGGGTAAATATCATCCGCACGGCGACACGGCTGTTTATGATTCAATGGCCCGCATGGCTCAGGATTTCGCCTTGCGCTACCCGCTTGTACGCGGCCAGGGAAACTTCGGTTCAATGGACGGGGACCGGCCGGCGGCCATGCGTTATACGGAAGCGAAAATGTCCCCCATTTCGGAAGACTTGCTATTCGATATTGAAAAAGCCACGGTCGATTTTGTGCCTAATTTCGACGGCTCGCATAAAGAACCGCTGGTTATGCCGGCTAAGCTGCCGAATCTGCTCTTGAACGGCACGGTTGGGATCGCCGTGGGCATGTCCACGAACATCCCGCCGCATAACCTGCGCGAGCTTACCGCCGCGATCAACCATTTGATCGACAATCCGGACGCGACCGCCGAAGACCTGACACAGTTCGTCAAGGGTCCCGACTTTCCGACCGGCGGCATAATTTACAACCAAAAGGACATCATGCAAACCTACGCCACCGGCAAAGGCGGAATCGTCGTCCGGGGCAAGGCGGACATAATCGAGGATGCGGGAGGTAAATTCAGGATCGAGATCACGGAAATACCTTACCAGGTAAACAAGTCGGTACTGGTTGAAAAAATCGCGGATCTAATCAAAAACAAGAAGCTGGAAGGAATAAAAGACCTGCGCGACGAATCCGATAAAGAGGGCGTCCGGATAGTGATCGAGCTTAAAAAAGACGCTTATCCGAAAAAGATCCTTAATGGTTTATATAAACATACGCAGCTTCAGGAAACTTTCCACGTGAACATCCTGGCTTTAGTGGACGGACTCCAGCCGAAAGTGCTTACACTTAAAATGGCCCTCGAAGAATATATAAAGCACCGGGAGGTAGTGGTTCGCCGCCGGACCCAATTCGACCTTAATAAAGCCCGCGAACGCGCCCACATACTCGAGGGCTTAATGATCGCCTTGAATAAGATCGATGCTGTCATTAAAACCATAAAAGCGAGCAAAGACAGGGAAACGGCCAAAATAAATCTCATTAAGCAATTCAAATTGTCGGAAAAGCAGGTAATCGCGATCCTTGACATGAAGCTCTCCACGCTGGCCAATCTCGAAAGATTGAAGATAGAAACAGAGCTGAAAGAAAAGAAAAGAATAATAAAAGAGCTTGAGGAAATCTTAAAATCCAAAACCAAGATAAAGAATATAATCAAAGATGAGGTCGTTAAACTAGGGGAAAAGTACGGCGATGACAGAAGAACGCTGGTGGTTCCCCATGGCGTCAGTGATTTCTCGGTCGAAGACCTGGTGCCGAATGAAGAGGCTGTGGTATTTATGACCCGGGATGGCTACATAAAACGGATGACCCCGGACACTTTTAAAGTTCAGGGACGGGGAGGTAAGGGCGTGATCGGCCTTACGACCAAAGAAGAGGATATGGTCGAATTTATGTTCACAACCCAGACCCATTCCGATATTCTTTTTTTCACGACACGCGGACGGGCTTTCCAGTTGAAAGCCTATGAAATACCGGCAGCTACGCGGACGGCCAAGGGACAAGCGATCGTGAATTTTCTGCAGCTGGCCGGCGGAGAAAAAGTAACCTCGACCCTGCCCCTCGATAAATTGATCGAAAGCGCCTATCTTTTCTTTACCACGGAAAAAGGATTGGTCAAGAAAGTGGCCCTAAGCTCTTTCTCCAATGTCCGCCGTTCCGGGTTGATCGCGATAAAAATAAAAAATGACGATAAGCTTATCTGGGCGAAACCGACCAGCGGCTCTGACCAGATCCAGCTTATTACGGCCGGAGGCCAGGCGGTTCGCTTTAAAGAAAAGGATGTCCGCGATATGGGACGAGGCGCTACCGGCGTGCGCGGAATAAGGCTTAAGGGAGGCGATTCGGTCGTCGGCATGGGAGTCATCCGTAGCGACAAAGAGTTCGAGAAAAAATACCAGATATTATCGATTATGGAGCAGGGATTCGGCAAGCGCACCCCCTTAGAGCACTATAAATTGCAGGGTCGCGGCGGGTCCGGTATTAAGACCGCCAAAGTAACGACTAAAACCGGCAAGCTGGTAAACGCCTATGTCGTCAATACGGATTATATGAACGAACGCGACATAGTGATCATCTCGGAAAAAGGCCAGGTGATCCGACTACCCTTCTCCACGGTCAACGAATCGGGACGGGACACACAAGGCGTGCGCTTGATGCGTTTTAAGGATCAGGGGGATCGCGTGGCTTGCGTAACATGGATTTAATTAATTCAAATTAAACATTCCGGATTAACATAAAAGAACCGGGTTCGACCCGGTTCTTTTTTATTATAGATATTTAAACTATATTCCCAGTTCTTGTCGGACAAAATCCTTTTTTTCTCCTTTAAGATCGTTTAAAATCATCGCGAAAGAACGCAGTTTCGCGAGCCGAATGACCGCCTCCGCGGTTGATTGGTCCTTATAGTGCTCTCGAACGGCTTTTTCGGCCCCGCGGATGAATTCCTCCGCCTGGGCGGCCGTATCGAAATTTTCTATCGCGCTGTTGAACGCATTTCCCAGATCGTAAACGATCGCCAATTCCCGATTCTGAGTCTTGCCGGAAAGGCGCCAGTCGCTTAAATACATTTTGCCGGCCGATAAACGCGCCGTTTCAAGATTTACGTCGCCATGGACGAAGGCGTATTCATCTTTGTTAAGTTGCCCGGCCTCTATCGTCTCTCGGTATTTTTCCATTTGCGCTTCTAAATTTTCTTTTATGTCTTCATTGTTCAAATCGCCCAGGATCACCCGGGAGTTATCCATATAGCCATCAAAATTATCGAAATAATCCTCAAAAATCCTCTGCTCCATTTCCAGTTTTGTCTTTATGCCGTTCTCGACCATGATTTCTTTTATCATTGCGGTCGCGTTCAGGCCGGTCTGAAGATTTATAAGGGTCTGCCCCAAGAGACGGCCCTCCGCTTCGCCGTATTCTTCCGTTTCTTTTTCCGCTGATTTTATTTTTTTAAGTAAAAACATCTCGCCGACCCTGCGGCTACGGTTGTATTCCACCAAAGAATCAGCTGAAATCGTTCCCGCCGAAAAAAACTTATTAATTTTTTCCCCCACCAATATTTCCCTATTAAGCCATCTTTCCGCCTCTTCCCGCGGCGTCAGGTCCCATGTAGCATAATCTTTTTCCCTATCCGGATCATATTTTGTATCGACCTGTCCGATAAAGCGCAGACGCAGATTTTCGCCGCCGCGTTCCAATTCAAGATCTAAAAACTTATCCTCTTCGTTTCTATTCCTTATTTCTTTTATCTTTTTGACCGTTTCTTTTTCCAGGCCGACGGTCTCTCTCGCCGACAGATCGAAGCCTAAGCGAGTTAATACGCTTTTTGCCCGTTGCCATAATTCCGCCCGGAAGCCTTTCAATTTCTCTCCGGGACGGGAGATTTTTTCTTTTTTCGGTTTTGGCGATTCGGTAAAACCGCCGAGTTTTTCTTTAGACATGTTTTTATGTATAATTCTAATAAAAAATGACAACGAATAAAGCACCGATGAACAGCGCGCTAAAGCGCGTTCTGATCAAAAAACTTCGGTTTTATCCCCGTGAAAGGTCTTTATGTCCTCGTCCAGGATAATATCCTTATACTGAACAGGGGTTTTAAGATAAAGACCGTCAAAGGTTTTGGCGCGTGATAAAGCCACGTAGGCTTGACCGTGAGCGAAGGCACCGCGGCCGAAATCGACGATTACCCGGTCAAAGGTCTTGCCTTGGCTTTTATGGATCGTTACTGCCCACGCGAGCTTAAGAGGGAATTGGCGAAAAACACCCCTGGTCCGCTTCTCTATTTTCTCCCGTTGCCGATCGTAAGTATAATCGAAAACCTGCCACTCCGCGCTTAGAACGACATAAGAGGCTCCGTTTATATCCACCTCCACATAATCCGCCCCGAAATTTTTAACTACTCCCAGAGAGCCGTTAGCCCAGCGCCGTTCTCCGCCGCTGTCATTTTTTACCATCATTATCTGCGCTCCTTTTTTCAGACGAAGCGTCTTGTCTGCCGGATAATCTCCGGCGCCGAAATCGCCGCTTATTAAGGCGTCATAAACCATTTCCCGGCCGTTAAGCTCGTTGAGCTTGCCCGTATTTATACGCTCTACGATCGCGTTGGTGGTCGCCAGAGTAACGATCGGTTCTGACGGCTGAACTATGCCGCAACGCGAATTAAGGCGTTCCAGGTCGGCGGGAGACAGGGAATTTTCCCTGATCTTTTCCAGAATATTCCGATAATCGTCTTCCGTCTGCCGGAAAATTTTATTTAAAACGATTTTTTTAAGATCGATCTCCCGGAATACCGGAGCGCAAAAATAATATATTCCGCCATAACGATCGAAAAGATAATTTTTTTCTTCGTCAGACGCCACGACCGGCGGCAGTTGGTAAAGATCGCCGCAGACTATAAGCTGCTTTCCGCCGAAAGGTCTGTCACAGCCGACATTTTTCCTGAGGGAAAGGTCGATAGCGTTCATAAGATCTGCCCTGACCATCGAAATTTCATCGATCACGACCGCGTCCAGATTATGGAATATTTCAGACTTCCGCGCCAGGCGCTTTATCTCTTCGTTTCTGCCCTCAAGCAGTCCGAAATGGAATTGAAAAAACGAATGAATGGTCGCTCCTTCGACGTTTAGGGCGGCGACGCCGGTAGGCGCCAATACTACTATTTTCTTTCCCGTGTTGCCGCAAAAATGCTTTAAAAGAGTGGATTTGCCGGTACCGGCCTTACCCGTAATAAATATATTTTCTTTTGTGTATTCAAGAAGATCCAAAGCCCGCCGGAATTCCGGGGTTATCTCTATCTCATTGGTTGCAAAAATATCGGGTCGTTGACCGAAAGAAATTAAGTCCATCCGAGTGTGGGTTACTTAAAATAATTAAAGATTAATGCTTATTTTATTATATATGAACAACCCGTGAAAGACAAATTTTAAAAGCAAAAAGGGGAGATTTTTCTCCCCTGGACAGCGAATTGCGGCTGTTTTCACCTTTTAAACAAGCCGGCGGCTGTTTTTTCTTTATCTAAAACATAACGATGATCTACGTCCTTAAATTTTTCTCCGTTAATAGCACGAAATATAGAGAACTCGATCTCTTGAGCCGTATATTCAAGATTTCTTTTTTCCTCCCTGCTCAAATCCGGATTTTTAAGTCTTCCGGAGAATTCTTTATTCCAAAAATCAAGCGCCCCCTGAAGATCTGACCGTGAAACATATTTAAGCGTCTGCCCCGTCCGGATATAATTTTTTTTATCCAGGCTGTTTATCCGTATTATCGCATCTGACGTGATACCGAGTTTATTAGCGATGCCCTTAACCGTATCCCCCGATTTAACGACATATTCAGCCGGCCGCGTTTCCGAAGTTAACACAAAAAGAACCACGAATGATGACAAAAGAACTATTTTAAGCATGACCCACCTCCTTAATTTATTATAACTTCGCTGGTTTATTGATATTAATGGATATTTATTAAAAAAAGATTACGGCCCGCACCGTTGAATTAAACAAAAAACCGCGGTCCTTGCGGACCGCGGTTCGATATTTATTAATCCAACTTTCCTTCTTCGATTTTTCCCAAATCATCGTTCGTTATCCCCAAGCTTAAAAATCGCATGATCTCGTAAGCCGAAGCGCCATTTTGCATATAATAGCGTCGCCCGTCATCCGGGCTCACGTACCAGGCCTCGCCCTTCGACTCTACCTGTAGTATGATCCGCCCCTTAAGACGGTCGCTCAATCCGAAATCCGGCGGCAGCTGTCCCGATCCCTTCGGATTATAGCCGTTCATGATCTCGGCATAATCATCGTAGCCGTCGCCGTCCGAATCAGGATCTTCCGGATTTGTTGCCAGGGCCTCCTCCATTTTATCGGCTACGCCGTCTTTATCTGAATCGATTTCGTTGAACCGGCGGTCAAGACCGATCGGGATTTTCGCCAGATTTTCATTCGAAATGCCCAGCCCGAAACGTCGCATTATCTCATAGGCTGTCGTGCCGTTGGCCATATAAAACCTCTTCCCGTTATCCGGGCTCACGTACCAGGCCTCGCCCTTCGACTCTACCTGTAATAATATCCTGCCTTTAAGTTTAGCCGCCATCCCCCCGGCGCTCACGTGCTTCGCCGGCGAAAATTTCTGCCCGGCGGAAATAACCTGCTCGTTAACGGTTCTAATCGTTAAACTCTGAAGTTCGCCGTTGGTTATATAAAGCGCCGATCCATAATCCGTTTTATTGAAAGTAACCGTAAATAAATAAGGTCCGGGGGAAATTATCACTTCCGCGTAGCCCTTATCCGTTGTTTTTACGGTTGACAGGCGTTTGCCTTTGTAATAATTATTATTTTCATCCGCTTCCAAAGTATAAACCGATACCGTGGTGTTGGCCGGCAAGGGCGCGCCGTCCGGACCGACCGCGCCTATCCGGGTTAAATTAGGCGTCAGGGTTTTTCCCGTCCGTTGTCGGTTCTTTATTTCCGTATCCCAAAAAATAATATTCTGCTTAAGATCGTCCGCTATTACGAAGGCGTATTTTCCGGCCGGATAGGCGAAACCGGCCGCGCCCTCATTGTTGGTTTTGGCCGAGCCCAACGACTTACCCAAAGACTTCCCCCCCGAAGGCGTCTGGATCTGCTCGTAAAAATTGATCGCTTTATTCTTTATGGCCGATCCGGCGGGACTGGAGAGCTTAACGATAATATCGCTTAAATAATAATCCAGATAAACATCCTGATAAGCGGGTACGATAATATTATATTCATTATACTCAACCTTACCGCCTCCGCTTACCGATAATACGTAAACGCCCCGCTTATTCTTATCGTGGGGGTGCGCGGGCGCGACGAAAACCACAGCCTTCCCTTCTTCCGAGGTGCTTAAAGCTGAACTTACCAGGTCTTTTTTTTCTTTAACCGGATTGCCGTCAACGTCGAATTTCTGCGTATAGACGGAAAATTTTTGGTTTTTCCTGAGCGTACCGTCGGCATTCCGCAGGATAACATGAATAACCGGCAGTTTTTTAACGACCTCCTTGTCCCGGCCGCAGATAAAACGAATCTCGTCCATAAACCAGTAATCGCCGACATTAGCGTTCTTGTCATAGATTTTTAAAGCATACAATTTGCGCGGATCCGGATTAAAGACCGCGGTAGCCTGGCCGTTAGAATCTATTTTACCGGATTTTATTTTTGTTCCGGCCGCCGATTTTCCGTTGGCGTCCTCGATCTGTTCGTATAATTCATAACTAAGACCAGGAATCAAATTATTTTGATTGTCCTTGGTAATAAGCGTAAACGTCGAGGCCGCCGCGCAAGCGCCGCTTCCAAGTTCCTGGTCCTCGGCGGTGGTCAATTCATAGGTTTTGCGTTTCTGGTCCGCTATGTATAGATCAAGGAAGTATATATATTGTTTATCGGTTCCCGTGATCCGGGCCATATACCGTCCGGCCGGATATTCAAAAACGGCCTCACCCTTGTCGTTCGTAATAACTGTCCCGACAAGCGCCCCCATCTTATCTTCGTCGTTAACCCCCGTTTCCTGTTTATAAATATTGATTTTTGTGTTAGCCGGAAAAAATACGTTATTTGAGTCGCGGAAAACCAGCCTCATGTCGCTATAGACATAATTAATGTTGGTCGTGTGCTCAAAGCTGGCATAAATATCATATTGGGTATAAATGCCGGATTTATCGTCTCCCGATTCAAACACGAATATTCCACCGGTTTTGCCGTCTACCGACTGATCGTCGCTCGGCAGATAGATCTTTACCATTCCCTCGCCCGAAGAATCAAAGACCGCTACCAGATCCTCTTTTTCTTTGATAGGTTCGGAATCAGCGTCCTTCCTCTGTGTGTATAGCGAAAATTTTCGGTTCTTTTGCAGGTTGCCGTTGGTATTGCGTAGCGTGAATTTCAGCGCTGAAAGCACTTTCGTGATTTCCGCGGACTGACCGCAATCCAGGCTGATCTCGTTATAATAATAAAATGACGTAAAATCCTTATTGACAACGTTTATTTTTAAAGCATAATTAACGGCGTCCGGGCTCTGAAAAATTACCGTTCCTTTGCCCAGCAAGGCATCCGTTTTTCCGGATCCCACGAGTTTGCCCGGCTTAGGGTTACCGTCAACATCCACTGCCTGCTCATAGACGCTGAAATTCGCGTTAGGAATAAAGTTCCCGTCAGTATCGCGGGCGATAATCGTTATAGCTTTAGAACAATCCTGGGCGTTCGCGGGCAATATCGGCATAACCAGACAAAAACCCGCTATTAGCAGCGCTCCGAACAATAATCGATGCGTTTTTCCGATATTTAATTTTTCCATAACAATAAATTATTAAATAAATTATAACTTAATTATATAATAATTAAGTCGGTACGGCAAACTCAAATAATAAAAGTACCGCGCCCGCGGACTAAATGTGCGGAAGACAAAAAAGACTTGAAAACAGCGATTAATGATAATATCATAAACCCGCTCGTGTTTTGAGCGGGTTTTTTATTTTAAATATAATTTACTTTTTATCCCTCTGTCTGACCACCTCATAAACTATAACAGCCGCGCTCACGGAAGCGTTAAGTGAATCAATTTTACCTTTCATCGGTATTTTTATCTTTTTATCGGCCGCCTTAAGCCAGGTTTCGCTCAGGCCTTCGTGTTCGGCGCCGATGACTATGGCCGTCGGGCCACGATAGTCCGGTTCCGTGTAGAACATGTCGGTCTCGGGCGCGGCGGCTAAAATATTTATTTTATTTTTTCTAAGCCAGGATATAACCTCATCGGCTGTACCAACAGCTGTTTGGACGGCGAAAACGGTTCCCCGGCTGGCGCGGATAACATTTGGGTTGTAAATATCGGTCTTAGGGTCGGTTACTACGACCGCGTCCGCTCCGGCGGCATCCGCCGTTCGAAGGATCGCGCCCAGGTTGCCTGGCTTTTCCACTGTTTCCAGAATGATCACAAGGGGGTTCCCGGATAACCGGACCTTACCCAGTTTTAAATATCCCGGCCTGGCCAGCATAAGCCATCCGTCCGGATTTTCGCGCAAAGAAATCTTTTTGAATATTTCCGGGGTTGTTTCAAGGGGTATGATTCCGGACGGAAAAACCGGCGCTGTTCCGTATTCCGGACAGAAAAAAAACGCTTCAGGTTTTAATCCGGCGGCCAGCGCCATTTCCGCTTCTTTTTTTCCCTCGATTATTATGAGACCCTCCTCCCTCCTCTTGCCCGCCTTACGCAATTTCAAAACTTCTTTGATCTTTGGATTTTGCGCGCTTATAATTCTCATATATGCTTCACTCTTTATGTTTAGTACTGTTATCGTTTTTTATCCGGTTCTTTTTATTTTCCAAAAGATAAACAACATAAGAATAAACTACCGTCCCCAATAAAATAAAGATCATATCGGCCATAAAGAGGGGTGTGCGCCAGGAAACCGGCATCCAGTTCATTACCAGAAAAACCAGTCCGGCCAGCATGAATATTTTTCCTCCGAACCGGTGGGTTTTATTCCAGACCTCTTCCGAGGAGAGCGTCCAGGGGGTACGGATGCCCATAAACCAATTAGGCTTAATCTTGCCCATATAATTACCAAGCAGAATAAATAAAACACCGACCATGCCCGGCACCCACAATCCGATATTAATATCGCTTCCCAGGGCGCTAAAAGAGGTAAGAAAATAAATAATCGCCATGAACATCACGATAAAACCCTTGAATACGTGGTACACTTTTCGAAACTGCTCATATCTGTCCTTTTTGGGATCAAGGTAGGGGATCCCTAAAAATAATAAATATATTCCTAAAATAACAACCGGTATTATGAACGCACCGGCCCAGCGCGGACCCCAGCTATCAATCTCGCCGGCCACGTTCCAGTGCATCGGCACGCGTTCCGGAAAATGGGCATAAAAATAAAAAGAAGAAATTATGGTCAGAGCTACCCCCAAAACAGGGATTACTTCGGTTTTAACGGTAGGTTTGATCGGATTCATAAGATTTATTTCTTAAAAAATTTAATTAACTTTTCCGCCACCTCCTCAAACACGCTTAAATTAAGCGAGTATATCAGGTTTTGGCCCTCCCGCCGGAAGCTGACAAGATCAGCCTGCTTGAGGATGTTCAGGTGGTGTGATAAAGAAGGGGACGTAATGGAAAAATTTTTAGCGATCTCAGAAACGCCCAAATCTTTCTTTTTAAGTATCTCGAGGATCTTAAGCCTGGTCGGATCAGCTAACGCGTGCATGGTTTTACTTAATGTCATTTTAATATAATTAGATATTTAGACAACTATCTAAATTATATCATATCGATATTTTTTGTCAAGCTATTAAAAAACCGTTCACGCGGAGCGGTTTTATTATTATTTTTTTGTTTCTTTTTTATACTTCTTAAAATAGCAGCGTTCGCAGCGCGCCACGCAATCCAGGCCGTAGACGACGCATCGGCCGCAAATTATTTTTTGGCAGTCTTCGCATTGAAGCGGCTTGCGCGCGTCTGCCTGATTCCGGCCCGGCGGCGCTCCGCAAAAAAAACAACGCTCAGTTTTCATACCACCTCCCGAACGTCCAGAATCTCGGCTTTATTCTCCGGTCCTGAGGGGTTATTTAAACATCATCTCTTTGGTATAAAAATCGACTGGCGCGTAATCATCGGTCAAAACCGGCAAATCGGAATCAAGCTCTTCCGTCCAGATATTTTCTAAAGAATCATTGATTTCTTGGTCATCGCTATAAAAAAGTATTTTCTCCGTTTTTTTAGTAGCTATGAGAATAAGATTTTGCCGCTCCGCGGGATCGCTTCCTTTGTGCACGGCAAACAAAAAAACCTGCGGAAAAATCTCTTTATAGGTCGCTAGCTCCGCCCGCAAGAATTTTCCCTTATCACCCCTGAAAGCTGAGATCAAATTTAGAACAACCACGCCGTCATCGGACAAGGAGTCGTGAATTTTTTGTACCGCCTCCCGCGTGGTCAGCTGGAAAGGGATCGAAATATGGGAATTAAAGGCATCAAGATAAATATGATCATAGACCGTTTTATTCCGGTTTAAAAATATGCGTCCGTCTTCGTGAAAGACGCCGATTCTCGGGTCATCCCGGTAATAAAAATGCTCCCGCGCCAGATCTATAAGTCTCCCATCAAGTTCGACCACATCCATTTCCGAATCCGGGTTCCTTAAAATGTAATCGCGGGGAAAGGTGAATATCCCTCCGCCAACGAGAAGCGCGCGGTCCGCCCGGGGATGAAAATGTTCAGCGACGTGAAAAAATTTAAGATAATCAAAAACTATCTCATCCGGATTATCCGTATAAACCGCCGCTTGAGTGCCGAAGGGATCGGTTTTAATTACCCGGATCGACCGTCCCTCATAATCACGCTCATATATCCAGTAGCGGTTATAAGCCGTGTCAACATCGGCCATTCCGGGATAAGCGGTTACGGCGAGGCTGCCGGAATAAAATATGATCGAGGCTACGGCCAGTATCGAAATTTTTTCTATCCAAAAACGCCGGCCGGAGATAATTAAAGCGGTTAAGGCGAGAATAAGCGCCAGAACCCAGAGAACCATAGTGGTGCCGAAATATGGAATAAGCCAAAAACCGGCCGCGAAAGTGCCGGCGATACTGCCGATGGTGGATATCGCGTATAAACGGCCGACCACTCCGCCGCTTTTATCTAGCGACCGCAATTTAAGCCTAACCGCGTAAGGCGTCGCCATTCCCAGGAACGCGCTTCCGGGAGCGAAAAGGACTATCGCCGCCAATATACTCCCCGAATTGACCGTTAAAGCCAGGCTATCCAGTAAAACAAGAAAAATATCCTTGCCGGACGCGGTTAATCCGACAAAAAAAGCCGCGGCCCCCAGGACCGCCGCCAGTACTTTTATATCCTGACGCCTATCGGCCAGCTTTCCGCCGATTAAATAACCAAAACTCAGGCTTCCTAAAATTATTCCTATAAGACTTGTCCAAACGACGAGCGATGTCCCGAGGTAAGGAGCTAATACCCGCGCGCCCGCGATCTCGAAGATCATGCCGGCGGCTCCGGTAATAAATAAAATTACTTCCAAAACTATTTTCATATAAAGTTTACGTCTGCCCTTTTTCGCGGCTTTGCCGAATTTTCATTTAACCCGGGAGCTAACCGAACATGATCCACCCGGGTTTGAACAGCAGCAATAATCCGACAATAAGCATAATAATTCCGCCAATCGCGTTCGACCAGCGGGTATAGCGCGAACTTATAGCTTTCATCCGCAGAGTGAACATGGCGACAAAGAAGATCAAAAGATCGTCCAGCATGAAAATCAATATATAAAGAAGAAGATATCCGTAATATTGCCAGGACGGCAATCCGGCCAAGGCGATTACCTGAGTATAAACCGCGGGCAGTCCGGCGGAGCAGACAAGCTCAACCAGATTAACGGCCGCGGCCAGCAAAATAATTCCGGACAAAGCCAGGATGAATTTCTTTTCCATCACTATCGTCCGCAATTTATCGAAAACTTTTTTTCTCTTTTCATTATCGGTAACGCGGCAGGTTCCGTCCCGGTTGCGGTAATAATCGTAAAGATGATAGCCGCCGCTTAAGAGGGCTATCAAGCCGACGACCGACCTGATCCATGTAACAAAACCTAAAAACAAAAAAAGGTTGAGCCAGGCCGCTAAAAACAGGAAATAAACCGCCCCGGAAACCGCGATAAAGACTATTCCCAATATCCACATCCGTTTTTTGTTTTCCACTCCCAAAAGCAAGCTGATCAAAAACAAAAGCACCCACATCGCGCAGGGATTAAAGCCGTCGGCGGCGGCGATAATAAAAGTTAAAAACGGCAAAGACAAATTTTTTACTTCAACTTCTCCCAGTATCGGTATATTGACCCGGTCGGGGATCTCTTTCTTTGCGTCGGTCTCGCAGCCGCAGTTATGTATACACTCCGTGTCTCCCAAGTCGCAGCCATGAATACACTGTCCGTTGTCCGGACCGGGTTCATCGTTAAGAAGGGGCGCTACGATATCGTTGCAGCCGTTTTTTATATGATCAAAAACGATCGACTTAATTTCAGCGCCCGTAGTTTCATCGCTATAATAACCGGAAACAGTTTCGTCGCCGATAATAAGAAGGGGGACGCCGGAAACAGATAAATTTAACTCTTTGGCGATGCCGGACAAAAGCCTGGCGTTATCCCGATCTTTCCAGACTTCATAGCGCTTTATTATGATATTAGAATTATCTTTTTCTATCTTATCTAAAAATTTCTCCTCTTTCGCGCAATGCGGACAGCCGTCGCCATAAAAAAAATAAAGATAAACTTTATTGTTCTGGGCAAAAACAGAATTAAACGCCGCAAACAGAAAAAAACAAATTATAATCAAATTGATCGCTTTTTTTAATTTAAATTTTATCATAATAGTTACAGAAAAATCTTCTATTATCATACTATTATTTATCCTTTTTGACAATCCCGATAACAAAGGACCCTGTTCCGTTGAAACAGGGTCCTTTAGGCTTAAAGAAGGGGCCCATTGGGCTTTTATATAAACTTTTATTAATCGCCGGGATCGCTTTTTACCGCTTCTCTTCTTTCCTTTATAAGCTCGCGATTAACCCAGAATATCCAGCTGATCACAGCCAATAGAAAAACGATAAATATAATTGAGTTTAAATTAAGTCTGCCCTGGCTTTCTTCCTTTTCATTGATCGCCCCCGTTGAATCGGTATTTTCCGCGTCCCGGTTGATCAGGGCCTTGATCTCCGCGATTTCTTCGGACGCGGCCGCTTCGGTAACTTTTCCGAAATTGGTTTTTTCGGAATCATCCGGAAATTCAGACTCTGCCGCCGCTACTATAGGAGCGGATGATTCTTTTTGGCGCTCGACAGTAAAATAAACAATGTTCGACCAGGCGCTTTCCTTGCCCTCCTTGTCGGTTGATACGCTATAAACCATGTGCCGCCCCTCTGTAAGCGGCAAGAACGGCAAATAAGCAAAATCGGTCGTTCCTGAATTATGGTTTTTTACATCAAATTCCCCGAAAAACTTTTTATCAATAAATATTTTAACCCTAGAATCATTCTTCGCCAATCCGACGATATACGGTTTTTCAAAATTCGTACCGCTGTTAACCACTGGTTTAAAAAGCGTCGGGGCGGGGAATGGAAGCTCTATGGAGAACTTTAGCGTATTTGATATAAAGCTCTTGTTTCCCTGGCTGTCTTTAGCGACGGCCCAGACTATGTGCTCGCCCTTACTTAGATTCAGGAACGGATCATAGGCGAAATCGGCTGTACCGGAGTCGTCAGCGAGAACATCGGTCTTGCCGTTATATACCCCGTCAATATAAACATAAACCGCGGTACCGCTCTTCGTTAAACCGGTTATCTTCGGTTTGGCCCGGCCTATTTTTTTAAAACCGTCCGGCCCGATAAGCGTTGGTGCCGGCGGTACAGCTCCGGCGCTATTATCTGCGGCCTCAACCGGATTAATCAGAAAAAGACTTAAACCTAAAAAAATTAAAATAATAAAGTATTTGCCATATCGCAACATAAATATCGTGCCTCCTTCTATATATTTTTAGTCTTATCTTGTATTTAAACTTTTAATATTAAGATAACGCGCTAGGGTTAAGGGGAAACGAATCAGGAAAACCCGACAAAACGCCCCCTTAACCCTAGCGCAAAAATCTGATGAAGTTATACCTGTTCTGAATTAAAAAAACCGATCCTAATCGGTATTAATACTTTATCTCCGTGCTATACTTAGGGTCAAGTACATAACCCGTTCATAGGCTGTGTTTAACCCCGATTTTTCAGTGGATAAGGTTGTGTAATAATCTTTTTCTTTATTAACACCCCTTAAGTAATATTATCAACTTAAGGCCTGTTGACAAGCTCTGGATAACTAATATACGTCTTTATAATGCTTTATATTAGCTATTTTATTTAGACGATTAATATCTATGGTGATAAGATCGAGTTGAATTTCGTCCGGATCTATCTCATTTTTAAGGGCGTATAATTTAAGGGCTCTCATTAAATTATTTATTTTTCGTCGACTGAAATTTTCTTCCGCCAATCCCGGGCTATTTGAAACCCGTGTTTTTACCTCTATTATTATGGTTTTTTCTTTTACCTTAGCGATAATATCTATTTCCTGATAACTGGCCCTGAGGTTGCGGCCAATGATCAGATAATTTTTTCTATTTAAATATTCAACGGCCAGATTTTCACCATACTGACCGATTTTTTGTTTATAATTCATCATAAATAAAATCATGATCAATCCAGATTTTTAAAAACAGCAGAAAGATCTGCTGTTTAAATAGTCTTATTCCGAGCTTAAAATATTACGGTATATACTTCTTGAATTCCTGTTCTTTTTCTTTTTCTTCTTTGATCTTCGGAATGGTCAAAACATGGCGCAAAATTAAAACAAGCCAGACAAGTACGCCGATTACCCAGAGTAGAAGCAGTATCCGGGCCGATAAAAAGGGTATTAATTCGTAAGTAAAAAATAAAAACATCAGTCCCAGAAAAAAATTCGTCAGAAAAAACGAACTAAGCCTCAGCCATATTTTCGTGTAAAGGCTTTTTTTTCGATTCTTAATTAGGTAGGAAATAAAGGCGCCCACTAGCATCGCGCCGATAAAAATAACGAATATTTTAAAGGAGGTCGGACTTAGTCCGCCGGGCCCGGTGTTCAACCAGAACTTAATGCTTAAAAAATTACTCATAAATTAAATTAATTATGGTTAATTATGATTTTGTAAAAATAAGGCCGTAATGATAATGTCCCGCAAAAAATTCCTCCTCAAACTCAAGACCGAGCCGGGGACCGCTTTTTATTAAAGCATCCTTATTAACGCGTTCCTCTGTCGGGGGACCAAAGGGCAAAGCCGTGTTTTTCCATTCTACGATTATAAGTTTACCGCCCTTTTTTATCATCCGGACCGATTCGCGGATTATTTCGGCCCGCTTATGCGACTGATAAAGAGTATTAACCAACAGAGCGACGTTAAGGCTTCCGGATTCTATTTTAGTGGCTTTGAATATTTCAATATTGCTCCAGACGGTAATTATATTCTTTGCGTTCTCATACTTTATCCGCCGGTTAATGGTTTCCAATACGGTTTTTAATATATCGACCGCGTATACAAGGCCTTTCTCGCCGACCATAGCGGAAGCCGGAAAAACAAAGTGTCCGGTCGAGCCGCAGCCCAAATCGGCCACTTTCATACCCTCGCCTATTTCCGCTTTATTTAAAATTACCTTAACGTCCAATAATTTATCCCCGCCAGTGATATTATGCATAAAAACTTGGATTGTTAATTCTCCTTGATTACATTATTATTATAGTTAATTTTTTTATTATTAACAAGGATTAAGGGGGATTTTAAAATATTGGCCGTATTATTATAGAATTTCCTTATTGGCTCAAAGCTTTTCCGGTGGAGACGGCAGGGTCCGTGTTTTGCCAGTTGTTCTATGTGGAATTTTGTCCCATAGCCCTTATGCTTATCAAAGCCGTATTCCGGATATTCTTCATGGTGGGTGCGCATGATCCGATCGCGGGTTACTTTTGCGATAATTGAAGCCGCGGCTATGGAAAAGACGAGGTTATCGCCGCCGATGATCGCTCTTTGTTTTAGACTGATATTTGGAATCGGGAATTTTCCGTCAAGCATTATGAATTCCGGCTTATTTTTAAGCGCGCCGATCGCTTTTTTCATGGCCAAGAGAGAAGCCTGGAATATATTTATTCTGTCTATGGTATCCTGGTCGCAAACCCCGACCCCGACCTCAAAAACATTCTCCTGGATAAGTCCAAAGAGCTTTTCCCTTTTCTTTTCCGTGAGCTTCTTCGAGTCTTTTACGTCTTTAAGGGTCTCCATGTTGATTTTATGATCGCGTTCACAAATAACGCAGGCGGCCACGACCGGTCCGGCCAAAGGCCCGCGTCCGGCTTCGTCTAGTCCGCCAACGAATCTATATCCTAGTGTGAACAGGTTTTCTTCTTCTTTAAGATTAAGCATAATTCAGTTGAACATCGAGGGTTTTAGCATTGTAATCACTTATAAATTCCTGTTATAATACAAATAGGCCCTACTGGTTTTCCCGCTAAAATTACGAATCCGCATTTCCCTGAAAAATTTCTACACGAAATCCTTGCTCGGATATAAATATTTCCCGGCATAAAGCCTTATGCTAAGAAGTTAATAAACATATTTTAACTAATTTTTAAACAATCCGCAATAAGTTCACATATAACTTGATAGGCTAAATAATATTAACATTTCCACATGACAGCATTAAAACTTGACCAACACGATAAGGGGCTCACGGAATGCATTCAGGGGCAAATTAAAGAGGCGATTGTTTCTGCGCATAATCCTGTCGCAGTTGCAAAGAGAATTGGTGTAATTGCGACCAAACACAGAAACAAAGGACGGATTTCTGCAAAAAAACGTTATCCATTTAAAGGAATCTGCGAAAATAGCGGGTTGCCAATAGATAAATCAATTGCCTCTTTAGATGAAGTAGAGCCCGAAAAAGGATATTCTGGAATACTCAGATGGGTGTGCCAAAAAGCTAACAATTCTGGTCTGGGCACTTGTGGAAAATGTTAATATTACTTCGCCTATCACGGCATAACTGGCTACGCCAGATTATTATTTTTTTATTTAGTATGACTATAACAATATGTTCGAGCGTCGATTTCTCCCCGAAGATAATCGAGCTTAAAAAAGAATTGGAGGATAAAGGATGGACGGTTAATATCCCACTTTTTACTCAAAAGATGATTGACGGCAAACTAAAATTTGAAGATTATCTCAAAGCCAAGGAAGAAGGTGGGGATATTGGACTTAGGAACGCTGAGCCTGTTGATATGATAAAAAGATATTGGAATTATATAAAACATTCTGATGCTATACTTGTTCTGAATATGGAAAAGAAAGGTATAGATAATTACATTGGTGGTAGCACTTTAATGGAAATGGGCTTTGCTTACGGACATGAGAAAACAATATACCTTTATAATCCAATTCCTGAACGAAGTGAAAGAATGCATTATGTTGACGAGTTAGAAGATTTAAAACCGATTATTATCAACGGAAACCTTGAGAACATAATAAAATAATTAATTAATCGGATTCACCCAAATTTTATTACCAAATAAATTCAATAAGGAGGTGACAAAACCTCAGATATTACCACGGTTCGGAAAAAATCGCTCCGCCCTCCCCGCCCATGACGGGTCGGTGCTCGCATAATGCTCCGGCCGCGGGCAAGCCCTTCCGCCAGAGGCGGACAGGCTGTTCGCCGCTGCCGCTCGCCTGCCCTGCGGGCAGCCGGAGCGAACACGCCCTACTCGGGATATGCGAAACGCCTGTCCCCGCCTGCGAGGCGGAGCCACGCGCATCGCAAATCCCGCGGCCCGTTATACGCAATAATAAAAAATCACTATATTAATTAATAATTTTGGCAATTTATTTGTCACAAATAACAAATCTATGGAAAAAGAAACAACTTTTCAACCAAAAAACGAAAAAGAGCTAAATTTTTCTCGAAAAATAGCCGAAGAGCAAAAAACATTAAAGGAGGCAAAAAAAACTTTAGATCACGTTAAAGTTATGAAATCGGGTTTTAACATGTTAATAAAAAGGCATGGTAAAAGTATTAAAGATAAAACCTGGAAAGAAATCGAAGACAACATTGATGATTTTGTGCCAAAAGAAGAACAGGGGTGGGGAAAAGAATTGGGTAATGCAGTTCGTGGAATTTCTGATAAAAAATCAGTCTTTAATTTCGAGAATGAAAAAATTAGCGATATTCTCGGTGGTCTGGATGAAGCTGAATCAAAATTAGAAAACACAATAGATAATATAGAGGGTGGAAAAATTAATGTTTCTTCTTAAATATTAACAAATTGCCAAAATTATAAATAAGGAGCGAAATTTTTTATTACTCCTCCGCCATCGCTCCGCCCTCCCCGCCTATGGCGGGTCGGTGCTCGTATAATGCTCTCCAGCCGCGGGCAAACCCTTCCGCCAGAGGCGGACAGGTCGTTCAGTGAAATAAATTTATATATATGTCAGGATTTAAATTAAAAATGGTAGAGCAAAATATCGAAGTTGATAAAAACGATAATCAAATTGGCTTAAGGCCAAGAGATGATTTTTATACAGGGAAATATATTCATCGTTCATCTCATTTAATACTTTTTAATTCAAAAAACGAAATTCTCTTGCAACATAGGGCGCCAACAAAAAAATGGTACCCAAATCTTTTTACATATTCGGTTAGTGGAACTGTGGCTAATGAATCTTATGAAGATTGTATTCAAAAAGAAATGCAAGAGGAAATTGGAATTTCAACAAATGTAAAAAGATTATTTACATATCCGTTTTTTGACACATTTGATAAAGCTTGGCATTGTGTTTTTGTTGGTAAATCTGATGATGGTATCAATCCCGATGCAAGAGAAATTTCAAAAATTAAATGGATTAATGCAGATGAATTAAAAAAAGATATTATTGAAAATCCTGACATATACACACCACCTTTTGTTGAAGGTATAAAGAAGTATTTCGATGAATTCTACGGGGCTGAAAAATAACTCAGGTGACGTTGCGCTTTCGGACTTCGTCCTTACCTTATTTAGCGGGGCTTAAATAGTTTGCTTGTTGCACTTCACTCTCCCAAATTTTTGCTACGCAAAAAACTTCCCTAAAGCCCGATGTTATGTGAAATTGGTGTGCTAATACTATAAAAACAAATTCCTTTGTATGAAACACGAACAGCCAAATTTAAAAAATAAAGAAAAAGAAACTCTTTTTGATAAAAAATGGTATCAGGAGCGTTTCCATTGGCTCCGAGATGAACACCTTGATGATTTACCAGAAGAAGATGTAAGAAATATTATCCCTTCTAACGACCCACGTTACAATATGTTCAAGTGCCAAGGTAATTACATCTCTGGTTTAAAGTACGATCTTGAAAGTGCTTTAATGGACGGCATGATCCGTGATGAGTCATTAAAAAAAGACGTAAAAGAGTTTTTAAAATTTAAATTTGGCTTTAGCGAAGGTAAATTCACGACTCGGGAAGAAATTGATAAGTGCAATACGATACTTGATAAAGTAATTGATTATCTAGATAACAAATAATTGCAATATTCACGACCGCACACCAACATCATCTAACATCGCGATTAGCGGCTCAATCCGCCCAAGGCGGATTCCGACCCAAATTTCTATTCCTTTTTTCATTATTAATTTTTAAAAGAAGAGGAACAGAAACTTCAGACACAACTAAAAGATACGAAATTTTTAAGATAACATTTATTTTATGGCCCAAATAGAAATTTTGCAGCACAAAGGACACAGATTTATGTATCTGGATGACTATCTTTGGATGTGGGACACTCCGCAAGAAAAAGAGCTTCAGCAAGAATTGGCCGATGGTGCATGTGGCGATGTTTTGGTTGCAGGATATGGCCTGGGCTTACTTCCCGAGTACCTGCTAAAAAATCCAAAAGTAAAATCTGTCACGACTGTAGAAAAATATCCTGAGGTTATAGAAAAAATGAAAGCAATGTCCGGCCAAATTTTTGGCGAATTAATAATTGGTGATTTTTTTAATATCGACGAAGATAAAAAGTATGATTGTGTTATTGGAGATATTTGGCCAGACATTGCCGCAAAATTTCTTAATGATTATTTGAAGTTCAAAAATAAATCACTAAAAGTTCTTAAAGAGAATGGAATTATTCTGGCTTGGGGTAAAGAATTCTTTGAGTATTTAAATAGCCAAAAATTATAAATGTTATTTTCAAAAACTCATACGGACGCTGCGCTTACGTCAGACTCTTCTCAATAATAAAGAATTCAGCCGAGCCCTCGCTTAACAAGTGATAACCGGAAAATGCCTCGGCTCGGCATTTTCCCAAATCCCGATTCACTTCACTTCTCAGGACTTCGCTTATCCCGAAGCCGTTAGACGAAATAAATTTTTATCTTTCTTGAATTCAAGGTTTGACGATTTAGTCACGACCGAAAGTTTTGTTTTTTAAATAATTTAAAGGGGAAAGTTGAAGTCGCTTCGCTCCAAATTAAATTTAAATTTATGAATAAAATTTGTATTACTTTTGCAGGAGCTGTTGGTAGCTCCAAAACACCCATTACAAATTATTTAAGCACAAAACTGAATCTACCAGTTTTTAACAATGACGCTATTCGTAGCGAAGTTACAGAAGATTTAGGAATATTTGATTCTAACGAACACGTTAAAAGGCGTAATGAAAGATTGAAAGAAATTATGGAAAATGGAGTTTCTTTTATTTGTGACCTAAGCGTAGACAGAGAATGGGAAGAATTTAAAAAGCAGTTGACTTTAAATGAGTACCGCTATTTTATAATTAGCATTGACTTAAGCAAGGAATTTTTGACACGTCTTTATAAGTCAAAAGATTATTTGGAATCTTTAAAAATTATAGATAAGATAATAAATGATCACGATATTTTTTTAAACACTTACAATAACGATATTGCTTTGCATATTTCAGATGATGACTTTAAAGTTCGGTGTAAAATAAGCTATCAGGAAACGAAGAAATGGATAAAAAATAAATAATAAGGAGTTTTGAAAAAAGAATTCATCCCCTTCACATCCCCTCTTTTATTTTTTTAAAACAAAAAATCAAATTTCTCTACTAGTAGACAAGATTTAATACTACTGCAAAAAGATAAAAAATTTACTACATACAACACGGCGTATCTGGTCAGCGAACTTAATAAAATATTTGATCTCTAATCTTATGAGTGTTAAAATCACATACTTTGTCCACGGCACCACTACCGACAACGAACATGACCTAGCAACTGGTTGGGCACCGGGTGAATTATCCGAGATAGGAAAACAGCAGGCCAAAAACCTTGGACAGCTAGTTGCGAAGCAGGCATATGACATCGTCTTTTGTTCCGATTTACAACGCGCCATTAATTCCGCCGAACTTGCCTTTGGCGACAAATATGAAATAATTCGCGACAAAAGACTCAGAGAAGTAAATTATGGCGACTATACGCAAAAAGAAGCGAAAGTTTTTAAAAACAAAATGAATGACTATGTTGATACTCCTTTTCCAAACGGTGAAAGCTATAAAGATGTTGAAAATCGTATTAGAGAGTTTTGTGAATATTTAAAAATTAATTATAACGGAAAACGCGTTGCCATCGTCGCCCATCAAGCACCGCAACTAGCTTTAGATGTTGTTCTTAGAGACAAAACCTGGGAGACGGCTATCGAGGAAGATTGGCGTAAAGCAAAAAAATGGCGAGCTGGCTGGGAATACGAGATCAAAGATTAAATATTTTATTTTTGACGATCGCTTTCCCAAATTCAGTTTCCATAATCTGCTAGTGCGTTCGCACAATTTTAGCAGATTACGCCAACTGAATTTCAGATATCCCGAAGCTGTTGTACGAAATATACGTATTTTTTACACCATATAACGCCGCAATAAGCGGCTCAATCCCGCCGACTGACTTAAGAAGACGTAAAATTGATTTTACATAATAATTCTTAATTTAATAAATATGGCAAAAAATAAAAAATTTAAATTGTCTGTTATTATTATCATCGCGCTATTGATTTTTATTTTTATTTTTTTGTTTTTTCGGCAAAATAAGATCACTCCGCCGACGCCGCCGCTACTGCCCGCGCCGCCGGCCGCGGAAATAAGCATCTCCACTGATAAAAAAATTTACAGCTCCGGCGAAACAATTAATATCATCATTAAAAACGGCCTGGAAGAAAATATTTTTTATTATCCGGGCGGCGACAGGGTTTGGGAAATAGAATATTTAGAAAAAAGCGAGTGGAAAAAATTCGGTTATGGCGGACGCGAAGGTTTTCAATTAACCGATGAACGGCTTGGCGATAGTTGCTACATCGCTCTTTATGAGCAGGTTCCGCCTATGGCGCTCGGGACTGGTTTAAAAATAAGCACAGCCTGGGATCAGAAAATTTGCCCATTCAAAGAAGGTGGTTTTAGCGAAGCGTCTGTCGTCCGGCGTATTGAAAGCGGCGAATACCGGCTCGCGTTCCAGTTTAGTTTTAATTTGCACGATAACGCCCAACTTCTTTTCGAGCCGGAAATAATTTATTCAGACTCTTTTATTATAAAATAATTTTTATAAAAAATTATAATTTAATAAATGTTCTATGTTTAACATGATTCTTGTGTCCGCCGGCGCGATTATTCTTTTTTATTCAACCTGGCTTTGTTATAAGTTGAATAACTCGGTAAAAAACAATACCGCCGCCAACCATTACTGGGTCCTACTGGCTCTGATCTGCTTGTTTATTTTCGGTTACCTGGCGTTCTTTGCCCGTCTGATCTACTCCCCCGTCCATACGACGAACGAATTATTGGTTAGCGTTATTTTTTTCTTTGGCGCTATTTTCGTTGTAACGGTTTTAAAGATCAACAACCGATTAATATACGACTTGATGCGAAAATCAGCGGATCTTAAAAAATTAAATAGCGACATAGAAAATAAAAACCTGGAGTTGCGCCGCCATACCGAAGAATTAAAATCGTCAAAACAGAAATACAAAGAACGTTCCATGGAGCTTGATAAAACCCTCGACGATTTTTATACTTTACGCTTAGGAATGGCGCGAGACATCAAAGAAAAAATACTGGAAGAAGAAAATAAAAAAATAAAAGAGCGTCTGGATAAATTAAGAAGTGAAAACGATTAAATTAATCCCTGTTTAAACGCGTGCAGCCGCCGTTCGTTGGCGCTCCCCTTAAATCAATAAACCCGGTTATAATGAACCGGGTTTTATAATCAAATTAAATCTGCAATTTATTTTTTAGGCAAACTTCGATCCATGACCAATCCGATCTTTTTTCCGCTCTTTACCTGTAAATATTGGTAAGCCGCTAAAGCCGCGATCGTCGCCTGGCCGGTTGCGATCGTGATTTGCTTGTAGGGAACCTGGGTAACGTCTCCGGCGGCAAAAATCCCCGGTTCGCTAGTCGCGCATTTTTCATCAACTATAACCTGATCGCGTTCATCCCGTTTAACAAGATCTTTAACCAGGTCGGTGTGCGCTATTCGTCCGATTTCTATAAAAAGGCCGTCGACTATTAGATCTGTTTCCTCTTTAGTCCGACAATTTAAAATTTTGATTTTCTCTAATTTATCATTGCCGGATATTTCTTTTACCTCCCTATCCAGCATCATCTCGATATTTTCACGGCTTTTTACCTCATCTACAAGTCCTTCAAAAGCTTTAAGGCTCTGATTATGGTGGATAAGATAAACTTTACTCGCGATCTTAGAAAGAACTTCCGCCGCGTCTAAAGCGGAATTTCCACCGCCGACCACAGCCACTGTTTTATTTTTATAAAAAGGGCCGTCGCAATTAGCGCAATAAGAAATTCCCCGACCGCCGAATTTTTCTTCGCCGGGTATCGCCAGCCGACGCGGCTGCAGCCCCATGGCTATGATCACGGTCTTCGCTTCAAACTCTTCTTTTTCAGTAAAAAGTTTAAAGACGCCGTCCGTTGTTTTTTCAATTCTTTTAATTTCAAAATTTTTTATCTCTACGCCTAAGCCGGTTATCTGCTCGTGCAATTTTGAGATAAAATCGTAACTCTGGATATTTTTAAATCCCGGGTAATTCTCTATTTCCGAAGCCCAAACAACCTGACCGCCGGTCTGGGTCCCTATAATTAAAACTTTCATCTCCCGCCGGACGGCATATATGCCGGCCGTAATGCCGGCTGGACCGGCGCCGATTATAATTAGGTCATACATATTTTTATCACGTCAATTTATAATTAATATATTTTATTTTATCCGATAAACCGAAAAATCGCAACTAAAAATCCCGATATTCGGGATTTAACTATCTGTAACAATTAGTTTAAATTATTCTAATGATACGATTCGCTTTTTTAAGCCGTTTGATCTTATAAATCCTTTTAGAAACCTCTGATCCGATAAAATTAGCCAGAACACCGATCGTTACTGAACTTATCTGATTTAATGCCTCTGCCCCACCCTTAAATTCATCGGGGTGCATCATATAGATATAGCCGATCACTAAATTAGTAACCAGCCATACCGCCACCCAAATTTCACCGAGTCGCCAATTATGAAGATTAGTAAGCCATCTATCAACCTCTTTACTGACATTATATAACGAAAGAAAGGCTAAATAAAATACCAGTAGTCCACTGGTAAACGTAAGCGAATTAGTGAAAAAATCAATAATTAAACCACACCATACCGCCAAGGTATAGATCTTGAACCAAAAACGTAAAAATTTCCAGTTCCTGTTTAAAAATGTGACAGATGGTCCGATTTGTTGAGCCACGTGCCGCATATTTTTTTATCCCACACCTTTAATACTGTTTGGCGGGACACCGCCGTGAAACAGTATTAGGGGATGCTTTCGGAGTGGGATACGAACTGCTAAAAAGGTGCGGAAAATTATTTGATAATGCTTACATTAATATTATATTATAAAAAAATAAGACTGTCAAAATATTTTTTCTATTATTGGGTTATTTATATTTTTAGTATTTTTATCTTTTTGCTAATATTAAAATAATCAATTTTATTTAAATAAGTTTAATTTTTATATTATAATAGCTTATCCTCATCTTATCCCCTGCTTATTTTTTATTTAATATTAGTATAAATATAAATTAATAGTCCACATTTTTGTAGACTTTTCCACTGTCATTATTTTTTGATTTTTTATGATATTTTAAAAATAAATTTTAAATAATATCTATTTATTCTATTAATAATGCCTTGCCTACAAATAATTAAATTGTATTAATATTTATTGTACAATTTTTAAGTCAGCCTTAATTTAATTTAAATTTTAATAATTTTAACGTTATTTGAATATTAGATAAAAATGTTATATTTAAATTGTTCTACGCAGAACTTTTTGATAATTGTTCTTTGTGGAACTTTTGTATATAATTAATAAATAGTTTTTAGGACAATCTTTAAAAATAAATAGCCATTATTTATTGATTAGTAATTTAATTAAACTACACACCGACTTAGTCAGTGGGGTTATAAATTAACAGACTTCGCCCTTTTTTTAAAAAGTTAATTTGTCATCACCGAATCCGACCGGGGCGTATATCGGGGATCCGGGATTGATCCGTACATACAACCACATATAGCACATAGCTTATCCCGCCAACCCCCCGCCTGTTGGCAGGCAGGCGGGAATAACAAACAACAACCATTATACAAGTAAACCCACTATCGATATATTTCAAATCCGTTTATTCTTATAATGAGCATATCTGACTTCGTCCGCAACATGTAACCGTAGACGACCGGATTCGCCGGTGGATTTTTTAAACAATTAAAAACCCTTTAATTTTAAAAGGTTTTAAAAAATTGATTTAGAAATAAACCTTGTACAGTTCTACGTGGAACATAAAAAACCCTGAACAGGGTTTTGTGTTTTTAATTTTAATTAAATTATTTTTGTGATTTTTTAAAAATAAACCATGGTAAATCTGAAATATTATTTCCTTGCTCAACATATACTGAAAGAGCATGTAAAATAGCTTGATGGAATGGTTTGTTTTTATATTTTTGAATTATTTCTGGATCAAGGAGAGCGGTTTTAAAATGATTCATTATTATTCACCTCTAGCCAATAGTGGTTTTACCTACTTTAAAATAATCACAATAAATATTTAATTAAAATATTTTCTATAGCTTTCTATAAAAAGAAAGGGTTAAATTTTATTAGTGGACCATAAGGGACTTGAACCCTTGACCTCTTCCATGCCATGGAAGCGCTCTAGCCAACTGAGCTAATGGCCCTAATATTTTATTTAATATTAGCAAATATTTGTGCTCTTGAGAGGAATCGAACCTCTATTTAGGGTTTAGGAAACCCCCGTTCTATCCATTGAACTACAAGAGCTAATGTAACCACTAAAACCTAAATATCCATAACCCTAAAATATCAACGCACAAATATGTTTTCATGATATAATAAATAATCTAATTTGGCAATATTTATTCCTTGTTTTTTATTAAGAGTTATATTAAAGTATAAATATAAATCTAAACTAATTTTATATTTAAATATTTTATAAAAATAATTTATTTACGAATTATAAGTATTTATCACTATTAATTCGTATGCCTTATATGTTTAATAAAGAAAACAACGAAATTAATTACAAAGAAGCGGAAACTATTATTGGTCCATCAATAAAAGTTAAGGGTAATTTTCATGGACAGGGAAATATTATTATCGAAGGTGTGGTCGAGGGTAGCATAAAAACCAGTAATTTTCTATTGATCGGTAATAAAGCCAAAGTTACAGCCACAATTGAGGCCAAGGAAGCTAAAATCGGAGGGGAGATTCATGGTAATATTAAAGTCGATGGCTATCTTGAAATTTCTTCAACCGCTAAAATTTTCGGCGATATTGAGGCTAATAAAATTTCTATTGAAAAAAATGCTATCTTAAACGGCACCTGCCGAATGTCTAAAGGTGAAACAGCGGCGGAGAAAAAATGATCTTTCCCGGATGTTATTAGGGGCCTTTTAAATATATGCATATCTATATATACGATTCATACGTTAACGAAAAAAGGTTTAATAGTATTATTGCCAGGGTAGAAACCAGGATCACTGATTTAGGGTTAAACGGAAAAATAATCCGATTAGGGATTATGAGCTCGCTTTATGATTCAATTGAAAATGAATTAATTAAAGGCGCAAAGACGATAATCGCTGTGGGAAATAATAGTCTTTTAAACCAAGTAATAAACTCCGTAGCCAGGCTGACGGCGCTGAATTCTGTTAATAAAAACATACCGATCGGTTTTATTCCGGTAGGTAATAAGGATAATGAAATAGCTGATCATTTAGGTATCAGTATTAATGAAGAGGCGTGTGATATTTTGTCGGCTCGCCGTGTGCAAAAACTTGACCTCGGTCTTATTAATAATTATTATTTTCTAACCCAAGCTACGATCACTACCGAAGGAACAACTATCGAGATCGACAAGAATTATTCAATTGAAATCCTGGAAAAAGGGGAGGTGGGGGTTGTTAATCTGCCGATCAATGTTGATCTGCCCGATAATATAAAATCAAATGCTAAAGATGGTGTTTTGGAGCTTTATATAAAAACCAAGAACACTAAAAAATTCCTACCGATAAGCACGGGTAAACCAAATCAAAGTGTTTTTTCTTTTAAAAAATTAAAAATTACCAACCCTAAACACTCTGTTTTAATAGATAATTCAATAAAAATCACCACGCCGGTTAATATTACTATAGCTAATGAAAAAATCAATCTTATTGTTGGGAAGAATAGGAGTTTTTAAAAAATCAATAAAGCTACAATAAAAAAATTACCCTTGATCCGGGTAATTTTTTTATAATTCTACTTTATCTATTTTAATTATATTAAGCTCTGGTAAAAATTTGTTTCCGAACTCACGGAATTTATCCGGATCATCAGTGGTAAAATAACGCCTTTGTTTATTTTTTATTAATTTTATGTCAATTTCGTTGTGTTTTAATAAATAGTCTTTTAATTTTACGGCGGCGGCGGCCGGGGTACTTATGATTTTTATTTTTTTTCCAACTATACCCTGGATATCTTTTTGTAAAAACGGATAATGCGTACAACCTAGAATTAAATAATCGATCTTCTCTTTTTTAAGTGAGCGTAAATATTTCCTTAAAATCATTTTCGTCTCGATTTTTTTTATCCAACCCTCTTCAATTAACGGAACTAAAAGGGGTGTGCTTACTGAAAAAATTTCAGGCGTATTTTCGTTTGATAATTTTTTTATTTCCTCGTCGTATACTTTTGAGTTTATAGTTGTCTTTGTACCGATAAGTCCGATTTTAACCGGTTTATTTCCTAAATTTTGCCGCGCCTCTTCTATAACTGTTTCCACAACCGGTATTATTACCCCTAAAACTCTTTTACCTGGGTAGTTTTTCGGTAAATATTCCTGCTGAATTTTCCTTAAAGCTTTCGCGGAAACGGTGTTACAAGCAATGATAATAAGTTCACAATTATGTTTAAATAAAAAATCTACCGCTTCACAGGTATAATTATAAATTACATCAAGCGATTTATTGCCGTAGGGCGCGCGAGCGTTATCACCTAAATAAATATAATTATATTCCGGTAATTCTTTCACCAATCCGCTTAAAACCGTTAAACCGCCGAAACCGGAATCAAATACACCGATCATGGTTTTAATAAATTAATTAATAATAAATATATTATATTATTATTTTATAAAATAAAAAGTATTTAGTATATAGTATTTTATATTTAAGCGAACTAAAATTAAAATATAAAATAATATTACTAAATACTACTTAACCACCTCGCCTTCAATTATGTTTTTATCTTTACTTTTTCTAAAAATAAATAATTGTTGTAAACCAGTTAATAATGTGGTAACCAACCAATAAAGCGCCAGCCCGCCCGGAAAGGACATGCCAATAAAAACAGTCATGAACGGCATAAAATAAAGCATTTGCTTATTCATTATCGACATCATATCCTCGTCGCGAGCTCCGGACGACTTAACTGCCGGCCGTTTAGTCATCATCATTTTTGATTGCCAAAATTGCGCCAAACCCGCTAATACGGCAAAAGTAATATTGCGCTTCTGAAGATCTATAAAGCCAAAAGAAATATAGTTGATTATTTCCGGCTTTTGGATAAATGAATAAACTAAATCAAGATTTTCAAAGCCGTTGCTAAAAACCCGGAAAACCGCCCATAAAAAGGGCAGTTGAATTAAAAGCGGTAAGCATGATGATAGGGGATTAACCTTGTTATTTTTATATAACTCCATCATCGCCCTTCCCATTTCATCCTTCCGGTCTTTGTATTTCTTTTTTATCTCTTCAATATGCGGCTGCAGATCCTGGAGGGCTTTTTGTGATTTTAACGCTTTCTTTGATAAGGGTAATAATAATAATTTTATAATTATGGTTAATAAAATTATTACCACCCCAAGATCATGCCCGGGAACAATATTGTACAAAAAAATAACCAGATTAAAAATAGGTTGATAAAAAAATATTTGGAACATGAAATTGATAATTAATTACTAAGCAGGATCATACCCCCCCTTATTCCAGGGGTTGCATCTTAAAACACGCCAAACCGCCTTAAAACCACCTTTAATGATACCGTATTTTTCTATAACATCAATGGCGTACTGTGAGCATGTTGGATGAAAACGGCAAAATCCATAAGGATAAAAAAATTTCAAGATACCATGATCCAGGGAGAGGGTTTTTTGATAAATCTTAATGATCCAAATAGCTGTTGATCTTGGTAAATAAAAAAAGATTTTCATCTTTTTGTTTTATAGAGATAAAGCCGGTAAAAATGCTTCTTCAATGAATCGCTAATATCTTTTAATTCACAACTCTTAATCAAGGGAAGGGTGATTATTATAATATCATTTCCTGGTTTTAAATCATCAATTTCCAACCGCACCGCTTCCCGTAAACGTCTTTTTACTTTATTTCTGATCACTGCCTGCTTGCTAATTTTAATACTGACTATTATTCCGAAGCGATTTAACTTTAATTCATTACCAACGGTTTTTACTCCCATTATCTTATCAAAACTTGGCCTTCCTTTTTTGTGAACATTTTCAAATTCTTTTTTCTTGGTCAGCCGGTTTATTTTTTTTAACATTCTTATTTGGTTAATTTTTTTCTACCTTTATCTCTTCGGTTTTTTATTACGTCGCGACCATCCTTCGTGAGCATACGCTTCATAAAACCATGCTTCTTTTTAGCTCTCTTTACATTAGGTTGATAAGTTCGTTTAGGCATATAATATTTTTTATTTATAATAAATAACATTACTAACATAACACCTTATTTGTTTTAAGTCAATATAAACCAATTAGTTAACCACAGAACATGTTGACTACTCTGTTTATAACAATGTGTTTTACTGGAGGAATCGATTGTGATGATATGTTCATTCTTTTTAACTCTTAGAATACCGCTCTGTATAACTCATATACTTACTCACTGTTTTTATTTTTTTTTACACAGTTTTTCCGCCCGGTTTTTATTTTATAATCGATAAAAAACAACCAAAAGTCGATTTTACCAACAGTCTTATTATTATTATTAGTTAAAGATATGAATATAGCGGACTTTTATACACCTAAAAAATGTTTTATAAAATTTATATTTTTTGAAAATCAAAATCCTAAAAAATTTTACTGTGTAAAATCACTCTACAGACTGTAAATTACTTTCCCACTTATTATCAACACCTTATAAACAAAATTAAGAAATTTACAGGGGTTTTATGTTTTTAAATTAACTGCTATAATTTTATTATTAAAATCCTATTAAACAAAAAAAGATCTTTTACTGTTTAAAAACAAAATTTAAAAACAAAACTTGCCATTTCAGGTTTACAATCTTTATTTTTTACTATACGTTATAGTATATAAAAGAGTGAAAATTTAATATAAATAATTTTTTATTTATGAATAATGAACAATTGTGGCAGGCGGTATTAGGGGAGATCGAGTTAAGTTTATCCAGAGCTAATTTCACCACCTGGTTTAAAAACACCTTCATTTCCTCTTTTGAAGAAGATAAAGTGGTTATCTGTGTCCCTAATATGTTTACGAAAGCCTGGTTGGAAAAGAAATATCACAAACAAATAATGGAAGCTTTACAAAATATCAGTAATAAAAAGATAGATAAAATTTTTTATAAAATAGAAACCAGAAAAACCAATCCGGTCGGCGACCTACTTAAAAAGATCAAAATTAAAAAAGACGGTAATAATAAAGAACCGGTATCAATCAATAGATTCGGTTTGAATGCCCGCTATACTTTTGATAATTTTATAGTCGGCAAAGGCAATGAATTAGCCCATGCGGCTTGCCAGGCGGTAGCCGCAAACCCCGGAAACGCTTATAATCCTTTATTTATCTACGGCGGAGTAGGATTAGGAAAAACTCACTTACTCCAAGCGATCGGACACGAAGTTGTTAAAAATACAGATAAAATTTTATACGCTACTTGTGAAAAATTTACCAATGATTATGTTCAGGCGGTAAAAAGCGGCCAAGCTAAAGATTTTAAAGACCGGTATCGGAATGTTGATCTGCTTTTAATAGATGATATTCAGTTTATGGGCGGTAAAGACGGCACCCAGGAGGAATTTTTTCATACTTTTAACGAGCTGCATCAAACCAATAAACAAATAATCTTAACTTCCGATCGCCCGCCGAAATCCATCCCTGCTCTGGAAAAAAGATTATTATCCAGGTTTGAGTGGGGCATGATCGCCGATATCACACAACCCGATATAGAAACCAGAGTGGCGATATTAGAGGCGAAATGTAAAGAGAAAAATTATTCCCTTGATTCGGAAGTTCTTTATTATATCGCTAACAACGTTCAGAATAATATCAGGGAGTTAGAAGGCGCTTTGAATCGCTTGATCGCTTTTCATGAATTTAATAATTCTTTCCCCACTATTGATACCACGAAAAATATTCTAAATAGCTTAATAATGAATATTCAATCGAAATCGGTTACCGGCAAGGATATAATTGAAGCTGTTTCCCGTTTTTTCGATATCTCAAATAAGGAAATAATCGGCAAAAGCCGGAAAAAAGAATTGGTTTATCCGCGGCAGATCACTATGTTCTTAATGCGTAAAGAAATTAATAATTCATATCCGACCATCGGTAATGAATTAGGCGGACGCGACCACACAACGGCAATACATGCTTACAATAAGATCTTAAAAGAAGTAAGTGATAATGAAAAAACCAAGCAGGATATAGAATCTATTAAACAGTTGATATACAGTAACGCGTAAATATATATGAAATTATCAAGTTTACAGGAAAATTTAAAGAACGGCTTGCATATTGTAAGTCATATCGCCGGTAAAAACGTAAATTTGCCGATTTTAAGTAATATAAAAATAGAAACCGAAGGTGGTAATATAAAACTTACCACCACTGACTTGGAAATAGGAATCACAACTAAAATCAGGGGAAAAATTGAAAAAGAAGGGGTGTTTACTATTGACTCTAAATTAGTTACTGATTTTATTTCTTTGTTACCGAATAAAAAAATAGATTTAGAAAAAAAGGAAAATAAATTATTTATCAAAAGCGATAATTATAAAACAGTTATTAAGGGGCAGGAAGCTGATGATTTTCCTTTAATACCGGAGGTACCGAGGGATAATTTTTATAAAGCAAAAATCGATGATTTTAAGAAATCGCTATCCCAGGTAATATTCGCTGTTTCTAATTCAGACACAAGAGCGGAATTATCCGGCGTATTATTTAACTTTACTACGCAAAAATTAATCATGGCGGCTACTGACAGTTATCGGTTGGCGGAAAAAGAAGTTAAATTAACATCTAACACCCACGAAGAAAAGAAAATTATTATTCCCGCTAAAACACTATCCGAGTTAATGAGGGTTTTAGGTTCTATTCGCGCCGAGGAATTATCCGCAGAAGGTGGAGAAATTAATTTTTTTATAACTGACAACCAGGTGCTGTTCGCTGCCGGGAATACGGAGATAGTTTCCCGTTTAATTGAAGGGCAATATCCTGATTATAAACAGATCATTCCTTTAAATAATGAAACCAGCGCCATAATAGAACGCGCTGAATTCATTCGTGCAGTAAAGGCGGCTGCTCTATTTTCTAAAACCGGAATTAACGATGTTAATCTTGATTTTCCTTTAGGTAAGAAAAAAATAATCATCACCGCAACCTCAAGTCAAGCGGGAGAGAATACTACTGATCTGGAAGCGGATGTTAGCGGTAAAGACAATGGTATTGTCGTGAATTATCGCTACCTCTTAGATGGAATTAATAATATCGACACGGATAAAATAAAATTCGAGGTTATTGATTGTAATACCCCCTGCGTATTAAGGCCGTATGATGAAAATAAAAAAGGCGATCATTATTTATATATAATAATGCCGATAAAGCAATAATTTTATTAAGTGTATATAAAAAAATCCTCCACGGACGGAGGATTTTTTGTATAATCGGTTATGATCTATTGAGACGCGATATTATTAACAATAATTATAATATCCTCTGTTTTAATTATTTTATTATCCCAGGTAAGCGCTTCACCGTAAATCTTATAAGTGCCGGAGGCGGGAGTGTGCTCCCATAATCCGGCGGCGATATTTTCTCCGGCCGGATCTATTACTGATATTAACTTTGGCGCGCCACCCTCCCCTAAAGAATATACGTTTATTTTAGATACCCGATTGGAATTTTTAATTTCAAATTTAACTGTTAACGGGAAATCAATATTAGACAAAGCTAAGCCGCTTCGAGGGGAGATAAGCGATAATTCCGGCTGTTGGTCGTTAATATTAATATTATTTTCTAAAGCTAAATTAAATTCCACCTCTTTGGCGGTGCAATTATCAACATCATCACAGACGCGTATTTTTAAATTGTGAAAACCATTATTAAGAAAGTCGATCGATTTTTGCAGGTTAAAAGGATAGGAATTGTTGGTAAAAAACAGATTGCCGTTTATATAATATTCAACCCGGGAAACTCCGCGAGGCGCCGTAGCCCGAACACGCCCGATCAACAAAGGATTGGTGATTAACTGGTTATTTTCCGGAGCTAAAATTTCCATCTGCGGCTGGTTTTCGGCGGTGTGCAGGTTGTCATATTCCTTAGGTGGAGTAGAACTTGAAATAATTAAGCCCGACTCAGTTCCGGAGGCGGCCTGTTTTTCGGCCCAAGCTAAAACGCGGCTTTCCCATAAAATGAACTGAGGGTCATTTTCCGGGTTTTGCGGCGGCTCGCTTAAGGGGTTATCTTTATCAACGAAATATAAAATTGAATGAGGTTCAAAAAACGTTTTTTCCTCAATTGAATCCGGCGGCGTAAATTCCGTGGCCAATAAACCGGTAGTTTTATCGATTTTAACGGTTGTGGCTGCGCCTGCCTCCCCGTCTAATATCGGTTTATTGGTTTTAGGGATTTCCGGTTTCCTGAATTCTTCGATCGGGGTGTCGCCCAAAACTCTTTTCATGTAATCATGCCAGATCGGAGCGGCCACCACACTGCCATCAGCCCCCCGTTTCATCTCTGAGTTATCATTATTCCCAACCCAGACGCCGGTAACAAGCGAAGGGGTATAACCCATCGTCCAGGCATCGTGATAATCGTTGGTGGTGCCGGTTTTAGCGGCTACAGGCCGTGAACCCAAGGTCAACCAATTCGATTCCCCAAAAACATAGGCCCGCGCACTGTTATCTGATAATACATCATTGATCATCCGGGATATCTTAGGATCAAGAACCTTTTTTTCCGGCGTTTCTTTATATTCTTCCAATATATTCCCATCTTTATCTTCTACTTTTAAAATACTAACCGTTGGGTGTATTATTCCTTCGCGGGCGAAAGCGCTATAAGCGTTGGCGTGTTCCAGGAGTTTTACTTCCCCCCCGCCTAAAACCAAAGATAATCCATAACGATTAGGATCATTTAAGGTTGAATAACCGAGTTGTTGGGCGATATCTATTACTTTATCAACCCCGGCTAAATATAAGGTTTTTACCGCCGGGATGTTGAGTGAGCCCGCTAAGGCTTTGCGCATAGTGATCGGACCATGTTCTTGTAGGTCATAATTATGCGGTTCATAAGGAGGTTGTTTCACCCCTTCTGGTGTAAAATTCGTTACAACGTCATAAAGAATGGTGTTAGGGGTATAACCCTTGATAAACGCGGTCGCGTATACTAAAGGTTTAAGTGATGAGCCGGGTTGCCGGTTGCTGGTGCAGATATTTACCTGGCCGTCAATTTCATCATTAAAATAATCACGCGATCCGACCATAGCCAGTATTTGCCCGGTTTTAGGATCAAGGGAAACCAAGGCGGCGTTGGAAGCGTTCCATTTTTCTGCATTTTTCGGAGCGATCTCATTGATCACTTCTTCAGCGATGTTTTGTTTATATAGATCAAGGGTGGTATAAATTTTTAATCCGCCTTGTTCAACTGTTTTTTCGCCGTATTTCTCGGAAAGCATTTCCTTGACATACATAACGAAATGCGGCGCTTTTATGTTCGTCTCCGGCCCCTTAAACACTATTTCTTGAGTTTTAGCGACTTCCGCTTCCTCTTTTGTAATATAACCCTGGTTGACCATCAGATCGAGAATATACTTCTGTCTGCCTAAAAGTATATCTTTGTTCGGCCCGTAAGGAGAGTATCTACTTGGAGATTGTGTTAGGGCCGCAAAAACAGCGGCTTCCGCCAAAGTTAAGTCTTTAGCGTTTTTTCCGAAATATTTTTCACTTGCAGCTTCAATTCCATATGCGTTAGAACCATAAGGTATTTCATTAAAATACATTTGTAATATTTCATCCTTGTTGTATTTTTTTTCTAACCGATAAGCTAACACCCATTCTTTTATTTTTCTTACGTACCGGCTCTTTTCTGACATTAAAATAGCGTTTTTGATAAATTGTTGGGTTAGCGTGGATCCGCCCTGCGCGTCGCGCCCTTTGATTTTTTGCCAAACGACGCCGCGGAATATTCCCCATAAACTAACACCGCCATGGTTATAAAAATCTTTGTCTTCAATGGCGATCGTCGCTTGTTTGATATAAACCGGCAAATCAACTAAATTAACCAGAGTTCTTTTTTGATCGCCGTGGATCTCGTATAATACCTGTTCCCCGGTGCGGTCATAAATGATCGTGCTCTGCGCTAATTGACGGTCCAGGAGGCCGTCTGGATCCGGCAGGTCGCGCGATATCCAGGCTACGGCCGTTAAAGAAAATAAAACTCCGCCCAAAAATAAAACTATCGCCGCCAGGATAATTTTTCTTTTTATGTCCGTATAATTAAAATTAAAACTGAATCGCTCCTGTTTGCGGATAATTTTTTTTGCGGGACGAATATTTTTTTGCGGACGGTTAATGTAATATTTTTTCTTGTTGGCCCGCCAGCTTTGGCTTTTGTTTTTTATTTGCGGAATCGGCATTTAAGAAAATCGAATAATAATTTTATATAAGTAATTTTTTTACTCTTGTTTTATTTAAGTATCTTTAGGTATTTTTGCGGCAATTTAAATTATTCCCGGTAATATTTGGCGGCGGTTTCCGGAGAGACTGAATTTATGATCAGGCCGCTGCCCAGTTCAATGCCGGCCCAGATAGAATCCCGAGGCTGGATCTTTAAATATAAATGCTGGTCATGATTTGAGATAAGCTGATGCAGGAAATAATTAAAAGACAGATCAAGCCTTCCGATTTTTACCAGGATTTTTTTTAATGCGGCCGCAAAAGACCTGAACTCCATCGGTTTCATTAAAGTGATATTATCAATGTGTCGTTTTGTGAAAATCCAGGCTTCATAATGGAATTCAGAGGCGTAAGGCGCGATTGCCGCTACATACCTATCTTCGAATATTTTACGTTCAGAATGCATTTCTTTTTTTATTATATCGCAATAAGGACAAGTGCCGTGTTTTATTTTATATGATTGGGCCGCGGCAATCTCACTGTTCACTTCCGGAGGTATGATGTCGGTGGCGAATACCTGGGAATGAGCGTGTACGATGGAGGCGCCGGCTTTTGAACCCTGATTCTTAAAACAAAGAACATAATCAATGTTATCAATCTTGCTCATCACCTCTGTGCGGCGGGCGTACATCCTTAAAACCTGTTCGATTTCATCAATGTTTAAATCATCAAGATCATCGGTATGCCGCCGCGTTTCTATAATCACTTCCTGGGAGCCATAGGCGCGTTTGTTGTCGAGTGTTACCGCCGGGAAAATATTATCAATAGAGGCCACCAGCCATTTTTTTTCTTCATCCGGTTTCATAATTTTATCCTTCAGGATATTATTTTTGATGTTACCCGGGCAAAAGGGGCACTCCGCTGTCCGCTTAATAACCGTTTCTTCTTTAATGTCGCGCGGCCGTTTAGCCCGGCCGGGGGTTATGATTACGTATTTATCCTGTAAATACGCCTTACGGATCTCAGATTTAAATTTCATAAAATCGTAAATTTAGAATAACTATACAATATAAAGTATACCAAATCAAGGGCAATTATTAAAGAGAAAGAAAAAAATGGATTTATTAATATTTATTTAAAATAAGATTAAAAACATAGTTATAATAATAAAAAAGCGATCCTTGCCGGATCGTTCGGGGATGGAGAAATTTATTTTTTGATACTCAAAAGGGTTTTTAATTTTACGGCGGCGGACCCGATTGTTGTATCGCTTATTCCGTAATAGATTTTTAAAATATCACCCACAATAACCGCTCCATTGCAAAATATTATACGCGGCAATTCACGTTTTTGGGCCGTTTTTTTTATGAATTTTTTTAAATTTTTTTGTTCCATTATTTCCATAGCCTTAAAACCGCCCGGTAAAATATTAATAAATCCGGACGTAATATGTCCGGCTGGCGGCGCAAAAACCGGCTTTGAGGTTCTGTATAAAATTTTAGACGGATTTTTTAAATCCAGCAGTACAAAACCCAGACGGTAAATTATCCGGCCCTTTTTATTCTCTATGCCGTGGTATAAAACCAACCAACCTTTTTTAGTTTTTAAAGGCGGCGGTCCCATTTCAATATGGGCACTGTCGAAAAAGTTAAGTCGCGGTTTTAAAAAGGGTTTATAGGTCGGCCGCCAACTTAACCCATCATCGGAATTTGCCAGCCAGATATGGCGGTCGCCGAAAAGCATATAAAATTTATTGTTGATTTTTTCCGGAAAAATACCTCCGGCTTTAGACCAGTATTTGGCCGCAGCCGGCGTTTTTTGGGCGCTATCCCAGGGGACGATAAAACCATGCGCGCGTTTAAAATCCCAATCGGGGATCATCTCGCCGTGCCGGATCCAGTTTTTAAGATCTTTCGATGTTGCCAGGCACAATCGGGCCGAAAAACCGTCATAGGCCGTATAGGTAAGGTAATAAAGGCCATCTATAACCACAATGCGCGGATCCTCCAACCCGTTTTTTTCAATGGTCATTTCGGGTGATAAAAGCGGTTTTTTATCACAAATGAATTTTTTTCCATCGCCCGATACCGCGTGTCCGATCTTTGATATCCAGCCGGCTCCGACCGCGCGATAAAAAAGATGGTAAACGCCGTTTTTACGTATAACTCCCGGATTATAGACCATAAGCGATTGCCAGACGCTTTTCGGATCCGGCCTGAGGATCGGGTTGTGCTTTATTGTTTTGAATCGCATAATTATTTATTTGTCCGTCATATATTTATTTTAACAAAATTTGGGAAAAATAAAAAACTTTTATAAAAAACAATCCCCGGTACACCCGGGGATCGTTTTATGTAAAATTATTTTTTATCTTCGAAATCCTCCTCGTCCGCCGCTATCGCGCCTGTCGCGCCCATTACGATTCCCGCCGAATCCACCTCTATCCCTTCCGCCGCCGAATCCTCCGCCGGATTGCTCGCCTTTGCGGTTGAGCCAAAGCGGTTCGTTTTCCGTAAGCCCGACCATGGTCAGATTCAGCCGTCCCTGATCGTCTATTTCTTCCACTTTTACGTAAACTTCGTCGCCGACCGCGAAAAAGTCAGACGGTTTTGAAACGCGGTAAGGGGCAAGTTTGGAAACGTGCACCATACCGTCGCGCCCGGGAGCTATCTCCACAAATGCGCCGAAATCCAGCATGCGGACGACCTTGCCTTTAAAGATTTCGCCTGGCTCGAATTCACGAGTGATATCTTCTACCATCTTCAGGGCCTTTTTACTGCTTTCTTCGTCGGTGGAGCAGATAAAGACCGTACCGTCATCTTCAATGTCGATCGAAACGCCGGTTTCGGCTATAATACCGTTAATAACCTTGCCGCCGGCACCGATCACATCGCGGATCTTATCCGGATTTATATGGATAGTGATGATGCGCGGCGCGTAAGGAGATAATTCCGGACGCGGAGCCTCGATCGCTCCGGCCATAACCTTAAGTATTTCCTTCCGGGCGGTCCGGCCGCGGTCCAGAGCTTCTTTTATTATTTCATCGGTGAGGCCGTTTGTTTTTGTGTCGAGTTGAATAGCGGTAACCCCGTCTATTGTACCGGTGATCTTAAAGTCCATGCCTCCTTTACCATCTTCAAGGTCCTGGATATCGGTTAATACCTCCCAGCGGCTCATATCCTCGTTCGAAGCCAAGCCGATCGCTATACCAGCCACCGCTTTTTTAATCGGGACGCCGGCATCCATTAAGGCCAGGGACATAGCGCAGGTTGAACCCATAGAAGATGAGCCGTTAGAGCCCAGCGTTTCCGACACCACCCGGATCGTGTAAGGAAAATCGTCTTTTGAGGGGATAAGGGGTAAAAGGGCTTTTTCGGCTAGTGCACCATGCCCGATTTCTCTCCTGCCCGGTCCGCGCATGGGTTTAGCTTCGCCAACTGAAAACGGGGGAAAATTATAATGATGCATGAATCTTTTTTCACCAACACCCTCGATTCCCTCCAGGGATTGTGCCAATCCGGGAGCGCCCAAAGTCACAATCGACATAATTTGGGTTTCCCCCCGGGAGAAGAGCCCGGCGCCGTGATTTCTGGGAAGTATTTCTACGTCAGCTGAAAGGGGTCTGATCTCGTCAAGTTTCCGGCCGTCCACCCGCCGCTTATTTTCGATTATTTCCCGGGTTATAGCCGCGTCTACGGCCGCTTCCACTGTTTTTTTGATGGCGAACTCGCGTTTATCACGGCTGATATTCTGGTCGAACAAATATTCGTCCAAGCCGTCTTTGATCGCCTGCACCGCTAATTTACGCTCGCCTTTGGTATAGTAGGTCTTATCGAAAAGAATTTTATTTATATTGCTTTCAAGCCATTTCTCGGCGGTTTTGATCAATACTTCTTTTTCTTTTTGGGATTCTGTTTCTTCGGCGCTGACCCTCTTTTTTTTGTTGTCTATTTTTTTTACCCCAACCTCGGAAACCATTTTTTTGATCAGGTCGATAGCGCCTAAAAGTTCTTTTTGGCCGGCTATTATTGCCGCGTACATATCATCCTCTTTTATCTCGCTTCCTCCAGCTTCAATCATGATCACCTTTTTTTCAGTTCCCGCCACGATCAGATCCAGATCGCTTTTTGTCCGTTCTTCATAGGTGGGATTAAAGATCAGCTTTCCTTCAACGCGGCCGACTCTAATACCGCCGATCGGTCCGGACCAAGCGACACCGGAAAGAGACAGGGCGGCTGAAGCGGCTACAAGGGAAACGATATCATAATCGTTCTCATGGTCGGTTGAGAGGACGGTAATAACCACTTGCACGTCTTTGCGGGAACCCTCGGGAAATAAGGGGCGGATCGAACGATCGATCATCCGTCCCGTAAGAATAGCTTCATCGGACGGGCGCCCCTCCCGCTTAATCCAGCGGGAACCTTTTATGATGCCGGCGGCGTAAAGTCGTTCCTCGAAATCTACCATCAGTGGGAAGAAATCAATACCTTCCCGTTCTTCTTTTGATTCGACGACGCTTGCTAAAACCACCGTATCCCCGTATTGTACGGTTACGGCGGCATTGGCCTGGCGGGCCAACCTTCCGGTTTTAAGAGTGAGTGTGCGGCCAAGCCACTCAGTTGAGAACATTTTTTCGTTGTTCATGTTTTTTTGTTTCGCGAATCCAATAAAATATGTTACGTTTCGGATAACATAGGAATAAGGGATCGCTGTAGGCTTGGCCACCAGATTAAAGGACTGGTGAATCACCACGCAGTACTATCTATCCGATGACCAAGTTTTTTATTATTTAATTCGTTTTTAACAGGAATCTTTTGTCTTCGCTTAAATTCAGGAAATCATCCGACTCTTCTATTAATCGCGATGAGGCGGTTTGTTTAAAAGCGGCTATTTCCACCAGACAACCCATGGTATTTTGAAGATAACTTACCAAAGGAACATAATCCCCGTCGCCGGAAACGATCACGATCACGTCCAGTTTTTTCCCAAGCTTGATCGCGTCCATGGCGATGCCGACGTCCCAATCGGCCTTTTTAGCGCCACCCGCAAAGATCTGCAGCTCTTTCATTTTTACTTCGAATCCTTGCTGGCTTAAGGCCTCGAAAAATGAAGTTTCTTCCTCTGACTCGGTTTTTATAACATAAGCAGTCGCCCGGATCAGTTTTCGCCCGGCTACCACCGCCCTTAAAACCTCTTTATAATTAACCCTGGATTTATATAAATTCTTAGCCGAGTGGTACATATTGGATACATCAACCAAAATACCAACCCGTTGGTCTTTGTGTTTTATCATATTAAATATCAGTGAGCCATGGAATGCCGAGTAAAGGTATCCAGAATCGCACGTTAATTAATTTATTCTTTTTCAGCAGCGGCTTCTTCCGCGATTTCCTCTTCTTCCACCTTGATCTCGTCTTTAGCCATTAATTCCTGTTCTAATCTTAGTCTTTCATCTTCTTCTTCGATAAGTTTTTTGGCTATTTTTAATTTTAACCGTTTAGCGAGATCAGCAAATGATTTTTCATCTTCCTTTTGGAGATATTTTAAGAGTTTTCTTCTCTCGCCGACTTTTTTTAAAAGACCGCGGCGGGAAGAATGATCGTGTTTATGCTTTTTAAGGTGTTCGGATAATTCCTTGATCTCTTCGGTAAGGATAGCGATCTGCACCTGGGTAGAACCGGTGTCGTTATCATGCACCTTAAACTTGCTGATAATTTTTTGCTTGATTTTTTTGTCTAACATTGGTTTTTTCCTTATCCGAGAAATGGAAAAAATCACTAATTCCAAGAACCAAGATAAGGTAAGTTTAGAATAATTTCTTAATAACATTATTTACCCTTAAGATTAGCATATAGTTAAAAAAAAAGCAAGCGGAGCTCTTTGACAAAACCGTTCATTTTTGCTAAGGTAAAGTCAGTTTAAAGAACTTTAACAATGTACGGTTAATTTAATAACAAACGGCGAGGTTAAAATGGAAACCAAAAGACGATCATTAAAAACGGAATCTTTAATCGTTCACGGTTCGCATTTTGGAAAACGGGAAAATGGTCCACTGGTTCATCCAATCTACGCGAGCGCACCTTTTCAATTTAAAACCGCTCGAGAGATCTCCGATGTTATGAGTGGAAAAACTGAAAATAGCTGCGTATACACTCGTTGCGGCGGAAATCCAAATATTACTGATCTCGAAGAAAGACTGGCCCTGCTTGAAAACGGGACGGGAGCTATTGCCACGTCTTCCGGCATGGCGGCGATCGCGGCTACTGTTATGACATTTCTCCGGCCAGGCGATAATTTTGTGGCCTGCGCCACGGCTTACGGCGGAACACACGCTTTATTTGATAATGACCTAAAAAGATATTTCATGAAAGCGAGGTTTGTCGCCAGGAAAGATTACGGCAATTCCGCGGTCATTGAAAAAATGATCGACCATCAAACCAGGTTTCTTTATGCTGAAACCGTTACAAACCCGGTGTTGGATGTTATCGATATTTCTTTTTGGGCAGAAATCGCCAATAAACACAAAATTCCGTTGATTACCGACAATACCTTTGCGACGCCGTATTTATTGAGGCCGCTGGATCTGGGCGCTAACATCGTGGTCCACTCGGCCACAAAATACATAAACGGCCACGGAGACGTGACCGCCGGCGCGATCGTATGCAGGAATATTTCGGATCTACAGAAGATCAGAAATGAATACATGAACCACTTCGGTCCGATGCTAAGCCCCCGGGATGCCCACGAGATCGTGCGCGGACTAAAATCCCTTCATCTGCGCATGGAGCGGTTCTGTAAAAGCGCCAAAGAAATCGCCGAGTGGCTACAGAAACAGGAAATGGTAAACCGGGTCTATTATCCCGGCCTACCTAAGCACCCCGGCCATCATACCGCTTTAAGGCAGATGGACGGAAAATTCGGCGGCATGGTTTCTTTCGAGCTTAAAGGGGGACAGGAAAAAGCGTGGAGATTCATAGATCACGCTACGGCATTTATCAATTCGGTAAGTTTAGGCGACCTTGAATCCCTGATTACCCATCCCTGGTCCACCACCCACGTTTCTTATAGAGACAGCGATAAACTAGAAGCCGGTATCACTCCCGGTTTTATCCGCTTATCTATCGGCGCCGAACACCCGGACGACCTGATCGCCAATCTGGAAGAAGCCTTGAAAAAAGCATATTTCCGTTTATAAAAAATACCGCCCTTCAAATCCGGGGCGGTTTTATTATTTTAAAATTCGCCGGTATTTATAGACAATAAGCGAAAGAATTGGTAAAATTAAGACATGTTAATCATTAAGCGAAGAAAAATATGAATCTAGATGATCTTAAAATCTATAAAAAACTGGACACCGGCCGGGTCGGCGAGGCTATGGAATCCTTGCCGGACCAGATGCGGCAGGTTTTAGACGAGGCGCGGCTGATAAAAGTGCCCGCGGAATACAGCCGCGTTTCTCAGATAGTGTTAAACGGTATGGGTGGCTCTAATATCGGCGCGCATATCCTGCGCTCGGCCTTTGCCGACAAGATTAAGGTGCCTATTACCATTACACCCGGATACAGCGTTCCGGCCCACGTCAATGAGAATACTTTATATATCTTGTCCTCATATTCCGGCACCACCGAAGAGCCATTAAGCGTTTACCGCGAAGTGAAAAAACGCGGCGCGAAGATCATGGCGATAAGCTCGGATGATCCGAAAAGTAAACTGGTAAAACTAATGATGAGAGATGATATTCCCGGTTATATTTTTAAGCCGCAATTCAACCCGTCTCTCCAGCCGCGCCTGGGGCTCGGATATTCTATATTCGGGATCGCCAGCATGATCGCCAAAGCCGGACTGTTTAAAATAAACGTGCGTGAGATTGAGGATATTATCGCTTCCTTGGAAATCTGGACCCGGCGCCTTCGGCCGGAAGCGCCGACCCGGGTAAACGCGGCGAAACAGATCGCGCAAAAAATATTCGGGCGCATACCGGTTCTGGTCGCGGCTGAACATTTAACGGGAAATATACACGCGACGCGCAACCAGATCAATGAATGCTCAAAATCGTTCGCTTCTTTCTTGGAACTCCCCGACCTGAATCACTATACAATGGAAGGACTGGTTAATCCGGCAAGCAATCGAAAAAACCTGGCGTTTTTATTTTTTGATTCAGCTTTTTATAATCCGCGAGTACAGAAACGGAGCCAGCTTACCAAACAGGTGGTTAAAAAAAATAAAGTAACCGTTATCGCCTATGAGATGAGGGGCGATAAAAAATTATTACAGAATTTTGAGCTTTTGCAGTTGGGAGCCTGGGTGAGTTATTATCTGGGTATCGCCTATAAGGTTAATCCGGCCGCCATTCCTTATGTCGACTGGTTTAAGAAGATGCTCCAATAGGTTTTTAGGTTTTAGGTTATAGCTTTTAGGGTTTGGATTCTTGGTGGATAATGGTTTTTAGATTGACTTTTTCGGAAAACGTGTTAAATTGAAAGCGTTGTTTGTTTTTATTATAAAAATCATTAAATGCACATTTTAAAAAAAACAGGGGGGGTAAAAGATGGATTACGAGGACGCGAAAAAACTGGTCGTGGACGAGTTGACGAAAAAACTTAAAACCAAGAGTAAGGTTTACTTTAATGATCTGGTCGCCATTTTGGGTGTAAAGCCGCGGGAGGCGAAACCGCTTATTAATCGGATGGTGGCCGAAGGCCTACTGGAATACTGGTCGAGCGGATCGACTACGATGTACGGCCTGGCCGGACAAGGAAAGCAGCAATAAGCGCAGATTATAAAAATAAAGCAAAGTTCTACAGGAAACCACCGCGTAAAAGGGTGGTTTTTTATTATTTTTTTGTGTAGAGACGCGATTAATCGCGCCTCTACGGTTTATTTATAAATTAACTATTTGTTTAAAATTAGTTAAAAAATAATTAAAGTACTTGACTTTTTTATTGAATTATGCTATATTAAAAAAGACGTTTTATTTTTTTGAACATTACAATTAACCCACACATAGAAAGGGGGGTGACCTATGGCTCGTTATTTACGCAAACCCAATGTCAGGTCCGCCAGGGTAAAATTTCCCTGGGAAAAAGCTGTGATCGAAGAGAAAGACTTTCAGGGCACTATGGGGGGGGAGGATGATTGTGGTTGCCGACTCTCCGACGAATACCTCGGAATTGTTCCACTACACACCGCCATCGGCAGCATTGATAACTGGCCCGAAGATTGCCTGGACCCGGATGAACGCGCCTACGGCTCCCCGTCGGAGTATCGGGGAAAGCGCTGGGTTCCGTTCGAGGAATGGGCCGTAGGCATAGTGCCAGATGATGATTGGGATGATGATCTTATCACCGACTACACCGCAAAGGAGCTCGGGCCAAACGCCATTCGTCGGGCCGCCCGCGAGCTTCTCCTGACGGTTGGTTGCGACCCCGATCGTTTCGATGAGCCGGAAAAGGCGCGGCTGATGATGCTCGCCGCCAAGGTGTACGTCGAGAAGTCGCTGACCCGCAACCGTGATATTTTCGGTTTGGACGGCCTGATCGCCCTGTACCACCAAACGGCCGACAATGACGGCACGGCTTTTCTTCACTCCTTTGTTCCGGCACTTTGCCGCCGGATTCGAGAGTGGTGCGGTTGTGTACCTAAGATTTCGGTGCAGGCCGAGCGTTTTCTCCGCTATAATGCCAAGGCAGAGGAGGTGTACGAGGATGAGCCGGATTGGATCCGACTCGGCCGGGCCATCTACGGCGAAGTAGAATTTGCCGACCTGCTCCGGCGGACGCCGGCCATATCCAAAAGGCTACGGGCGGAGCGTCTGGCCGCCACCGCCTAACAGTAACAACTTTCCCCCGCTTGTGAGAAAGCACAAAAAACGTGCTGACTCATAAGCGGGGTGTTTTTATTCCCGCCGTATTTTTGATAAAAATAAAAACACCGCAACCTAGGGCAGTGTTTTTGTTTGTGAACCCAAGTATTCCAAACCCATAATTAAAGAAATTATAAGATGGTATTAAAATATTTTCAAATAAATAAAATGACCTCGATAATATTCGAGGTCTTGTTGTTGTTAATTTTAAAATCTATGTTCGTGTGAAGACGGAAATGTCTCGTCTGTTTTTTTTACAATTAAATTAAAACCACAATAATTGCAGTGTAGCTGATAAGATGGTTTTGTTGCGCCCCACTCCATACCAATAGTTAATTTGTGTTTTCGGTGTTTTAGACACATATCCAGTTTGTTGAGGGTGTCATGCGCATCAATAAATTTATCGCCCATGGGCTGAAATAAAATCGGAGGTTTTTGTTTGGATGATTCCATTTTGAGCTGAAATCTTGGCATGACATCGCACATACCGACATCTTCAATTATAATTGCCACAACCTTTAATTTCATTTTTCTCCTCTTTGCAGGTTTAACAAAATACTTGAGGTTTTATGGGTTTTTGTCAAAAAATTTGTATTTTATTAAACAACCTTCTTTCTAATTTGAGTTTGTGTGATTTTAAAGACCTAAGATTAAAAAATTTTATTATAATATATAAAAAAATACAAGGGTTTGATTTCCGAAGGTGTACGCAAAAACCATACTATTGGTATGGTTTTTTGTTGTGACGCCACGGGGAATCGAACCCCGGTTGTGAGGATGAAAACCTCATGTCCTAACCACTAGACGATGGCGCCTTGATGGTAAAAAATAAAGTCCTTAATAAGGAAATTAGGACTAAAATCAATATAGCCTAAAAATAAAAAAAAGTCAATAATCGCTTTACAAAATAAGAAATTAGTGTTATTTTTGTTATTACTATGATAATGCTAGGAATAGAAACCTCCTGCGACGAAACCGCCGCGGCTATCGCCGAGGGCAAAGGGAAAAACGTGAAAATTTTATCTAACGTGGTTTCTTCGCAGATAGAGATACATAAAAAATACGGCGGCGTCGTGCCGGAAGTGGCCGCGCGCGAGCATGTTTTAAATATCCTCTCCGTGGTCGATTCTGCGCTGGAAAAGTCCGGAAAAAAGAAAATCGACGCGATTTCGGTTACGATCGGACCGGGTCTGATCACATCGCTGGTTGTCGGTATTGAAACCGCCAAGGTTTTAGCCTATGCGCGAAAATTGCCGGTAATCGGCATTAACCATATCGAGGGCCATGTGTATGCTAATTTTATAAATAGAAAAAAGGATGTTGAGTTTCCGGCCATGATTTTAACCGTGTCGGGTGGACACACCATGCTTGTGCTTATGCGCGGGCACGGCCGCTATAAGACGATCGGCGAAACGCGCGACGACGCGGCCGGAGAGGCCTTTGATAAAGCGGCGAAGCTTATGGGAATCGGCTACCCCGGCGGCCCCGCCATAGCCGCTCAGGCAGAAAAATTCCAAACCACAAATAAATTCGAAATTCGAAATTCGAAAATTGTCTTGCCGCGGCCGATGATTAATTCCGGAGATTTTGATTTTTCTTTTTCCGGATTAAAAACCGCTTTATTCTATGAGTTGAAAAAAGATAAAAATTGGAAAAAACGCATTCCGGAATACTGTTATGAATTCCAGCAGGCGGCGGTTGATACGCTTGTTTTTAAAACCATCAAGGCGGCGGAAAAATATAAAGCTAAAACGGTCATGCTTGCCGGCGGCGTGGCGGCTAATACGGAATTACGGAAACAGCTTGAAAAAGCGGTTAAGGAAAAACTAAAAGCGGCATTTGTCATGCCGGATTTAATATATACTACGGATAACGCGGCCATGGTCGCTGCGGCCGGATATTTCCGCGCACTGAAAAAAAACTTTACGCCCTGGGAAAAATTAAAAGTGGATTGTAATTTAGAATTAAAGTAACGGCGTTTAAGGCGCAATTTTTTTAGATAAGCGGTTGAAGAAAGGAGCTATAATGGGTTTTTGGAGAAACATCCTTTACGGCATGGCTTCTGTCGGCGCCGGCATGGCGAGTATATTCGGTTATCGCCGCCCGCGGCCCAAATACAAACGATTCAAATATCGTACTTACGAAGAAATTATTGCGGAAATACGAAGATTCCCCGAAACCAGCAAAGGGGTTTCCGGCCGCGGCCAAAAAAATAAAAAATAGGAATTATAAAAAGGACCATAGACGGCCCTTTATTTTTTATTGGATTTTTGTGATGGTCAGATCATTGATTCGTCCCGCATAAAATAACGGGTTATTTCCGGACACGAAGATTTGAGGATCGATCGATAGGCTTTTTTTAGAACTATCAAGAAGCAGTTCTCGGGTATAGCGGTCTAGATTTAGTTTATCTAAGATCTCATACATTTTTTTAACGGTTCTAATGAACAGGTGCGGGTCCGGGAAGTCGCTATTCTTTAATTCGTAGACGCAGACTAATTTGTAACTTAAATTAAAATCACCATGTTTTCCCCGAAGAATGGATTTTCCCGCGTACTCACTGGTATATTCGGTCGCCCTATGATTTTTTGCCTCTTTTTTCGCGCGGCGGACGGAAGCGGCAGTGATAATTAAAGATAAGAAAAATGCGACCGCGACCATTTTTAAAATTGCCACCCCATTATCGGGGGATACCCATTTAAAAAGAAGGCCGAAAAACCAAAACCACAAAAGAAGCGCCGTCGTTGTGATAAACATAGAAATACAAAACGACGCGCCTGACAAGCAGTTTTTTCCGTATTTTTTTTCAAACCGATCCTCATAGAATATGTATAAAAAAACATACGCGGCTATCAGTCCTAAAAAAATAATCACGGCAATTGGCGTAACATGGGTCGAGGGAAAAAGAATTATGCCGGAAATCGCCAGGATTAAAAAGCCGATAAAAGAAGATATTTTTGCTGCCCAGAGCGGATCGTTTTTTTGCATCTTTCTTCTCCTTTTGCCGATGCGTTGTTTAAAAGAGCCTATTTTATTTATCTATATTAGTGTATTATTATAAAAAGTCAAGACGGTCGGGTTATAATTTTTTAAAACAGCGCCGGCAGAGTGCGCGATAGGCGTAGGTGCCGTCATCCGGTATGGAGGGCGGCAGTCCCTTAAATATCGGAACACTATCTTTAAGTACTTGCGTATAAACCGCATCGGGCTGGCGGCAATGGTCGCAGACCGCCCGTTTATAGTTTACTGTATTAGGACCCAATTCCAGGAGCTCCTTAATTATCTTGAACATCCGACCCTGATAATCGGTATCAAGGCCGGAAATAACGACCCGTGTCCCCCAGCGCAGAAGTTCGGCCACGTATTTCGCGTCCGTATCCGGAAACATATGGATCTCGTCGATGCCCACCGCCGCGTAGCCGCCGTTCACTATCTCCTTAATACTTTTTATTTTTCGTGCTTCCGCTACGACGTTATTACGCGATTGTATCGCTTCATCACGGACGTTGTTTATCGAATGGAATAAGGCGAATTTTTCGTCGGTATATTTTAAGGGGGCGAAATAGTTTATGAGCTCGAATGATTTGCCGCTTTTCATCGGTCCCAGTATTAAAATTAATTCCATAATTTAAATTTATAAATAAAAACCGCTGTTTTAGTATTATACAGCGGCCTTTTTGTTTTGGCAAAATTTTTTTCAAATCAATTAGCGTATTAGGCCTGAAACCATAGGGTTTTGGCTTTTTCGAACATCTCGATCTTCTGGGCTTTTTCCTTGAGGTCGTAATTATAGTGCTCAAAAACAGAAGCGGGCATGGCTGTAAAAATTTCCGTGATCAGGTCCCGGTTGGCGGCAAAGAATTTCGGAACAAGCTCAAAGTACCCGGTCCATTTTAAGGGTTTATGGATATACACGAAAACATTGACGGTAATCCATTGTAAACAAGACGCCTCGGCCGGATAGTTTTTGGCTTCCCGCCAGGCTTTGATGGCGGTATTAAAGGCGGCCAACTCCTCAACGACGTTTTTAAAAACAGAATGCAGGAAGCTGTCGTTGAAAACCACTTCTTCTATCGAGTTGATGGCCGCGTAATATTCTTTTTTCTTATAAAGCGAAAGCGTTTCCGAGGCGACTTCACGGAAAGCGATCAGTTCCTTTTTTTCCTGTTCGCCGGTCTTGAGGTCGGTTATAATATCGCCGACAACAGCTTCGCCCCAGTCGTGGGTGACGGCGGACAACATTAAGATAAATTTCGTCTTTTCGGAAAACATCCTCTCCGTCGTTTCAACGAATTTTTTCGTGAACATCAGAATGTTTAAGAGGTGCCTGAGATTATTAACGTCAATCCCTAAAATTTCTTCCCATTTTTCATTGGTCCAATGTTCCGGTTTATATCGCCCGTAGCGGATATTCTTGGCCAAGGTCTGGCCGTATTTGGTTTCTGTAAAAAAATTGTGAAGTTCGATCAGATCCGAAAATTCTTTTTTCAGGTTCATTTTTATCCTCCAGATTCCCCGGTTGTCATTTGTTGCGTCATATTCAAACGGATAAAGAATTTTAAGTTGAAATCATGGCGTTCCCCCCGTATTATTTTTTAATGAGCGGGTCTTATTTTTAGTTATACACAGATTAAAAAGTCTTTCTGTCATTTTAACGCATTATTAATTTATCGGCAACGCGAGTGTCAAAGAGCGTGAAAATGCGCAAAACGCGTAGAGACGCCCCGACGGGCGTCTCTACAATGAATTCGGTATATTGGTTATATCGGATTATTTTTTCTTTTTTATTAATTCTTCCTCTTTTTTCAAGACCGCTAAAGTGGTTTTTACGACCGTGTCCGGGATCAGGGAGATCGAATCTATGCCGCATTCGACCAGCCAGGCCGCGAAATCCGGAAAGTCCGAAGGCGCCTGTCCGCAGATACCGACCTTGGTTTTTGTTTCCTTGCCGACCTGGATCAGATATTTAATAAGAGTACGGACGGCTTCATTCTTCTCGTTGGAAACCCCCGCCACCTCAAGCGTGCCGCCGGCATCGCGATCGATGCCTAGGGTCAGCTGTGTTAAATCGTTAGAACCGATAGAGAAACCGTCGAATTCTTTAGCGAATTCATGCGCCAGGATGATGTTGGAAGGAATTTCCGCCATCACGTAAATATCAAGGCCGTTTTTGCCCCGGACGAGACCGTGTTTGGCCATGATCTCTTTAACGCGTTTACCCTCTTCCACGGTGCGGCAGAAAGGAACCATGACCTTTAAATTGGTCAATCCCATGTCATCGCGCACTTTTTTAAATGCCTGGCATTCGAGTTCAAAGGCGGGCAGGAAGGCCGGGCTGTAATAACGGCTCGCTCCGCGCCAGCCGATCATCGGGTTCGATTCGACCGGTTCGTATTCTTTGCCGCCGATCAAATTGGCGTATTCGTTAGATTTAAAATCCGATAGGCGGATGATCACGTCTTTCGGGTAAAAAGCGGCCGCGATCATAGCTACGCCCTCGGCCATCTTGTCTATAAAAAATTTCTTTTTATCGCTATAACCAAAGGTGATCTTATCAATCTTGTTTTTTACGGTTTTGTCTTTTAATTTACCGTAATTAAGAAGCGCCAGGGGGTGGATCTTAATGGCGTTGTTGATTATGAATTCCAGCCGGGCGAGCCCTACGCCATCGTTCGGGATAAAAGAATCCAGGAAGGCCTGATCCGGTTCGCCGACATTCATCATAATTTTCGTCCGCGGTTTTTTCAGATTTTTTATATCTGTTTTATTGACCTTGAACGGCAGTACCCCCTCATAAACGAAGCCCTCTTCGCCTTCAGCGCAGCTGACGGTAACGGCGCGTCCGGATTTTATTTTCCGACTGCCGTTTTCCGTACCGACTACGCAGGGAATGCCCATTTCCCGGGAGATGATGGCGGCGTGGCAGGTGCGGCCGCCTTTATCGGTAATGATAGCGGAGGCGATTTTCATGATCGGCTCCCAGTCCGGGTCGGTCATGTCGGTAACAAGCACCTCGCCTTTTTTGAATTTTTTAAGGTCTTTTATGCCCATGATCCGGTTAGCCTTGCCGGCACCGATCTTATTGCCCACGCTTTGTCCGCTGACTATGAGTTTACCCTTTTTTTCCAGGCGGTAAGCCTCTAAAACATTAACGTTTCTTTGGCTCTGAACCGTTTCCGGGCGGGCCTGGATAATATATAATTTTCCGTCTTTGCCGTCTAATGCCCACTCCATGTCCATGGGGCGATTATAGTGCTTTTCTATGATCATGGCCCACTCGGCGAGTTTTTTTACCTGTTCATCCGTAATAGATTGTTTTTGCTGGTCCGCCGCCGACACAATTATATCTTTGACCGGCTTGCCGGGTTTATTGTTATAGATCATCCGCAAGGCCTTATGTCCGATAGAGCGCGAGATGATCGCCCCGGTCGGCTTAAAGACATAGAATTCATCCGGATTAACTTTGCCCTGTACGATATTTTCCCCTAAGCCGTAAATAGAGTTAATGATAACCGCGTTGGCAAAGCCGGACTCGGTGTCAATCGAAAACATAACTCCGGAAGCGGCCAGGTCGCTTCTGACCATTTTTTGGACACCGACCGATAAGGCGATTTTAAAATGGTCAAAACCCTTATCCGTGCGGTAGGAAATGGCCCGATTGGTAAAGAGAGAGGCAATACATTTGTGCACCGCCTTTATAAGGTTGCCGGTTCCGCGGATATTTAAAAAGGTTTCCTGCTGGCCGGCGAAAGAAGCGTCGGGCAGGTCTTCGGCCGTGGCCGATGATCGCACCGCCACGTCAATGTTCGCGGTTTTACTTTCCCGGGATAGTTTTTTGTAGGCTGTAATTACTTCTTTCTCCAGTTCTTCCGGAAATTTAGCCGCCATAATGGTTTTGCGCACCAGAGCGCCCCGCTTTACGAGATCCATGACATTGCGCGTATCCAGTCCCTTAAGGATTCTTTGCAATTCTTTTTTAAGTCCCGCTCTTTCCAGAAAAAAATTATAAGCCGCGGACGTGGTGGCGAACCCATTCGGCACGCGTACGCCATTTTTTGTTAATTTTCGGTACATCTCGCCCAGGGAAGCGTTTTTTCCGCCGACCAAAGGCACATCTTTGATTCCGAGTTCATCGAAAAATTTAATGAAGTTGGACATGGTATTAAGATATTAGTTATTTGTATATTTTAATGCCCACAGATCTACAAATCTATTACAAATTTACAAACATTAAATAATGCGGTTATATTGGAATTTGTAAACTTGTATCCGATTTGTAAATTCGCGGGTTAAATAGGATGAAATATATTTTAGAGATTGAATTTTTTGCTCCAATCGTAGATGTAGGGCATTTTCCACCACTCGCCATTTAAGGTTTTTATAATTCCCATCACGGAAACTACCACCAGGGCGAGCATGAGAAGCTGCCCGAAGAACGGAAACCACATAAAAAGACCGGCGGCCAGCTCAACGATAAAAAGAACCAATCCTTGCTTGGCGTGGAATTGCGCGAATTTTGAATGGCGCTTGCTCAGTAGCGGCACCAAAAACAGTATCCAGGCGTAAGAAAGAGCGGCGACGGTTTTGTTTTTTTCGATATCATTATCCACCGGCGAGGAGGATTTTATTTCTTCTGACATAATTTTTTTCTCTTAGTTAATTATTATGATTTTATTATACCATAAAACTTGTTATAATTGAATTATTATGATAATTTTAAGTTCACGTTGACTTTTTATTTGAAATATGGTAAAAGTTATAAGAAATACAATTTAAATTAAGTCGCGGACGTGGTGAAACTGGTAGACACGCTAGCCTTAGGAGCTAGTGGAGAAATCCGTGTGGGTTCAAGTCCCTCCGTCCGCACAAACAAAAGAAAGTAAATAATCTATATACACCGCGTATACCGCCGTAAACGTATGGGGTAAAATACGATGTCCGCGGAATTCGGGAGGGATGAATGCCGATCTATGAATATCAATGCGAGAAATGCGGCGTCACTAAAGAGGTGATGCAAAAAATGGATGATCTGCCGCTAAAGACCTGTGAAGAGTGCGGCGGAAATTTTAAAAAAATAGTTTCCCTGAACAGTTTCCGCCTTAAGGGCGGAGGATGGTATGCCGAAGGATATCAAAAAGATAAAGAAAAAAAAGATAAACCGGCCGAATAGCCGGTTTTTTAATTATTATATATGTTTAAATTATTTTTGTGATCATTGATAATTTTGTAACACACAGCTGTTTTATTGATATTTAACAATATTTGAAAAACAATAAAGTCGCTATCTTGGCTTTTATTTATATTAATTTTTTCTTAATCGTAAAATGATATCTTTTAAAATATAACAGTGATTATGAATTAACATTTATGAACACTCAGGCTGGCTTAAGTAATTTAAGTAAGATTTTTTGGCCGGAAGAGGGCTATACGAAAGGGGATGTTATAGAATATTATGATCGGATCGCGGATTATATCCTGCCATATTTGCGTTGCCGTCCACAAAACCTTAACCGCCATCCCAACGGGATAAAGAAAAAAAGTTTTTTTCAAAAAGACGTAGGAAATTTGCCTCCGGACTGGGTTGAGATCGCTAAAATTTATTCAGTATCCAATGAAAAATATATAAACTACATGGTCTGCCGGGACAGGCCCACCCTGCTTTATATGGTCAATCTCGGTTGTATCGAATTTTATCCCTGGAACGCCCGGCAGGATAACATTGAAAAGCCGGACTATGCGGTTATAGATCTTGACCCTGAAAAAATTAATTTCAAAGAAACCGTAAAAACAGCTCTGGTCGTTAAGGGTCTGCTCGACAGTATTAAAATCAAATCTTTCTGTAAGACCTCCGGCGGAAAGGGCTTGCATATCTTTATTCCTCTTGGCGCAAAATACCATTATAAAAGCATTGTGCGTTTCACTAAACTGGTCGGTCTTGTTACGCGCGATTTACTTCCGGATATCGTCAGTCTGGAGAGGGCGCATGGGGAGGGGCAAGGACGGATATATTTTGATTATCTGCAGAATAACAAGGGACAAACGATCGTTTCCGCTTATTCACTTCGCCCCAAACCGGGGGCCACCGTTTCCACTCCTTTGGATTGGTCGGAAGTTAAGCCGGACCTTGATCCAAAAAAATTCAACATAAAAACCATCTTTAGCCGTCTTGGCCGCCGAGGCGATCCCTGGCAAGGAATATTTGATCATTATACTGATATTGAGGGCGCTTTTTATAGACTAAGAGAAAAATATCTTTAATTTTATTTTTGAAGATTAACGATACCCCCCGAACTGATCGGGGGGTTGTTTTTTTATGAACAGTTGTTGAATTAAGATCGATATTTAGGTTGACCACCTATCGGTTGGTTTTTGATCATTATAATCCCCTAGGTTGAGTCCGTCGTTCCGGGCAACTAATTTTATCTTTTTTAAAATTAAAAGTATTTTGCGTTTCTATTTTAAAAGTGGTAAAGTAAAAGCATAAACATAAAAATTCGTATGGAAAAAAAAATATACGTATTGTCTTTGGGCGGTTCTTTAATCGTTCCGGCAGCGGGTATTGATTGGAAATTTTTAAGAAAATTCAGGGAGCTTATTTTGAAGGAAATAAAAAGAGGAAACCGTTTCGTAATAATAACCGGCGGAGGCTCGACCGCCAGATCATACCAGAAAGCGGCTAACCGGGTAGTGAAATTTACGCGAGACGACAGCGATTGGCTTGGCGTCCACGCCACGCGCCTTAACGCGCATTTGATCAAAACAATCTTTCGAAACGTGGCGCATCCGCGCATAAATAAAAATCCCCGTACCAAGGAGGATCTAACGAAGAATTTTAAAAAAGATGAGGGTGTTATGGTGGCGGCCGGGTGGCGGCCGGGATGGTCAACCGATTATGTCTCGGTTATTTTAGCTGAACGGTTTTCCGCTAAAACGATAATCAATCTTTCTAATATTGACCTGGTTTATGATAAAGATCCGGATAAGCACAAAGACGCCAAGTCCGTAAAAGAGATTTCCTGGTCAGCTTTCCGGCGCATCGTCGGAAATAAGTGGGATCCGGGTCTGTCGGCTCCGTTCGATCCGGTTGCCTCGAAACAAGCCGAGAGATCAGGTTTAAAGGTCATTATAATAAACGGCCGGAAGATCGATAATCTGAAAAAATGCCTCGATGGAAAAAGATTCCTCGGGACAACTATAAAATAAAATTTTTAATCCGCCAGCTTTTCCAGTTCTCTTTTCTCTTCATCGAAAATTTCCCGCCATTTTTTGATGTCCATCGAAACGGCAGCTTTTTTCTTTTTTTCGTAATTGCGATACAGCACATCCACCCATTCCGGATGGATACTCAAAAAATCACTCAATTCGCCCAGCTCATCTTTCGACAAATTGGCGAATATTTCAAAAAGTTCTTTTTGCTCATGATCGGCCAGGGAAGAGTCCGATAATAGTGATTTTAGCTTGTCCATAAAAAATTTATTTTTAAAATTCCGACCATTTTATTATAGCAATAAGATAGTTACCATGACAAATTTATCAAGAGATAAAATATGCAAAAAACACACGATAATTTCGGCATAAAGCCGGCTTATGCCGGTTTATGGGCGGAGAAAAATAAGATTTTTATAAATTTAGAGATTGTGGGAGGAAAAAAGATTGATATTGTTATAAATTTAGAAAATGATAAACCGGAAACACGGGCAGAAAAATGGCTCCGCGCTTTTTCCGCCGAAAAACGGCTTAAATTCATTGCCGTAGGACTGGGTGGTTTCGGAGACGTGCCCAAGATCGGCGAAAGATTGTGGCTAAACCAGGACATCGTTCCTTTCGCCCATAAGCCCGTAGGGCGTTTAGGCGCTTCAGCCGCCCGAAGCCTTTGTCAAAACGCCCGCCGCCAATTTAGCCCCGAACATCGCGCTAAAATAACGATAACGGCAGATCGAAAGGTAAAAACCATCCCTTTGACAGGCTTGGCCGTTTATAAAAAATTCTCCTCCAAAAAAGATTTTGATATTCTTTTAGACCTGGCCGACCGTTGCCGAAAGCAAAAACTTCGGATCATATTCGTTAACGCCACGGCTGCAGGCGGCGGAGTTGCCATCATGCGCCACGCCCTGATAAGATTTTACCGGCTCTTGGGCGTCGATGCCCATTGGTTGGTTTTAAAGCCGGATGCGGATGTTTTTAACGTAACCAAGAAAAAAATCCACAATATACTTCAGGCGGTTTGTCCCGCCGATACCAGGTTGACGGCCGCTGATCGGCATTTGTATAATGAATGGTCGCGACTTAACGCCGTATTTTTTAAGGATAATTTTAAAAAAACGGACGCGGTAATAATCGACGATCCGCAGCCGGCCGGCCTGATACCGTACATCAAGGAATATAACCGGTTTTCCGGGATCATATACCGGTCGCATATACAGATCGTGGCCGATCTGATCGATCGTTGCCGAGTACAGCAGCACGCGGTTTGGAAATTTTTATGGAAGCGCATCCGGCAAGCCGATTTTTTCGTGGCACATCCGATACCGGGTTTCGTTCCCGGGGAGGTGGATCGCCGGCGGCTGGTTTATGTTCCGGCCAATACCGATCCCCTTGACGGCCTTAATAAAAAACTGACTCGGGAGCAAAAAGCATATTATTGGCAGGTTTTTTCAGAGCACTTGCGCCAGGAGGGCCAGGCGCCTCTTGATCCTGACCGGCCATATCTTATCCAAGTCGCCCGCTTCGATCCTTCTAAGGGGATACCCGATGTTCTTGAGGCTTTTCGGATACTGCGCAAGAAGATGGCCGCTCTCGGTTTTACCGATCGGCGGACCCCACAGCTGTTAATCGTCGGTAACGGCTCGATCGATGATCCGGAAGGAGCCCCCATATACGAAGAAACGCGGCGCATGCTTAGTCTTAATACTTATATCCATCTGGCCGAGGACGTAAAACTTGCCCGCTTGCCGCACAACGACCAGTTGCTTAATACGCTGTTAGCCGATTCTTATCTCGCCTTTCAACTTTCCCACAAGGAAGGTTTTGAGATAAAGGTTACTGAATGCCTGATGAAGGGTAAGCCGGTCATCGCTTACCGGGCGGGCGGCATTCCCCTGCAGATAAAGCACGGCAAAACCGGTTTTCTTACAGCTATTAACAATACCGATGAAGTGGCAGATAAGGCGTTAAAATTGCTGTTAGATAAAAAGCTGTACCGGAAAATGAGCTATCTCGCGCGGACAACGATCGACACCCGTTATTTAACCCCCGCCAACGCCGCACAATGGCTGTCTTTGGCCTTAAGACAGACTTCTCATGATCAGATATTAAAATATAATATCAGGGAGATGAAATCCCGTATTATTTCGGAAAAGGTTTTAAATAACTCGCAGTAAAGACGATTAAATATCAACACAAGAGGACGGATCGTAATGATCCGTCCTTTAAATTTTATAACTTGCTTATCGCATTTGTCGCGTTATATAGCGAGTTCAGGACGAATTGGGCGATCGCGAAGGCGGCCAGAATAAGAAGAATGCCCAAAATACCGGAAACGATCATTCGCCGGGATTCGTCGGCCCGTTCCGAGTCGCCTCCGGAAAGCATCCACCTGAAACCGCCCAGAATAATGATCAGGACCGCGATAATGCCCAAAAAACCCAAAAGAATATTTATAACTTGAGCCACTATCTCTCGCGGATCTTCGTTTCCGAGTCCGGTGGTTTCCTGTACATTGGATTCAAATCCGCCCCAGAGAAGATTATCGGCCTCGCTTTGCGCCAAAGCCGCCGACCCGAAAAATAAGCCGGCCGCGTTTAGAATTATAATGAATAATAACAATTTGATCTTTTTATTTTTCATATATATCGATTCTTCACAATAAGTTCATCTTTTTTTAATCATACAGCGGTAATTTTAATTTTATGTTATAATATCATTAATTATCTCCATATTTTAAATAAGGAATAGATTATGAAGATCGTCAAAATAATATTAGTGGCAATTATCTGGTTTACCGGCGTCGGATTATTCCATGTGTTAAAAGATCTGCCCGCCGGTCTGGCGCATAAGGGCGAGGAAAGGGGCGTGCCGGTCGACAGCATAGATTTTCTTTTTGACCTCACTTATGAAGATCTTAACGGTGAGATCATATATGAACAGGAAATATTCGATTCGATCTTTAAACTGATCGATGACGCAAAACGATATATACTGATCGACGCGTTTCTCTTTAATTCCTATCTGACCGGCACTGAACCCGCCTATCGGCGGCTCTCTTCGGAGATGGCTGATAAGCTCATAGAAAAGAAGCGATCTTTACCGGATATAAAGATCGATTTCCTTACGGATCCGATCAACACGGTTTACGGCGGCGCCAGAAGCGAGGAAATCGAAGGGTTGAAAAAAATCGGCGTAAATGTCATTGTAACGGATTTAAAACCCTTGCGCGACAGCAATCCGTTTTATTCCCCGTTTTGGCGGACTTTCTTCCGGTGGTTCGGTAATTCTGAACGAGGCCTGCTTCCGCATCCTTTCGCGCGTTCCGGCGACAAGGTAACCGCGAGAAGCTATCTGGAGATGTTTAATTTTAAAGCCAATCACCGGAAAGTATTCGCGGCTGATTCCGGCGAAGAAATGGCCGTGATCATCGCTTCGGCAAATCCTCACGACGGCAGTTCCGCTCACTCGAACGTGGCGATGGCCATAAAAGGCGGCATCTGGCCGGACGTTTTCGCGACCGAAGCGGCCGTAGCGGATCTTTCGGACGGAAAACTATCAATCGGCAAGCCGGAGGCGGAAACCCGGACCGAGGGCAACGAAGAACGGGTCAAGGCGCTATTTTTGACAGAAAAAGCCATAAAGGAAGAGCTTCTTAGGCGCATTAATGACGCCGGGCAAGGCGATCGAATAATGATAGCCCAGTTCTATTTGGCGGACCGGAAGATAATTAAAGCTCTTATATCCGCGGCGAAAAGAAACGCTGATGTCCGCGTGATATTGGACCCCAACAAGGATGCTTTCGGATATAAGAAGATCGGCGTTCCCAACCAGCCGGTAGCGGCCGAACTTATAAAAAAATCAGGCGGATTTTTAAAGGTCCGCTGGTACGATACGCATAAAGAACAGTTCCACGCGAAGATGACCCTGATCGAAAAAGCGAATGGACTTTCAACCGTGATATTGGGGTCGGCAAATCTTACTAGAAGGAATCTTGAAAATTATAATCTTGAGGCGGATATCGAGGTTACGGCAAAGACAGACACCGATCTTATGCGCGAAATAAAAAGTTATTTCGAGAAGATCTGGAATAACGACAACGGATCATACTATACGGTCGGTTATGACGCTTATAAAGATGAAAGCGGTTTAAAAAAAGCGGTTTATCTTATCCAGGAATATACGGGGCTTGGAAGTTTCTAGTAAAAGACGAAAAACCCTGAATTTATAATAAATTTGCGTGAATCACGAATAATTTTTATTTAAAATAAGCCAAAAGTGTCAATATTCCTTGACATTTTTTTATTTTTGTGCTATATTATTATGATACCCGAATTGTACACAGGTATAAAATTTACGACTATGTGCTGCGGTATTTGCTGGCACATTGAAAATAGAATAAACAACAATCATCCATATAGGGGGTAGTATGAGAATAATGGGATTAGATGTTCAGCAATTCGTTCTCGGCGAAATCCTGGAAACAATCATGGAGACTGCCGGGGGAGTAGTTAAAGAAAAAACCAGGGAAAAAATCTCTAAAACCCTGGAAGCTAAATTCGGCGGCTTCGGGCCCACTGACGAGATCTTGTCGTTGTCGGCATGCCAAATCGCACAAGCGCAATTTAACGTATCGACAGCCGATATAATCCGCATAGCCAATATCTTTAAGAGTTTATCCAGGGAAGAGCGCAACAAGATCACTAGCATTATCGGCCGCGATGAGCAGGTCATCGACATCACAAGCTCGATGTATAAAAAGGGGCAGAATAAAAAACAGGAGAAAGAGGATCGGGAAATCGCCCTCAAGATGAATTTGCGGGGAGCGGCCCTTATCGTCGCCATGTCTAAAATGACCGATGAGGAGATCTTAAATTTTCTCGCCGGGTTTGGCGCTCTTGACACGACATCCAAAAATATCCTCGAGATGATTAGGGTTGTTTACGAACTTTGGAATGATTTCGACCTGGGAGATAAAATCCTGAAACCCCTGGATCAGTGGGCCGGTTCGGTAAACGGGGGTAATCTCAAAGAAATTATGGCTGAAAGAAGGGCAAACAGGGATAAAACGATAACCGGCGGGTTATTCCGTTGGTTCAAGAATAAGGGGGTGCTGTGATGAGAAATATCTGGAATTTGATCGTATACTCGTTTTCCCCAAACGGCCTTTTCCGGGATATTCTGGAAGAGGCGGAATTCATCCACTTTAAGATCGCCTTAACCCTACTGGCTTTCCTGCCGATACTGCTGGCCGAATTCATTTTGAATATCTTGAATTGCGGGCTTTGGATTATTTTTTTAGCGGCGGCGGTAAGCTTTATCGTAGCGTTTGCCGCTACCCGTCCTAAGATCCTGGCTGAAATAGCGGCAATCGGCGCGGCTTTACCGGAAGGCAAAAAAGCCACCCAAGGCATTAGGGATATTAGCTCTTTATATTTCAGTCTGATGGTAAAGATACTCTTATGGTTCAATCTGATCTCTGTTTTTATGGCCACGATGCCGGTTAAATCTTTTCCGATGGGATTTCCGCTGGTAATTTTCTCCCTCTTTATCATCGGTCTCATGTCGATCGCCTGGCAGCTAGAGATCAAGTACGCCAAAAAGATCGCTTATGCTTACGTAGTCGGAACGATAATTGTGGGAGTCGCGCTATGCGTTCCCCGGGCAACGTACTTGAACTGGATTGCGTTTTACCCGTTTGAGCACATGATCACTTCCGAAACAGCAAAGGTTCTATCAGATATCGACGAGGCTGAGGCCGTGAGAACGGATACAAACAACGCCGATGCCCTGAAAAAGATCGAGGAAAAGATTATAGACGGGAAGGCTTTGGGTTCCGGCGAAAAGGATTTATTGGATAGATTAAGGAGAGAACGGAAAGAAAATACCCTTCCCAGAAAAGTGGCCAATGGCGCGTCCGCAACAGTTGACGGAATTAAGGGCTTATTTACGAGTCCCCCCCCATCTTCGACAATCGCCGGCCAACATTCGCAGGAGATCGGCTGGAAAGAGCTGGAAATATCCCTGTCTTCCAACGAGGAATATGAAATTGATAACCTCAAAGCCGGAGCGGCCTGGAAATACGTGTCCTTTAACGGTGTCTTTAAGCACCGGGTCGACAAGGGCGACGGCCGCGCCTGCTGGAAGAGGGTCGATAACGCAAAACCCTGGAAATCCGAGTGGGCGGGAAAACTCCAGGTAAAAGCCGGTGATCAGCCGGTAAAACTAATCGTTCTTATTAAAGAAGCATAGGCTTAAGGAAACCTATGCCGGGGGTAGATCATATCTACCCCCTTTTTTATTTTTTTGTTATAATAATAATAGTCTTATATAATAAACATCAGTACTATATGCAGGTTCTTAAATTAAGCATAATATCGATAATGGTATTTTCGCTTTTCGTAAATGCAGTTCCGGTTTTAGCGGATTGTTCCGGCACCAGCCAGGACGGAGCTACCCAGGTCTGCCTTGAATCTCCAATTACCGCTGAAAATCCGCAGGAGTTGATCGGTATAGCCATAAGGGGTCTTTTGGGTATAGTCGGATCTCTGGCCCTGATCATGTTCATTTACGGCGGTTTTACCTGGATGCTGGCGGCCGGGAGCGCGGAAAAAGTCCAGAAAGGCAAGAATATACTAATCTGGGCCACGATCGGATTGGTCGTGATATTTTCCGCCTACGCTTTGGTCAGGTTCGTTTTTGAGGGATTGGGGATTACGCAATAATATTCATTGAGTATTAATTTACTGTAATAAAAACCGTTCGAATAGCCGAACGGGTTTTTATTATAATAAATGTGATAAAATTTATAACCGTTAATGCGTTATGCGTTATGCGTTATGCGTTATGCGTTAATAGGGCCGCGCCGATCGCGCCGGCCATCGGGCCTAATTTCGACTTCATAATTTTTATCTTTTTTCTGGCCTCGGCCGAATCGATATATTTCTGCATGGATTTTTTCGTGGCCGAGAGAAAAAGATCGCTCGATTCGACGACGCCGCCGCCGATGATTATGACTTCCGGGTCGATCAGATTGACGATATTGGCAAAAGCGATCCCCAAGAAACTGCCCACTTCCGCGAACGTTTTTTCCGCGAGAATATCCCCCCGGTAAGCTTCCTCGGCTAATTGCGCCGGATTATTCTGGGTCAGTTTGTGGTAGGCCTCTTCCAGTCTGACGCCGTCGCCAAAATCGATGACCGTTTCGCCCGGTTCGCCGCCGCCGCCATGGGCGCCGTTGTAAACATCATTGTTGAACCACCATCCGCCGCCGATGCCGGTGCCGATGATTATTCCGTAAATATTCTTGTATTTTTTTCCCGCCCCCAAGATCGCTTCGGCCCGAACGAAGCAGCTCGCGTCATTATCCATGAGAACCGGCAATTCCAGGATGCTTTCAAGCCGGGAAACGAGATCAACCCCGTTGATAATCGGGATGTTGGGGGAATGGAGGATCTTTTTTCTTGCCGAATCAGGCACGCCAGCCGCGCCCAATCCGATACTTTCGACCCTTACCCTCATCTCGCGGGCTTTATCCAGCAAAGGATCAATCAGGGCTTTTAACATGATCATGAAATGATCGATATTATCTTTGGGCGTGGCCAGGATACTGTCCGCGACGATCTTTCCGCCGTCGAAAAGTATGGCCGCCATTTTAGTGCCCCCGACATCGATTCCTATTGAATATTTTTTGTTTGGCATATAAGGTTTATAAGCAGGTTTAATAAATTATCCATGTGATTAAAAGAGTCCGCGGGCTTCATTCCATAAGTCGTCATTGTTGTTTATAGTTTTTTCCCAATACCACCATTCCACGCCCCAAAGATAAAATTCCCTAAAACCGGATTGGCGCGAGAATTCAAGAATCTCCCGGAATTTTTGCAAATTCATGGTCCGATCTCGTTCTTCTTGCGTGGCCAGATGATACGGAACCGGCGTCCAGGGTTCGGCCTGTAATTCGATCACGATCCATTTTTCAGGATGGGCGAACAGGCCGGCCAGGTTTTTCTTCAGACGAAAGAAACCGGGCGTTATCGGATAATGAATATATCTTTTGAGGTGTTCCGAATAAGTATCGCGGTACATGGTGGTACCGAAAATATCGGCCCGCCGCGCCGCCGGTATCCAGATAGACAATTCGCCCGAATCGCTTACGACTATAGGCCGGTCGTCATATTTTTTTACGAGCGCCAACTCTTTATCCAAAAATGATTCGTCGAGTTTCGGACAGTCACCGAAATGCGACAAGAAGGGTTCGTTTTCCACCTGCCAGGCGACGATGATATCGCGGTCCAGATACCGCAAGATAGTTTTTTCCAGGTAAGAAAGTATCCGCGCCTCGCGTTCGGCTTTCGGCAGGGCTTTCGCCCAGACGGGGAAATGACACTCCGGCCAGCGTGGCAACCGTCCTCCGACGGCCAAAATCACTTCGGCGCCGGCTTTTTCCGCCTCGTCTATCTGCCAGTCCAGGTCGGTCCAGTCATATTGTCCGTCGAAGTTTTCGATCTCATCCCAGTAGGCCGGCAAGCGCAGGCGCCGTACTCCCAGATCACCCAAAACATCACTATATAGTTTTCGCCAATCTAAATTTAGGGTTAACGCCTGTTTTTTGGAAAAAGTCACCCCGTATTCTAATTCCGTCCGGCCGTAAACGCGGCCTCGGCTTAAAATAAACACGATGAACAAAAATACGATAAGAGCGATGAATATTTTTTTCAATATCCTTAACATGTTATTTTTTCTAAAAGACGCACATCCAGCTACCCGAAGATCCGTTGCCGGTCGAGATATCGAAGAAGCACCTGGACACGAAAGAAGCGATCGCGTAAGACATAAGGATTATTATTAATCCGATAACAGCTGCGCTCATTTGCGCCTTAGCCTCGTTGATAGTGCTCTCATTTCCCCGGGAGCTCATCCACTTAAAACCGGCCCAAAGCATCAAGCCGAAGAATATTATCCCTAAAAATCCAAGAAAGACCTTTACGATCAGCGCGACCGTTGTCCAGATATCGGTAGGAGTGCCGCTTGTTTGTCCGAAGGCGGCCCCGATTTCATCGGAAGTCGCCCCCATTCCCTGTTGGCTGTCCCACAACGATCCGGCCATAGCCCCGGTAGCCGCCATGACGCTCAGGACGGACGATATTAATACGAAAACCAGGATTTTTTTGTTAGCAATTTTCATAAAGGATATGTTATAATTGAATTATGAAAAAATACCACTGATAATAGTATTATACCAGAAATTATCCCTAGATTACAATTTTATGCATTTAGCCAGGAAAATCGCTTACAATACCGTTGTCCAGGCCGCCGGCAAGATCGCGGGCACTGTTTTGGGTTTGGTGGCGATCGCCATGATCACCCGTTATCTGGGCCAGTTCGGTTTCGGCCAATATACCACTATTATCACTCTTCTGTCCTTTTTCGCGATTCTGGCCGACCTGGGCCTGACGCTGGTGACCGTGCAGATGATCAGCCGACCCGGCATAGACGAAAGCAGGATGCTCGGCAACCTTTTATCCCTGCGGCTTGTATCGGCGGTCATTCTTCTCGGTCTGGCGCCCCTAAGCGTTTTCTTTTTTCCTTATGATCCGGAAATTAAGGCGGGGGTGGCCATTACCTCATTGTCTTTTTTATTTATCGCTTTAAATCAGGTATTGGTCGGATTATTCCAAAAACATCTGCGCATGGATAAAGTATCCGTCGCCGAAGTGTCCGGCAGGATCGTTCTGCTTTTCGGAGTTATATTGGTCATACGGCAAGATGGCGGGCTTTTCGGCATTATGTTGGTTACGGTGTTTTCAAGTTTCGTGAATTTCGGCCTGCACTACGTTTTTTCCCGTTCACTGTCCAGGATAAAACTGGTTTTCGATTTTACCGTCTGGAAAGATATTATCGTCCGGTCGTGGCCCCTGGCGTTAACCATTGTATTTAACCTTATTTATCTTAAGGCCGACACCTTGCTTCTGTCGCTTATAAAAAGGCCGTCTGAAATCGGCATTATCGCTGAAGTTGGTCTTTATGGCGCCGCCTATAAAGTTATCGACGTGCTTATAACATTTCCGTTCATGTTCGCCGGAATCGTTCTGCCTATAATGACCGCCCGATGGATGGAAAAGAATTACGACGGTTTTGCCGTTATCATGCAGAAATCTTTCGATTTGTTATCCGTTTTAACCATCCCATTCGTGGTTGGGGCGCAATTTTTAGCCCAGGACATAATGGTGTTCGTGGCCGGAAACGATTTCGCCCCTTCCGGCCCGATACTAAAAATACTTATCGGGGCGGCCGGTTTCATATTTTTAGGAAATATCTTCGCTCATGCCGTCATTGCTATAGACAAGCAAAAAAAAATAATCGGCGCTTACGCCTTTACGGCCGTTACGGCATTGATGGGCTATTGGTTGTTTATACCGCGTTTTTCTTATTTTGGCGCGGCCTGGATGACTATCTACTCGGAAGCCGCTATCGCCCTGGCCTCTCTGTACCTGGTACGAAAATATACTGGTTTTTTTCCGGTCTTAGGAAGAACGCTTAAGGCGATAATGGCCGCCGGAATTATGGCGCTGTCTTTGCTTGCCTTGCGAATCTCGGGATACGATAATCTGTTATTGGCGCTTAGCCTGTCGGTTGTCGTTTATTTCGGGTCGTTGTATGTTCTTAAAGGAATTACCAAAGAAGAAATATCGGAGCTTTTGCGCAAGCAATGATTTTCAAGAACACAAAGAATACCCGATCATCAAATATTCAAAAGATTATGCCAACAAAGAATATTTTAATAATAAATTCCACCCCAGGGGTTCCGGAGCCGATGGATCTATTTAAAGAACTGGCGAGCGATAATTACGCTTTTAATTTTATGACCGGCAGCCGGCAGTTCCTGCAGGCGGTCAGCGAAGGAGCCTGGATGACGAAAAAACCCGCAATTTTTCCGCGCGCGGCCAATGGTCTTTTTTCATCCGTGGCGTTTTTGCTTCTTTGGCCTTTTTATTTTTTTATTTTCCTGTTTTTTCTTTTTTTCCGAAAAAGACGAAATAATATACGGGCAGTCGTCTGCTATAGCTGGCCGGAAAAGATCATTGTAACTCCGGCGGCCGCGTTGTTGCGTTTGAAAATTTTTTGGATAGAACTTCCCGGAGAACTGAATCTGAAGAGCCGGTTCTCGCGCTGGCTTTTCCGCGCCTGTTCCCGCTTTGCCCGCCTGGTGGTTTTTTCGGGATTAACCAAAAACGAATTGGCGGCCGTTGGCATTAAAAAATCATTGATCTTTTCCGTGGCGCCAGGCTTAAAGATAGACGGTTCCGGGGAACAAGACAATATTTTCGACCAACTGGCGGAAACCGAGCACAAAAAGACCAAGCGGAAATTTTTCACGGTCGGCACCGTTTTGGATCTTAACGAAAAAAAACGGCTGGAAACCCTTCTTCAGGCGGTCAGGAGGTGCCTGACGGTTATCCCCAACCTGCAGCTTATCGTTATCGGAGACGGAAAAGAACGCAAGGCGTCCGGTTGGCTGGCTAAAAAAATGGGAATCGACGGTTTGGTCTGGTTTGTGGGAGAACAGAAACGCTTGCAGAAATGGTTCGATAATTTCGATGTTTTCGTGAGCGCCAGCGATTATTTGAAATTTTCCGATATCAGGACGGTTCTTAGGGCTTCCGCCGCGGGCCTGCCGGTTATCGGGCCGTCCGGCATCGGCCTGGAGGATTTTATTGATTCTCGCTCCGGCGCGTTGTTTAATGAAACCGATGACAGCGAGCCGTTGGCGCAAAGCATAATCAGGCTTTATAAAGACAGGTCTTTGCGCTCTTGCCTGGGGCAGGCCGGACGGGAAAGGGTCGTTAAGGATTTTTCCCTGAAAGCGATGGCGGAAAGATTTGATGAAGCGATAAATAAATAATTTCCGGCCGCAGCCGGCATAAGTTTAATCCTATGTTGAAATATGAACTAATCAGCGAAACCGAAGACTATATCGTGGTCAATAAGCCCGCCGGGCTTCTGGTCCATGGCGCGCCGCATCTTAAGGATTTGACCCTGGCGGATCAGCTTCTCGCTGATTGGCCCGAACTAAAGGAAGTCGGTGAAGATTCGACGCGGCCGGGAATCATGCATCGTTTGGATAAGTCAGTATCCGGACTATTGGTCGTAGCCCGTACGCAGGAAAGTTTTGCGGACCTGAAGAAACAGTTCCAGGAAAGAAGCATCAGAAAATATTATACCGCGCTTGTCCATGGACGCATCGAAAAAGACGGAGACGAGATAAATTTTCCGATAGAAAGAAGCGTCCGCGGCCACAAGATGGCGGCCAAGCCGACCACGGTTAAGGGGGAGAAGAATTCCGCGGGGCGCGAAGCGATTACGGTATTTAAGGTGGTGAAGCCGTACATAAACTATACGCTGCTTGAGGTCCGGATAAAAACCGGACGCACTCACCAGATCCGGGTGCATCTGGCGGCCTATGGGCATCCTCTGGTCGGCGACGAGCTATACGGAACCAGAAAAACCAAGACAAAAAACGCGAAGCTTTCGCTGGACCGGATATTTTTAGTCGCCCATCGGCTTGAATTTACCGACTTGCGTGGCGAGAAAAAATCATATAAAATCGATATACCGGAGGATTTAAAAAATTTCCTCAAAAAGGGGGTAAAATAAAAACATGATTATTTCCATTAATGGGCCGGAAGGTTCCGGAAAATCCACTCTGGCTAAAAAATTAGCGGAAACCTTGGGATGGCCAAGGTATTATATGGGCGGATTAAGGCGGAAGATGGCCAAAGAACGCGGCCTTACTCTGGAAGAATACAATAAACTCGGCGAAACCGATCCGACCACGGATAAAGAAGTTGACGATTATCAAAAAAAATTAGGTGAAACGGAAGATAATTTCATTATCGAGGGTCGAACTTCCTGGTTTTTTATTCCGCACTCCCTTAAGCTGTACATCGATGTAAAAGACACGATCGCGGCCGCCAGAATTTGGAAAGATCTTAAAGAGAACTCGGACAAAAGGAATGAGGGTAAAAATCTGGACTCGGTCTCGGACGTGCTGAAAAGCATTCGCCGCAGGCAAAAAAGCGACATAGTCCGTTATAAAAAATATTACAAGATCGACGTACACGACAAGTCTCATTATGATTTTATAATCAACACCAGCAAGTTGAGCGCTGACGAGGCTTTCGCGGAAATATTAAGCTTTGTTAAAAAAGCACAGTATTAAAAAAGCAGTACAACAGGATAAATCCATCCTGTTTTTTTGTGATAAAAAAACGTCTCCTGACGGACGTTTTTATTTAATTCGGACTATTCGTTTTTTAAAGAAATACGGGCAGGTTCTTTTAAATTCCTTTCTATTTTTGAACACCTCAAGGCATCTATGACAATAATAATAGTCACCGCTCTTCTTAAGAAAAACGCAATAAAAGCAGATTTTTTCTTCTTGATCGTTTTCTTTCCCCATGCCACAGCTTATCAAGATATAATTACGCTAAGATAAGAAAACGATAATATAAATATAAAAAAAATATAGAGAATCGATTAATTTTAATCGATTTTATGCAATTCGACCTGATCGCCGGTAATTGTTATGTAGGCCGAAGGTTTTTCCACCCATGATCCGGTATTGAAGTATTTAATGCCTCGCCCCTCTTCCGAATGTATCTTGTGGGTGTGGCCGCAAAAAACATAATCGGCCATAAGCAGGCGCCCCAGGCGCAGGGCGCCTTTCGCCACCTCCAATGAACCCCTTTCCCAAACGGCGCTTCTATTCCTGATAAGGTTCGCCAAAATACCGTTATAATCGATATTCTTTATGAAGCTGTAAAATATATAAGCGATCTGGCTCGCTATGTAGTTATTATTAAGATAACGGTCGTATTGGTGCCCATGGATGGCCAGGAATTTTTTGCGTCCGTATTTCCACACATAACGGTTGCGTACTCTCAGGCCCAGGAGCCTGGATAAAATATAATTACTGGCGTCATGGTTGCCGTGTATCCAGACAACCTCACACTTTTTCGACAATCTTTTCAGCTTCGAAAAAACCCCCCAATGCTCCGGGGTCCACCGCTCCAGGCGCAGGCCGTCCACGATATCCCCGTTAAGTATCAGTTTGTCGTAATCGTATTTTCTTAGCACCTCTAATACTTCCCGGCAACGGGCGGTACTGTCCCCCAGGTGGATGTCGGAAATGATCAGGCAATCAATTTTTATTTTGAATGCTTCCATAATTATTTCCATCCCAAAAGCGCCAAATTGCTTTTCAAGATTTTTTTGTTATTGCGGGCTTCGTATTCTAGGCGACTGGCACGCCTATGCGCGGCCAGGTACTTGAGTCCTTCCATCATCAAAGTGCGTTCGTAAAGTTCATGAAGGATTATCGGCAGCCGCTCTTCGCTATAAATATCATTATCTATCCAAACTTCGTTTTTTGGAATGAAGTCGTAAACCAGATCGTGGCCGCCTTCGCTGAACTCGATGTTTATGGCATTTCTTATGAGCCTTCCCCTAACCACCCACACGGATACGTTATTAGCGGTCTTTTGGAGCAGGCGGACATGGATCTTTTCAACCGCGGGCTGGCCGTTTTTTTTCAGAGCCGCGGCGTAATCTTTGGATTTTCTTCTTTCCGCCGCCTCTTTTTTCTCCGCGATCACTCCCGCGTTCCAATGATTATAGCCCTTTTTCATAAGCTCCCAGTCCGCCAACAGATGGGTAATATAGAATTCTTCTTCATTGAAGTCGGCCTCCCGGTCCAGCCAGAACTCATATTTTGGTATATAAGGATTGCGATAGTGGTGTCCGAAGTTGGTAAATTCTATGTCGATCTTATTTCTAATAGACGCACCGTCAACTTGCCAAACCGCTATCTTACCGCGTTCGTCAAGTTTTTTTAAATAGAATTTTTTCATACCTTTTTATTATATCTTAAAAAGAAAAAAATAAAAAGAAGCCGAAGGCTTCTTAGCGGTTATTATTCGGTTATGATCTCCTTGACCACGAAATATTCGATATCGCTTAAAGCGACAAAGGCGTGTTCGGTGCGTTTGGGGATGTGGATCGTAAAAATATGCGACCCGGCATCGATGTCGTATTCCGTGTTTCCGATCAGGACCGAACATATGCCTTTGTCGATTATTATCCATTCATCGGCATCGTGTCTATCAATAGGGACCTCTTCGCCTCTTTTCAGAAAATGGGCGACGATCATGCGGTTATGTTCTTTTCCCGTGGCGGCCTTAAGCGCGTTTCGGAATTTCCGGTGCCTGGAAAACATAATAATCCTCCTTTGCGATGCGCGGTCGGTTCGGTTTTTTGTTTTATTTTGAAATGATTTTATCTATAATCCCGTATTTTTGCGCTTCTTCGGGGGTCATGAAACGATCGCGATCGGTGTCTTTTTCGATTTGGGATATTTTTTGGCCGGTGTGCTTGGCCAGTAACTTATTGAGACGGTCTTTGACCTGAAGGATGTGTTCGGCGCGGATCTTTATGTCGGTCGCCTGACCCTCGGCCCCGCCCATTACCTGGTGGATCATAATCTCTGAATTCGGCAAAGCGAATCTTTTTCCCTTGGCGCCGGACGCGAGCAAGGTCGCTCCCATAGAAGCGGCCATGCCGACGCAGATAGTGGAAACGTCGCATTTAACGTATTGCATCGTATCGTAAATAGCCATCCCAGCCGTAACCGATCCGCCCGGGCTGTTTATGTAGAATTTAATGTCTTTTTCCTTGTTTTCCGCGTCCAAAAAAAGGAATTGGGCGATGATGATATTCGCGACATGATCCGATATTTGTTCGCCTAAAAAGATTATCCGGTCTTTTAAGAGGCGAGAGTAGATATCATACGCCCGTTCGATCTGGCCGGATTTTTCGATGACTGTAGGTATTAACGGCATTTGGTTTAAGTGGATCAGGCGTCAGGGGTTGTTTAAATCCGATGTTTAAACATATCATCCCTAACCGCCGATCGGCAAATGATTAATTTATTATATAGTATTAAGTTAAAATTAAAAAGACATTAATTTTTAGACCACCCGCCAGCCATGCCCGGAGTTTTCTATCCGGCCCTCCATAACGAAACCGGAGGCTTTGGCGTGTCCGCCACCGCCCAGGAGTTTAGCTAATTTAGAAACATCGACCGTCGGATGGGTGGTCCGCAAACTGCCCTTGATCCGTCCGTCTGTTTCTTCCCGTAGCACTAAAAGTCCGTTCACGCCGCATAAGTTGCTTAAAAAACCGGCAATGCCGTCGAACTCCTCTTCAGTGGCGCCGGATCGCGCGATATCCTCGTGGGTCAGGACCGTATAAGCAAAATTATATTTTTTGTTGACGTTAAGATTGTCGATCGCCTTGCCCCAGAATTTCATGCCCGGCAGATTCTTGTTGCGCCAGGTATTTTCGATAATGGTCGGAAGCCGGGCGCCGGCAGAGAGCATGGCCGCGCCGATCTTTACCGTTTTGTCCGAGGTCGAGGGATAAAGGAAATTACCGGTATCGGTTAAAATTCCGGCCAGGAGGCAGTTGGCGACATTCTTGTTCGGTTTTATGCCGTTCGTTTTTAAAAAATCATGTAGAACTTCCGCGGTAGACGAACTTTTCGGCAACCGGATCTCGAGATCGGCGTAATCGTCCATTTTCGGGTGATGATCGAATTCGATCACGAATTGTCCGCTTCGGCGGCTAAGCAGTTCTTTTTCCAGTCCGGTCCGGTTGATTCCGCCGCAATCCAATACGAATATAAGGTCGTAAGCGGAAAAATCCAGAGAATTCCTGTCTGACCGGATTTTTTCGATATGGGGAAGAAAATCAAATTGCGCTGAAGGGGTGTCGCCGCAAAAAGCGTCATAATTTTTTTTCGATTCCAGTATTTCACTTAAGGCGCAAATCGAACCAAGAGCGTCCCCGTCCGGCTTTTTATGGGTTACCAGGAGTATTTTATTCGCTGCTTGTATTTTATTCCAGGCGAGCGTGAATTTTTCTTCCTGCATAATAAATTATTAGGTGTTTTTCATTTCATCTATGGCCCGGTTTATTTCGGCCGCGTACCGTTCGTTGGCGTCGACCACCCAGTTGAACTTAGGGATCAGTTTAAGATTAAGCTTCTTCTTGAGCACGCGGCTGAAGAGGGAATTCTTTTTTCTGATCTCCTGGAGGGCCGTGCCGGTCAGATGTTCCGGCAATACGGAAACGCTGACGCGGGCATGCCGCAGATCAGGCGAGGTTTTAACGGAAATTACCGTTATAAGGCAGCCGTCCATCTCAAGGTTGCCGGTAATAAGGTTAGCGAGCTCGCTCCTTAAGATCTCATTGACTTGTTCGATTCGTCTGGACATATTATTGCGTTACCGGTGGTGTTCGCGGTTATAATTTACCGGCCGTTTCTTCCGTTTTATAAAAACGCAGGACATCGCCGACCTCTATGATCGGACTGCCCTCGTATTCGATACCGCATTCCTGCCCCGTTTCACAGTCGGTAACGTCTTCTTTGGCGGATTGTAATTTTTTTAGCACACCTGAAGTTAAAAATTCCTTATTCCGCCAAACCTCGATCATCGACCCTTTTTCGACCCGTCCTTCCTCCATCCGGCCGCCGACGATCTGGCTGGTTTTTTCATTTTTAAAAACCGCCTTGACCTTGAGCCTGCCCAGATCCTTTCTTTCGGTAACCGGACCCAGTGCGGACAGCATCATGGCCTTAACGTCATTTATAAGGTTATAGATGATATTGTAAAGTTTTATTTCGATATTTTTTTCCCGGGCCATATTTTCGATAACTGTCGGTATTTTTACGTTAAAACCGATAACCAGGCCGTTCGCCGCCTCGGCCCTTTTAAGATCGCCTTCCGTAATATTTCCTAAGCCGCGGCTTATTACCCTTACCTTTACTTTGTCGGTATTTATCTTTTCGAGCGATTCTTCGATCGCTTCGCCCGATCCAAGTACGTCGCTTTTAATTATAATATTGATCTTTTTCGCCTTATCGTCTTCCCGGATCGTATTTTCCGGCATTTGCGAACCGGCCGACCGGACGATGGTCTTGGTTTTTTTCGATTTCATTTTTTCTCCAAAGCCCACCCCGATAATATCCCCGACCCGCGGCAAGGCTTTTAGGCCCAGAATCTGGATCGGGGTGGCCGGAAGGGCGGATTCTATTTTTTCCCCCTGGTAATTATTAAGTCCCCTTACCCGGCCGATATCGATTCCGTCAAAAACGAGGTGATCGCCTACTTTAAGCGTGCCGTTCTGTATAAGGATCGTCGCCACCGGACCGGCGCCTTTATCGACGTGCGATTCTATGATAGTGCCCAGAGCCGACGCCGCCGGATTAGCTTTTAGGCTTTTCGCCTCCATCTCAGCGGCTAATAGGACCATATCCAGAAGCTCGGTAATACCCTGGCCCTCTTTGGCCGATACGGGGGCACAAATCGTCTTGCCGCCCCAGTCTTCCGGTACTATATTAAGCTGCGAGGATAATTCCTGCTTCGTTTTGTCCAGATTGGCGCCGGGTTTGTCTATCTTGTTTATCGCCACCACGAAAGGTATCTTTGCTTTTTCGATTATGCGGAAAGCTTCGATCGTCTGCGGTTTGACGCCGTCATCCGCGGCGACCACTAAAATCGCGATATCTGCGATGCGTGCGCCGCGGCTGCGCATGGCGGTAAAAGCCTCGTGTCCCGGCGTATCGATAAAAGTGATGAGTTTTTGGCGGCGCATTACCTGATAAGCGCCGATATGCTGGGTAATGCCGCCGGCTTCACCGTCCACGACGTGGGTTCGCCGGATAGCGTCTAAAAGTTTCGTTTTACCGTGATCGACGTGGCCCATGACCACGATCACCGGCGGACGCGGCAAAAGATCCTTTTCCTCTTCTTTCGCGAAGGCGCTCTTTATCTTATCTTCCTCTTCCTCTTCCCTGTTTTCAGCCTCTTTTTTCGTTTCGGCCGGTTTTATCTCAAGTCCAAGTTCAGTGCCCACTAGCCAGGCGGTATCGAAATCTATTTTTTCGTTCAAAGAAGCGAATATTCCGTTTTTCATAAGCTCTGCCAGAATTTTATTAAGCGGCGCGCCGGACAAAGCGGCTAATTCCCTGACCGTAACCAGGCGCGGAATACTGATCGTTTTTTTCTCCGCGGATGTTTCATTTTCCGGAATATTTATTTTGTCTTTCTGTAATTCAAGCTCTTTCTGTCTGGCTATTTTGCGCCTGATATCCGGCCACTCTTTCATGATCTTATTGGCGACGTGGCCGTCGATTTTTATGGCTTTTTGGCCAATATCAAAACCGTATTGCGGCAAATAGTCGCGCAATTCCTGCGGATTAACTCTTAAAATTCTGGCTAATTCGGTTACATTCATGATTATTTTTTTTAATATTAGTAAATTTAAAATTCAAGGACAATCTACCCTGAATTTTATTTAATTTTACAATATTTATTTATAAAAGTCAACCAAAGATTTGGATTTTTCGCCAAAATCGTGTTAAGGTATAAGCATGTTAATTTTATCGTCTTATGGAAGATAAAAGCGGATTTTTAATTTTAAATAAACCGGCGGGGCCGACTTCACACGACATGATCTATAAATTGCGCCGGCTTACCGGAATAAAGAAGATCGGGCACGCCGGCACGCTCGATCCGTTTGCCCGGGGTGTTTTGATCGTGGCCGTCGGACGCGAAGCGACCAGAGAGATCGGCCGTTTCGTGAAACTGGATAAAGAATATTCGGCTGTTCTCCGTCTGGGCGCGACCACGGATACTTATGACCCGACCGGAAACATAACCACGAAACCTGATTCCGAATACACAAAGCCGGATTCCGAAACCATCAAACCGGTCATGCAAAAATTCATCGGCAAACAAACGCAGGTGCCGCCGATGTACAGCGCCAAAAAGATCAATGGTAAAAAATTATACGAATTGGCCCGTAAGGGAGTCGAGGTTGAACGCGCGCCGGTCGCCATAAATATTTATGAACTGGAATTATCATCTTACGACTGGCCGCTTCTCGCTATCAGGGTAAAATGTTCTTCCGGCACTTATATCCGCGCGCTCGCGCACGATATCGGCCAGGCTCTCGGCTGCGGCGCCTATTTAGAGGAACTTACCCGCACCGCAGTCGGTGATTTCCAGATCGCGAACGCAAAGACGCTTGAGGAATTGGAAAAAACAGGCTGGGAAAAATGTCTTTTCGTCTGATTCTTCTCTGATAATTTTAAAAGCCTTATCTTTTGATAAGGCTTTGCTGGTTGTTTGTGTAAAATTAAATTTTATCCTCTGCGGCCGCTCGCTCCAGGCGGCCTCTGATCAGCTCCAATTTATCATGGGAGCGGCCCTTTTGCCAAAAAGGAACCTTTTCCGTTTCACCGGCAACCCGGCGAATATCGCCGAGGATATCCCAGTGTTTTTTTAAAATATCCAAAGTATCCTCATTTTGCCCCAACATGACCTTGAGTGAAAAAGTAGTGGATCTTAACTCGTCCTCCAGGGCGGTTTTTTCGTCCAAAAATTTTCTGGCCTGTTTGCGGGCTTCGTCCAGGGATTTTCTCAACCCCTTGTTTTCCCGCCGCAACCCTTCAACTTCTTTTTTGTCCGCGCCGCGGGCGATCATCCCGAGGTCAGCCAGGGTGATCCAGCCGAGAATATACTTGATCATGGTTTCGGCCGGAGCATAGCGAAGTTCGCGCGCTCTGGCCTTAGCCTCATTAGAGCAATAGAAGCTTTGGCCGACGCGCAGATAGATCGCGTCTTCGCTGATCGAATACATCTTCTTCTTCCTGGGCCGAAAATTTTTCGGCAGATCAAGGTTGGCAAACGGCACGCTTACCGTTACCGTGCCGGCGACCTTGGTGTCATCATCCAGCCATCTCTCTGCCCACTCCAGAACAATAATCTCAGCATCTTCCGTTGTCGCCGGCGCCTGGATAAACATAAACTCCTGTTTTGATTCACGCGGCAGCTCTATTAAAACCTCTTTTGTTGTTACGCCCACAGGAACATTAATACCCTTGAATGAAGCTGCTCGCACATAAAAACCAGATCCACTTTTTTCCCGCAAACTTAGCGAACCCTCACTTGTAACCTCTACCCTAAAGCGTGACATAAGCCTCCTTTTCGTAGCCGGATATCACCGGCCAAAAGAGCCGGCACGGATATCACCGCGCCTGGGGCGAATTTTTCCCCGCCCCTAAAGGGAGTTAAAAGAACATGGAACTTGAGCTTAAAATAGCATAAACATAAAAATATGTCAAGCTAAAAATTATTATTTTTTAACTTGTTTTTAGCTAAAATAAGTGTAACGTTTTTCTCGTTTTAACGTATTATTAATATAGTGAAATAAATTTTATGAGATTATTTTTAAACCGCAATTTAAGCCAAATCATGAAAACCTGGGCCGATCTCACCGGGGCGCGTTTTTCCTATGCTCCGGTATTTTGCCCTCGCAGTCTGGCTTCAGGCGGTTTAAGAACAAATTTTCCCGATACAAAAAATTAAATCGCTTCATATAAACTAACCCCCTTTAGCCAGGCCGCGACGCCTGGCTCTTTATTATTTTCGCTCTTTTACAAACCGAAAGGGGGTGGATATGGCCAAGAAAAAAATACTCGCGGTGTATTACGGCTTTGAATTCATTATTAACCTGGGAATGTCGTTTTTTTTCTCGACCTATACTGTCTTTCTGCTGTTTAACGGATTAAATTTGTGGCAGGTTAATTTGATCAATGCTTCTTTCATGCTGTCGGGCGCGCTTTTTGAAGTACCGACCGGATCGATCGCTGATAATTACGGGCGAAAACTTTCGTTCGTCTTATCCTGTTTTACCGCTGCCGGATCGATGTTTATTTATTATTTCTCTTCTACTTTCACATGGTTCGTGATAGCAGAGATCATAGCGGCCCTGGGCATGTCGTTTTGTTCGGGCGCCTTTGACGCCTGGGCGATAGATTCGCTCGATCTTTGCGGCGAGAGTTTTTGCCTGAATAAGCTCGCGAGCGACAAGGAGAAGATCAGAAACTTAAGCCGGATAATCGGAACCGTTTTTGGCGCCTATATCGGCGCGATCAATATCGCTCTGCCCTGGCTCGTGTCCGGTATTACGATCTTGATCTGCGGGGTTCTGGCCATATTCCTGATAGACGAATCATATTTCCAGGCCAGAAAAAAGGCCGATCCGGAACGGACCGGCCTGAAACGGATCATAAAAGACAGCTGTGATTTCGGCCTGAAAAACCGCTCGATTTTTTTCCTCGGCCTTTCCGCCATGGCTTACTCCTTTACCTGTATGCCCTTTAATATGTACTGGCAGCCGTTTTTCCGGGACGGTTTCTCGGTGCCGGTCGTAGCTCTGGGCTGGGTGCATGGCGCTTCCCTGATAATACTTTATCTGGGAAACGAATTTGCCGGCCGTTTCGGGAATAAATTCAAAAAGGAAAAATACGCGATCATCCTGGGTTTGGTTGTTTTCGCCGTGAGCGCGATAGCCGCCGCCTTGAGCCCGGTCTTATTCGCGGCGCTTATCGGTTTCTACGGACACGAATTCGCGCGCGGATTCTACGCGCCTATCCAAAACGCCTATCTTAACCGCCGCATCCCCGGCCGGGTGCGCGCCACTGTCCAATCCTTCGTCTCTATGCTGGAGGGCGTAGCCGCTTTTTTAGGCCTTATCGCGAGCGGATGGATCGCGCAAAACTACGGCGTTCCGGCTTCCTGGACGGTCGCCGGTTCATTCCTCCTCCTCTCTGTTCTCTTCCTGGGTTCCATGAAGAACGGGGAATAAAAAATAAAAAAAACGGACTTAAATGTCCGTTTTTGTTTGTTGAAAATCGCCGCGGATGATAAAATAATAATAAGAAATATTAAACTACACACCGACCTTGTCGGTGGAATTATTAGTAAACGGACTCCACTCTCTTTTCCAAAACGCTGATTTGTCATCCCCGAATCCGCCCGGGACGGATATCGGGGATCCATGATCTATCCGTACCGACAATCGCAAACACAATACAAAGTTAATCCCGCCCACCCCCTGCCGGCCGGCAGGCTGGATTCCCGCTCGCGCGGGAAAATTTATTTTTTCTTAAATTTTTTTTAAATATTTTTTACGTTTCGGCGCGTTAAGGCGGTAATTTTCGGGTAAATATTTTTTTGCTTATATTAAATAAAGCTATTATAAATTTTAATCTTATCTTTATAATATTTTTATATTTTCTTTATATTTTTTTTAGAGAAATTTCATATGCTTTGTGCTATGATAATTTTAATTTAATTTAAAGGAGGGTTTTCCCTAAAAAATCTATGTTTAAAATCCACAAAAACGTCCTGGTTATTACCATCGCGGCAGCGCTCTTATTTATCGCCGGAGCAGGTTTGTTAATAAGAAAACAGACGCCGGGAGAGGAACAAAATAAAAATCAGGAGCAAGCGCAAGTAAATAACGAGAGCGCGAATTTAAATAACGAAGAAGCGGTGGCGGAAAATCCGGACGATAAATACAAAGGCGTAATTACAAAAGAAGAGGGTGGCTGGAAAAAATATCGGAATGAATATTGGGGGATTGAGTTTGAGTTTGAAGATAGCGAGGACGTAATGGAATTTCAGGAAGGAAGTAGTGGGTTAAGTATTCGGGGACCGGTTCCAGAGGAATCAAAACAGCATTATCCAGAGGACGATAAAAATCCATATATATATATAAATTTTCATGATTATAGTAACAAAAATTACAATAGTTTAAAAAATTATTTAGAAACGGTCGGCTGGAATAATTATCAAAATCCTGCAGAATTAATATCAATCAAGGAATTTAATAATAAGAACGATATAAGGTTTTATGAGGTGCTGGCCAGTGTCAAGTCTTGTAATATGGTGCCCGATGAGAGCGGGAACCGGTCATGCAAAACATTTGACAGTAAACAATATTATACGGAATATAATAAGTTAGATAATAAGGATTATTTGGTTATTAATTACATGGAAGAAGAATTGTGTCGGGAGGTATTAGATTTATTTCAGTTTATACAATAAAATTATTCTTTTCGGAGATGCGATTAATTTCGTATCTCTTCAAGAGTAATTTTAAAAAAATTACTCTGTAGCAAAAACATAAGATAGAAAGGAGGAAAACAATGGTTCATTAAAATTGAATAAGCATTTAGGTGGGTCATCGGTCAAACATTCACGAACGTCCAGAAAAACCAGAAAGGAAAATAAATGAAAAAAATAGCGTGGGCATCAGCCCTTGTCACGGTCTGTTTGTTGGTTTTTATCCCTCAGGTCAACGCGGCCACCGTAACAGTTGAAAACGTCCCATATATCAACCAAGTTGAACACATGGACCAGAATTATTTTCTGGGATATAACGCCTGCGGCCCGACATCGGCCGTGATGATTACGGAGTTCCATAAGCTTCAGCCGGAAAACACTTCCGGCTACCCAGGTTGGTATGTATACAACCCTTATACCAACTGGACCGACAAAAGCGGTGAAGATTATAATGAAGAATGGGCAAGGGATTGGGACGGAATAGATGCGCCAAATACATATAATCTTCATTTCCCGCACGAAGTTTATGGAGCTCATGGATTTATAGTTACTGGCCCCGGAGCAGACTCGGCGAATCCATATTGGGGCACAGATCCTAATCAATTGAAGTTGTATCTCGAAAATCACGGCCTTATCGTTAGTGATGCGATATATTCAGATCGTTTTGACATCATCAAGCAAAACATTGACGCTGGACTGCCCCTGATCGGTCATGCCGAGATTACGATCAGTAGCATAGAGTATGGTCATTATCTGGTGATTATCGGTTATGATACGGGCGTAAACGGCACAGAACAAAACGTAATTGTGCACGATCCTTACGGAAACGCGAATGGGAATTGGTTTGACACGGTAACTGGCGGCGAAGAGGTAACTTATCCCTTATATGGATATACGGCTACCAGTCATGTTAACATCGACCGCGTCTATACCGTCCATCCCGTCGGCATATTCCAGGATTTCCCGGGATGGAAATTAAGCGGCCAAGATCCACTTTCCCAGCTTTTTCTCGACGAATACGACAACGAGGAATATTACGGTAACTCCGGTTTAGAAACCTTCGGCTTGCCCTGGGACAACGACGGCCACGGCGTTTGGGTACATGAATGGCCTGATCCGCAATGCTCAACCACTCCGCCGGCCACCTGCGACGATGACGGACTTTATGTGCAGGATTTTCTGCGGGTGGATGCAGAGGAGAACGAGCATTGGTCGCAGTTGGTCCTGAACTGGGCGATCGGAAAAGCGATCGCGGTCAAAGAGCATATCCTTGAATTCTGGAACGGCCATTACGGCTACTCCGCTTATGGGCCGCCGGTTACGAGAGAGTACGAGACCGTGATAGACGGAAACCATACCGCCGTGGAGCAGTTGTTCGAGATAGACGGCGTTAAAACCATGATCGGTTATGATCTCGATATCGAATCCGCTTATGAATTTACATTGGGCGCCCCGGGCCACTCGGAATTGAATCCGAGCGACAGCGACGCCAGCTGGTTCGGCTGGTCGATCGGTGTTTCCGGGGATATTATGCTGGTGGGAGATCCCAGGTTCGTGTATAACCAGCGAGGCGCTCTTTTCGTTTTCGCTAAAGGGGCGAACGGCTGGGAAGAAGTGGAAGTCAAGGATATCATTACGACATACCCGGATTACGGCGGATACGAGAATTACGGCAGCGCCGTAGCGATAGACGGTGCCAACGCCATTGTCGGCGCCTGGCAGAGGGACGGCGATATTATCGGACAGGGCCATAGCGCGTACAGCGATGTCGGCGCGGTTTATTTTTATACCTGTTCCAGCAACGGCTGCACCCAGGTTGGCGACGAGTTCCTGGGACAGGACGGCAGCGCCGGGGAAAACCTGGGACAGAGCGTCGATATTTCCGGAGATATGTCGATTGCCGGCGCGCCCCGCAATGACAGTGCCGCAAGCAATGCCGGCGCGGCTTATATTTTTCATGATAGCGGACACACGGTTGTAACCGCTTCTAACGGCGAAGCCAATGCCTATTTCGGTACGAGCGTGGCCATTGACGGCAATTACGCCGTGGTAGGCGCTCATAAACACGGTGCTTATGACCAGGGCGCGGTTTATTTCTTCGAATATGACGAGAGTACGGAAACCTGGAGTGAAACCGATTATTTTGTCGGCGATTACGTGAATTGCGTGTATGTCGGGCAGAGCGTTTCAATTTCCGGCAATTACGCCTTGGTCGGTTCCACGCCCAAATCCGGTAAAGCCGGCCGCGCCCTCCTTTTTAGGCGCGATGCCGCTACCGGCGAATGGGACAAGATCAACGAAATTACGGCGGAAAACGGATATATCGGCGACGGATTCGGCCAGCGGGTGGCTCTGGACGGCAACCGGGCCGTGGTTTCTTCATATCTTCAGAAAAGATTCTGGGCGTTTCTGATAACCGGCGACGTTTATAGCCAGATCGCTTCCGTATATGAATCCTTCGCCAGCAATTATTTCGGAAAAGATGCCGTGGCGATCGACGGTTTTACGGCTATTACCGGCGAGATCAACGCGGACAGCGACGGAGCTATTCATGTCTATGATTTATATATAGAGCCGGATTACGAATAACGATCCAATTACAGTACGTGTAAAAGCGAACCGTTTTTTATTTGGAAAACAATAAACAAAAATCCGCTCGTTTAGAGCGGATATCCGGTTCAAGATTCGGAGTAAAAATTTATATTTCAGCGAAGATTTTTTTTATCGTTTATATTAAGGCTGTTTTTTAAGCCGGTCAGACGGAACTTAAGCTTAATGAGATTAAAAAGCGCGTTTAAGCTGTCGGTCGTCAGATTTACTTTGCTTTTTCTTTTATCATACCGGTTTTCCGACCAGATAACCGGAATTTCCGCAATCCGGTAGTCGAACAGCTTGGCGAGAAGTATGGTCTCGGTGTCGAACCACCAGCCCTTGTTCGCGACATAAGGAGCGATCGCCGCGAAGGCGGTTCGCCTGACCGCTTTAAAGCCGCACTGCAGATCGGAAAAATTATGGCGGTGGATCAACCGAGAGATAATAAGATGGCTCTGGGAAACGAGTTCGCGGATAAAAGATCTTTCAATGCTCGCGTTCGACAGGAGGCGGGAGCCGATGACCAGATCGGCCCGGTCAACCAGGATCGGTTCCACCAGATCATTGATATTCTTAAGATCGACCGCGAGATCGACATCCATGTAAGAAACTATATCGGCCCGGCTTTTAAGCCACGAATTCCTGATCGCTCCGCCCCGGCCGGCCGCCGGATAATATTCCGCCCTGATCTTCTCCGGATACCGGGCCGCCAGGCGTTCGCTTATGACCCGGGAGCGGTCGGTGGAACCGTTCACGATGATCGCGATCGACCAGTCGAAACCGAAATTTTTCCGGCAATAATCATGGAGGAAGGTAATATTTTTTTCCAGGATCCTTTCTTCATTATATACCGGAATATGGAATTCGATATTCATATCTTTTTTCTGGCCGTCCCGTAAATACTTAACCCGAAAGGGATGCTTTGGCCGATAAAATTATTTTCTAAATTAAGGACAAGGAACAGTAAGCGGTTAAGGATCCGGGGCAGGGGGCGGGCGTCGGTTTTCGGAGCGAGGCCGGCGGCCCTTTTCGCCAGCCGGTAGATCATTACCGGCAACAAAAGCAGGGAGTTCCAATAACCTATCAGCGGAATTTCAAAACCGGCCTCGTTGAGCAATTTTTTTACCCCGCCTTGGGTGTATCTTCTTTTGTGTCCGGTAACAAGGTCGTGTCCGCTCCATAAAAAGCCGTAAGCCGGAGCGGTAAAGAACAAATAGCCGCCGGGCGGCAAGGCGCGATATATCTTTTTCAGGGCGGCGCGGTCATCGCGCAAATGTTCAAGAATATCAAAACAGCAGACGCAATCATATTTATTTTTTTCCGGTTCAACCTCTTCTATGTCGCCGAGCACGGTTCTTATTCCCGATCGGTCCGAAAGAGCGACCGTTTCCGGGTCTTTGTCCAAGGCGGTCACCCGTCCGTATTTTTTTAAAATTTCGGCTTCAGTGCCAAGTCCCGCCCCGATATTCAGTATTTCCCGCCCGTCGTCCTCTTTGAGGTAAAGCCCTAAAAGACGATCGATCAGGACCTTTCTGGCTTTATACCAAAAATGCTGCTCGTCGGAATTTTTTAGCGAATTATAATCTGATATATTCATAAAAATAATAAATATTTATTTTTCGGCGTATACTTCGCTGACCTTATCGCCATAAACTAATTCCCAGCCGGCCGCGCCCCTAAGGTAATCGCGCAGATATCTTTTTTGGTTATTGATCTCGTTATCGTCCAATCCCAGGAATTTTCTTTCGAACCAGTTCAGGGAAACCTTGGGGTAGAGTTTGAGCAATACCAGGCCGATGCCGTGTTTATCAAGTTTATTCTTTGCCTGTCCCGCGACAAAGAAATCCGTGTATTCTTCAAGGAGGCTATGCCCGTTGAACTCGTAGAAGGGCAATCGTCCGTCAATGAAAAGTTTTTTTCCGGGCCAGGTCCAGATCATGTACCCGCCCCAGCCGTAATCGTTTAAGATCTTCCTGTCCAAAAGATCGGGATTGTTTTTCATGTATTGCACCGCCCCGCAAGGATAATAGCCGCAGAAATAAGGGGAGAAAAATGGATCAGGCGCATACTGCGCCCTGACCAGGAAATTAGCGGCGGCCAGAAGAAAAATCGGCAGAACGAATATTTTCAGGACCGTATTTTCCGAAATATATTTCGCGAAGCGCGCCGGCAGACGCAGGTCGCGGACCAGGGAAAAGATAAGCCAGGGAAAGGAAACTACGAAAAACAACGGAAAATGGCGCTTTGATTGCGCGGCCATGAACAAAAGGACGAGGATCATGCCCAGGTGCCAGCCATCCACGGTTGAATTTTCTTTTTTTCTGCAGCTCCGCGCCAGATCGGCCGTAAATACCGTTAACATGGCCACGACCAGGGCCGCGTAAATTAATTGTTTATACTGGATCGGCATGGAGTACGAGGGCAGCCATTCCGCGATCACCTGCAGGTAGTAATTATTGGAATAATCCAGAAGGAAGGAATATAGTTTTAATCCATACGGATTTATGAGGGTGGCCCCGACCGCTCCCAGGGCAAAAAGCAGGAATTTAACTAATTCCCCGCTTTTCCGCTCGTTCATGAAGTCAATCCGGGCAAAAACCCGGAATTTTTTAAGAACAATTTCCAGCGATTTAATCCCTATCCACAGGAATAACATAAAAACACCGATTAAAAATCCGGCGTGGGAGTTCGCCCAAAAACAGAAAAGCGGCCATAACCAGAAAAGAACCCTGGTGTTTTTAGTTATTTCATAGGTCCGGATTATAAAAAGCAATAGCGATAAATTAAGCAAAGTTGCGGTCTGCATCCTGACCCCCAGGTGCGGCGCCATCGCTAAAACGCCGAAAAATTGTATGGTTCCTATTAAAATCTGACCGCCGGGGCCGCGGATAAAATATTTTCTGGTATATATGTTAAGGACTATCAGGGCTAAAATCACGATCAGGGCAAAAAATATACTTACGCTAAAATAACCATAATTATCATATAGCCAATAGGTTGCGACGTTAAGCAGCCATTCATGATCCACCCACGTCCTGTTTATAAGAGTATAGTCATAATGTTCCTCAACAGGAACGGATCTTTCTTCTAATATGCGCTTTCCTACGTCCAGGTGCCAGCCCAGATCAGCATCCAGGTAATTATAGGAATTAAATATTAAATAGGAAAAAATAACCAGATAAAATAAAAACCAAAGCAGGGAGGGATAATTTAGTTTTTTTATGGTAAGCATTAAAAAATTGTTATAGCCTGTTTATATTTACAATTTTAGCATAAATTAAAAAAATTTTCCTTATTTGTTTTATTATTAAATAATAAGTTGCAAAAGCATGACAAAATATGTTAAAATAAAGTTAAGGTTTATAATATATTTTTAAAAGGAAAGGGGGTGGGAAATATATGAAAAAAATATTATTTGTCATAATTCCGATGATATTGGTTTTGTTGCCGGTTTTTTCCTTTGCTTTAACCGCCCACGCTCAATCCGAGGCTGACGTTATGCTGTGGGGCGGATTAGAAGGTAATGTTCAGGCCACTACCGGTTTGGGCAATACCGATCCGCGGGAGATGGCGGCCCGGGTAGTCAATATCATGTTGGGTTTTATCGGCATTATCGCCGTTATTATTATTTTATTGGGCGGATTCAAATGGATGACGGCCGCCGGCAACGAAGAGAAAGTCGAGGAAGCCAAAAAGCTCATCGGCTCCGGGGTGATCGGTTTGATAATATTATTGGCCGCTTTCGCCCTGGCTCAATTTATCCTGAACGCTCTATACGGAGCTACCGGAGCTATCGGGTAATTATAAAGTCATATATATTTGACAAGGGAAAAACGGAAAAAAGCAGCTAAATCGGATATTTTTCCCAAGTCCGTAGAAAGGGGGTGAAATATGAAAAAAATAATGTTCGTTTTAGCGATTTTTACTTTAATGGTATTACCGATCTTTTCTTTTTGCTTGACCGCTCACGCCCAGTCTGACGCCGATAACATGCTTTGGGGCAATTATGAAACCAACGTCCAGGCGGCGACCGGATTAGGAAACACCGACCCCCGGCAGATGGCCGCGCAAGTCGTTAATATCATGTTAGGATTTTTAGGCATAATAGCCGTAGTGATCATATTGTTGGGCGGATTCAAATGGATGACGGCCGCCGGAGACGAGGCGAAAGTCGATGAAGCTAAGAAATTGATCGGCGCCGGAGTTATCGGCTTAGTCGTGATCTTAGCCGCTTTCGGAGTCGCCCAGTTCGTTATCAACGCCTTATACGGAGCCACTGGCGCTACCGGTTAGTATTATATAATTACCTGCTACTGTCTTTGATAAATCCGCGGATGTCCGACTTAAAAAGCGGACTCCGCCGCCATAAACACGAAAGGCGCTTCGCGTTTATGGCGGCGGGAGCGAAAAAGGGATTTGCAGTTTCTTGTTTAAGATTAAAGTTAGTATCGATTTTATTTTTTTATTATTCAATAGATTGGGGGTGAAATATGAAAAAAACTTTTTTCGTTTTAGCTTTATCCGTTTTGGTGATTTTGCCGGTTTTCGCTTTTGGTCTGACCGCTCACGCGCAAACAGCCGCCGACAATATGCTTTGGGGCGGGTTTGAGGGCAACGTACAGACCGCTACCGGTTTGGGGAACACCGACCCACGAGAAATGGCGGGCCAGGTGGTCAATATATTATTGGGATTCCTTGGTATTATCGCGGTCGTGATCATACTTTTAGGCGGATTCAAGTGGATGACCGCAGCCGGAGACGAGGGCAAGGTTGATGAAGCTAAGAAATTGATCGGCGCCGGTATTATCGGCTTGGTCGTTATCTTGGCGGCCTTCGCTATCGCCCAGTTCGTGATCAGCGCTTTGTACAACGCCACGAACGCCACCGGTTAAATATTCAAACTATTCGATCAGCGGGCGTCCGCTTTAAAGCGGACTCCGCCGCCATGAACACGACAATTCGCGTTTATGGCCGCAGGAAGACCGTTAATCGGAAAGACACGGTTTATATTAATTGTTAATTAATAGATTGGGGGTGAATATGAAAAAAACATTTTTTGTTTTAGCGCTTTCAATTCTGGTTATTTTACCGGTTTTCGCTTTCGGTCTGACCGCTCACGCGCAATCAGCCGCCGACAACATGCTTTGGGGCGGTTTTGAATCTAACGTTCAGACAGCGACCGGTTTGGGCAATACCGACCCCAGGGAAATGGCCGGTTCGGTAATTAACATATTTTTGGGATTTTTAGGTATTATCGCCGTATTGTTGATCCTTTTCGGCGGATTTAAATGGATGACGGCCGCCGGAGACGAAGGCAAGGTTGACGAGGCTAAAAAGCTGATCGCCGCCGGCATTATCGGCCTGGTCGTAATTTTAGCGGCCTTCGCCATCGCCCAGTTCGTGATCAACGCTTTGTATAACGCTACGAACGCCACGGGTTAATCGTCTTAACAAAGATCTTTTACGTTTTTTTATAATTGTGGAAACCCGGTTTTTCTAATCGGGTTCCACTGTTATGGGCGTGAAGCAGATTCGCGTTCATGCCCGTAACAGTGTTCTAACCATATTGATAATTTATGTTTTCCGTTAAATCCCATTTTGTCGTATTTATGCTCTTTAGCCTGGTTTTCCTGGCGTTTTTCCAGACGGTTTACGCCGACGCGGGGAAGGAGGCCTTAGACGGCCTTAATATCACCGCCAAAGAAGGCTACGGCACAGTACCGCGCGGCACGGTTCCAGCCACCATAGGCAAGATCGTCGGTTCGATACTTGCTTTTACCGGTATTATCTTTTTTCTTTTGGTGATCTATGGCGGCTTTACCTGGATGATGGCCCGGGGCAACGAGCAGGAGGTCGCAAAAGCGAAGAGTCTGATCGAGCAGGCGGCCATCGGTCTTATAATAGTTTTGGCGGCTTACGCGCTTACCGCATTTATAGGCCGGGCGCTAACCTCCCCGACTTAAAAACGATCCGGATCTTGTCCGGCGGCAGTTTATTATGAAATACGGCCAAATATTTTTTTCTATATTTTTTTTCTTGTGGCTGCTGTCAGCGATTCCGGCGGTTAACGATTGTTCAGCTTATAGTTTTATAGATGAGAGCGGCATTAAAGAAACCGGACAGGCTACCGGCCACGCTTCCATCAGTCTGACCCAAAGATCCCCGGCGCAGATGCTCGGGATGATAATCAAGGTCCTCTTGTCTTTTCTGGGGGTGGTTTTCCTTATTATAATGATCTACGCCGGTTACTCCTGGATGATGGCCCGGGGCAACGAGCAGGTCGCGGAAAAAGCCAAGGGCACGATCGTTAACGCCACGATCGGACTTATAATAATAATGCTCGCTTATGCCATAACCGTTTTTATCGGCGGGCAATTAGCCGGAAGCACCGCGGTCGGCTAGTGATTTTTAAAAAACCTGATATATTATAAGCGAACGAAAAACGTATGCTTAAACTTTTGAAGATCAATAAATATTTGATTGCCGCGGTAATATTGCTGGCGGTTTTTATTCCGTCCGCCGAAGCCGCTAATTTGGGCGATGCCTTCAAGCAGCCCCTAAACGACGTGGCCGGATCAACGGGCGCCGGCTACAGAAGCGACGCGGATCCGGCCGTTCTTATAGGAAAAGTTATCCAGGCCGCCTTATCTTTCGTGGGTGTTGTGTTTCTAATATTGATGATCTATGCCGGATATACGTGGATGCTCGCCCGGGGCAACGATCAGCAGGTAGAGAAAGCCAAGAATCTGATCACGGCCGCTGTCATCGGTTTGATCATAGTCTTAGCCGCTTACGCTATCAGTTATTTCGTGTTAAGCCAGATCGGCGCGGAAACCATGCAGGAAGTATGATGTCCGAATAATATTTAAACTTTGACCATATGATGAATAAAATAAAAGAATATCGGCATTTGATTTTACTTTTTTTCTTATTGGCAGTATTGATCGTCCCCTATTTTGTTTTTGCCGCTACGCCGCTGGATAATCTGGAAAAAGTAGGTACCGAAGGCGCCGGTTACGCCCCTTATGAAGACGGGGAATATAATAACACCTTCATAACCGTGGTGGGCGTCATAATTAAGGCCTTTTTAAGCCTATTGGGAGTAATATTCATCGTATTGATATTATTCGGCGGTTATAATTGGATGACGGCCGCCGGCGACGAACAAAAGGTTTCGAAAGCGAAAGACACGATAAGCCGGGCTCTTATCGGTCTTATAATAGTGGTCGGATCGTTCGCTATCTGGCAATTCATTTCCAACGCTATCATTTTAGAAATATGATAATAAAGATCATAAAAAAAATATTCGGATATGGATCGGTCGCTCTCCTTTTAATTCCGTTTTTCGGCGTTAAGGCCGCGCTGCTTACGGGAGATGCCGCGGACAGGATAATAGGCGCCGGCGATAGCCTGGGTACGGCGGCCGGTTTCGCTTCCGGCCAGAATCCGGGGAGTATTGTCGCCACGATATTAACAGGTTTTTTAAGCCTTTTGGGCATTATATTTATCGTGCTTATAATATACGGCGGCTATAACTGGATGACGGCCGCCGGCGAAGAACAGAAAGTCGAAAAAGCCAAAGACACGATCAAGCGCGCTGTAATAGGCTTGATCATAATCGTGGCCGCTTATTCGATCACCTATTTTGTCTTTACTGCCCTGGATGCCGCGATGAGTGGAAATCCTAGCGCCTTCGGAGGTTAGTTTAAATTTGATATTAAGAAAGCATCCGTTAAAGATCGGATGCTTTTTTTTGGATTTAATTCAGGCCCTGTATCCAGCCCAAAGGCTCCTCGTCATAGTAAACGATCTTTCCGGGACGGACGAAAAAGGGTTCACTTTTAATTTCCTGTCCGGAGCCGGATAATTCCGTCCATCTGACATGATAATATCCGTCCGGCAGGTATAGTTCGGCTTTTTTGTTTTGATGCATGATCACCCGAGTATATAGTTCGTCGTCGGTTTCGCCATAGTAGATATTCGCCAGCCATAAACCATTTCTTAATTTTATAAGATAGCCTTTATTGTGCAAGGGTTTACCGGTCTGGTTTACGAACTCCTCCTGGCTGCCGCTTCGGGCCATCGAATCCGCCGTAGCCCAATCACCGACCCTTTCTCCCCGGTCGGACACAAAACCCCTTTCGGTACTTTTATAACGCGAAGTAACCACTTTTCCGTCGGCGTCTTTTTTAATTTCCACCGTCGCGTTTCTAAAAACAGTACACCCTGAAAAAAGCAGAGCGCAGATTATGAGCGCGTGGCCGATTTTCATGGTCCCCCCCTTTTTTATCGTTTATTGTTATTTTTAATGATCTATAAATAAATTAAACCCAAAACCACTCATATATAAACAACAATATTACAGATAGTTTAAAAATTAATGAGAATTTTTGCTAATATATGATAGATTTTGGAAATTGACCTTGACTTTATCTTTGCGGTATGATAAGATTAAATTAGATGAAGAAAATCCCTATCTTTATACGTTTACGTATGATAGGGTTTTTTATTTGATTACTACGCATGAAAACGTTATTAAAAGAAAAAAATATTTCTTTAAAACTAGCCAAAAAGATAATTTTTTCATTAATTATTATCATAGTTTTTGATTTTTTCCTTTTTCCTGCCCCTGTTTTAGCTATCGAAATAAACAGTATTGACGAGGAAATGATCGAACCGGTGGTTGAAGAGCCGGTAATAGTCAAAGAATTTATAAATAATTTACCTCTAAACGAAAACCGGAAAGCATTAAAAATAACTTACCGCACGGTTACCGCCTATAATTCCGAAAAAAACCAATGTGACGATTCTCCTTGCGTGACGGCAAACGGTTTTAATGTTTGTGAACATGGAATCGAAGACACGATTGCCGCTAATTGGCTAAAATTCGGTACGCAGGTGCGAATTCCGGATTTATTCGGAGATCGTGTCTTTACGGTCAGGGATCGCATGAACGAACGTTATGATGATCGGGTGGATATTTGGATGGCCGACAAGACCGACGCGAAAAAATTTGGCGTAAAGCACGTCAAGATAGAAATATTAGAGCCCTAGAAAACAAAGCGATTTCTTTAACATAAGCTTATTTAAACCCCGAATGGGGATTTTTATTTACTTGTGTTATTCGGTATTTTTTGATATATTACATTTATATTGATACAAAAAACCCACAACATATGTAAAGCTGGCATAGTCTATTCGGCCTGGTAGCCAAGCGGTAAGGCAACAGTTTGCAAAACTGTCATGCACCGGTTCAAATCCGGTCCAGGCCTCAATTCAAGACCCCCGTAAGGGGGTTTTTGAATTGAGGCCGGGATCATGATTTGAACCGGTTTAGACCGGATCTTAAAAGGCAATTGCGATTTTTTTTCTGAAAACAATTTGCTCCGCAACTTAACATGTTTACTTGCTGGTTTGGGGCTTCCGCCCCTTCAAATCCGGTCCAGGCCTCAGATTAAAGGAATTCTTCTGGCTAATAGGCGAGTGTTTGAAAAATCTCGAGTCCCGCAGAGCGGGGCGAAGACCCCGCCGGATGGCGGGGCGGTCCAGGCCTAATATTAAAGGAATTCTTTTGGCAAATAGGCGAGTGTTTGAAAAATCTCGAGTCCCGCAGAGCGGGGCGAAGACCCCGCCGGATGGCGGGGCGGTCCAGGCCTCAATTCAAGACCCACGTGAGGGGGTTTTGTTATGCAGTCCAGAATATTATAGACTTAAATACTAACTAACATATATGAAGTGTGGTTGAGCTGGCTGTCTAGGTTTATCTGGACTTAATTATTCACAATTGTGGATAAGATTGTGGATAAACAACATTTATAGTCTAAATATACCTAGACTTAAAAAATAATATGTTATTAACAGTTAATAATTTTTGTCTAATAATAAGTAAAAAAAGAGATTCATTTAGGATTGACTAAAATAATTTTATATGGTATATTAATAATAGGTTAATAAACAAAAAGTTATTTACAATTTAAGAAAAATTTACCTAAATATCTGCTTATAAAAATTCGCGGATAAAATTGGTTAAATTTTCCTGTTTTCTACTTATCATTTCGGCCAGATCCGACATGGTCAGACAAAAACAAAAACAAAAAAAAGGTAGTGCTGATTATAATATTTTAAATAATCGGTATTTACCGCTTGATTGGTAGAAAACATGCTTTTAAGTCGGAAAAAAGCTCCAAAAACTCCGTGATCAGGGATTTTCTTGCTCATATCTTGTATATGAACAATTAATAAGATCCGGGGCTTGTGGCTCAACATTAGTGACCTCATCTATTTACATAAGAAGGGGGCCCAGTTGGGCCACTTTTTAATTTGTATTTATATTTCAGATGGTAGGTTTATAATAGCGCATTTATCGAAAGCTTGCCAAAATTGTCGTGGCGATATATAATAATAATAGAATTTCTTGTGAATAAGAAATTTTTTTTAACAGTTAATAATAGTTTATGACTACCGAAGACAATAAATTAGATTCAGAATCTTTAGAAAAAATAAAAAAGGAGTTAACGGAGAAAAGGGAGCAAATACTCAAAGACCTGGAAGAGGTTTCGACCGGAAACAGGGTAAAATTTCCGGATTATGGAGATAAGCTTGATGAAAACGCCCAGGAAATCGATGAATATACGACCAATCTGGCCACCGACAAGGTGCTGGAAGAGTCTCTTCGCGACATAGAGAACGCCCTGGATCGGATAGAAAAGGGCGTTTACGGAGTGTGCAAATACTGCCATCAGCCGATCGGAAAAAAGCGCCTTCTGGCCAGGCCGGTCGCTTCGGCCTGCGTGCCCTGCAAAACGAAATTGCAGAATGGTTAATGATGAATTTTTCCGTTATGTTTTTATCGAATTTACATAAAATAGACCGGTATTTTTTACCGGCTGTTTTTTTTGCCGCCTTGGATAGATTTTTAAAATGTTTAGCCGTAAGACAGGCGGAGTTTGGCCTTATAGGCGATTTTTTTAAGTTTAGTTTCGCGGAAAACCGTTATATCGCTTTTTCTTTGCCGCTTAACGGGGTTTTTCTGAATATATTGATCTTGGCAATACTTTTAAGTTTATTGTACTATTTTTTAAATTTAATAAAAAAAGACCGGCCTCGGGAGGCCGGACTGATCCTGATTCTTATATTTGGTGCCGCCAGCAATCTATTCGATCGCCTGAAATACGGTTTTGTCATTGATTATCTGGATTTGCGCTATTTTACGGTTTTTAATATAGCCGATATTCTGATAGTAGGGAGCGTCGGATTATTGATTTTTTTTACTTTCAAAAAAGAAAGTTGAATTATAAATTTTCAATCTTTTCAACGATTTCCAGCATCGGTTTAAAATAAGAATCGCGCTCACCGGAATCATTTTCTTCCGGTTTTTTATTATCATAAATTTCCTTTATCTTGATAAGCGTCTTTTGATAAATCGCCGCAATCTTTTCCCGGCCGGTTTTTTGCGCATATTTCATATAAGCTTCAAGTTGTACTATAATTTCGTCTAGAATCTGAAATTGCACATAGTGTCCGGCCAGTTCTTTGTTTTTCCGGTTCTGCCACAAAGCTCCCAACTCCAGTATAGTGTTGGGATTAGCCGTAATGATCACCTTCGGAATGTTGGATTTTTCTCCCCTAAAATCATCGCTTCCCCCTCTAAAATATTTGATCTGGCTTAAATTTTTTCCATCTATGTCTTTTTTGATTTTTTCTATTTTATACCTGATATCACGAACATAAGACACGTCAATCGCCAGACCCATATAATCCGGAGATTTACCCTCTTCGTTGAATTCCGCTATCACGTCCACTCCATTAACAACGTCATCAAATTCGGCGGTATGAATGGCCGAAGTGTTTTCGCCCAACCAATCGCTTAACTCTATTTGTTCGGAAATAATCGCCTCAAATATGTCCGCCAATTTTTTTGCCTCTACACCTTGTTCGCGATCGCTATCGTTAAAAGAGTGCTTTATCCTTTTTAAACGATCTTCGTCTTTCTGAACATTTTCTTCTCCATATAAATCGACAAATTCTCTCATATATATCTTGTCCGCTTCCAACGCTTTTTTAGACTTTTGGAAAAGGCCTTCCAGTGTCGCTTTTTGAAGGGCAGCATTTTGGAGCTGTTCGGCTCTTAACATAAAATTAAAAAATTAATAGTAAATTATTCTTTTATTGTCTTTATCGTGCTTTAGTTTTATAAACCTGGTTTTTTTCGGCAGGATCTTTTTTATTTTGTCGGCCCATTCGATGATCGTCACTGTGTCTACGCGGCCGAAATATTCTTCCGCGCCGATGCTTGATAATTCCCGGGCGTTTTTTAAACGATAGGCGTCAATATGCACCAAGTGTTTTATGGACGATTCTTTTTTTGGAATTTTATAAACCTTCATTAAGGTAAATGTCGGGCTGTTAACGCTTCGCTTTATCCCGAACGCCTCGGCCAGACCTCTGGTAAATACGGTTTTACCCGCGCCCAAATCGCCGATCAGGCCTATCACGTCGCCGCCTCCTATGGTTTCGGCGTATTTTTTTGCGAAAACCTGGGTGGCTTCTTCTGATTTTGTGATTATTTTTAACATGCTCTCATTCTAGCGCATTTTTTTGAAAAAATAAAGTAAAAACCCCCTCTATTCAATAATTTTAAAATAATAAAAAAGGATACTATTGTATCCTGTGCTTTATTTTGATTTTTTAATTAAAAATGGAACTGGTATTTTCTGTAAACGACTCTTGCGGTGCGGCCACCCCTGTTTTTCAGCCAAACGGCCGCTTCGTTTTTAGTGGTAAATTTTTTTATTTCAGGGTTGTCAATATCAATATGCGGCGGAAGGGGAATAAGGCGGCTACTATAATACCTCTCTTTAACCGGCAACCAGATGCCGATACGAAGTAATCCATAAAATTTTTCTATTATCCAACGGTTATTTTTAACCTCTTTGAATCGATACAATCGTGTTTACCCCCTTGCATAATAAATTTTTAAGGCGCTTATTGCTGTATTTGCCAATATTATCGGAGAGTTTGTTCTGTTTTTTTATAAAAAATGTAAACAAAAAATTTCATCGTGGACGCGCAAGGATTCGAACCTAGGACCCCCTCGGTGTAAACGAGGTGCTCTAACCAGCTGAGCTACGCGTCCTGATATTATTTTTGTGTGCGGACGAAAGGACTTGAACCTTCACGACCTTACGGCCACAAGCCCCTCAAGCTTGCGTGTCTACCAATTCCACCACGTCCGCTAATGATTTAAAATAAATTTTTAAAAAATATCGCTGCTTTAAACGTCTAAAGACTTGTCAGCCCGCGGCTGATCCGCCTCGGGCTTAAAACCTTCACGAGGTTGCCCCCACCCCGCCCAGGGCGGGGCGTGCTCAAATATTCCACCACGTCCGGTTATATTTTAAATATCATATCGAATTATTTGGCTTTAGGTCCAAACGTAAAAAATATCCAGAAACGGATATATGATATTATCGATTCGCCTAGGCGATCTTTTTTTCTTTTAACCGTTTTTTATAGTCTCCGCGGAGGAAGGTTAATTTTGCCCGCCGTACCTGCGCCTGCTTTTTGATCTCAATCTTTTCGATCGTCGGCAAAGCCAGAGGATATATTTTTTCCACGCCCACGCCGTCGGAAACCTTGCGAACCGTTATGGTGGCGCCATTTTCCCGGCCGTGTTTGCGGGCAATGATCATGCCCTCGAAATACTGCACCCTCTCTTTTTCCTCTCCTTTCGCGTTCAATTCCTTGATCTTTTGGTAAATACGCACGGTCATGCCGGGCTTTAGATCCTGGGTGTTTTTTGCGGCCTCTTCTTTTTTATCGGTTGCCGTCGGGGATTTTTTTTCTTTTTTATCGTTGGTCATATAAAGTAATATAAAAATAGAACAATCGGGTTCTATTAGACGATGTTTTTATTTAATTATTCTTCTCTAATACTATGATAAAAACCGTTAATTGTCAAGAGTGGGTTTTAAAATCGGTTTAATCGTAAAAACAGCCGTTTTTAAACGGTTTAAACTTTTTTTCGGGAAACCTTTTTTTAATCTACCGATTGGAAAAAATCACAATGAGCCGTTTTCGGCACCCTTTGCCCGAGTTCCCGGCAAAAAATTTCTTCACCCCGAGTATCGGAACTGCTGCAATGCGGGCATTGTTTCTCGTCGTTCCAATAATCCTCGGTATAGTTTGATTCGATATCGTGAGACATAGATAAATATTATGATTCAAATATAGCATATTTCGGGCGATATTCAAAGACGGAATCCATCGGACTCCGTCTTTTTCTCGAATTTTTTAGCGCCCTGAAGTTTAGCCGTCAACCAAAACCTTGAAGCCGCCGTAAACCATGCGCTTCACGTCGAAGGGCATCGGTTTGTCTTTGTATGCCGCGTCGTTCATGAACGGATCCTTCATTACCAGCGCGTTGACGCGATCGCGATGCGCGCGCGACCGATAAGTTACGTAGGAGAAAACCACGATCTCATCCCGTTTGAGCCGAACCAGTTTCGGGAACGGGACGCCCCACTTCGTCTTCAGGTCATCGCCGACGCATTCCTTATAGTCCAGGGCGCCGTATTTGCGCCAAATCTTTCCCGCTTTTTGAGCCATTTTTTTGTAAGCGGACAGATTTTTTTCCGGTACCACTAATACGAATCCGTCGACGTACGCGCTTTTTTGTTTTGCCATAAATTTAATTTAATCGTTATTTGGCGTTTTTATCCGGCGCGTGCACCCCGAAAGTATTGCCCTCGGTGTCTATAAAATATCCCTGCCAGGCCATTCCGGGAAGAGCGAATTTAGGCATAGCCACCTGGCCGCCGGCCTTTTTTATTTTTTCGGCGGTTTTGTCGAAATTTTCGACAACCACGCTGCAGACATAAGCGTTAGTGCCACATTCCGGCGGCGGTGTTCCGGCGGGGCGTTTAAGGAGCCCGCCGTTTATACCCGGCTCCCGGCTGTCCTCCTCGGCAGTCATGACCATCCAGTACTCAAAACCAAGATCGTCCCCCTTGTATTTTTCGATATTCCAGCCGAATACATGGCGGTAAAATTCCGCCGCCTGTTCGGGGTTGTCCGCCTGTATTTCGAAATGTATTATTCTGTTCATATTATTAATTATTATGTTAATTACTTATAAATTTTATATTAATATGATTAACGGATAATTAAAAGCGGAGACTATTCTCCGCTTTTAAAAAGTTTATTTCAGATTTTCGGTTCCAAATTTTTATTATATTTATTCGGTGGTTTTTCCGTCGAATTCCGCTTCGTTGGCCGCAGCCTCTTTTTTCGTGGCGCGCACGATACCGTCCTTGTGATGCGCCGGAGAATAGATCGTATAAAGTTTCAAATCCTCGGAATCGGACACGTTCATGAGGTTGTGTTCCGCGCCGGCGGGCACGACGATGGCCGTACCGTCACCGACCGCGTATTCATTCCCGTCGATAACGCATTTTCCTTTCCCCTTTTCGAAGCGGAAGAACTGATCGTTGTCAAAATGGGTTTCGGAGCCGATCTCTTCGCCCGGCTTAAGGCTCATCAGGACCAGCTGGCTGTTTTTTCCGGTATAAAGTACTTTCCGGAAGTTGTCGTTTTCCAGGGTGTCTTTTTCGATGTTGGAATTAAATCCCCTCATAAATTTAGTCTCGATTAATTATTTGTTAATATAATTTAAGAATAACATTAAATTATTAAAAATAAATTAAAAAGGCGCCGTTATGGAGCCTTTCTTGTTTAAAACCGCCGGAAACGAGGATTTATTCAGATATTATCCGGCAATCGTTTTCCTTTTTCTGAATGTATTTGTGATAATCGGGGCAGTCCGCGGCTAATTTTTCCATCCATTCCCCGAAGGGAATATTTACGTCCATCGCGTAGCCTTTTTGATAAAAAAAGTAGCGGGTTTTCGTCGAGACGTCGTTGGTTGTCGTGATCGCCCGATATATATTTCCTGAATCGGCTCTGATCATGAATGTCGTTCCGTTTTCATCGATTATCCGGATTATATCCGTATTTCCCCGGTCGCATTCTATTTTGGCGACCAGGGCGGATTTTTTTTCTTCTGAAATTCCGCCAGACACGATTAGGCCGACGGCAGCGATAGCGATCCCCAAAGAAACGAAAAATTTACTTCTTTTCACTTAAATACCCCCGTTTTCCGCGCTAGAAATTTTTAAAAAAACCAAGTTATAATATAATCTATGTTCGCACATAATCGGTTTCTTGTCCAACGGTTAAGGTCAATCGATCCGATTTATTTCCTTTAAAGCGTCGGAAAGCATGGCGGCCGCGCTCCAGGCTTGCTGGCGGCAGGCCGATTGGCCCTGGCGGGAAACATATTCCTGATGGCGGTTATTGTCGAAAGCGTACAATTCCACCGGGGTTTTAAAATAATAAAGAGAATCCAGTACCGCTCTTCTTAAGCGCCGCGCTTCTTCGTGATAAGAAAGATTATCCAGGCCTTCGGCGATCAGGCTATTATCGTGCGGCCAGATCGAGCCGTTATGATAACCCCGGGGGTCAAAGTTGCCGGACAGCCGGCTTAAAGTACGGATACCGGCCTTAGGCTCGTAAAGATCGGGTGACAAAATGCGTTTTACCAATGCCGGAATGTGGGCGTCGGGCACTATGCAGTCGGTTCCGCCGTCATCGGTCTTGTTAAGACACGACCAGAGCAGGTGGCCGATATTCGACCTGGCCGTTATCATCGGCCCGGTACTGTCGACGTTGCTGGCAAAAGCCGTTTCATTGTTACGGTTTACGATAAAGCGTTCGATAAAACTTGCTTTAAGGCGATCGGCGCTCCGGGTCAGCCGGACGGAGAACTCGCCGTCCCGAGCGCGGAAAAATCTCGCCCAAAGCCTTAAGGACATATAGGCATAACCTTGCGCTTCCGCGGGCGCGACCGGAAAAACGGGCGGCGTGCCGTCGTCGTGAAAAAGCGATTCCGTGCTGTCCATCCAGTTTTGGCAAATAAGACCGCCGTGATTACGGCCCGGATCAAGCCGGTAATCGATGAGGTTGTCGTTATCCGTGTCGCCGTATTCGTCGATCCAGAGCAAAGCCGCTTTGATCGGCGCGAGCAGGTTTTGGATAAATTCGTTGTCGCCGCTGTATTGCCAATAACGGTAAGCGGCGATAAGGAACAAGGGCGTCGCGTCCAGGCTGTCGTAATTCCGCATAGTGCCGTCGCTGTAGATATACCAGGGTTTGACCGCCCGGGCCGTCAGGCGTTCGTGGTTGTCTATCCGGTATTCGTGGATTATCTTGCCCGGTTGTTCGCCGCTTTCGATATTATCGTTTTTCCCCTGGAGCGCCGCCAGGTTAGCTATGATCTTTTTCGTTAAAGCGAGATAATAGGGATTTTTTTCATAGCGGTAAGCCTGAAGCAGTTTTAGGGCGGTAATAAGCGAATCACGCCCGAAAAGGCAGCCGAAAAGTTCGTTCCGTCCGGAGGCGAGAATGCCGTAATCGGTTTCAAGCTCGCCTAAGGTTTTAAGGGCCAGCTCCTTTAACTCAAGATAATCCGGTTTGTTCGTTTTATCGGTCATGTTGTTTCGTCTTGTTCCAAATGCCGTTTAGCCCTTGTCGGAAGCGGCTTGTATGGCTTTTAAATATAAATCTTCATACGCTCGGGTCATTTTATCGGTATTGAAATTCTTAAGCGCGTACTCCCGGCAGCGCGCGCGGTCAATTTTTTCGATATTTTTAACCGCTTCGATCATCCCGAGGAGGCTTGATACGACGAATCCGGTTTCGTTGTCCCTGACGATCTCCGGGATCGACCCATGGTTCATCGCCACAACCGGGCATCCGCAGGCCATAGCCTCGATCAGGGTAAGGCCGAACGGTTCTCTCCAAGTAACGGGATGGAGAAAACACAGGGCCTTGCTCATGAGGCGGTTACGCTCTTCTTCTTCCACCTCCCCCACCCATCTTATCCTTTCGGACAGATGGGGACCGACATACTGCTTAAAATAGGACATGTCCGTCTCTTCAAGCTTGGCCGCGATCACGAGGGGCAGGTTCAGGTAGATGGCGGTTTGGATCGCGAGGTGCGTTCCTTTTTCGAGCGATATCCGCCCCACGAAAAGCAAATAGCCTTCGTGCTCCCCGGAAAAAGGATAGTTTTCCATATCAAGTCCGTGATAGATAGTTCCTAAAAGGTTTATGCCGGGGACGTTTTCCGCCTGAGCCCGGGAAATGGTAACCAAAAACGGTTTATTAAGCATTTTAAACACCCTCGCGACCTCCGGCGTGAACGGGCCGTGCATCGTCATGATCACCGGCTTGCGGGCGATCTGCGCCGTCGGCAGGGCGGTATAGCCGTTATGTTCGTGTATTATATCGAACTCATCCTGACGGTCGTACGCGGCCCCGATATTAAGGAGGGAAAGGACGTTCAATCCGTAAAGATCGCTTACCCTCGTCTCGCGGAGGCTTTGCGGATAAACCGACGACAGTTTAGCGGCGGTAACCGAGTCGCCGCTGGCAAACAGGGTAACGTCATGGCCGCGCCTTACGAGTCCTTCGGTCAGGGCGTAAACGACCCTTTCTATGCCGCCGTATTTTTTCGGGGGAATGCGTTCGATTATGGGCGCTACTTGTGCTATTTTCATATAAATTTTAACAGGCTGAGTCGATTTGTCAAATTTTTCCGGCTCTCGCGCGAGATAATTAAAATCATATATAAACAGTATAAACAATTTAAAGTAAATAATGGATTAAAAAATCCGGGATTAGCGCAAAACCGTTGATCCGAAGATCGGCGTGATCGATGCCGGCCGGACTATAAGGGTATACGATCGCTTTAAAAACGAAAAATGAATATAAAAAACCGTTGGTTATGCCAACGGTTATTTGTTTAAGGGAAAGAATTATTTAATATTTAAGAACAGATCCGTCCGATGAGTCGGGTTCTCATAAGATCTCCGCTCGGGCGCGTTCCGGTCCGCGCGCGAACCGGTTTCTCGCCGGGAAGGGAAGATATTTCATCCAGTATCGTTTCCTTCAACCGGATATCCCAGTAAGTCGGCTTGGCTATCCGTTTGGTTTTTTTGGCGCTCGCGCGGCCGGGGAATATCGTGATCAATATTTTACCTCCGTAATTGCCGTAACGTGATTTGCGATATAGCGAATGACGCTTTGCCGTTCGCCCCGATGCTTAAAAGTTTGATAATAATGGCCGCATCGCCTGAATCAACTACGGAGCCGATGATCGTTTCCTGGCCCGGATCCAAGACGGACTCGGTAATCTGATGAGCCGTTCTATATCCGTTGAATCTTACGAGGAGATGTACTTTGCCGGCGCACAGGGACGAATAAATTATGGCTCCGCTATCGCAGCAGTTTATTTTCTGCTGCGCGATAAGATCGCCGGGATAGAATACGTGATTTTCGTTATCGGGATAATCCGGATAAGTTTTCCAGTGGTATGTAACGGATGCAAAACCGGGATCCGTTTTCGTAATAATTCCCCAGCCGAGATATTGGCCCTCTTTAGCGGCAAGTTCCCCGGCCTCGGCCGGTAAAGAAAAAGCGGCGAGCAGCAAAGCGAAGACCAGGATCGTTTTAAGATTCACGCGCATACCTAATTTCCTCCTTTTTTAAGAACGGGGTTGTAAAACATTCACGTCGGCGCTCCCGCACGTTGACGGGTGGGGCGTTGGTTTGATGAATCGAACCCTTAGCAGTCTTGGCGACCAAATTTCGGCTTTGCGGCCATGGCGGCGTAGTAGGCGGCCCGCGCCTGGAAAAACGCGGCCAGGGAAAGAAACATCGTGGCCGCACCGCGCTCATCTACATTTTCGGGAATTTGCATAATGCATTTAAAATAGTCAGTGGCCTTTTCATGCAGTTTTTCGGGATCGGTTTCTTTTAGTTGGGCTTCAATATTACCGCGGTTGATGTTCGATAATTTCATTGTTATCTCCTTTTGCTATATGTTTTTAAGAGCAAAAATAGATTTATTACCAGTATCGCAGTATAATAGCATGTTTTTTAAATTTCGTCAAGGAATAGTAAAAAACCGGGATATGAACTAACTCCCAAAAAGCGGACATGAAAAATGTCCGCTTTTCTCTTTTGCGGAGCGGACGGGGCTCGAAAATTATAAATGGGTTTTTAGAAAACCCAATAAACACGGGCTTTTAACGCAGTATTAGTTAAAATCAAGCCCTAACAAGTCTTAACAAATTTTAACGATTTTCCCAGCTTTTTCCGATTTTCCGTCACTATACGGTTACCGGATTTTTCCGGTGGTCGATCGGGCGGTAAAGAGACGAGGCAAAATAAAAACACCCTGCCGGATTTAAGCAGGGTGCCTGTTTTTTTATGATCTGTTTACTTCTTCATCTGTTTACTTCTTCAAAAGATCTGATCTTGATGCGGCAGGGTATGCTCATTATGATATTCTGAATATCAAGGCGGATTTTATCCAGGGATGCCCGGATGCCGTATAGTATCGCGTCAACGATCTCATCCGCGCCTTCGTTTTTTAGTTGTATCGGATTAACGATATCAATACGACCGCTATTTTCCTCGGACGGATATTTGCGTCTCGTGAAAAGAACCGTTTTAGAATCTCTGTCCCAGGCAATAGTAAAATTAAATTCGCCTACGCCGGCCGCTCCTGATACCTGCTTGGCTAAAACGATACTGAAACAGGTGCACGGTTTTTCCTTTTCTTTCGTTGACAGGTACTCAACCCTTATAAGCTCGATCCAGGCGGCCAGTTCGCTGTTCCTGGCCAGCCGTTTTTTGAGGAGACTTACGATCCTCATATCCTCTTCTTCGGTGTCAAAGTACATCCCGTAAAAAATATTATAATCGGGATGACGCGCTTCGTGGTCAAAAACCACTTTTGGAAAACTTCTTTTTTTTGACATGCTGCTCCTCCTTCGTGTTTAGCGGTCCCGCCGCTTTTCCTTGCCGGCGCCTGCCCGGCGGCCGGTCAAAAAACCTTAGCACGAACCGCGGCCTTTGTCAACGGGAAAGCAAAACAAAAAATACCTCCATCGGGTCAAATGCCCTCCCCAAACTTCCCTCACCCCGCCCCGCCCTTCGCGAAGGGCGGGGCACCCCTCTCCAATTCTGGAGAGGGGTTTTGCGTCGTTACCCCCTCCTCTCCGCCAGCTGGCGGATTGGGGCGGCGGCTGGCGGGTAAAATAAAAAACACCCCAGGTTTGAATGGTGGGGTGTTATTATATGAAAAAAGCAGGAGTGCGGTCCCGCTTTTACTTTTATAGACGATTTTAATAATTAGTAAAGAGAGACGGATACAACATCTTCGCTGTCAGGAATGTCGCACGAATCGCATACGTAGGTAATTAATAAATAAGGAGGGTTACTCCCCTCTGAACTATAAAACGCAATACCGTTATCTCCGGGTGACGGCAGACTGGGTGTGCTGTCAATAGCATCGTGCCCTTCCCGTAAACCGAGTTTTGTATACCCTGAAACATTAATCCAGCTCTTACCCGTATTATTTAGAGAGAAGTGGGAATATTGGTTTGTAGGAGTATTGGTAATGTCTTTTCTTTCTCCTGAATCAATTCCCTCTGTTGGGTTATTAATCGCGTCACCGCATAGGTCAAAGTCGTCATTACTAAGACTGCTCGTACTGGCCTGAAAAGTTTCTACGACCGTAATCCAGTCGTATCCATCATTGCAGTCATTCGGAGCATTAAGTATGTATAGATGTAATTCAGCCGAGGCTATTTCTGCGTCATTGGGAATTGACGAGGTATCAAACGGTAAAAATGCACGGTAGGGAGCAAATTGACCATATATATTTTTTGTTGAAAATACTCCAATGCTTGTTGCTGTATACCAAAGTTGATAAGCGGCGCTTGCATCATGAGCAGCGTCCCAGCTTGAGCTATAGGCATACATATGTCCGTCACCGGAGCCGGCGTAAAATTTCTGCGTCACAACGACATCAACGGCGAGAGCGTTGGTCACAAAAATAAAACAGAACAAAATAACAAGAGTTACGAGTAATACATTTTTTTTCATCGTTTTCTCCTTTTTTATTGGGAATGAACAAAAAAATCCACCAGACCAGATTATAATCACCTCCTTTTTGTTTACTGGTTGGCAGACGATGTTGCCATTTTATATAATAAAAAAAATATTGTCAAATTTTTTGTTTATGGTTAGCAAAAAATATGAAGAAAAAATAAAAAAAATATAAAGAAAAACTGTAGAAAATATAAAATTTTTATAAAATTTTTCTAAAGAAATAATAAATACTGCTATTATTAAACAAATAAAAAGTATATTATTATCCCCTAGACTGATTGGGAAGTAAACAAAAACACCCCGCCGGATTTGAGTGGCGGGGTGGTTTTTAGAGTCTAAAATAAAAATTTATTTTTCGGTCCCCCAAACATTTTCTAACCAGTCGGCATGTATTTTAGCCTGGTCGTAAATATCGTCATCATCAACCGTTCCATCGTTATTATAATCGGGGTTAATGCTTAATGCTTTGATTTCATTGACGGTTAAAACTTTATTGTATAAACGAACCTCGTCTACACTATAGTCTCCGTTATAATCACCGGAATATCCAATTTTCAAACTTGCGTTTCCATTATAAATTTGCGTTTTAGATCCGGTATCACCCCCCAAGTTCTTTCCGTTCATGTAAAATTCAGCTCTAGATTCTGACGCATTCCACGTTACAGCAAAATGATGCCAAGTTCCGGTAGCAAAATTAGTTGTGCTATTAGAAAAATAAAGCTCCTGACCACTGCCCTCGCCCGTTCCATCCGACGATATGCCAAATATAAGCATATCATTAAACGAGTTTTCACTATCATTGGAGGCATACAACAAATAAGACCTGTTATTCGTAGCGCCACTCCATTTAGAAACTAGGGCGATTTGCCATTCTGTATATGATAACGGTTTATCAATTTTTAACCAACCAGAAATACTAATATCACCGGTAATATCTAAAGAACTACTATCCGCAGCAATTAATGATTCATCATTAATTCCATTAAATTTATAGGCAGTATCATCGGCTTCGTAGAGACCGGTTGTGCTTTCAGTTCCGTCGTTGGTAAGCGTATTTTCATTGCCAGATGAATCCGTCATTGAATTATTTAACTTCCAATGAGCCACTAATCCCGAATTTAAATCAGCGTTTATATATGACGCGAAGAAAAAAGAGGCAATTAATGCCACTAATCCAAGGGATAGCATTAATAATAATTTATGTTGTTTAATTTTATGCATATAATTTTTAGAAAATTTAGTTGATTAAAATTTTTAACAGAGCCCGACCTTTGTTTTATAAAAAACGCTCAATTTTATTATAACAAAAACGACATGAAGAAAAGATAAAAAAAATATAAAATTTTCCTTAAGAAAAATAAAATTTTAAATACTATAATTCAATAAAAAACCCCCCGCCGTCGCCCTCCCCAGACTTGCCCGCCCGCCCAGCTGGAGGGGGGGGTAGGGAGGGGGGGGAGGTAAACAAAAAACACCCCGCCTTAATGGCGGGGTGTTTTTGATTAAAAAGTTTGTAAATTAAAAAAACGAATGGTAATATATAAACGTATCTAACTACAGCGTTATGAATAATAAAAAAAATCTTTTACATAAAATATTGAATATTTTTTTCAATATTCTTTTTGTATTGATTGCACTGTATGTAATTTTAAAATTTAAAAATTTATATAAAGCGGTAATTCTTTCTAATTACTATTTTTTGTTGCCGGTAATATGTATATTCTTATTATTTAGAAATAAAATAAAAATAAATAAAATTAAATCGGGTGAATTTCTTGCCGTTATTACAATCATTCTCGGATTAATATTTTTTATTTTTCAAAACTCTATTGAAATACAGAACATTAATAATCATTATATAGAAATACAAAAAAATGAACTGGACGCAAAGAATAGTTTTTACTGCGTTTTAACTTATTCCAATTTTATTAATCTGAAAAAGGCAACCAATACTGTGCAAACTTTAACCGGATTTGAAAAAAATAGATTTATAATGACCGGCTATGTAACTGACCCTTATTATAAAAATTTAAATAATATATATTTATATTTAGGTTCCTCTGCCATTGAGGTTGTCAACGTAATGGAGTCTATGGATTCCGTAAATAATGCGATAAATATTGTACAACAACTAGATTTATCTTTTAATATGACACCAGATAATAATAAGGCTTGGATTTCGCAAATGATTGTAAATAGAAATAAGGAAATTTTAGAAAATTCAGAAAAAATATATAACAACCTTAGCGCATTGTTTTTAAAGTATAAAAATTTTTGCATAATTAATTAGCCATAGTAATAAAACACCCCGCCGGGTTATGGTGGGGTGTTTTTTAGTTTTTTGTTTCAATATTATCGTAATAATATTTTAAATATTCTTTACCCCGGGTGGTTAATTTATAAATACTTGCCCTATTTGTTTGCTCAATAATATCGTTTGCAATAAAAAATCCTACTGCGTTATTGTCTATATCTTCGCCAAACCCCCAGCCCTGATTAATATATTTTACCATTGATAGAAAATGTCTATTATATTTAGATTCTATTATTTTTTTAAATTCATCGTCTTTGGTTCCGAGGTTATGAATTAAAATTTTGTCAATTTTTGCTTTTTCCTCTGGAGATAATTCTTTTCTTTTATTGTCATTCTCTATTTTTTTGATTTTATTTTTTAATAGATCATTTTCCCTTTTTAGTATGTTTATTTTTTCGTCTTTGTCTTGGTTGAATTTTTTAAAAACCTCTTCCTGTTTTCTGAAAGTTTCTTTTATTTCAACCGATTCCCTAAAAGTAAGGCATTGATCATTTTCAATTTTAATTTTGATGTCTCTTTTCTGTTTATTAAACATTAACATTACCCTATATACTAAATTTGCCGCAAATGGGTAAAGGAAGACTAAAAAAATAACAGAAAGCAAGGGGAAAAACAAAATATATTTTTCGGATAAAAAATTTTCTTTTATGTATTCAATTCTTTCAATTGTGTATCTCGTTTCATCTCCGGTCAAGATGTAATAAATCAATCCCCAGTTCCAAACGAACCATGATAATATAAAAGCTCCTGCTAATGGGCTTGACAGTCTGTCATACAAGACAGCCTTAATTGATTTTTGAAATTCTTCTAACATACTATTGTATTTTAGACCTTAATTTTTCCGCTTCTAATTTTATAATCTCGTCTTTATGTTTTTGTAATTTTATATACCATAAATAAAAACCTAAAAATGCCATAACCGTACTAACAATCATCGCGCCAAAAATGAATGGCTTAAGTAATAATATGGTATCTATGCTGGCTTTTAAGGCGATAGTTCTATTTTGAAGATCGGTTATTTTATCCGCAATTTCTTTGCTTATGTATAAACGGGGGGTTGTACTTGAATGATTGCTATCACTATTCATTTCCAGCGCGCGTGTAGTCTCTTCTTTAACGAGGAGAACCTCTTTAGTTATATAATAATTGTAATATCCGCCGAGCAAGAAAGTAAGCAATATAAAAATTAAACCAGATAATGCTAAAATTTGTATAAATTGTCTGTTGGAATTTTTGGTAAATCCATATTTTACTATTTTTAAGGCATTATTAATTTACCACAGAGAAATCAACAAGTAAAGATATTGTTGTAATCTTAATAAATATATAACGTGTTATGGTTGACCAACTAGATTCACAAATACAACCCGAAGAAGATTGTCTGTCTTCTATTCCTATTTATGGATAGAGACGAGCATTTGACTCCCGCCGTCCGATCAAACGCTTGATCGGTTTTTTAATTCAAGGGGGAATAAAAAAAACGGTTTTTGGGAAACCGTTTTGTGTTTTTTATTAATAATGCGGAACAAAGTATTCCAGTTTGTAGAATCGGGCCTTGAATTCTTTTTGCCAGAGAACGGCGGCCGCACGGTCAAAAGTTTCGCCGGTTTTTTTCCAGACCGTGACGATCTCCAGAAATTTCATTTTTTGTTCAAAAACAAAACGCGATTTCAGGTTGACCGGGCTTATCCGTTTTTCCAGCACCCGGTATTCCTGCAGGAAAGAACGGTGCTTAAGAAAAGAATATCTGATCAAAAGATTAATAACGGCGATGACAAAGAGCGTCAAACAGAAGAGGCTGATAAACAGCCATTTTGCCGCTGCGATAAAAAGGGGCGATGATGCGGTGCACAAAGTAAATGGTAACCCGATGAACACCGGGAGGTAAACCGTAAAAATAAAAAAATAAACGCTGGGCCCGTATTCATGATCATTAAATACAGTATTCATTCTGCCGCCTCCTGGCTTTGAGTTTTATAATAGCTTCTGCTGAAAGGATCTTAGCGCGAAAAGACCGGTTCGTCAACCCCGAGGGCGCCGGAAAAAAACATAGATTCAATATTTATTCATTCTTGAAAAAGAAAAGCCCCGTCATACGACGGTGTAAAAACCCGCGACCTTCCCGACGGCCGTCGGGACGCTCTAACTTTTAGAGCCAACCAGCCAATCTATGTATTTTCTACTCTTTTTTCTTTTTATTTGATTTTCCCTCGTCATGGCCTCGCCCCTGGTATCAAAAAATTCCTTGCGAACCAAGGTCCAAGGAATTTTACTTTTTGTATATTTATCTTTACCGCGATTATGCTCCTCAATTCTCCTTTCCGGATTATCAGTGTGCCCGATATAATAGCTTAAGTCTTTTTTGCTTTGCAAAATGTATACGACATACTGCATATGATTAAATACGCCTGGCGGAGCGGACCCCGCACAGCTCGCTGCGCTCACCTGCGGGGCAAGCGGGGCAGGATCAAAGGATACGGAGGGTGGGATTTAAAATTCTTATTCGATGTGTAAGTAATTTATCCTGCCATTATTCTATAATCAAACGGGTTCTTGCGTACATCCGTTCCACAAAACAAAAAATCCCGAAGTATCGGGATTTCTTGTTTTGCGGAGCGGACGGGGCTCGAACCCGCGACCTCTGCCGTGACAGGGCAGCGCTCTAACCAACTGAGCTACCGCTCCAATTCTGCTTTTCAGTATAAAAAATAATAGCCTAACGACTATTATCTGTAAAGATATTAACATGCTTGCTAAAATAAGTCAAGGCGAAAAGTAAAAATATAAATTTAAAAACGGCTATGAAAATAGCCGCATATTAATATTTTTTATCGATTTCATGGATTATAACCCCCTGCGACAATACATAGACCATAAAACCGGAAGAGGTGCTGGAAATAACAAACTCCGGGTGTTTATCCGTGTGGAGAAAATCGTTGTCGCTGGGCGGACCGCCTATATCATGAATATGGAAGGTGCCGAGAAAAAAACCGTCCGGACCGAAGGGATAGAACACTTCCGTTATAATTTCGTCCGAAGTTAAATTATACCTTGAGTCCGATATACTCAGATAAAGATCTATGGCGTCATATAGAAAGTAATCCTTTTTTCCTTTGTGCGCGGTGCCGTTCTTTATGTGCCCGTATACTTTCTTGAATAATTCTTCGCTGCCATAAAGATCTTTGAATTCCTCGATGTTGGCATCTATGATCACCACGAGCTCTTCCCTGTCGCCCATACTGTCTCTTATCTTCCGGCTTAAGGCCAGGTTTTCGCTTTCAATCACATGAAAATAAAAATATTTCTTTCCGCTTCTTTCCCGGAGCATTACCGCTCCGCCCAGCTCGGAATATTTTTCAAGTTTGTCACGACCGATCAGCGACCGGATATTTCTTTTTAGCTCCGGATCATCAAAATACTCCCTAAGCTTTTTTTCGTCCGGCAAGCTTTTGCTTCTGAGATACCAGCCGGCATAAGCGTGCAAGCGCGCGGGAAAATCCCGGCTCATAGCCGTGATTCCCGGTTTGATATTCCGATAAGCGGAGAGGGCGGCCTGGCTGGGGGATAGCCCCGTTAGAACGGCGTAATAAACAAAAACGATAAACAACAGCAGGAAGTAAATCAAGCATCTTTTTCCCAGAGCTTTTACCCGCTCTCTGGTCCAGTAATTATTATCGTATTTCAGATAATCCGTTATCGGTCTCATCCATTTTAAAAGAGCGCTCATGGCGTTTTTCCTTTATTTGTCGGCTGGTTCGGTAATTTATAATGCTAACATATTTTTTTAATGTTGTCAATTCAGTATCCGCCAAAGAAGCGCAAAAGAAAATATATGAAAGATCAGGCCGTCCCGCGCCAGTAAAAAACCGGCTTTAGGAGGGTTTTGGTCAATAAAAAAGCGGAATTTTTTTAGATTCCGCTTGTTTTTTACTTTTTGATTTTTTTTATCGCATCAAAGTGATCGAAGCCGAGGTCTTCTTCCCGCAATTCGTCGATCGGCACGAGCAGTATCTCCGAAGCTTCGTCCGACGGCCTGATCTTACCGAGGATCAGCGGATCGTCGATATCCGCCCGGTATACCACGGAAACGGAGAAGCCGTAGCGGGGATCGCGGCCCCGTCCGTCCAGAACGGTTAGAAGCCCCCATCTCTCCGGCGGGATCTCTATCCCGGTTTCTTCGAAAAGTTCGCGGCTCGCGGCCGTTCGCGTGTTCCCGTCTTTATCCTCCGCGTGTCCGCCGGGAAAAACGAGCTTCCCGGCGAACGGGTATTTACTCCGCCTCAGAAGAAGGAGCGAACGCCCCCCGACAATAATCGCGGCATCAACGGTCAGTATCATGTATTATCTCCTTCGCTAGAGATCAAGCTTGGACCAGATCCGGCTCGGCACGCCCTCGATATCGGTTTCGACGCCGCAGCAGGGGCATTTGAAGGTCACGAAATACTCGGTGTCGCCCGAATAGTCGGAGCGCGAAGTCATATAGAGATCATTTTCCGAAACCAGGAGCACGGCTCCGCATCCGCCGCCGCCATTTCCCTTGCCGGTGCAGGCGTATTCCTTTGACCAGCCCTTCTGTTCCCGCCCCTTCTTTATTATTTTCATGATAATTCTCCTTTCGCGGCCTTCTGCCAGGCCGCCTTAGAGGGAAAAACGCCCTTGAGATAATACGGGATTTTGGAATTCGGAATATCCGTTTCTTTTCCGCATTCGGGGCAAGTGATCGTATAGAAAATGTCGGTTTCTCCCCAGTAATGTTCAGAGTAGGTCAGATAGATATCCTTTTTAACGACTTCTAGTTCGGCTCCGCAGCCGTATCGGTTATTTCCGAATCCGGTGCATTTTACCTTAACAGACCATTCTTTGGGTTCGCCCTTTTTAAGTACTTTCATGCCATCCTCCTTTCGTTATCAGAATTCGAACAAGGATTCAACCTCGTAAGCTTCGAGCTTTTTCCGGCCGTTTAAGGCCGGCAATTCGATCAGACAGAGGATTCCGACGATATCGCCCTTAAGCTCTTCGACTATTCCGGACGCGGCAGCCATAGTACCGCCGGTGGCCAGCACGTCATCGACGATCAGGATCTTTTCGCCCTCTTTGATCGAATCCTTATGGATTTCGAGGACGGCTTTGCCGTATTCAAGGCCGTAGCCGCGGCCGCAGGTTTCGCGGGGGAGTTTCCCCTTCTTGCGCGCGAGCACCAGGCCGGCACCGAGCTTATAGGCCAGGGTGGAGGCGAAAATGAAACCGCGGGCGTCTAAGCCCACGATCTTGTCGATTCGTTTATCGGCGCAGGCCGCGGCCAGGCGGTCGATCGTGGCGCGGAATAGTTCCGGATCTTCGAGGAGCGGGGTTATATCCCGGAAAGTGACGCCCGGTTCGGGCCAATCGGCGATAGCCACGATGCTTTTTTCTAAATCAGCGAGACTGGCTTTGTTACGATTTTTTTTCATCCCAGTTCTCCTTCGTTTTGTTTTTCAAAGAACAATTCGCTTACAGCTATATATTTACATGAATTTAAAAATAGATATATAAAAATTAGTAAGTATTTTGACAAAAATAAATTTTTTGTCTATAATTAAATAAATAATATTAATTTATTACTACGAAAATTTTAGTTTATTTTCGATATATAAAGTAAATAAAAATAATATATATGAAATACGATTCTTTGTCGGAATTAAAGCGGCAGGAGATATCCGAAGTTCTGGAAAGCCTCGGATTATCCGGCCGGGAAAGAGCGGCTTATCTGGCGCTTCTCGAGGCCAACCGGCCCTTAAACCTCTCGTCCCTGGCGAAGCTCGCCGGCTGGCCCTTAACCACCACGAAATACGTCGCGGCTCAGCTTAATAAGGGCGGCTTCGCGGCCGTTACCAAAGACCGGTCGCAGAAGCTTTTTTCCGCTGCCGAACCCGGAGAATTAAAAAGAATCTTCGAAAGGAAGATCCATGATATAGGCGGTATTATTCCGCTGCTCAACACCCTAAAAGCCGAAGAGGCTCCTTCGGCCCGGATCAAGATCTACGACCGCGTCCGGATGAGTGATATTTTTCACGAGGCGCTCAAGGCGGAAAGCAAATTGGTTTATGAAATAGTTTCGGCCCGGGATTTCCAGGAGATCCTCGGGGAAAAATTCCACTTTACGCGCCGGCGCCTGGCGGCCGGAGTAAGGCTTAAGAGTTTAAGGGTCGAAAAATTCGAGATAAAGAAATATAATAAGCGCGTCCACGAGAAAGAGCTCCGGGAAGCGAAGTTCCTGCCCCCGGAACTTTTTTTCCGCTCTTCGGTCATGATCTGGGACGACTATACGGCTTTTTTCACGACGAAGCGCGAGGGTCTCGCCTGGGTCGTTAAAAGCCGCGCGACTACCGAGATGATGCTCGGATTCTTCGATCTTCTCTGGAGCGTCAGCCGCCGCATGGAGACTTTGGCGGAGTAAAGGCGTTGCTAGATTATAAGCCCCGTAAAAAAGCAACTTCTTAAATTAAGGGGTTTTTGTTTTGCGGTTTTTTGCCCTCACCCCTACCCCTCTCCCCCGGCTGGCGCCGCCGCGGGAGAGGGAGAGATCGCCGGAAAATCACTTATTTTAAACGCCCCAACATTCAAACCCGGGGGTGTTTTTATTTCTCTCTGTACCGCTTGCGCCGCAGGGAAAAACTTGTGACCTTATGGTGACGAAAAATTGCTAAAAATAAATAATATATAAAACGTGGCTTGACATTTTATAAAAAATCTGATATTATATAAAATTACGATATATAGTCAAAATCTTTGAAAATTTGTCGATAAACGATAAAAACCGAAAGGAGACACAGGAGTGAGCCCTACAGGAATTATTTTTACCCACATGAAAGCCAGGGAACTTAACAAACCGGCGTTTTTTTTCAGCCGTTTTACCTTTAAGCAGATGAAGGAAAGAGGGAATACCCACTACTGTTTTCATTGCGGCGGAGACTACGGCTTTACGCCCGGAGAAAACGGCGAGGCCACCAACTGTGAAGACGACATGATGTACCTGTACAGACAGGATAAAAGCGAGGTAAAGGTTCGGGATGCCCTGAAAGATGCCAACCTCGAACCGCATATCGCCGATACCCCGGGATACCCGCGGCGCAAACCAGGCTATCACGGATATGAAAAATGGCTGGATTATGATACCAGCTTTATCTACGACGCCGCTTTCGCGAAATGGTGCGTGGAAAACGGTTACACCGTTTACCGTTACAACTCGATGAAGCACCACGACCCTGTCACCCACGCCAACGCTATCATTAGCGGGGCGGAAAAATACGAATTCGTTTCCGACTGGCTTCGTAGCGTCAAGCTCCCCAAGGATTTTCCGTACATCGTCAGCCTGACCTAAGGCGTACCACCGCCGTTCTTTGCTTAAAAGGCTCAGTCAATCCAGACTGGGCCTTTGTTCTTTTTTGATTTTAATACCAAACATCCCACCATAAACCTGGCCGGGTGTTTTTTGTTTTTCGATTGACATGCCTCGCATCCTCGTTTAAAATGCAACTAATAAGAAAGCATTCAATAATTTTGTACCTTAATAAATAAACCGAATAGCGAAAGGAGTATCATGACGAACGAAGAGGCGACCCGGAAAACCATTAACGATTATCAGGCATACCTGGCACAAAAATCCAGGTACATGACCAAAGACATGGATTACGTGAGCCGGCTCTCCGCCGCCCTCGGGAAGTATTCGTGTCCGGACAAGATCGAGTGCGAAACGACCAGGATGCTTTTAAGGCTCTTGCCGCCGGACCGGTTCTTCTCGCACCTAGACTGGCAGATTTTTTACGGATATCCGCGAGATATTACCCCGCCATTGCCAATCGCAGCGGAGCGTTTGGAAGAAATTCTAGAGAGCCCCTGCCCTTTCGATCGAACCCGCAATGACCGCGTCAGGAATAATCATTTCCTGTTCTCTATCCCGGACCGGAAGGAATTCACGCTCGAAAAATGGTCAAAACTCCACCCGGACGATGGATATCCTTGCGGAGTGTCCGGTTCCTGCCACGGCGACGGCGATTATTTCCGGAAAACCCATCCCCGTTTCAGCTGGTACCTTATGTACCTGAGGATTGTGCCGAATTCGCCTTCCTGGTCATGGGAGCGGCAACAGGCATATCTGCCGGAAGAATATATGGTCCCTCTCGCCTGCGAATTAACGGCCCTTCATTGCCTGTACAACACAAAGAACCGCGCGACGATCGAAAGCCTGCCGCCGTATTACGGCTGCACAATTACCGATGGCCGCTATTGCAACGTGCCTGACACGACGATAATTACGTCGGAACATAGACGCGACCGTGAATTCGAGGCGGCTATTTTTCCGACCCGGATACTCGATAAAACCTATCATGTCAGTTTTGCTTACAGCCACGTCGACAGCCGGCGGGATAACTGTAGCCATCACGGCGTTTTCGCCTTTCGGAAATTATAAGTATCGCACGGGAGCCCGATAACAGAGCTCCTGTTTTTTTTCCATTGATGCGGGCGCGAGCTTCTTCTTGACAAAACTGATTTTTTTCTCTATATTTTGTGCAGTTAATGTCAAGAGAATTTTTTCCAATTTTTAACCGTATTGCCATCGCTGAAGAGGAAAAATGAAGAACCGTATCTTAAAAATTACGTATACGTTATCGTTTTCGTTACTTGATTATGCCGGCATCTATTGGCGCGAAAACTGCCGATACGCAATTTTACGGAGCTTATTTCGAGCCGAACCAAAAATATTATCAGTAAAAAATATAAACCAACAAAAAATCGACGCGGAAGTCGATTTTTTTTGTTGTTTGTTAAGAACCGATTGGAAGCAATCCGGAGACTGATATTTTACATCATCCGAAATAATATTTACAAAAAATACTGTTTTCCCAAAATAATCGCGGGGAATTTTTCCTGACCGCCAAATACCGTCTGACCGAAAATTCTTTTAGCTCTTTTAAATTGAATTCTTCTGAAAAAACAAAGCCGGCAAAAAATAATAATTTACTTTCCACGATTTTGCGGCTTCGTTCTTTGTTAAGTTTCGGCCTTTTTTTTAAAAACGCCTCAATCGCGGTTTCGGGAAAACCCATGTATCGGCCGAATTTTTCATCATCTCTCGGATAAAGAGACTTGCTTATTCCGTTTATTGTTTCCTGGTCCCGGGATATGTATAAAAAAACATGGCCGGAAGAATAAATTATCCTGACGCTATAACTTAGGCCGAGCGCGTTCAATAATTCCTTGATCTCAGGAATAAGCCGCTCCTTTGGTTTTATCGTATTTTTATACGGATATTCAACGCAGGCGCGTAAAATAATTTCCGTAGCCGGTTTTTCGCCAAGAAATACGAGCAACAGAAGAAGTTTGTTTATTAAGGTCAGGTCGGAATTTTCTATAAGTCCTATCCTCTCGTCTCTCATTTTTATTCCCCTTTTTCAAAGATCATTTTTTTATGATTATCTTATTTTAAACAAAAGAACACATAAAGTCAATACATTTCTAAAACGTGGGCTATTGTAAAAACAACGAACGTGTGATAAGGTTAAAAAAATTTTTATCTGAATTTTATTTTTCGGGTCTTGACCGCAAGGAGGAAAAATGAAAAAAGGTACTTTAAAAATCACCGTATCCGCTATCGTGGCATTCTTCGTTTTGATCGTTTTGATCGGCGTGGATATAACCAGAGAAACGAACAAGGAGGAATTCTTTGGTGCTTATTCCGAGCTGAACAGCCACGCCTGGTTCGTTTTTGAGAAAAAATACGAAAAAATCGTTATCGAAGACGGGGCCAGATGGGGGGTTCATCCCGAAGGCTTTAAGGTAAATATTACGGCGCACCAGAATGATGCCGATAAGACATGGAATCAAATCTCCCGGGAAGATAAGATCAGGGCCATAGAGCGGAGGATCGCCGATTCCCGGCAGGATCTCAAAGAATCTACCGATATTCTCTCGGAAGCGGCTAAAATATTCCCGTTTTCTGGGATTGGCATCAGAATGAGGCCGGCACACCAGAATGTCCTGGACATAATCAGGGGCCAGACCGATGTACTGGTCATCGAGATAAGCATGATCTTCCACGATTCGCCGGCTCAATCGTCCCCGATGAAGGTCGGCGACCGCCTGGTCTCGGTTAACGGAATTCCCGTTGACGGGTATAAGATCGGAGCTTCTACGATCAGCGAACGGTTTGATAATATCGGGAAAATCGCCAATAAGGTCAATGATTTGATCCGGGCAACGGAAGGTCAGGTTACGCTTGTCCTAAAAAACGAGGAAAGGATTTATACGGTCACTCTCGCGAAGGCGGAGGTTGGTACTAAAATCGCCGCCGAAACCAAGGCTCTCCTTGCCGGTTGGGAACGGCAAATTCCCGAGTTGTCGGGGCGGCTTGACGCGATCAAGGCGTCGCCGGAGCTTTCTGACAGCGATTTAAAACAGCTATTCCTCGAAGCTTTCAGCGTTGGAGCTGAAGCGGAATTGGTTTTGATAAAAAGGCGGGTAATCGAAGGGGGTAATGTCGACCAATAGTCGCGCCCTTGACAAATAAATCCGTCCATGATATGATTTTTAATATCAGGCTAGTTATCGTAAAGATAAACTAGCCTTTTTTAATAAATTTCATTGAATAGCGTTTATTCACGGCTTTTCGATAATTTCATATCTGGGTTACGCAAACGACCGGAATGAAATAAGCGAATGGTCACGAAATAAACGAAAATGATTATCAAATAAACAATATGAGCGATCTAACCAACGCCATCAAGCAAGTCTGCGAGGAAAAAGGATTAAGCTATGACGCGGTCATTGTCACGATCGAATCCGCCTTAGCCGCGGCCTATCGCAAGGACTTCGGGCAGAAAAACCAGAATATTAAAGTCGAATTCAACGAGGACATAGCCAAGTCCAAGGTTTATGACGTTAAAACCGTGGTCGAAGACATGCCGGAAGAACCGGAGCCGTCCGCGGAAGAGGCGGAAGGCGAAGTCGAGCCTAAAAATGAGGCCGCGGAAGAAATAAAGGAAGACCCGGGAATCGGGAACGGAGAAGCCGTTCCGGAAGAGGAGATAAGGAAATTCAATCCGAAGACCGAGATCCAGCTGTCCGACGCCAAACTTTTAAAAAAAACCGCCAAGGTCGGCGATGAGATAAAAACCCGCCTGGAAGTGCCGGACTCTTACGGCCGCATGGCCGCCCAGACCGCCAAGCAGGTGATCATCCAGCGCCTCCGGGAAGCCGAACGGGAGATGGTGTTCAACGATTTCAAGGAAAAGGAACACGAAGTGGTAAGCGGCGTGGTCCAGCGTCGGGAGGGGAAGATCGTTTTAGTGGACCTGGGCAAATCGGTCGGTATAATTCCTCCGGAAGAGCAGATCCCGGGAGAAATTTACCGTCCCGGCGAAAGGGTGAAAGTTTACGTTAAAGAGGTAGGTCTCCGGCCGAAAGGCCCCGAGATAATCCTTTCCCGCACCTCCGAAGAAATATTAAGAAAGGTTTTTTACCTTGAAATCCCGGAGATCTCGAACAGCCTGATCGAGCTTAAGGGCGTCGCCCGCGAAGCCGGTTTCCGTTCGAAGGTGGCGGTTTGGACCGACTCCGATAACGTCGACCCGATCGGATCCTGCGTGGGGCAAAGAGGCGCCCGCATCCAGACGATCATTTCCGAATTGGGCGGGGAGAAGGTCGATATTATAGAATACGACGACGATCCGATCAAATATATCGCCAACGCCCTCTCGCCGGCCAAGATAGTGTCGATCGATCTTAACGAAAAAGAAAGAAAGGCGACCGTTTCGGTGGCCGCGGACCAGCTTTCGCTCGCGATCGGCAAAGGCGGCCAGAACGCCCGCCTCGCGGCCAAGCTTACCGGCTGGAAAATAGACATAACCGAATCTAAAACCAAGAAGAAAGAAGCGGCCCCGGAAGCCGGGGAAGAAACGAAGGCCGAAGAAAAAGCGGAGAAAGACAGCGCGGAAGAGGGCGAAACGGCAGGTAAGGAAGAGGGGAAGAAAGAAAAGAAAGTGAAAAGAGAAAAGACAAAAAAGGAAAAGAAAGAGAAGACGGAGAAAAAAAGGGAAGATTCTTCGGAAAATCCGGAACAGGCGGAAGATAAAACAGAAAAATAATTATTCATATCCTCTAAATATTAAATCCGCATAACCCCGTCCCCCGATAAATATAGTTCTCCGCGGGTTATCCCGCCAAAGGCGGCGGAGAGTTATGCGTCATGAGCTATGAGCGACAAGATTTACGTCATCGGCCATAAATCCCCCGACCTCGATTCGGTGGCGGCCGCCATTAACTACGCCGATTTTTTGAACTATGTATTAAAAACGGACAATTACGCGCCCGCGCGGGCCGGAGAGATCAATAAGGTAACGGCATTCGTCTTGGATAAATTCGGCTTTAAGGCTCCGGAGCTTTTGGAGGACGCGGCCGGAAAGAAGCTTATCCTGGTCGACCATAACGAGGCTTCGCAATCGGTCGACGGCCGGGAAAAAGCGAAGGTATTCGCGATACTTGACCACCACAAAGTGAATTTTTCTTATGAAGAACCGATATATCTCGATATCCGTCCCTGGGGTTCGAGCAATTCCATTATTTATTCACTCTGTAAGATCGCCGGTTTTAAAATAGACAAGAAGATGGCCGGATTGATGCTCTCGGCGATACTGGACGATACCGTGATCACTAAGTCCCCGACCTGCACCGAAAAGGATAAGGGGATAATCGCCGAATTGGCGCCGCTCGCCGGAATCGACGATTGGCGAAAATACGGCCTTGAGATGTTCAAAATAAAGGCGGGCGTGGGCGACATGACCGCCGAAGGGATAATCAAGAACGATTTTAAGGATTATGAATTCAAGGCCGGTAAATTCGGCTTCGGCCAGATCGAGACGGTTGATCTTAGCGAATTCGACGGGCGGAAAGAGGAGCTCCTGGCCGCTTTGGAAGACATGAAAACAAAGAACGGCTATCGCGGCGTGATACTTTTTATTACCGATATCATGAAAGAGGGCTCCCTTTTCCTGGTCGCGGCGGACAATACCGAAGAAGTGGAAAAAGCCCTGGGAGCGAAACTCGATAAAAACCAGGTTTACATACCGGGCATCATGTCGAGAAAGAAGCAGGTCGTGCCGAAGTTCACGGAGGTTTTCGATAAATAACGAATAATTATTCATCTTTCTTTAAAAAGCGCTTTGATATGCCAGATTTAAAATCCGTTGTTAATTTTCTTTTCGAGGCCGGAATGATGGCGAAAACGCCCCGGAGCGGTTTTCATTTCCTGGGAAGCGGCCGGCAATCGGTAGCCGAGCACAACAACCGGGTAGTGTTCATCGGTTATGTTTTATCAGCCCTGGAAAAAAATTGCGACAGCGCGAAGACCATGAAGCTTTGTCTTTTTCACGACCTGGCCGAAACACGGACGAGCGACCTTAATTATGTCCACCAGAAATACGCCCGAACCGACGAAGACAAGGCTACGGACGATCTAGCCGCGACCCTGGAATTCGGCGGCGAGCTTAAGGATCTTATCCGGGAATATAACGAGAAGAAAACGCCGGAATCCATTATCGCGCATGACGCCGACCAGCTTGAATTCCTGCTTTCCCTGAAGGAACAGATCGATATCGGCAACAAGCGCGCCGAAACCTGGATCGGAGCGGTCGTAAAAAGGCTGAAGACCGCCTCGGCCGTAAGATTGGCCGATGAAGCGCTCAAAACCAATTCCGACGAATGGTGGTTCGGAAACAAGGACGATCAATGGTGGGTTGACCGGAATAAGAAATAGTTTTAAGTTATTGCCAAAAAGATATTCTATACAAGCTAATTGACGGAATACAATTGGTATGCCGGATTCGCATATTCGCGGATTCGCATATCATTCGTAGATTCGCATTATACGTATGCATGTAGAAAAAAAAGAACTGCCGAAGTCGCAGGTGGAACTGACCGTCGAACTGTCGGTAGACGAATTCAAACCGTATATCCTCGCAGGCGCGGCCAAGGTCTCGCGGGAAGTGAAGATCGACGGTTTCCGCCCGGGCAACGTGCCTTATGAAATATTAAAGAAGAAGATCGGGGAGATGACGATCCTTGAGGAGGCCAGTCGGATCGCGATTGATAAAACCATCGACAAGGTATTCAGGGAGCACGTCAAGGGCCAACCGGTGGGAAGTCCGAAGGTCGATATCACGAAGATCGCTCCCGGCAATCCTCTTGTCTATAAGATCGTTATCGCGATATTGCCGGCGGTTACGCTCGGAGAATATAAAGACCTTAAGGTCAAGCAGAAGAAAGCGACTGTCGAGGCGGAGGAAACAGACCGGATGATGAACGAAATCCGGGAAATGAAGGTAAAAGAGGTTTTGGTCGACCGGGAAATAAAAGACGGAGACAAAGTTCTCACGGACATCAATATGTTTTTGGATAAAGTGCCGGTCGAGGGCGGCCAGGGCAAAGGTGCGGCTGTGGTTATCGGCAAGAATTATGTCGTGCCCGGTTTCGACAAGAAGATTCTAGGCATGAAAAAGGGCGAGACCCGCGAATTCAGCTTGCCTTACCCGAAAGACCACCATATGAAAAATTTAGCCGGAAAGATGATCGAATTCAAGGCTAAGGTCAATGAAGTTTACGAACGCGTATTGCCGGAACTTAACGACGAGCTGGCGGCCGGTTTCGGACTTAAGAACATGGAAGAGCTTACGACTAACATAAAAAAGAGTCTGGAAGAGCAGAAAAAGCGCGAAGCGGAGCAGTCGGCCGAAAAAGAGATGCTTGAAAAACTGGTCGGTAAAGCCCGTTTCGGCGATATGCCGGAGGTATTGATCGAACACGAAGCGAACACCATGCTTGCCGAACTCGAGCAGACCGTTACCGAGAGGGGCGGCAAGTTCGAGGATTATCTTTCGAGCCTGGGCAAAAGCAAGGAACAGCTTACCCTCGACCTTCTGCCGGAAGCGGTCAAGCGCGTAAAAACCTCTCTGCTGGTGCGCGAAGTGGCCGAAGCGGAAAAGATCAGGGTCGAGGCCTCGGAGGTGGAAAAAAATGTCGAGGAGATGAAAAAACAATATAAGGACCACAAAGATCTGGCCGGCCGGTTCGATACCCCGGAATACAGAAGCTATATTTTAAATGTCCTCACGAGCCGCAAGGTCATAGACAAGCTTAGGGAATGGAATATCGTAAATTAAGAATGTCGAATTTCGAATTACGAATAAGAAATATTAAATAAAATTTATGAAAACCGCCGACTGGCGGTTTTCAGCTTACAAAAATTCGCGGGCATAAAATATGCACTTCATTATTGATGCAAACAATTTAGCCGGTAAATTAAAGATGCTCGGGCAGGATGATTTTGACAGAAAGCTGATTGATATGATCCGTGAATTTAACCGGGACAGGGGCGTTAATATCACGCTGGTTTTTGACGGTACAGACAAAATGGGCGATAAAATTTTGATCGACCACAATTTGACCGTCATTTACTCTCCCAAAGACGATTTTTACCGTTCGGCCGACGACAAGATCGTCGAGATGGTGCGCGGAAGCTTCATAAGCGGAGATTTCGCCGGCGCGGAACGAGGGATAGTCGTGGTTACGGATGATAATTTATTGAGACAAAGACTGGAAGCGGCCGCGGGTGAAACTCGGTATGGCGTACGCCTGGAAAGATCGACCGATTGGGCGGAACGGATCATCCGGAAAAAAGAAAAAATAGACGAAGCCGATAATGACGACAAAAACAAAGGCGGACTAAGCGACGGCGAAATATACGGTCTGAACGAAAAACTGAAAAAAATCTGGAAATAAAAAAACAGCGGCGCGAATACACGATCGATCGTATTTTTTGCGCCGCTGTTTTTGTATTCGTCAATCGGCAATCGACATTCGAAATTCAGATCGCGGAATACTTGGATTAGTCCGGGCAAGGAAGTCTCCCTGCGAAAACGGGAAAGTACTGGCGGCAAATTCTTGGTTCATTGTAAAAATAAAAAGGCCCCACGTAGTAACTGCTACCACTGGGGCCTTGAGATTTGTCCAGCTTATCTGGTTACCAGCCTGATTTTTATCGGCTGGGGTAACTTGCTCAATCTTTCAAACCCGTAATCGACCTCAATCATGTCCCCGACCTTGACGTCAGCGAAGAATTTTTTTCCAACCGTAAGAAAAACTTTTTCCCCATCTATTTTAAAGTATAGCCGATAGGATTCGGGGTGATACTGTGGGAAGGTGGTCTCCCCAAGAAGAAGTATTGTAGTGTGAGCAGGAACGACCTGTCTTACCTCAACTACCGTGGTCGTCGTATTCGTGGGAGTTATCCCAACGGAATCGACCATGATGAAAATCAACAGCCCCAGCAATCCAACTGCGATAAACACGAGTAGCACCTCTAGACACTTGTCTATGAACGACGAGAGAGAAGAAAAAATGTCTCTGATCATAACGTGATTCCTTTCTTTGTTTTTGTTTTTTGACTCGCGCCGTCCCATGCACTAGCGGTTTGTCTCTAAAGAGCAACGCATTGAATATCCTGTTAGCGCAATTAAGCGTTATAATTAATACACTCGCCTGCAAGTTAGCAAAGATCCTGAGTAAAAATTGATTATAAATTTAAAGCAATTTTTATTTCATTAGTATAACAGTTTTATCTAAATTTGTCAATGTTTCGTTGTGATAATAAAACAGTTATATTTTTAGGCTTTTTACATACTGCATGCATTTGCGAAAGCATAGCTTAAATCAAAAAGACCGCGCTGTGGCGCGGCCTTTTGTTTGTGCCCGGAGCCGGACTTGAACCGGCATGGCCTTGCGGCCAAGAGATTTTAAGTCTCTCGTGTCTACCATTTCACCATCCGGGCAGAAAATTATTTTTGAAAATATTCCCGTAACATTAATTTTATAGTGCTTTTTCCCTTACTCGTTTTAAAATACTTTTCCCTTCTCTCGGCGTCTTTTTTGTTTAAAAATATTTCACAGAATATCAGTTTTATTGGTAAATATTTTTTAGTTGTTTCATTCGCTCCTCGTTTGTGTTCATTCAGCCTTCTTTTTATGTTTGATGTATAGCCCGTGTACAGCTTTTTATTATTCATTAATAATATATAAACGAAATACATAAAACATATCGAGTGGAGATTTTACCCGGAACCACGTCGGGTTCCGGGTAACCATGCACCCTTCGTGGTGCATGGTTAAGTCTCTCGTGTCTACCATTTCACCATCCGGGCAGAATTATATGTTAAGCTACACACCGACTTCGTCCTCTTCTCCAAAACGTTAATTTGTCATCCCCGAATCCGCCCGGGGCGGATATCGGGGATCCAGGATTAATCCGTACCGACAATTACATACGTAATGCATGGCTAATCCCGCCTACCCCCTGCCTGCCGGCAGGCAGGCTGGATTCCCGCTTTCGCGGGAATGACAAACAACAATGATCATACGGGCAAACCCACTATCGATATATTTCGAATCCGTTTATTCCTAAAATGAACATATCTGACTTCGTCCGCAACTTGAAACCGTGGACGACCAGCTTCGCCGGTGGATTTCTTCGAGTATTAAAAAATATTCACGCAATATCATTTTTTGTTTCAAAATTATATTAGCAAAGTATTAAAAAAAATGCAAGAATTAACGCATCCCGGTTCTTTTATGCCACAGAACCGCGATATAGGTGGAGATCGGAACCGCCAAGACGAGGCCGATGCTTCCCGCCAGCGTCCGGACGATCTCCGTGGCGATGAGTTCGGTGTTTACGGCTTGCGCCCAGCCCGTGAAGGCGCTTGCCCCGGACGCGAAGAGAACAAGAAGGGGCAATGAGGCGCCGGCGTAAGCGAGAAAAAGGGTGTTGGTCATAGAGGCGATATGGGACGTGCCCACGTCATAGGCCTTGCCGAATAATTCTTTTTTGGTTAAACCGGGATTAGCCCTGATTATCTGTTCGACCGTAGCCACCTGGGAAATTACGATATCATCCAGAACCCCGAGAGTGCCGATGATGATCCCGGCCAAAAGAAGCCCCTGCAGATTCAGGGACGCGCCCCCGATATCCGACAGGAAAAGGACGTCTTCGCTGGTTACGCCCGTAAGCTTCGTTAATCCGACGAAGATATTCGCCAGGACCACCGTTAATATCAGGCTTAAAAATATGCTTAATATCGATATGTTCGCCCGGGAGCAAAAACCCTCGGTAATATATATTATAGAGAAGAGTATCAGGACGGACCCGATCGCCGTAACTAAAAGAGGGTCGGTGCCGGAGAGTATCTGCGGGATCATGTATTTCAATATGATCAGAAAGGTGATGGTCAAGGCTATAAGGGATCGAAAGCCTTTAAATCGGCCGATCGCGAGCAAAGCCGCCAAAAAAAGGGCGGCGAGCAGCCAGAGGGATTCCGAGCGGACAAAATCCACTATATAAAAATTAACTTCGCTTCCTTCTCCGTAGCTGGCCGCCACAGTTACTTTGTCGCCCGGCGCGAAGACGTGTTTACTTAGAACATCGATATCGCCGATACCGTTAAATTCGAATTCTTTGTCGTCGTATCTGCCCTCAAGGCCGATCAATTTAAGATGCTGCTGGATGAACTTACTGCCGTCATCGGCGGTTTTTTCTTCCTCCGCGATCACGGCGATTATCCGCGCCTGAAAAATTTCGTCTTTTTCGGGCGTTTCCTGCGCGCGGGAAACATACGGGCAGAAGAGAAAGAGAAGCGTTATTATCGCTATCGCGTTTTTCATATGATTACGGTCTTAATTCAAGTCGAGTATCTTCTCTAAAATGAAGACCAGTAAAACACCGGCCATAAAGCAGGCGCCGGCATATTTTTTTCCCAGGCGGCCTTCAAGTACGACGGGAATTATTTCGAAGAAAGAAATATAGAGCATAACGCCGGCTGTAAAACTTATGACGAGGCTTAAAGTCTTTAAAGAGATATCTCCCAGGAAATAATAAGTCAATAAAAATCCCAGAATCGTGGGGACGGCCGCCAAGAGCGCCAGAAAAAAAGATTTCCATTTTTTTCCGGTAACGGAATAGAGCGGCGCGGCGACGCAAATAGCTTCGGGGATATCGTGAAGCGCTATAGCCAGCGCGATAACCAGGGAAAATTTTAAATCAGCGAACGCTCCAATGCCGATAGCCGCGCCTTCCGGCAGATTATGGATGGCAATCCCTAAAAAAACGAATAAAGTCGCGCGTTTAAGCTTGTTTTGGCCGCATTCCGGGTGATGGAAATGCGGTAAAACGATATTTAAGACGTGCATGACGAGACCGCCCGAAAGCAAGCCCAGGACAGAGTGAAAAACGTAACCATGAATAAGGCTTTCAGGTAAAAGCTCGAAAATCGAAATAAACGCCATTACACCGGCGGCGAAACTTAGAAGATAATATACCTGCTTTTCCTTGTAACGCCCGCAGATGCCGAGTACGGCGCCCAAGAGGGGTCCGGCCAGGGCGATAAGAATGATGATGATCGATTTATCCATATTATTTTCATTTTAACAACATACATCCTTATTGGCAAATAAAACCGCCCTTAAAAAAAGACGGTTTCCTCCTTGAATTTATCGGGTTATTATTTTAAGTATTTTAATAAAACGGCAGCGTTATTGTGCTTTTCGTCTTTGGCCGCGTAAAGCAGGCAGACCCGGTGATTTTCCCGGACAATTATCTTCAGCGCCTCTAAAGCCGATCGATTCCCCCGGAGCTCCTGCCCGTATCTTTTTTTGAATTCGGCCCATTTGCCGGGATCGTGTCCGAACCATTTTCTCAGATCTTCGCTGGGGGCGATATCTTTAAGCCAAAGATCAATGGTCGCTTTTTCTTTATTCAATCCGCGAGGCCAAAGCCGGTCGACTAAAATCCGCAAACCGTCCTTTTCGGACGGTTCTTCGTAAACGCGTTTTATCGTTATAGCCGGCATTCGATTTAAGTAAAAACACGGGACATAAGCCAATTGGCCGCCCATAAACACACGCTGAATAAAAGCGCCCACCAGAAATTTTTTACTTGGAAACCGGGAACGATCGCGGCCACAAGCATGACCAAGAGGGCGTTTATTACCAGGGTAAACAAACCAAGCGTCAGGATGTTTATCGGCAATGTTAGGAGCAATAAAAGCGGCTTTATAAACGCATTGATTATGCCCAAAACCAACGCCACCAGTAATGCCGAGAAAAATCCGGATATCTTTATGCCGGGAAGTAAATAGCCCGCCGCCAATATAATCAGCGCTGAGATTGCCCACGATATTAAAATTTCCATATGTTAAGTTAAATAATTATTTTATGTTTTATAGTATGACAATAAAATTAAGTTAAAATTAAAATTTAAAAACGGCCTAGGTCTGAAGTCGTTATCCGAAAAGATCCTTAAAAAAAATAGGGGAGCGGTTAGGCTCCCCGGATTGATCGATAAGGGCTAGGCCGGAATTTTTCCGGCTTGGGCGGCAGATTGGGTTTCGGCCTCTTTTTTGGCCTCGAACTTGGCCTGGCGAGCCATCCGGCGCTCCTTGTTCGTCTCCCAGCGGCGTTCGCGGGTATAGCTCGTATGAGCCGGTTTACGGGCGGCGCGCCCGATCTTGCGGTTTTTTTTGCCTTCTTTTTTCGGTTTAGCCATCTGATCCTCCTTTTGGGGGTGGTAAAAAAATTTGACTACTTCTGGCCGGGATTGTTTCGCGAGTGGCAGGGATAAAATTTAACGTCCTTATTTTGGGCCGAATCTTTGGGGGCGACGGGCCCGTTCCATTGGCATTTTTTTGCGCATCCCCGGCAACCTTCGAGCGGCTTTAATTCTTTTTTTGTAAATTTCATGAGCTTCTCTCCCGGCTTTTGTTATTGGTTTTATTAACGATCTAAGTCCAGCTTAGCATGGTTAAAAAATATTGTCAATAGTCTTTGACAAAATATTAAAATATATATATTTTTTAGCCTATTTTAAATAAAAATAAACTAAAATATTTGTTGATTATATACAACTAAAAAATTGATTATTATGTTATTTTTATTTGTTTATTTATTTTAACTTTTGTTTTTAGTTAAAATGCCCTATAAAAAACATAATTCAGACTCACATTTTAAATTTTGTCAGCAGCTATTGACAGAATTACTAAAATACGCTAAGATTCATTTACGTGTTACCCATAAATATTTTTTTAAACGCCAACAAAAATCAGGAGGCTTACCATGGGCCGCTAAAAAACCCTGAAGGGGCATTGCCCCCGGTTTTCGAACCGGGGGACCCCAGTAAGGGAAAGAGCCGGCCGCGTAAAGCCGAAAAGAAAGGAGAATAAAAAGATGAATCGGTAAATTAATCTAAGATTGTCGGCCAAGACCGCGGAAGAGTATCCGCAAAAGCATCGCACCTTAAACCGAAAAGAGGAACAAATGATAAAATAGCCGCGCCATAACATCAAGGCCCCGGAAAGATCCGGGGCCGTTTTATTATAAAAAAATCGAAAGTCGTCCGCGTTATTTAAGCGTTTTTTAATATTTTTAAGACATAATTTTATTGTAAAGGTTTTTTTAGAAGTGACTCATGATATTCGCTGCAAGGGAGACGGATAAATGGAAGACAAGCGAAAAGAAATAACGAAAGAAGGTATTTATGAAGCCCGCGTCGATAACCCTTCATTTGAGGAGGATAAGCCCGGACAGAACTGGATAATGGGCCAGGGCGGAACCTGGGTCAATAATATCATATCCGGCTGGAGGGTAGTCGGACCGCGACTCGCGGGGACGTTCCGGCCCGATATATTCATCTACCCCGGGGGAGTTCCGGACGGGCATAATGTTGCCTGGACAAACGGCGGATCAATAAGACAGGTTTTAAAAGAGAAGCTGGCCGCGGGTTTTACCTATGTCCTCGAAGTTTACGTGGGCAAAAGGACTGACCATCCCTGCGGAAATTATTCGGTCGAATTATGCGCCGGCGACAATATTCTCGTCTCCGAATCTTCTCTGGATATTACGCCGGGAAAATTTTCGCTATCGCGCGCGGTTTACACTGCTTCGGAGTTAAGCCTGTATCAAGGCATGCCCTTAGAGATCAGGCTGAACGGCAGAACGCAGGCTAATTTCGATAAAGTGACTTTAGTGATAATTCCGCCGGAAGTACCCAGGCAAGCGCGAATTATCTGCAGGTTCTTTCAATAAAAATATCCCGCCCTAAAGCGGGATTTTAAATATGGAAGATATCGGCTTATTCCCGGTATTTTTCCGCCCCTTCCCAGGCGAGATCCAGGATGGCCCGAAAAGTATCGGCGATCTCCCGGTCCTCGATCACTATACCCATAAGGCGTCCGCCCAAAGAAGCTATCCTGACTTTATCGCCGTAAATCGCGATATCGCTTTTTATCGGGTATTTTTCCAACGGCACTTTCCGGTCGCGGCTTTTTTCCACTTCGGACAGTTTCCCCTTTTTCATGGTGTATATCACCTTGGTGGTAATATTTTTTTGCAGCCTTTTTTTCCGCCAGCGCGAACTCTCTTCCGGCGTGAAGAAATTTTCGACCGCGTCCACCGAAAAGGCCATTTTGACGGTAGTATCCTTGATATCGTCCAGAAGGCTTTCGACCATTGCGATAACGCCGCTCCGTCCGGAATAGTATTTGACCACCGGTTTATCTTTGCTCGTATTGTCGAGCGAGCGCAATTGAGGAAGAAGCTTCTCGAGATACTCCCGCTGGCGTGCGATCGCCATCTCCCGTTCACGGAATAAAAGCCCGAGCTTGTCCGGCGATTCGGCCGCGAAACATTGTATTTTCTCTTCTTCTGAAACGGTCATCAATCCTTTTTGCATAAGACCCTCGATTATGACATAGGTCGTAGCCCGGTTTACCTGCGCTTTTTGAGCTATGGGGGATACGGGCGATTTTCCCAATTCCAAAGCGGCTAAATATACTTTAGCCTCTTTTTCGCTTAAACCCAAGTTCACGAGCTCGCGGTAATCCATAATCTTATTTTAACATGTTTTCGGGAATAAATGAATTATCGGTCCGTTTTTATTATCACGGGAGCTTGTTTTTTTAAAGCATTGCCGGCGGCGTTCAAAAGAAAAAATATCAGCGGCAGATATACAAAAGCCGAGATCAGGCCCAAGGAAAATATCGGGACCATGAACGCGTAAAGCGTAAAAGACGCGTAGATCGAAATAAGTCCCATGAGAGGAATATAGGTCGCGCGGTCCGTCCTGTCCGGCTCGTTTCCGGGTTTATAGTATTCGAAGGCGCGGTAAATCCCGGAAACGATCAGGGCCACCAGAAACCAACCCAGAAAATTTTCCGTCGGGATGCCGAAATACGGTCCGGTCCCGGTCCATGTCCATTTTTCCCAGCCGACCATGACCGGTTCCATAACAAGATCGATCGCGGTCACCAAAAAAGCGTCCAGGAGAACGAGAGCGGAGAGGAACCCGAAGCCGCCGGTCCCCCGGACGGGAAGCGTTCCGCCTTTTATCCGGATAAAAGCGTTTACCGACCCATAGACGGTGTAGATAAAAACGAACCAGAAGAGCGGAATGACCAACGGCACTCCCGCTAAAGACGGGCCGGGCATGGCATAGCTGTAAAAGCTGCCGAAGGCGGTTCCGAAATTCACGCCGATCATCTCGAATGACAGTCCGGTAAAAAACGATAACCCCAGGAAAAACAAGCTCCTGCCCGTCCCCAAAACGTATAAAGCGTGCGCGTAAACGGCTAAAAAGGGCAGAACATAGTTTAGGAGCAAGAGCGGTTTGCCCGCGACCGATCCCAATCCGGCGTCGAAAGCGTTTCCGATAACCGTGAATCCGACGGAAATAATAAACAAACCCCAGATCAATTTTTGATTCAAAAGTTTCATTGTTTGAAGTTTACAGTTTAATTTTACCATTTTTGGATTTTTTAAAAAAGGCTGTTTACGATTTTATAATCAAACTATAATTTAAATTTAAACAATCTAGGATAAAGTTAAGCTAAGCTAAATCAAAGAGCGGTATTTTTATTATGAAAGTCGAAATAATGATTTTTATCCTAATTTTGTTTTTGTTTTTTATGTGGCTGGGTTTAGGCAAATCAAAGCCTCCCGGAACCTATTCCAAGGGATCGGACGAAGAAAACATCGGAGATATTCTCACTTCCATGAGTTTGGAGGAAAAAGCGGGACAGATGACCCTCGTGGCTGAATATGCGATAAAAGACAAAAATGATATCGGCAAAAAGGGGATCGGAGGCATATTGAGCGGCGGCGGAGGCTACCCCGTGCCGAATACACCCGAGTCCTGGCGACTGATGATCAATTCTTTCCAAAAGGAAGCTTTGGCGTCCAGAACCGGTATACCTCTTTTTTACGGGGTCGATGCGGTACATGGTCATAATAACGTTGAAGGAGCCGTGATCTTTCCTCACAATATCGGACTGGGAGCGTCCCGAAGCTCGGAACTTGTCAGGGAAACAGCGTTTATTACCGCACAAGAGATGCTCGGAACAGGGGCTAATTGGAATTTTGCGCCGGTGTTATCCTTGCCTCGGGACATGCGGTGGGGCCGGGTTTATGAATCTTTCGGCAATGACCAGGCGCTGGTTTCCGAGTTGGGGAGACACTATATTCTTGGTTTGAATGAAGCGGGCGTCCTGGCTACACCTAAGCATTATTTGGGGGAAGGTTTTGAGGAATGGGGCTCTTCGAAAGACTATCTCCTGGACCAGGGAGCGATAACCCTGAGCGAAGAAGAATTGTTAGGAGATAGTCTTGAGCCGTTCGAAAAAGCCGTTAATAGCGGAGCTATGAGTATTATGGTTTCCCGTTCTTCCTGGCAAGGCGTAAAAATAAGCGCCAATAAACGCCTTTTGACCAATATTTTAAAAGAGCATTTGAACTTTAAAGGTTTTCTGGTTTCGGATTGGGGGGCGATTGACCAGATTTCAGACAATGATTACCGCAATACGGTCGAGGCGATCAATGCCGGAATAGACATGGTCATGGTTCCGGAAAATTACGGAGAATTCATCGATAACGTGGTACGAGCCGTAAATAGCGGAGATATTCCCGAATCAAGGATTAATGATGCGGTGGAAAGGATATTGCGCGCGAAAAAATCGATCGGCTTATTTAATGTTTCGATCACGAAGCATCCCGATCCCGACGTTCTGGGAAATCCGGAACATCGTAATGTTGCCAGGCGAGCTGTCAGAGAATCATTGGTATTACTTAAGAATGAAGGCGTTTTACCGATAACAAAAGGAAAAAGCGTGATTCTCGCGGGAAGGGGCGGAGATGACGTGGGTCTGCAAAGCGGAGGTTGGACCATAGAATGGCAGGGCCGGGAAGGGAAGATACCCGGCGGCACGAGCATTCTGGAGGGACTAAGAAGAGAGCTACCCGACTGCGATATTACTTTTGAGGCGGAGGGAGATTTTATTATCCCCGAAAAGGCTGATATCGGCATCGCCGTTATCTCGGAGAAGCCATACGCGGAAGGCGCTGGCGACACCGAGAATCTTGGGCTGTCCGAATCGGACCGCAAAGTGATCGAATCGGTCAAAAAGCACAGTAAAAAGACGGTTTTATTGGTATTGGCCGGACGACCGCTCATAATCTCCGATGTGATAAATCAGGCCGATGCCGTGGTCATGGCCTGGCTTCCCGGTTCGGAGGGAGATGGGATAGCGGAAGTTCTTTCCGGTAAGTATGATTTTAAAGGCAAGCTGCCTTTAGCTTGGCCGAAATCGATGGAGGCCGTAAAAGAGAAGGGGGAAGATCCGCTGTTTGAATTTGGCTATGGACTTAATTACGGCTTACTAGTAGAAAATGAATTTTATGGAACGTGATCCGACCGGTAATAGCCTTTTTGTGAGCCGTTCCCGGACTCCATAGCCAATATACTAAAACAAAAACAACCGCTTCGCGGTCGCTTTTGTTTAGATTTTATGTTTTTCTATTTTGGTCGGATGTCCGTATTTAACGAGATTATATTTTTTTATTCTGGACCAGCCTTTGATTTGCTTCTCCCGGCTCATCGCTTCTTGTTTGGCTGGGAATTTTTCATAATAGATTAATTTAACAGGGCGCTTATTTTTTGTTGCTTGCACTTCTCCGCGGCAATGTTGCTTGTGTCGTTGTTTAAGCGCCTTCGAATGGCCCGTGTAAAATGAATTATCGGAACAGCAAAGGATATAAGCGTAATACATAAAATAAAAAATAGCCCTTCGGTTCGCTATCGCTCGCTCGGGGCCACCTCGATTGGCTGCTTAAAGTCGAAGTGCCTGCACTGAGCGAGGAGGAAAGTTAAAAAGGTAAATAGCCCCTCGGTTCGCTATCGCTCGCTCGGGGCCACTTCGCCTCGCTCGCTTTGAATAGTATTGTTTGTTAAGCAATCAAATTTTTTAGCACAAAGTGCCTGCACTGAGCGAGGAGGAAAGTTAAAAAGGTAAATAGCCCCTCGGCTCGCTATCGCTCGCTCGGGGCCACTTCGCCTCGCTCGCTTTGAATTGTATTGTTTGTTAAGCAATCAAATTTTTTAGCACAAAGTGCCTGCACTGAGCGAGCGAAGCGAGTCGAAGTGGAGATGGCGGGAGTTGAACCCGCGTGTAATAAGCATCTGTCGGCAATTTTACGAAGGTAGTCCGGTTTAGGGATTCGCCCGCCTTGTCAAAACCGGACAAAATCGCGGCGGACTAGTTTTCTTGAGTTTCACTTCAAAGGCGAAAACGACCTAAGGAGCTAGCCTAATTGATATGACACCGGTTGACGGTTATTAGGCGTCTCCGGACCGATGGTCGCGGCCGTTAGGCGGCGACGGGAGCAAAGACCGGCATGCTGAAAGCGAGCCGAGTCTTAGCTAGTACATTTTTTGCACTTATTGGTTTCAGGAAATTTTACGCGTTACCTGAATGCGCGCCCCGAATGCCAGCAGGTAAACTTACTATCGAAGCCCTGCATCCCCTATCACATTACGAATGTAGAATATAGGATTTTATCTTTCTTTTGTCAAAGACCTTATCTTGCGATCCATTTCACGTTTTTTTATGTCTGCCCGTTTGTCGTATTTCTTTTTTCCCCGGCCGACGCCGAATTCAAGCTTGATCAGATTATGTTTGGTGTACAATTTCATGGGCACGAGCGTCAGACCCTGTTCGCGCCTTTTTCCGATCAGATGGTCTATTTCTTTTTTGTGCAGCAGTAATTTTCGTGGACGCTCGGGTTCGTGGTTTTTGACCGTGCTCGCTTTTTTGTATAAGGGAATGTGCGCGTTAGTGAGGTAAAGGACCGGTAAACGTTCGCCGGCGCTTTTTACGGTAACGAAGGCGCCCTTTAGGCTTACATGCCCGGTTTTTACCGATTTAACCTCGTGACCGCGCAAAACCACTCCAGCCTCGTAGGTATCGGTAATTTCATAATCGAATTTCGCTCTTTTGTTGTAAGCTAACACCGGCATGTTTTTAATTTATCCTAATTTCCGGAATAATAAAAATTACTAATATATTTTACATTACTTTTTATATTTTGTCAATTTAAAAACAGATAAGACGCATAGTAATAAAAACCGCGTAAAAAAGATTGATTTTTCTCTGATTTTGTGTTAAACTAATAAGCAGAGGTGATAAAAGACGACTTAAAAATTAGAAAATTAAGGTCGTCTGTTTTATTAAGAATATAATTAAGGTAAATATATGTCCGGACACAGCAAATGGGCAACCACCAAGAGGAGAAAAGAGGCCGTTGACGCCAAACGGGGAGCGATTTTTACCCGGGTGGCGCATATTATTACGCTGGCGGCCCGCAAGGGAGGCGATCCCGAAAGTAATTTTAATTTGCGCATGGCCATGGAGAAGGCCAAGGGGGTCAACATGCCAAAAGACAATATCGAACGGGCGATCAAGCGCGGCACCGGCGAATTGGGGGGCGCGCAGATAGAAGAGCTTATTTATGAAGGCTTCGGTCCGGCCGGATCGCAATTTATCGTCAAATCCCTGACCGATAATAAAAATCGCAGTGCCGGCAATATCCGTCATTTATTCACTAAATACGGAGGGTCTTTGGGGGCGGTAATGTGGAGCTTCGAGCTCGCCGGCGTCGTTCGCATCGATAACGAAGAGACAAGGGCTAAAAATCTCGATTGGGACGGACTGGAGCTGGAGTTGATCGATGCTGGCGCCCAAGATATAAGAAAGGAAGAAGAGGGTGTTACCGTGGTTACCAAACCGGAAGATCTGCAGAGGGTAAATAAATTTTTCGAAGAAAAAAATATTACCGTCGCTTCCGCCGAAGCCGAGTATTTACCCAAGGAAGAAATTACGGTCAGTCCTGAAGACAAAGAGAAGATCGAAAATTTCATCGATGAGCTTGAGGACAACGAGGATGTTTCGGATTATTATCATAATATATCCAACGTTTAAAGGGATATCGAGTCGTGTATTGGCATCACGATTTATCGCGTTTAGTCTTGTTCGTTGATATTGGATATTAGATATCGGATATTATGCTACAGGGGTAAGTCGTCCTTGCTATATATTACCGTTTTTTCGGTTTCGGCCCGCGCGGGATAACAAAAAAGCATTTTTAATATCTAATATCCAATATCCGGTAGCCACCATGAATAAACATAAAAACTGCCATAAGCTAAACAGGATTTCGACCGCTGATATTATTCTCGGTATCGACCCCGGCATAGCTGATACCGGTTTCGGGGTCATAAAGAAAGATCGTGGCGGGTTTTTGTGTCTGGATTACGGCACCATCAAGACAGCGGCCAAAACCGAATTACCGGATCGCCTGGATATCATTAACCGGGAATTACGCGGGCTTATAAAAAAATATTCGCCGGCACTGGTTGCCGTGGAACAGCTTTATTTTTGCAAGAACGTAAAAACCGCCCTTGTGGTCGGACAGGCGCGCGGCGTCATACTTTTGACCGCCAGACAAAGTAATCTACCGGTCATGGAATTCACCCCTCTTCAGGTAAAGCAGGCCGTGTCAACTTACGGACAGGCCGCTAAGCTTCAGGTGCAGAGGATGGTAAAACTTCTGCTAAATTTGCCGGAATTGCCCCAACCGGATGACGCGGCGGATGCTTTGGCTATAGCGATTTGCGCGGCCAATACTTCACGTAATCTATAATTCGGAATTCATAACGACGCCTTATGGTTAAAAAATTAAAAATAGTTTTTATCTCTTCCGAGGTTTCCCCTTTTTCGAAAACGGGCGGATTGGCCGACGTTTCCCGGAGCTTGCCAAAGTCTTTAAAAAGATTGGGGCAAGACGTACTGGTTATCACCCCGCTTTACGGCATGGTAATCGACAAGGCGGCTCATAACCTGGAATTAGTTTACGAAAACGTTGATTTATACATAAATTCGAAGGACATTGTGCCGGTCAATTACTGGCGAGGATATCTGATGCCGGGTTTACCCGTGTATTTCATCGAAAACAAAAAATATTTTTCCAGGCGTAAATCCCTTTACGGGTCCACCCATGAAAACGCCCGTTGGATGGTTTTTGACGTGGCCGCCCTGAAACTTATTTCCCTTTTGAAATATAAAGCCCATATCGTCCATTGCCACGACCGCCAGACCGGGCTTGTCCCTTATTATTTAAAGACTAAATTCCAGTACTCCAAAACCCTGGAAAACGCCAAATCGATTTTTACGATCCATAATCTGGTTTTCCAGATGGGAATGAACTGGTGGGAGGTGCCGCTCAAGAAAAAGGATTACGGCCGGTCGCGCCTGCCGCACCTTGAGGACAAAAGTCTCGAATACATAAATTTCGCGAAACGGGCGATTCTCTCGGCGGACGCGATCAGTACGGTCAGCGAACAATACCGCGAGGAGATCATGACCCCGAATTTCGGCCAGGACCTGCATCGAATACTCAAGAACCGTGAAGATCGGCTTTTCGGCATCGTTAACGGCATCGATTATAAATCTTATAATCCCTATAACGACCCGGGACTTTTCAAAAATTACGATTATCGGACGGTCAGGCGCAAGAAGCTCAATAAGGAATATCTGCAAAAGAAGCTTAAATTAACCGTCGATCGGGAAATGCCGATAATCGGCCTTACCTCCAGGGTTACCTTCCAAAAGGGTTTTGAGCTCGTATGCCAGATACTGGAACCTCTCTTAGAGCTTGGCCTGGAAATAGTTATTATGGGGGACGGGGACAAGCAGTATATCCAGGCGCTTAAAAAATATCATAATAAGTATAAGAATAAAATAGTATGGCTTCCTTTTAACGACAACCAGAAGCTGGAAACCATGATCTACGCCGCCGCCGACATTTTCCTGCTTCCCTCCCATCACGAACCTTGCGGTATAAACCAATTGATCGCCATGCGTTACGGCTGTATTCCGGTAGTAAGGAGGGTGGGCGGCCTTACCGATACGGTAACGAATTTCGATAATTTTACGGGCGAAGGCACCGGCTTCAGCTTTAACGATTTTGACGCTTTCTCCCTGTTCGGAGCGATCATCCGGGCCCTGGAACACTATAAGAACAGGAAAGCCTGGCGCGATCTCATGGTCCGGGTAATGCAGGAGTCTAACAGCTGGAAAATACCGGCTCAAAAATATATCGCGCTATACCAGAAGGCGATGAGGATTAATAACAATAAAAAGAACAAAAAATAATTTAAACAATTCCGTGATCGGTTTATAATTTTTGAATAGTTTATGGCACATAAAAACATTAAACTTACCTGGTTGAATTTTCTGCACCTTTACCAGCCCGTTAATACGGACGAGCATATAATCAAAGAGGCGACCGAGATGAGTTATAAGAGGATCATCCGCGCCCTTGAGGAAAATCCAGCGATTAAATTCACCGTTAATATCAGCGGTTCGCTGTTCATACGCTGGAAAGACCTGGGATATGGCGATCTGATCGTCAGGATCGGCAAGCTTATTAAGCGCGGTCAGCTTGAGCTTACCGGTACCGCCTGCTACCATCCGATAATGCCGCTTATACCGCTTCTGGAAGCGGAGAGGCAGGTAAAAGAAAATGAAAATCTGTTAAAGGAAAATTTCGGTCCTGATTTCAAACCGCGGGGATTTTTTCTCCCCGAGATGGCTTATAGCCCCGCGGTCGCTAAGCTGGTTAAGCGCCTGGGTTATAAATGGCTTGTCCTGGACGAACTGGCGGTTAACGGCGCCTTGGGCAAGGTTGATACGAGCAGGGTTTATCTGGATAAAGCGACCGGGCTAAAGGTTGTGGTCAGGAACCGTAAACTATCGAACAGCTACGTGCCGGAAACGATCACGGGAATTCTCGCCGGCGACCGCAAAACTTTCGGCGATCAGGAAACCGATATTATAACTACGGCGACCGACGGCGAACTTTACGGACTCCGCTATATCGATCAGACCGGCGTTTTCGAAAAACTTTTGCGCCACAAAGACATAATTACGGAGACTTTTTCCGGATTTATAGCGTCCCATCCGAAAACGGAAACCATATCGCCTCCGCTTCACAGCTGGGAGACGAGCGAGAAAGAACTGGCCAAAGGCGAGCCTTTCAATCTCTGGCAGGAAAAAACCAATACGGTCCATAAAAAACTTTGGGGATTGGCGGCGATGGCCTATGAAACGGTTGAAAGCTTCAGGCATGATAAAAATTATCACTGGGCCCGGTGGCATTTGTCGCGCGGCCTGGCCAGCTGCACTTTCTGGTGGGCCAGTGCCAAGGATTTCCGCCTTTTAAGCCCTCTCTCCTGGAGCCCGGATGAGATCGAGCGGGGCACCAACGAACTAATACGATCGATCCGCACACTGGAAGACGAAAACAGCCGGGAAACGAAAATAAAAGCGGAGAAACTCTATATCGCCATCAAAAAAATGATCTGGGAAAGGCACTGGATATATTATTGGAAGAAAACATAACATTCATTCCTGATATCTTGAAGCCTATCTCTAAAGTCTAAAAATATATGAACAAAATCCTTCCCCTTTTTGACGAAAAATACGTTATCGGATTGTTAAAAGAAAAAGTATTACCCATGTATCCGGATTTTTTGGATATAAAAAGGGTTAAAATACAGCCTTATAAAAAATTGATCTGGGAAAACACCTATCATGTTGTGGTTGAATTTAAGACGACCTTTTTGACCAAGGACGGTAAAAGAAAAAAACTGCCGATTATCTGTTCTGCCCATTCGAGCGAACCAAGAAAGAATGTTTTTGAAAGCCTGGAGTTTTTATGGGGGCATGACTTCGGCCGGGGTTATCTGACAATTCCTCATCCCCTGTTTTATTCCGATGATTTCCGCGGGACCTTTTATCGCGGCGTGGAAGGAAAGAATCTTTACCAGTACATAAAAGAAAAAAAATTCAACGAGATCGAGACGATCGTTTCCAAGACCGCCCTTTGGTTCGTCAAGCTTCATAACCTTCCGACCGGCAAAGCGCGCAATTTTAACGAGGAAAACAGCCGGATCGCCACCGTCTATCCCGGCGTCCGCCATATTCTCTGGCGCGTCAAGGAAAATTTCCCCCAATACGAAGATGTTTTTACCAAGGCCTATAGGATATTCGATAACCGCGAAAAATCATTTTTTAAGTCGACCGACCGCCGCTGGCTCATACACGGCGACGCGCATCCGGAAAATATCATCAAGATGGGCAGTAAGAAGATCGCGGTTATTGATTTTACCGATCTTTGCCTGGGCGACTTCGCGCGCGATATCGGCGCCTTTACCCAGCAGCTTGAATATATGAGCAGCCGGAAGATCGAAGACCAGACTTATGCCGCCAGGATAAAGGATATTTTTCTGGACAGATATTTTAAAAATTCTCCGCGTCGGAAATTGAACGAAGATATCCGGAAAAGAATAGAGCTTTATTATTATTGGACCTCCATGCGCACGGCCACCTTTTTTCTGATCAAGGACAAGGCTGAACCGGAAAGAGCGGAAGCGATCGTCGACAAGATAAAGACATGGCTGGCCAGCGCAAAAGAAAATGTTCCCGCGCGTTATCCGAAAACAGAAGAATAAAATAAAAATATATGTTTATCGATCTCCAGATCCATTCCACTTATTCCGACGGCTATTTTACGCCCACGCAGTTAGCCGAATTCATGCGCCGCCAAGGCGTTAAGGTTGCCGCTTTGACCGATCACAATACCGTGGGAGGAGTGCATGAATTCGTCAATGCCTGCCGTCGTTACGGCATAAAACCGGTTAAGGGACTCGAGCTTTATTGCAAGTTCCACGGCCGCCGATTCAATATCCTGTGGTACAATTTCGATGAAACCGATCCGGAACTGCACGATATGCTGCGCCAAAGTCAGGAAAGAAGGCGCCGTTACGCCCGGGTCATGCTCTCTAAAATGCCCGGATTCAGGATAAATATAGATAAAATACTCGACAGGCATAATCATTACGTGCCGATAAACCATATCGTCGACGCTATTTGCGCCGACCATAAGAATTTAAGCAGGATGAAAAGGGAATTAAAAACCGATTTTCCCGGCGAAGGCGAGATTATCTCCAGGTATTTTCAGGACAAGAACATCGGAGTATTGAAAAACAGCCTGATCGACTTCGAACGGGTCATTGGTTTAAGAAAAAAAATCGGCGGTCAATTGATTTTGTGCCATCCAGCCAAAGGCGGCCATATCGATCGTGATTTTCTGGCAAGCCTTAAGAGCGAGGGCATGGACGGCATCGAGCTTATGTCGCCGCACCATTCTTACAATTCCATAATGTTAATCCAAAGACTGGCGCGCGAATTCAATCTTATCACGACCGGCGGTTCCGATTTCCACCGCATGGAAGGCAAGGGGTACAGGCTGCAGAAATCATGGGAATACTTCAAGATCGACGTCAAATACCTGCGTAAAGTCGATAAGATCATCGGATAAGCCGGATTAGAGGCGGGACGAACGGATCGTGGATGAAAATTCACGATTTTTTCATTTTTTATGGTATAATAAAGAGTATCAGTGAATTATTTCTTAAATTATGATAATCTCCGAAGATCGCTTAATCGAAAAGTGCTACGGCAAATCAGTGGAATTGTTATTAAGGAATTCGCACAAGTACGGTACCGCGGCCGCGTTACCGACGGATAAGGCCAAGCACAATCTTTATACCAATATTTTCGGCCGGGACGCGAGCATCTGTGTTTTGGGGATGGTCGCCTCCGGAGATAAAAAACTGCTGGAAATCGCCCGGACGAATCTTCTGACCTTGGCCCGGTACCAGACGAAATCAGGACAAATTCCCTCATCGGTTGATCCGGCCAAAGATAAAAAATTTTTTTATTTTCTCGGCAGCATCGATTCGACGCTGTGGTGGCTTATAGCTATCGATTTTTACGATCGCCATGCCGGAGACAAAGCGTTAAAATCGGGACTGTCCGCCAATATTAAGAAAGCCTTGATCTGGCTTTTTTACCAAGATACTAACGCTGACGGTCTTTTGGAGCAGGGCGAAGCGTGCGATTGGGCCGATAATATGCCCGCGAACGGGCGGACGCTTTATACTAATGTCCTTTGGTACCGGGCCTTGGAGCGCTTTGGTTTTGATCGGGAAAGAAAATTAGCTTCGGACGGACTTAACGCGCTTTTCCGGCCGCACGAGGCCAGCACCAAGCGTTCCCTGTTTTTCAGCCAGGATCGTTTTCATCGTTTGCTTGAGCTTCGGATCATGAAAAAATTGACAGATAACGTGCCTTATTATCTGAATTATATCGGCCATAAAAGCGCTTCCGACCGTTGCGACGTTTATGCTAATGCGCTCGCCATACTATTCGGCGTTGCTTCTCCAGCCAGAGCTAAGGCCATTATCCGCTGGTTAAGGAACAATAAGATAAGCCGGAAATATCCGGCTATCGTCTTATTCCCGCCTATCGAACAGAAGGATTATGACTGGAGGCCGTATATGGACGAAGAAAATAAGCCGTATAATTACCATAACGGCGGTATCTGGCCGTTTATCGGCGCTTTTTACGTCATGGCTTTGCGCAAAACCGGCCACCTCGATCTTGCCCGTAAAGAATTGGCGCGTTTAGCCGATGCCAACAGGATCAATAATTGGCAATTCAACGAATGGTTTCATGGTAAGACCGGCAAACCGATGGGGATGCACGGCCAGTCCTGGAACGCCGCCACTTTTTTGTTAACCTATCATTATCTTAAGGGCGATATCGTTTGGTAGATTTTTTATATTATGAAAATAGCGATTATTTCAAAATTATGGGAACGCTCCGATCCTTTTTCCACCGGAGGCACCGGCGCCGTGGTCGGAAACCTGGCCGAAGGTTTAGTTAAACGGGGGCACAAAGTAACCCTCTTCGCCACCGGCGATTCCAGGACTAGCGCGCGTTTAGTGCCGGGAGCGCTTCGCCCGTACGGAAACAAAAACCATTATTCGGAAATCCAGGAATTCGGCAATATCGCCAGAGCCTTCACCTCCTCCGGCCGTTTCGATATCATTGATTGCCACGTCGAATATAAGGGCTTGTTTTTCTCCCGTTTGGTAAAAACGCCGGTCGTGCATAGCCTCGAGTACGGCGAAATCTCGAAAGAAGAAACGGCCTTTTTGCGTGAACATCGCCGGGAAAATTTCATTGTGATCTCAAAGGCCATGGCCAAGCGCCTGCATTTTTTAAATACCGCCGGCATTATCAGCAATGGTCTGGATTTTTCGTTTTTTCCTTTTAACGAAAAACCTAAAGACTATTTTCTTTTTTTGGGTCGTCTTTCCCCGCAAAAAGGACCGGCGATTGCGATCGAAGCGGCCAGAAGTCTTAAGCTTAAACTTATCTTGGCCGGAAAAACAAGCCGGACGGACAGCGGCTATCTTGATAAATACGTTTGGCCGTATGTGGATAATAAAAGCATTATATACGCCGGCGAGGTCGGCTTTAAGAAAAAGATCGGACTTCTTAGAAATGCCCGAGCCGTCCTGCATCCGCATACCTACTTCGAAGCTTTCGGTTTAGTGCCGGTCGAGGCGCAGGCCTGCGGAACTCCGGCTATAGTTTATCCCGGCGGCGCCAGCCGGGAGATCATCGCGCCGGGCCGCACTGGTTTTGTTGTCAAAGATCTATCCGATTTAAAGAGGGCCATAAAAAAAATAGACAAGATCGACCGCCGCGCCTGTCGAGATTTCGTAACCGAAAAATTTCCCGTCGAAAGGATGATCGACGGATATGAAAAAGCCTACAAGAAGATAGTCGCGGATTCTGGAAAATAGAAAAAGCGGCTGTTTTTCCGGCTGCTGCCCCAGAGAATTTTCTCTATATTTAAGATCATATTAATAATAGTGCAAATAGTAATATGCCAATAAATAAAAAGGATTCCAGGATCCGCGTCCTTATGGCCGCGGCCGAAGTCGCCCCCTTCGTTAAGGTCGGGGGCCTGGGCGATGTTACCGGCAGCTTGCCCGTTGCCTTGAAAAAAATCGGAATCGACGCGCGGGTGATCATGCCCCTCTACGGCAGCATCGACAGGAAAAAATTTAAACTTAAAAAAATTTATTCCGGCCTGGAAGTGCCTTCGGGAAGGCTGCTTATTAAAATAAACGTCTGGCAGGCGAAAATTCCCGGTACCGCTGTCATCGCTTATTTTATAGACGCTCCGGAATATTTCGAATATAAGGATGTTTACGTATCCGGAGACAATTCGGAACGGTTTTTGTTCTTTTCCCTAGCCGCGCTTTATGCTTTGCCTGTTTTAGGTTTTGAACCGCAGATCATACATTGCCACGACTCGCACGTGGCTCTGATTCCGGATATCATAACGGTTTCAAATCTTGAATACTTAAAAGACCTGAAAACCTTGTATACGATCCATAATTTCAGCTATCAGGGAAAAACCAAACCCGTTACTCTTTCCGTCGGCAATCTTAACCGGCAATCGACCAAGTGCCTCTCTATCGACGCTCGCGACGGAGATATTAATTTCATGGTCCAGGGAGTGCTCATGGCCGATCTGGTAAATACGGTCGCGCCGACTTACGCGCGAGAGATCACTACGAGTTTTTACGGCGCCAACCTGGAAAACATCATCAGGCGGAGAAAGGAAGATCTATACGGTATTTTAAACGGCATAGACGTTAAGTTTTTCGATCCGGGTCGGGATAAATATATTAAACATAAATTCAACGTCCGTTCTCTAAATAAAAAAACCGCCAATAAATTATATCTTCAGAAAAAATTAGGCTTGCCGGTCGATAAGAATATCCCCTTGGCCGGAATGGTCACGCGATTGGCCTGGCAAAAGGGCATAGAGCTTTTCACGGAAAGGTTCGCCCGCCTCGACTGCCAGTACGTATTTTTGGGAACAGGCGAAGAAAGATACGAAAAACATCTGGCTTCCCTTGCCCGCCGCTATCCCGACAAGATCAGCGCTAACATCACTTTCGATATCGGCTTGGCCCAGGAAATTTACGCCGCTTCCGATATTTTTCTTATGCCCTCCCGCTACGAGCCTTGCGGCCTCGGGCAGATGATCGCTATGCGCTACGGCGCTTTGCCGTTCGCCCGCCGGACAGGCGGCATCGCCGATACCGTTACGCCCGAGGTCGGTTTTACTTTTAAAAACGTGGATGAGAATGAATTCTTCGCGTCCTTAAAGAAAGCGCTTAGGGTCTATCGCGACGAACCGAAAAAGTGGCGGCAGATGCAAACGCGCGCCATGAAAAAAGACTTTTCCTGGAATAAGTCGGCCAAGGAATATGTTAAGCTGTATAAAAAATTAATCAAGGAATGATTTTGAACTGGTTTTAAAAATTAAAAACCGCTCGAATTAAATTTGAGCGGTTATTTTCTTATTTTTCCGGTTTCTCCGGCTTGGGGGAGACTGTTTCTTTTTCGTAAATCCCATCGCGGCCGGGTTGGCCGTTTTTATCTACCAGGTCATAAAGAATTCTTTCGCAATCGCTTTCGTCGGCGTTTACGCCAACATAGAGGATAGTGGTTTGAGCCGGCGGCATTTTTGTTATCAATCCCCTAATATCCTGAGCTTCGTGCGCGGGCATGTCGTAGTCCACGTGCCAGAGATCGACGCGGCCGTCGCCATCCGTATCCACCCTGTATCTTGTCACTGTGACGTAAAAATATCCCGCCGCTCGCATCTCTTCAGCGACCGCCTTATCCGGCGTGTGGTGGTTGTTTATCTGCGGAAAGACATAAACCACATTCGATTCGCCTTTGCTTTTGTCGTACTTGGGCGGGGTAAAATTACCCTGTTCAGCGAAAGCCGTGGTAACAACAAACAGAACGGCGATCAGAGCGGCCAATGCTAATACGCTGATTTTTTTCATCTTTTCTCTCCTTCTGGGCGGTGTTCCCGGTTACGGGAACGGGTTAGGGGGTTAGGGTTAATGGGAAAATTTTCCGATTTTAAATTCGAAAGACCAGTACATTAGCTTTAATATGCGGACAGATCTTGGATCACGATCAGGCACTGACGTTTTCAGGTAAACATAGGAATTCAAGCTATTAAATCGCCTGACTTCCAGGATATTTTTATTAGCCAGTTTTTCCCAAAGGTATGAAAGCCAAAAGATCGGAGCTTTTAAAGGGAAGAAAATTAATTGCAGACAGTGATTACCGAACGATGTATCGGCGACATAAACAGCCAAAGGAAATAGCGACATAATAAGCGCAAAAGTCATAGTAAAATGAATCAAGAAAAGTAGGCTATACATAACCCCCCCCTTCCGTAATAAGGTAATATAAAATTTTTAAAGTTCTACAATGGTTTTAATTTTTTACCATATATTGTTTATGCCGTCAAGGTCTCTTGCCAAATTTTTTTGTTTAATCTATAATATTATTTAGTTAAGAAACTATATATATTCTTAACTTTTTTGATTATCGGTCCAATCATCGCCGCGAACAAGATAAGCGGGTATCGTATAATGGCTATTATGCGACCTTGCCAAGGTCGAGAAACGGGTCCGATTCCCGTTACCCGCTCAAATTCAAAGCCCCGGTCGCATCCGGGGTTTTGAATTTGGGTGTGGTTTTCGGTAATCGGACCCGCTTGATAGTAGATTTTAAAACAACCAAATTTTAAAATTTATTTAAATTTCTAAAAATCATCCGACTCGTACTATGATGTTGTGAGGCTTTCGCCCCTCCGATTCCCGCCTGCCCCGCAAAGGAGCGCGAGCGACTTAGGCGGGGTTACCCGCTCATAAAGAAAGCAATCCCTTATCGGGACTGTTTTTTTCGACAAAAAACAAAAAGCGCGAATATTTTCGCGCTGTTTTTTTACGGGTTAATATTTGTCAATAAACCAATCCAGGATTTCGTGATAGTAGCGGTATTTTTTGAAAGTGATATGGCAATAGCCGTGCATTTCCGCAAAAAGCTTATCGTGGTCGTTTTCCCCGTAATAAGCCCGAAGACAGGCGATCAAGAGTCCGGTTCTGTCGGCGCCGGCGCGGCAATGGACCAACATCGGCCCGGGCAGGGATTTAATATCTTCTATAACCCGTTGGATTTTTTCGGCACTTAAATTTTCGCTGGTAAATCTGAACTCTCTGTGCGTCAGTCCGGATTTTTTTATCATCGCCCGAGTCGGGGCATCAACGGTTCCCAGGGTAATGATTGTTTTCAATCCGAAATTTTTCAGGCGGGGAACAAACCTTGCGCTAACCCGGCCGCTACGGTAAATGATCTTATTTAGCGGAAGACCGCGCACCGGATCAATATTGGGTGGAAAAGCGCCCCGATGCGATTCGCCGTAGAGCAAGTTTTCCGCCACGCATCTTTTTAGGTAGCACCTTTTTTGAACGCCGAGAGGATTCTCGCCGGTTTTGTCTTCCCGGGAAATAAGCGCGCAGGAGCAGAGAAGACAAACAATAAATAAAAGAACTAAAAATGTTTTCATGTCAGCCTCCAAGGTAAAATACGGGGGAATCTTTTGCCTTACCTTACCATGAAAAATTACTTGAGTCAATTATGGAGATTTTTTAGTTGTCGTTATCCAAGCTTGACCTTTTATCCGTAATAATGTATATTAATAACAGAATTAACAGAAATAACATTAAAAATCATGCGCAGAACCTGGCAAAGGGCTAAGCCGAAAATAGAAAAAAAATTCAGGGTTAATCAGCAGATCCGCGTACCGGAGGTTTTTTTAATTGACGAGGAGGGCGAAAATGTCGGCGTGGTACCGTTTCGGCAGGCCGCGGACATGGCTATAGAAGCGGAGCTTGATCTTGTTGAGGTCAATCCTACGGCGGAGCCGCCGGTCGTGAAGATAATGGATTACGGACAATTCAAATATGAAAAAGAGAAAAAGGCCCATAAACAGAAAGTCATGCAGAAAAAAGTCGACACAAAAGGCGTGAGGCTGTCGGTTCGCATTAGCGAACACGACCTTAAACTTCGGATCGACCAGGCCGTAAAATTTCTCCAGAAGGGGCACAAATTAAAAATAGACTTGATCCTCAAGGGCCGGGAAAAAGCCCATCCGGCCAAAGCGGTCGAAATTATAAATAATTTCGTAGCGGAAATAGAAAAAATAGGCGGTTTAAATATAATTAGGGAACAAGACTTGACAAAACAAGGGGGAAGGTTTATAATGATTATCGTAAATAAGAAAGATTAATATTTACCAAAATCCAGGTAAAATAGCCTGTTTTTTATTATAAGAAAATTTTATCTGACAAGGATTCGTAATTTTTAAAAATATGCCAAAAATTAAAACCCATAAAGCGACCGCTAAAAGATTTACTCTAACTAAAGGCGGAAAATTAAAACAAAGAAAGGCCGGACAAGACCATTTCAACGCGCGTGAATCCGGCAATACCAAGCGAAATAAACGGCGGGATATAGATACTCACAAAACTCTCGTTAAAACTATTAAATCATTAATATCTTAGGTTTTAATTTGCGATTAACGATTGGGATGTTTACTGATCATGTACGGACTCTTAATCTAAATTTAAAACCCGGAATTTTTATATGCCTAGAGTAAAAAGGGGCACAAGCCATGTTAAGGGGAGGAAAAATTTATTAGCCAAAACCAAAGGGTACAAATGGGGCCGGAAAAACCTTATTAAGAGGGCCAAGGAAGCGACCGTGAAGGCGGGAGTGCACGCTTATGCCGACCGGAAGAAGAAAAAGCGGGTAAATCGCGGTCTTTGGAATATTAAGATCGGCGCTTTTGTTAGAAATGAAGGTTTGAGTTATTCTAAATTCATGAATTTCCTCAAAATCCATAAAATAGAACTGGATAGGAAAATATTAGCGGATTTTTCGGTTAATAATAAAAAAGTTTTAGCCGGCATCATTGAAGAAGTCAAAAAATAATCCACTTGACTAATATTAATAATCATGATATAATTAGTTCTATATGGAATTATTTAAAATATTACAGATTATTATCGCCGTACTATTGATCGCGGTCATTCTTATGCAAAACCGCGGCGGCGGACTATCGGGCATATTCGGCGGCGGAAACAATATCTATATGACAAAACGCGGCTTTGAAAAAAAGATTTTTGTCGCTACTATAGTTTTGTCCGTGTTATTTTTTTCCGTCTCATTGCTGTCGGTCCTCTAAATATCTATTTCTCTTCAATATAAATATTACGAACTTTTAGCCGCTCAGGCGGCTTAAAGAGTTAAATTAAATCTGTTTTGGATCGTGATCATTACGGCTTCTTTTAATTTAATGGCAAAAAAATCGAAGACTCATCTTCTAAAAATACACTCTTTAATTTTGAATTTTTTTTCAAAATTAGCTTTTTTCCGCAAGCGAAAGAAAGAGGTTGATTTTGATAACGGACGCAAACAATCAGAGCTTGATAAAAGGCTGGTTTTTTCGCTATCCAAATCAAGGATACCCAGCTTAAGACAATTAAGTTATATCAATAATTATCTTACTCCCAAAGAACGGTGGATTATAATATTTTCCGCGTTGATCATACTGGGAAGCCTTTTTACCGCCGGTTATAAATTTTACGCCACTCATTTGCATGTGGTGCCGGTAAAAGGAGGGAAATATATAGAGGGTCTTATCGGCGCGCCAAAGAACATCAATCCGCTTTATGCCGGCGTTAATGATGTCGATAATGATATCGTCCACCTGGTCTATTCGGGATTGTTCAGGCGGGATAAAAGCGGAGCGCTCGTAAAAGATCTGGCGGCCGATTACGAGATAAGCGAAGACGGGAAAACTTATACTTTTTCCCTTAAGCCGGATGTTCGCTGGCACGACGATGTTCCATTGACCGCGGATGATGTTATTTTTACTTTTAACGCCATTAAAGACGCTCAATATAAATCGCCATTAAGATCCGGATTTATCGGAGTTAACGTAGAAAGAATCGACGATCATCGGTTTAAATTTATTTTAACAGATCCGTATGCCGCTTTTTTGGATCTTTTAACCTTCGGTATCATGCCGGTCGATATTTGGTCCCAAATTCCACCCGAATCGGCCAGTCTGTACGGACTTAACCTAAAGCCGGTCGGATCCGGTCCTTATAAATTCTTAAGTCTTGTCAGAGACGAGAAAACCGGCGCCGTCAAAGAATATAATCTGGCCGTTAATGAAGATTATTACGGTGTAGCGCCGCGGATCGATATCGGTTTTCGTTTTTTCGCCAGTTTTGAGGAGGCCGTAGAGGCGTTAAATAATAAAGCGATCAACGGAATCAGCTATCTGCCCAGAGAGAACAAGGAAGATATTATTACCCCGAAAACCTACAATTATCACAAGTTATATCTGCCGCAACTTACCTTGATATACTTGAACCAAAAAAAGAATCCGGCTTTAGGCGATAAGGCCGTGCGTCAGGCGTTGTTTTATGCCATCGACAGGAACGGCATTATAAATGATGTTCTTTCGAGCGACGCTTATTCGGTAAATGGTCCCATATTACCCTCCAGTTTCGCGTATAACGAGACAATCGAAAAATACGAGTATAACCGGGAAAAGGCCGGTGAGCTTCTGAATAATACGGATTGGAAATTAGTTGAAATTACGGAAGAAACCATCGCGGAGGCCGAGATCGATAAGGAATCATCCGATGAAAAGATCAGGCAAAAAGCGGAAACGATCCTTTCTTTGGGACTGGGCAAGTGGCGCCAGAAAAACGATGAATGGCTAGTAATTTCCCTGGTAACCGTGGAAAGAGGCGAAAATCAGAGCGTCATAGAACTTGTGAAAAAAAATTGGGAGGAGGCGGGAGTTAAAACCGTGCTCGAGGTTTTGCCGGCTAAGCGGATACAGACCGAGGTTATTAAGCCCAGAAATTTCGAAGCTTTATTTTACGGACAAGTCGTCGGCGCCGACCCCGATCCTTACGCGTTCTGGCATTCTTCACAGGCGGTCGAAAACGGATTTAACGTGGCCGATTACACCAATAAAGAAGTCGACCAGCTTCTTGAAGACGCCCGGATAATTTCCGATCAAGGATCCCGTCGGGAAAAATACCGGAAGTTCCAGGAGATTATTTCCGAAGAGGCGCCGGTCATATTCATGTATTCCCCGGTCTATGTTTATATTCAGGATAAAAGCGTCAACGGTTTCGAGGTTATCGATATTTTATATCCCTACGATCGTCTTTCTAATATACATGAATGGTACTTAAAGACCGGCAAAAAGCTTATCTGGCAATAACGAGTTTTACTATCAAGGCACATTATCTTATTTTACCGGCCGAAGTGGTGAAATCGGTAGACACGCATGGTTCAGAGCCATGTGGGCGCAAGCTCGTGGAGGTTCAAGTCCTCTCTTCGGCACAATCAATTTCGTGCGATTTTCCATAAGGAAAATAAAATCAAAGTTTGGCCGCTCTTAGTCTCCTCCGCGAAGCGGCCGAGAAATAATATCTTAAAAATAAACAGGTTGTTTAAACCAAATTTTTTTGATGTTTTAATGATCAAAGATCATTTTTAATAAATTATTCGAGAATAATCAACTAACAATTATGATTAAAAAATATAAACCATTATCCCGGCGGAAACCTATCCGGTCCGGAATAAAAAGTTCAGCTTCGGCCAATAGCCCGAGAACAGAGGCCGTGATCGCCGGCCAGCCAAAACGGCAATTCCCCGTCGAAACAAAAACGACCTACGAGAAAGGAAAGCTGCGTGTTATGGCTTTGGGCGGCCTGGAAGAGGTTGGGCGTAACATGACCCTGGTCGAATATGATAACGATATCGTTATCATCGATATGGGTTTGCAGTTTCCCGAAGAAGACATGCCGGGCATAGATTATATAATTCCCAACATCTCTTATCTGGAAAAGAAAATGGATAATATCAGGGGCGTTATCATTACCCATGGCCATATGGACCATATCGGCGGCATACCGCACATTATGGGGCCGATCGGCAATCCGCCCATGTTCATGGGAAAGCTGACCGCCGGCTTAGTGCGGAAGAGATGCGAAGAATTTAATAAGTGCCCCAAATTGAATATTTCGGAAATAGACGAAAATACCCGCCTGCCCCTAGGCCGGTCCTTTCGGATAGAGTTTTTGAGAGTTAACCATTCCATACCCGATTCTTTCGCGATTATCGTCCATACTCCCCTGGGGGCCGTGATCCATACCGGCGATTTTAAGATAGACTACTCGCCCGTTAACGATAAACCGGCCGATTTGAACCGCATCGCTCAGATCGGCGGACGGGGCGTGCTTATGCTTTTGGCGGATTCCACCGACTCCACCCATCCCGGTTATCAGGTTTCCGAATCTTCCATCGGCGACGAGATCGATCGCTTGTTTGAAAGTCTAACCGGAAGGATAATAATCGGCACTTTTGCCTCTCAACTTTCGCGTATCCAGAAAATATTCGATTTGGCCGCCAAACACGGTCGAAAAATATATCTGCAGGGACGCACCATGAACAATAACGTTGAGATCGCCCACGGGATAGGTTATCTTAAATTCAATCAGCGCATTCTGATGAGCGAGGGGGAGCTTAAACGCCTTCCCGATAATAAAGTATTGATCCTGGGCACGGGCGCCCAGGGAGAATCAAATGCCTTTCTGGTCAGAGTAGTAACAGGCGAGCATCGTTCGATCACCCTTAAATCCGGTGATACCGTGATATTCTCTTCTTCGGTGATTCCCGGCAACGAACGCAGCATCCAGAGCCTTAAAGACATGGTCGTGCGTCAAGGCGCGCGGGTCATTCATTATGAAATGATGGATGTCCACGCCGGCGGTCACGCTAAGCAGGAAGACCTGAAATTAATGATGCGGCTGCTCAAACCAACATATTTTATGCCGGTCGAAGGCAACCATTTCATGCTCCGGACCCATGCCGATCTGGCGGAACAGGTCGGTATTCCGAAAGAAAATATTTTTGTGGCCGACAACGGTCAGGTGATAGAATTTATCCGTCAGGAAAACCGCACTATCGGAAAGCTGACGAAAGAAAAAGTACCCACTGATTACGTAATGGTTGACGGTCTCGGAGTGGGAGATGTTTCCAACATTGTTCTCCGTGACCGGCGGGTGATGGCGGAAGACGGCATGATAGTGGCGATCGCGACGATCGATTCCAAGACCGGCGACCCGATCGGTAACCCGGATATTATTTCCCGGGGTTTCGTTTATATGAAAGAAAATCGCGATCTTATAGAGAAAACCAGGATGAAAATAAAGAAGATCGTCAAAGACCATGATACCCGGACGCCGGCGGATGACGATTACATTAAAAATAAAATTCGGAATGAAATCGGCCAATTCCTTTTTTCTCAAACCAAGCGCCGACCCATGGTTTTGCCGGTGGTCATAAAAGTGTAAACGATTTAACCTTTTTAAGAACCGATCCCTCCCGGGATCGGTTTTTGTTTTATCGGTTTTTAACCGAATTATAGCCTTGACCAGCCGTGTTTTACATGTTATATTATTTAAGTCGTTTTCATGGGCCAACATAAATAAAATAAGCTCAAAATTATAAATTACTATAAATTCCATAAAATAAATAATTCTCAAAATAAAGGAAAAAACAGGACCATACTTTATTTGGGCGCAACTTTTTTATTATACGCGTTTAAGACTGTCGCCGTAATATGGAGTTTAGCGGCGGCTTTTTCCGTGATCATCCTCAAACCAGTGAATTATTTTTTTAAATTTTTTTTCTATAAATTTTTAGTTAAAGGTTACGGGATTTATTTGGCGTTCATTAAAAGAATGGGATGGAGAGATCCCGCGAACGAGCTATTGTCCTTCGTCTTCAGTCAAAAACTGGTGCATATTTTCGTTTTTTTGATAGTTTTATCCCTGGTTTTCGTTAACCTGAGCTCTAAGACCAGGGCCTATGATCTTAATGCAGGAGCGCAAGATACTATTTTAGCCGATCTTATAAAAATGGACTTTAGCGTGGACGAAGCCGATGAACGGCTGGTAATCGAAACCTTTGATCAGGAAGCCGATATTTCTCCGGTACAACAATCGTATCTTGATAATTTAGGCTCCTTCCAGCCGCAACCGAAAGTCGTGGTAGACGGTGAATATGAAGACGATGACGGAGGAGAGATACCGACAATTCAGGATGGTTCGGCCATAGTAAAACCGGAGATCGCCTCAACGAAATTAACCAAGAGAGCGAGAAAGGAGAACGTGGATTATACCGTTAAACCCGGAGACACGATCAGCACCATTGCCGAAGAATTCGAAATAAGCGTCAGTACGATCCTTTGGGAAAACGATCTTAACGCTTACAGTATAATCAGGCCAGGAGACAAGCTTGTGATCCTCCCTCAAAGCGGTCTTACGCATAAAGTTTTAAGCGGTGATAGTATCGGCAAAATAGCTCAAAAGTATGAAGTGGAAGAAGAGACCGTTATAACATCCAATAAATTAGCGGCGAACGCCAAGCTGACCGTCGGGGATAAATTATTCATTCCCGGTGGCAAGAAAGCCGCTTATGTGGCGAGCAAGCCGAAAACCTATACTGGATTTTCAGCGATCAAAGAGCTGGTAACCACCCCCAACGCCGCTCCGACCGCCGGTAATAAGATGAATTGGCCCACAGTGGGTCATCGTATTACCCAGTATTATACATGGAAGCATTACGCGGTTGATATAGCCAACAAAACCGGCACGCCGATATACGCCGCCGATTCCGGCGAAATTGAGGTGGCAGGTTGGGGAACGGGTTACGGCAATCAGATACTCATCGATCATGGAGGCGGAAAAAAGACCCGGTATGGCCATATGTCGAAGTTTTACGTGAAAAAGGGCGATAAAGTAACCAAGGGGCAGGCTATCGGAGAAATGGGTTCTACCGGATGGTCCACCGGCCCGCATCTGCATTTCGAGGTGATCATTAACGGCGTTAAGCAAAATCCTTTGAATTATATAAAGTAAGAATTAGGGCGCGGAATTCTGGTTTCGGAATATCCGGCAATCCGATTACCCGTCCTTTCGTTATATGTTGCACATCATATTAGGCATGGTAATGATCGCGGTCGGCGCCCTGCTTGTCGCCAAGTCGGAATGGATGTTAAATAACTTCGGGCGCATGGAATGGTTCGAATTGCATATGGGCGGAGGCGGTTCCCGGATGGGGTACAAGCTTATAGGTTTGGCAATAATTTTTTTGGGCATTTTGTTTTTTACCAATATGATCGGCGGATTTCTTACTTGGGTATTATCTCCGCTTTTCCGGTTTAACACTTTTTAAAGATTGACATTGTTATTTGTCTGTGCTAATGTTTAATTGAATAAACCTATCAAGATCTTTACAATTACGGGGGGTACAATGGAAGAAAAAAACAAAACCAGAACAGTAAGGCTTATTGATCTTCATTTTTTAAGCATCCGGGAGATTATTTTTGCGGCAGTGATTTGTTTCACGCTTTCCGCCGGGTTGGTGGGCATGTCGTGGAATAAGCTTTACGATTATGAAACCGACACCACTGTCGATGTCGGCAAAAAGATATTCAGTGAAAAAGAGACGGAAATAATTAACCGGCATGGACGGATAGTAGACGGGAAATACATCGACAATGATTATGAAACCAAGCGGTTCGGTTTCGCGCTGTTCGCGGGCGTTGTCTTTGCCTGGATATATGCTATAGCCGAATTTATACGGAAATACAGGACAAAAGTAGAGATCAACAACCCGGATAAGGCCAAAAAGGATGCCGCCGCCCTTAAAAAATGGGCAGAAATAGAAAATTATCTTAAGCGCGTGCCTTTTTGGAAAAGGATTTTAATAAGATCGGGCTCCGGGACTCCGGTTTACTGGTTATATATTTTTATGATTATCCTTATTTTTGTTACTTTCGTGATTTTATGATCAAGCTTGGGGCTCGAAATATCAAGCCCCTTTTTTTTACTTAATTAATTTAGTTCGGATTTTAAGGTAACTTGTGGCGGTTCCGAGGGTGTTTCCGGATGACCCGGCGAATTCCAAGGTGTTATTTTAAAATTTTATAGTTATTATTATTCGGGCCAGTAGCTCACCTGGTAGAGCGCCTGCTTTGCACGCAGGAGGTAGCGGGTTCAAGTCCTGTCTGGTCCACATTTTAAGAAGCAAGTTAAAAACAGGGAGGGATATATAATGAAAAGAAATAAATTGACGACTTTTCCGGTAGAATTTTTGCACTTTGATACTTATATGCAGACGATCAGAAACAGCGTGGGAACGATGATGTTCCGTAACGCGTATCTCTTAAAAAAGCGGGGGCAAAAGAACGTGATAGTCGACGCGACCGAAGACGGCAACATCGCCTGCGCTTTTTACGTGTCTTCCGTTCTTTTTTTGTTCGGCATGATCGGAGAGAAGCATTTGACGGTCAAAAGTACGGTGGTCGACATGGAGAAATTCGGCTGGATAAAGATTAAACGCCCCCGTGTCGGGAGCGTAATTATTTGGGGGCCAAAACACCAAACGAGCGGCCGCATAACCCGGCACATAGGATTCTATATCGGCAAAAGAACGGCCATTAGCCACCGGGATGATACCCGATCACCCCGAGAACATCATTGGCTTTATAAAGACGAGGGCGAGACCAGAAAAGTCGAAGCGATTTATTGGCACCCCTATTGGGATCTGTGTCTGGGAAAAATCTGATTAGAGAAAGGAGATAGAAATGCCGTTATCGGAACCGCATCCGAAAAACTGCACCTGCGGGGAGTGCCTGCCTCGGCCGTCCTATTGGAATGGCGGCAGCCGTGAGAAATATGACGATGAGTTTCGCCGTAGAATCGCGGCAGACAGAAATAATACCCCTTATGACGGCGATGCCGCCTGCGCCAACGACCCTTAAAAAAAGGATAAAACCGGACCTATATCCCGGTTTTTTTTATTGATTTATTGGGATAAATAGGGTAATATTATAATAAAGAATATGCCCAAAATAAAGGAAAAATTCATGATCATCGACGGGAATGCCATCATCCACCGGAGTTTTCATGCCCTGCCGCCAACCATGGCCACTAAAACCGGGGAGATGGTCAATGCTGTTTACGGATTCGCGACCGTGCTTATAAAGGCCATACGGGAAATCCGGCCCGATTATGTCGCTCTAACCCTGGATAAAAAGGGACCGACTTTCCGGCATGAAAAATACAAAGAGTATAAGGCCGGCCGGGTCAAGGCGCCGGATGAACTTTATAAGCAGATCCCGCGCGTCAAAGAACTGGCCCGGGCCTTTAACATTCCGATTTTCGAGCAGACCGGTTTCGAGGCGGACGACCTCATAGGCACGCTCGCGGCTAAAACCGATGAATCGATTGAAAATATCATCGTTACCGGCGACATGGACGAGATGCAGCTTATTGACGATCACACGAAGGTTTATAAGCTTGGACGGGGACTCCAGGACGCGAGCCTCTATGACGCGGCCATGACAAAGTCGCGTTACGGTTTCAGTCCGGAACAAGTTGTTGACTACAAGGCTTTGGCCGGAGACGCAAGTGACAATATTCCCGGGGTGAGGGGAGTCGGCGAAAAAACCGCCCTGGGCCTGCTCGATAATTTCCGCAGCTTAGATGGAATTTACAAAAATATAAAATCAGAAAAAATAAAAGACCGGGTGCGCGGACTTCTGCTCGAACACAAGAGCGATGCTTATTTGTCCCAGGATCTCGCCACCATCAAACGCGACGTCCGGCTCGATTTTTCTTTGGAAAAATTGCGTTTCGGAGATTACGATAAAGAAAGCATCGTTAAATTATTATCCGAACTCGAATTTAAGTCCTTGTTGCCGAGAATACAGAATCTTTTCGCCCGGGAAGAGGAGAAAATGCCGGAGCAAAAACAGGGAGTGATTACGGACAAATTCGAGCGTAACGCCAGGCTTTTTAGATATACACTGGTCGACGATGATAAAAAATTCAGCGTTTTTCTGGCTAAAATCAAAAAACAAACCAGCTTTGCTTTTGACACGGAAACTTCCGGTTTCGATCCTCTGACAGCCGACCTTCTGGGTATGAGCTTTAGCTGGAAAGAAGGGGAAGCTTATTATATCAATGTTAAAGGTAGCGGCGAAACCAACCTGTTTAATTATAAAAACAATCGCCAGCCCCAACACCCCTGGATCGATAAATTAAAATCTATTTTGGAAAATCAGAAAATTAAAAAATACGCGCATAACGGCAAATTCGATTTAAGGGTAATGCGCGCCCAGGGCATCGATATAGCCGGATTGGAATTTGACACTATGGTCGCTTCATATCTTTTGAATCCCGGCAGCCGCCAGCACGGGTTAGACGCGGTTGCTTTCACCGAACTTAAACACGAAAAAATCAGCAAGGACGATCTGCTCGGCAAGGGGAAGGAGCGGATCGGTTTTACTGAAGTCGCTACTCCGAAACTCAGCCTTTACTCCTGCGAGGACGCTGATTTTACCAAGCGCTTAGCCGAAAAACTGCGTGTTGACCTTAAAAAACAGAAATTAGACAAGTTATTCGCCGAAATCGAAATGCCCCTGGTGCCGGTTTTGGGAACAATGGAAGATAACGGTTGCCTTTTGGACAAAAAATTTTTGGCGGACATGAGCAGGTCTATGGCCAAGAAAATCTTATCCCTGGAGAAAAGGATACACAGGGTCGCCGGCATCGAATTCAACATAAAATCCACTCAACAACTCAAAGAGGTTTTGTTCGAAAAACTGGAAATTTCGGCCCTGGGCCTTAAGCGGACCAAGACCGGTCTTTCAACCGCCGCCGACGAACTGGATAAGCTTAAAGACCAGCACCCGGTCGTTCCTTTAATTCAGGAATACCGGGAATTGACCAAGCTGGCCTCGACCTATATCGATGCTTTGCCCGAACTTATCAATAAAAAGACCGGCCGTCTGCATACGAGCTATAACCAGACGGTAACGGCTACCGGGCGTCTTTCCTCGTCTGATCCGAATCTCCAGAATATCCCGATCCGGACAGACCTCGGACGGGAAATCCGCAAGGCTTTTATCGCTTCTCCCGGATATCTTCTTTTGGGACTGGATTATTCCCAAATAGAACTCAGATTAGCGGCTTCTATGTCGGGAGACAAGAAGATGATCGCAGCTTTTAAAAACGGAGCGGATATCCATACGGCTACGGCCGCCGAGATCAATCAAATAAATCCCGAAGCGGTCGACTCGGCTCTCCGACGGGAAGCTAAGGCCATAAATTTCGGAATACTTTATGGCCAGGGACCGCATGGACTGTCGCAGGCGGCGGATATCCCGTATGCCCGCGCCCGGGAATTCATTGAACAATACTTCGCCGTTTATACGGGCGTAAAAGAGTTCATTGATAGTTCCATCGCCGAGGCGCGTGAGCGAGGCTTCGCGGAAACCATTTTTGGCCGCCGCCGGTTTTTGCCGGAAATTAATTCCTCGGTTATGATGGTTCGCGCCGGCGCCGAGCGGATGGCGATAAACACGCCTCTGCAGGGTACGGCGGCGGACATGATCAAGGTCGCCATGATCAAAACGCAGGACCTGATAGAAAAAGAATATGCTGAAAAAGACGAGGTGCGCATGATCATGACCGTGCACGACGAATTGGTATTTGAAGTTAAAAAGGATAGAATAGAAGAAGCGGCTTGGAAAATCAAGGATATCATGGAGAACGTGGTAAAATTAAAAGTGCCGGTAGTCGTCGACGTTAAGATTGGGGCGAACTGGGGAGAGATGACGGATTCGCGATTTTAGATTTGCGATCGTCGATTTTTTAATAATTTTTTATATGTCAATATCCAAACAGAAAATCAACGCCATCTTAGAAAACAAGAAAGTCGCCATTCTGGGCCTGGGCCTGGAAAATTTCGCATTGGTAAAATTTTTGATCAAAGAAAAGGTTGCCTGTGAATTGACGATTTGTGATTCGCGCGAAGAGAAAAAACTCGGAGAACGATACCGGGAAATCAGCGTCCTTGCCGGAAAGAGATCTAAAATATCCGTAAAATGGCGTCTGGGCGGCAAATACGACCGAGGTCTCGGACAATACGATCTTGTCATGCGTTCACCCGGTTATCCTATGTGGAGTCCGGCGCTCTCCGAGATCGTATCCGGACGCATAATTTCTTCCCGGCGCGGCAGCTTAAAGCTAAAAGAAAAAAGCCGGACGCTTCTTACGAGTCCTATGCAGCTCTTTTTCGAACTTTGTCCGACCAGGAATACGATCGGTGTAACCGGTACTAAGGGCAAAGGCACGACCGCGAGCTTAATTTATCATATTTTCAAAACCGCCAAAAAACGCGCCTGGCTTTTGGGTAATATCGGCGTAGCGCCTTTCGAGTTTATTTCCAGGATCAAGAAGAACGATTGGGTCGTTATTGAATTATCAAGTTTTCAGCTCGAAGGTCTTGTTATAAGTCCGCGCATAGCGGTCATTACGAATTTTTATCCGGACCACCTTTTTCCGGCTGATCCGAATAACCCGAATTACCACAAAACCCTTAACGATTACTGGCGCGCCAAGATGAATATCATGGGATGGCAAAAGATCAATAGCGTGGCGATCATCAATAAAAAATTGAAAGACCGGGAACTTCATTACGGTTATGGGAAAAAAGTATTTTTTACGGCCTCCAACCTGGAAAGCGTTCTTCCGGGCGATCACAATAAGGAAAATATCGGAGCGGCGGTGGCAGCGGTCCGATACGGAAAGATAAGCAAAGAGGTCATTGCCCGGGCCGTAAAGTCTTTTTCCGGTTTGCCGCACCGTTTGGAAAAAATCAGGATCGTTGACGGCGTTTGCTATTACAACGACAGTTTCGCCACCACTCCGGCGGCGGCCATAACCGCTATCAATTCCCTTTCTTTCCCGATAGTGTTGATCGCCGGCGGAGCCGATAAAGGCGCCGATTTTACGGAATTAAGCCAGCTCATCAAGGCTCGCGTGAAATTCACGGTTCTTCTCGAAGGTAAGGGCACTCCCAAGATAAAGAGCGCCCTTTTGTCCGCCGGTTATCCGGCGGGCAAGATCGAAATTGCGGACAGCATGCATTCCGCGATGGGTTTATCCAAGGGCGTGGCTTCGCCGGGCGATATCGTGTTGTTATCTCCGGCCTGCGCGAGCTTCGGGATATTTAAGGATTATAAGGATCGGGGAGAGCAGTTTAGGGCGGCGGTTAGAAAGCTTGGGTAAAATCGGATAGAGTTTGTTGCATTTCGGCATAAATCAAAGGTAAATAAATGTATTAAGTATATAGTATTTAGTGTTAAGCGGAAACCGACCCCGATGCTTATATCGGCTGTACCTGCTTAATATTTAATACTAAATACCAGATACTTAAAATATGATCATATTCCTCTACGGCTCCAATACTTACAAAAGCCGGCAAAAATTGAACGAATTAAAAGATAAATTCCGCCGGGAAGTCGATCCGGGAGAAAGAAGTCTGTCCGTGATCGACGGAGAAAGGGCCACGGTCGATAAGATCAACGAAGGCGTTAAGGCCTCTTCCCTTTTTACCCGCAAGACCATGGTGATCGTGGAAAATATTTTTTCCAACAAAAGCCAGGTGATCCTGGACGGAATCCATGAATATCTGAAAAAGCAGTTTACGCTCGCGAAAAAGATAAAAGAGGCGGTGGTAAAAGAAGATGCCGGTAATATTATTATTTTTTGGGACAACACGACCGGCGAAAAACTAGGCAAGAATAAATTATTCCTGCTTTTGTCGAAAGAACGGTTCGCTCAGAATTTCAAGCCACTTTCCAACACGGAGACGGCCGGTTGGCTAAAGACGGAAGTAGAGGCGCGCGGCGGTAAAATAAAACCGCAAGCGGTCACGTATCTGGTTTCCCTGTTCGGCAATGACCAGAGACAGCTTAAAAACGAGGTCGATAAATTGGTTAACTACAAGCGGGGCCAAAATCGCGAGCTTTTGCCCGGATCCGGCGACGTTATGATCGATATCAAAGAGATAGAGGATCTGTGCCGGGGGCAGAGTGATGAGAACATATTCGCGTTAACGGACGCGATCAGCCGCAAGAATAAGAGCCTGGCCCTAAAGCTTTTTGAGCAGGAGATCGAGGCCGGGGTTACGGAAACTTACCTTCTGCATATGATAATCCGCCAGTTCCGGATCCTTCTGCAGATCAAAGAATCCCTGGATCAGGGTAATTCCTCCAGAAAGATAATAAGCGATTTAAAACTCCACCCCTTTGTCGTCCAAAAAGGCATTACTCAGGCGGGAGCTTTTACCCTGGCGGCGCTTAAAAGCATCTTTCATCATTTAGTCGATATCGATCGGCAGATAAAAACCGGCCAGGGTGATTTCAAGACGAATATCGATTTACTGATCGCGAAAATTTAACCTAAAATAACCCAGCTTCTCAATGATTATTCAGCGTCTTTGGGGTAGCGTGCGAACAAAAATCCCGGTTATTAACCGGGATTTTTGATTTTGTATATTGAGCTTAAGACTTTTGCGTTTTGTTGAGCTTTTTATGCAACCTGGATTTCCGGCGGTCGCGGGTATTCTTTTTTATGAGTCCTTTTTGCGTCGCCTTGTCGAGCGCTTTTAAAGTTTTTTTGACGAGTTCTTCTGCCTCTTTGCCCTTAGCTTCGATCGCCTGACGGCTTTTTTTGATCAAAGTTTTAAGGTTATCGAGGGCTTTCTGGTTCTTCGCTTCCCGTTTTTTACCTTTGCGTAATTCTTTTTTGGCCGATAATTTATTAGGCATACTGTTGTTAACTTTAGCTTTTAATAACTAGATTTTTTAGATTGGTAATGGTGTGAGAGTCATTGGAATAATCCTAACATAAAATATAAAGAAAATCAAGAGGCGGCTGGTTTTGTCCGCATTTTATATAAAAAAATCACGGAAACCGATATAATAACCAGGCTCGCTATCTGCGGCCAGCGTAAACCGAAAAGTTCCGGCGTGCGGTCGATGCGGATGAATTCGAGGGTAAAACGGAGAATGGAATATGGCACCAGATAAAAAACCAGAAGCAGCAAGTAGGAATAGTCGTTGAATTTCTTATTTTTTATAACATAAGAGTGGCCGGCTATAAGGATAAGGAATATCAGGAAATTTCCAATCGATTCATAAAGGAAGGTTGGGTGGAAGTATTCGAATTTAAAATATTCGGCGATGCGGTTGGTCGGTTCGATCGGTATTCCCCAGGGAAGGGCGGTGGGCAGTCCGTAAATTTCCTGGTTAAAGTAATTCCCCCAGCGCCCGATCGCCTGGGCCAGAGCCAGGCCGGGCGCGAATACGGCGGCCATCCGCCAGGGATTTATTTTATATTTTTTGGCCAATAGATAAATAACGACAACGCCGGCGATGATCCCTCCGTGGATAGCCAGCCCCCCCTGCCAAAGTTTAAAAATATTAAGTGGATTTTTCAGATAATAGGAAAATTCCAAAAATATATGGTAAAGCCGCGCGCCCGCTATGCCGCCGACGATCAGGTAGAAGATCATATCGATAACGGTGTCTTTGCGGATGTCGTGTTTTTCCGCTAATTTGAAAGTAACGACCGTCGCCGCCAGGATTCCGCTCACAATAAAAAGCCCATACCAATGGACCGCGAAAGGACCGATGAAAATAAGGATCGGGTCAGGAATAAAAGTGTGGAAAAAATCGAACATAAAAAGCGTGGAGCATTAAGTATAAAGCGTTAAGTGTTCGGTCGCGCCGCTACAGTTTGATATCGCACCACCCCAGTATACAGACCGTCAGCCAATAAGAAAGCGAAGTGGCGCCGATAGATAAGATCAGGGCTAAGAAAAAATTGATCCTAAGTTTAAGCAGGACCGGAAAGACGACAAATAAAACCAGCGAGGGGATGACTAACCAGAAAATTGAATATGACAGTCTGGAAATTTTCGCTATGTCTTTGTTCTCGGCGTACATCCAGATAAACGATAAAACCGAAATGAGCGGAACAGACGCCAACACCGCGCCCCAGAAAGAGAATTTTTTGGAGATTTCTGAAATAGCCCAAATGAGAATCGCTGAAATTATTATTTTTATTATCTGGAATAGCATTTTCGTTTAAATCCCAACAAATATCGGATATTAGATATTGGGCATTGAAAGCGTTGCGTGATATTGGGTTCCGATGTCTAATATCCAATATTACCAGTTAGATCATGCTTAATAAGGTATTTGTCTCGTGGATGTTGATATGTTATATAGATTTTTCCAATAGCCACATGATCATGGCTTTCTGCATATGCAATCTGTTTTCCGCCTGGTCAAAGATGATCGCGTTCGGATGATCGACGGCATCCCGGGAAATCTCATAACCTATATGGCAGGGCATGCAGTGCATGATCTTCGCTTTCGGGGCGTAAATATTGACAAGGTCGGCGTTTAGCTGATAAGGCATGAATTTTTCTTTGCGTTTCTCGTATTCTTCCTTATATTCATCTTTGACCCGGCCATTTTCAAAGAATTCCATATTCATCCAGGTATCGGTATGGATATAATCCGCGTTCTTTAAAGCTTCGGCCAGGTTAAGCGTGCGCCGGACCAGGCCGGTCGCTTCGGCCTGAGCGCGGAGGGCGGGGTCGACGCTGGCGGCATCCGCTTCGGGCGCCACGATCGCAACTTCGATCCCGATTTTGGCGCAGGCGAGCATCAATGTGTTGGACACGTTATTTTCTATTCCGAGCCAGGTGATTTTTTTTACCTTATCGATTCCGCCCGAATGTTCGGCCATGGTCAGGACATCAGATAGGGCCTGGGCCGGATGGTATTTTTCGCTGCAGGCGTCTATGACCGGGATCTGATTGAAGGAAGCCGCTTTTTTCACGTTTTCCGAATCTTTAGCGCGGTACATAAGCACGGCTCCGAAGCGCATTACCGCCCGTATCTCGTCTCCGAAATCGGTTAAGGAAAACTGGCTCGTGCGGGCGTCCAAGAAGATCGCATGTCCGCCGAGTTCGGTCATGCCGGCCTCGAAAGACAATCGCGTACGGGTCGAGGTTTTTTCGAAGAGCATGATAAGCGTCTTATCGCGAAGATAGGGCGTGTTTTCGCCGGCATTCCGCTTTTCCTTGATCTTTTGGGCCATATCCAGCATAGTCAGAATATCTTCCCTGCTTTGTCTTTTTAAAGATATGAGGTGGCGCATAAGTTTGTTTACGCGCACTGGGCATTTTTTAGGCCGTAATGCGCGAATATTATTGATAATCTATTTACATTTTCCTACATTTTCTCGTTAAAGTCAAATAAAAAACCAGAAAAAATTATTTCCTGGTTTATTTTTTGTTTTAATATCGAGGCTTCGGGACGAGCATTAATTCGCCGCAGTTTGCGAGACAAGGATATGTATTTTATGTCTCGTCAGCTTACTCCGGGGAAGTTGATCCAAGTTCGTTGGGGAAAGATTCTTCGGCCCGGCGCTCGTAATGCGCAAGTGGATAATCGGGAGCGGAGCGATAATAGGCCTCAACGGCTTCCTGCAGGGTAAAAAATCTCCGGACATATTTAGCGTACCAGAGTTCCGCCGGAAAAGCCTGGTTAGCTGAATATAGAATATGAACGGTTTTTCCATCCGGAGATTCATCTGTGATTTTACCGAATCCCCAGGGGTAAAACACGCCGTACAGGCACCACGGCTTTTCGATCGGCGGTTTCGCCGGCTTTTGGTCTTTGTCCATTTTTCCTCCCGCTTCCCGCTAATTTTGAATGATCTTTCTTGAAAACAATATGATATCGTTTAAATGATATTAACATGGAAAATTTGAAAAAGTCAATAAAGGTAACCAAGCCCTTGATTTTACGCTTAAATTGCCTTACAATAAGAACATGACTAAAATTAATAAAAAACCGACCATTTTTTCCGGAATTAAGCCCTCCGGCAATGTTCATATCGGTAATTATCTGGGAGCGATAACACAGTGGGCAAAAATGCAGGATGATCATAATTGCATTTTTTGCGTGGTCGACTATCACGCCATAACGGTTAAGCAGGACCCGAAAATGCTTAAGAAAAGGATTTTCGAAATCGTTAAGGTTTATCTGGCTTCAGGAATAGATCCCAAGAAATCCATTATTTTTCAACAGTCGGATATCAGCGCCCACACGGAAATGGCCTGGATAATGAACTGCGTAGCCAGGATGTCCGATCTTAAAAAAATGACCCAATTCAAGGACAAGGCGGGTGAAAACCAGGAAAATGTCAGTGTCGGGCTATTCGACTATCCGGCCTTGATGGCGGCGGATATCCTTCTTTACAATACAGAGGTTGTTCCGGTCGGCGACGATCAGGTCCAGCACGTGGAATTGACCCGCGACCTGGCCAAGCGCTTCAACAGCCAATTCGGCGAAACGTTCCGAGTGCCGGAAGCGAAGATAAATAAAGAAAGCGCCCGTATCATGAGCCTTGATGATCCTGCCAGGAAAATGGGGAAAAGCGAATCCAGCGAATATAACCGTATCGAGCTTCTTGATGAACCGGCGAAGGCGGCCAAAAAGATAATGCGGGCCGTGACCGACACGGGCAAGGACATTCTTTACGACAAGCTTAACAAGCCGGGAATAACCAATCTGATGTCCATGTATTCTATCCTTGCCGAAATGCCGATCCGGGATATTGAGAAAAAATACAAGCGCAAAGGATACGGCGATTTCAAGAAAGACCTGGCTGATATCGTAAAAAAATTTCTGGCCGATTTCCAGAAAAAATACAACGCGATCAGCGATAAAGACGTCTATTTTATCCTGAGCGGAGGCGCGGAGCGCGCCCGGCCGATAGCCGAGGAAACGCTTAAACGGGTTAAGGAAAAACTAGGCATCAATTAAAATTATGGATATTCAGGATCTCGTAAAAGACGCGCGTAATCTTACCGACTATGAGTTGGACCGCCGGTTGACATCGCTTATCATAAATAACGGCAATTATAAAAATTTGGACAAGAAGAACCGGCAACTGGTTTTAAGTCTTCTGAAAAAATTTCGCACGTATCTTAAGCGCGGTTATACGATCAATTCAGAGCTTATCCGCCGCGAAATGTACCCTTTGCGGCGAGACCGGATAAAACTCGGACTGGATGATCCGGATCTGGATGATATCGAGAATATATTGAATGCCTTTGGCGTTTGATTTGAAACATATTTTATTACCCCGTTCGCGAATGAACGGGATTTTTAATTTTTTAAAGAAGCTAAGCTTCCTATAGGAAGCTTAGCTTCTGCGGATATTTTGCCGTTAATTTAAACTTTCCGTATTTACTCCGAAACCCCAATCCACTTCCGCGTAGCCGTGCAGGAGTTTGTTGATGTATACTTTCAGGCTATCATATTTATTCCGGTCCTCGGCCTCGAATTTTACCGTTAAGTAAGGACCGTTCTGCGAATAGCGGATGATGAACATCGAGTCCGGCATATCCAGCCTGACCCCGTCGCCGGCCCGTTCGTCCGCGATCACTTCCGCGTCCGGATAATCGGCTCTTAATTTTTCAGCGATCTTATCCATTAAGGCGACTTTCGTTTCGTCGCTGCAGCCGACTTTGATCTCCGGACTCGAAATATAATGCGGCAGGTTGCCGACCGCTTCCGAGAGCGACTGGTTAGTCCGTGCCAGGTAGAATAAGAGCCTTAGTGCGGAGTACAGGCCGTCGTCGTGGTTATAAAAATCGGCCGAGAAGAAGAAGTGGCCGGAGAGTTCGCCGATGAAGGCGGCCTTTACCTCCTGGTTCTTTTTCTTAAGAAAAGAATGGCCGGTCCGCCACATGAACGGTTCTCCGCCGTATTTCTTTATGGTCTCCGGCACCGCCTTCGAGCAAAGCGTATTGAACATGATTTTGGCGCCCGGGTGGTCATGTAAAACATCGATTGCGAATAAAGCCACCAAGACATCGTTCCAGATAATGCCGCCTCGGTCGTCGACGATCCCGATCCGGTCCCCGTCCGCGTCGTAGGAAAAACCGATATCGGCTCCCGTTTCAAGCACTTTGGCGCGGAGTCTTTCCGCCACGGCCATTTCGGTCGGATCGGGGGTGCCTAAAGGGAAGCTCGGATCGATCCGGCAATTGCTTTCGATCACTTCGCAGCCGGAGAGCCGCAGAAGATCCGGAGCGATCGCGCCGGCCGTAGAACAACTCGGATCCACCACCACTTTGAATTTTTTGTTTACCGGCAAACGCCTGAAGATATCATCGAAATAGGCCGGACGGACATCGCGTTCTTCGATCTTGCCGGGAATCCCGGCCCGGTCGTAATCCTCCTCGATTACCATCCGTTTAAGTTCGTTCATGCCGTCCGACACGAGGGTTTCGGAATAATCGATCGCGAATTTAAAACCGTTGTATTCGGCCGGATTATGCGAAGCGGTCACGAAGGCGCCACCTTTTCTTTTTAAATGATACTGCGCCCAGTAGAAAGTACCGACCAGATTCATGCCGATATTGACGGTATCGATGCCGGCATAAGCGAAGCCGCGGATCAGGGCATCCGCGTATTCTTTACTGGTCGCGCGGCAATCGTAGCCGACGACCGCCTCGGTTATCCCGCGGCGTTTCATGTAGGTTCCGTGGGCGCGTCCGATATGCTCGACTATTTCCGCGTTAAGATCTTTGCCGACCACGCCCCTTAAGTCGTAGCCGCGAAAAATATTGGGGTTGATTTTCATAAATTCAAGTTAATATTATCTATTATTCATTTTAACAAAAAATTCCCATAAAGCAAAATAAAAACAGCGGCCGGCCGGCCGCTGTTTTGTATATTATTTATACCTTTTTATGATAGAGCCATAAACTCCCGATCCCCCACCAGACGGCCGCCAGGGAAACAAGCCAGCCGGCTATCGGCAGGGAAAAGACTAAATAGCCCAAGACTATGCCCAGAACCATGGCCCAGATCAAAGATTCTTTTTCCTGTTCCCGGATCTTTTTCATAATAACCCGTCCAATGGCGATACTGGATACGATCTTGCTCAAGTACAAGGCGATCAGCCATAAAACCAGCAGTATAAGCGCCAATGGTATCCCGATCAGGGTAAGAACCAGGATAAGACAAATGATCGGTGTTAATAAAGAGATTATTATGCCCCACCCGACCGCCGTACCGGCCTCGTTAAGCATCAGATCGGTCAAGGTTATTATTTGTCTGCGCCCGATGCTTATAAGAACCAAGCCGACTACCAGCGCCGCAAAGAGAAGGACGATCCTGCTCCAGATCGCGGCTGCGGCCATATCTTTCTGGCCGGTATTTTTCGGCAAACCGTATCCGGTTTCTCCGCCGATCCGGGCGTTATCCGAGATATCCCCCCTAATGCCGGCCGTATAAAATAAATTACCGCCGATTTCCGCTCCCGAAAGAACCCGGAGGGGTTTCGGTCCGCTGTAATTTATTCCGTATTTTTCCCCCTTGATCCGTTCGTCCAGCCGCAGCTTAACGTCTCCTCCGACTTTTCCGGCGATAACGGTATTGCCGGCCGCGCCATGGAGATCGCGGCCGATATAGCCGCGGATATCGCCTAAGCCCGCGACCATGAACATATCCCAGTCTACCCGAGCGTTCGGTCCCAGGTTAACGGTCGCACCGAAGGCCTGGACGTTTCGCGCTATCATCCCGCTGATATTTACCGCGTTTCCGGCGACCCGGACGCTTCCTCCGATCTCGCCGGCTATATTAAGGGCCTCACCGGCGCAAAACACGTCGCCCTCAACTTTGCCGTTTATATTGACGGTCTGGCCGGCGCAAAACACGTCGCCCGTTACCGTGCCGTCAACGGTGATCGAATTACCGGCGGCATATAAGTTCCCGTTTATGGTTTCCTCCTGTCCGACATAGATCGAATTATCGGTTTTAACCGCGTAAGCTCTGACCGCCAAAGGAGCGATCAGTAAAAATGCGGTGCAACCGAAAAACGCGATAATCCTTGTGTTTTTCATAATTTTATGCTTTAATTTAATAATTCACGATCTGCCTATATTCTATCATAAATATAATCATATCACAAAAACATGACGATGAAATTAAATAAAACGGAATTAAAAGCGGTTGAAGAATTCCTTTCTTCGGATATTAAGGACGGCAATGAGCTTATGCTGCTTAAAAGAAAATTAGCGAAAAAACACCATATCAGGATTTTGGAAAATTCTTCGATACTTAAAGCGTTAAACAGCCTCACGATAAAGCCGTTTCCGGGGGTTCGGCGACTCCTGCGAAAACGATCCATAAGGACTTTATCGGGAATCGCGCCGGTGGCAGTTCTGACCGAGCCTTACGCTTGCCCCGGCAAGTGCGCATATTGCCCCACCGAAAAAAACGTTCCTCAAAGCTACTTATCGAACGAACCGGCCGTAATGCGGGCGATCCGCTGCCATTACGATCCGTACGTCCAGGTACGGGACCGGCTCAAGGCCTTGGTCGCTAACGGACATGAACCGACGAAGATCGAATTGATCGTGATCGGAGGCACCTGGTCGGTTTTGCCGGAAAAATACAAGTACTGGTATATCAAAGAATGCTTCCGAGGAGCGAATGAATTCTATGAAACAAGAAACATGAGGCATGAAGCACAAAACTTAAAACGCAAAACGCGCAACGAAAATATCGATAAACTAAAAGATATTTTGGAAAAGGAGCAGAAAAAGAATGAAAGCGCCAAATACAGAATAATCGGGATTACCCTGGAAACGCGTCCGGACTATATAGACGAGAAAGAGCTGCGGGAGATGCGGGAGCTGGGATGCACGCGGGTGGAGCTTGGGGTGCAGGCGATCGATGATAAAATTTTAAAGCTGAACCGGCGCGGACATGGCGTGGGGGCTATCGCTCGGGCGACGGAACTTCTGAAGAATTTCGGCTTTAAGGTCACTTATCATATTATGCCCGGCTTGCCGGGCTCCACTCCGGCCCGGGATCTCAGGATGTTCAAGCGATTATTCAACGACGGGCGGTTCCAGCCGGATCAGATAAAGTTCTACCCGACTGTGGTCACGCGAGGCAGCCTCTTATACCGCTGGTGGAAGCAAGGTAAATATAAGCCTTATTCAGATAAGGTTTTGCGCGGATTGATAATAAGGTGCAAAAATATCGTGCCGCCCTACGTGCGCATCATCCGTCTGATCCGGGATATTCCGGGGGAATCGATCGTGGCCGGGAATATGGTAACGAATTTGCGGCAAGTGCTTGCCGCCGAGGGCGTAAAATGCAACTGCATAAGATGCCGGGAAATAAAAGACGGGAAATTGGAAATTAGAAATCGGAAATTAGAAATTATAAAATATGAAGCATCGGGCGGACAAGAATGTTTTATACAGGCTATATCAAAAAATAAAGACGATAAAAATAATCTGCTCGGTTTTTGCCGGTTGAGGCTGCCTACGCATAACGTGGAACGCGTAACGCATAACGCATTGGATGATTGCGCCTTGATTCGTGAATTGCATGTTTACGGAGAATTAGTGCCGGTCGGGAAAGATAAGAAAATCCAGCACACCGGATTGGGAAAAAAATTAATGTCCGAGGCGGAAATAATCGCGCGGAAAAACGGATATGAAAAAATAGCGGTTATCGCCGGAGTAGGAGTGAGGAGTTATTACCGGAAGACGGGATACCGGCTGAAAGATACTTACATGATAAAAAAATTAAAATAATCGCCGTTAAAAAACCCCGCTCTGATATGAGCGGGGTTTTATGTTAAAAATTCAACGGTTATTTTCTTTCCACTATCTTTAT
>MFGB01000019.1 GCA_001780275.1 Candidatus Falkowbacteria bacterium RIFOXYA2_FULL_47_19 | reverse complement strand
ACGATAAGTTATTAAAAATTTTATACTTACCGCCAAACCCTGGATCCCGGGTTCCTCGCTGACGCTCGGCCCCAGGATGACAAAGGTTGGCAAAGAATATGGGTCCCGGGTTCTCCGGCTTCCGCATCCGCTCCAGCCGGATCCCCAGGATGACAAAAAGCATAATTTTTATTCCTCCCGCTAGGTCCAGGATGACAGGGTAAATGTAAAAAATAGTGTATATTAAATCATGAAAGAAAATATGAAGATAAAAAAACAATATCTCAATTTCTCAATTTTCAAATTTATTTTTGTTATCGTTTTTATTGTTTTGGCAGCGGGAGCCTTCTTTATATTCAATAAACCAAAAATAACATCCGCCTCCTGGTGGAACGACCAATGGCTTTACCGCAAGGCTCTAACGATCAACCACGCCCAGGTGGCGGGTGATTTGACGGATTTTCCGGTGCTCGTATCCTTGACCAGCGTCGGGATGGGAGCGCATGCGCAGGCAGATGGCGATGATATTGTCTTCGTTGACGCTGAGGGCAGAAAGTTGAGCCATGAGATTGAAAGCTTTGCCACCACGACCGGGGCCTTGATCGCCTGGGTTAAACTGCCGGTTTTATCATCAACCCACGATGCTGATATTTTTATGTATTATGGCAACGCGGGAGCGGCCAATCAGGAAACGCCAGGGGGGGTGTGGGATGATGATTTCAAGGGGGTTTGGCATATGGACAACAGTGCCACCGCCTCGACCACCGATTCGACCAAGTACGCGAATAACGGCTCAACGATCGGACCGGTCGCCTCGACCACCAGTAAGATCGGCAACGGCCTTTATTTTGACGGGGATGAAGACCGCGTTAATTACGGAGATTTTCAATTGAATAACACCGGACACACTTTGTGCGCCTGGATAAAAATGGATGCCAGCCAACTCTACGATTATTCCACCTTGTTCACGAAAATTACTTCCGGCAGCGTGGTTTTATGGGATTTATATACGGTCAACGCTACCGATCAATTGGGTATGAGCATATCGGATGCTTCCGGGATCGTCGCATTTAAAGAACAGGGAACGATCACAGCCGGCAGTTTTACTCATGTCTGCGGGGTCTATGCCGGCGGCTTGGGCGCATCAAGCCTCAGCCTTTATATCAACGGAAGCCTGCAGACCGGCGGAGCAAGCGGCGGAACCGGCACTACTCTTAATTGGGGCGCGGGAACCTTTATCCATGGCAGCGATACTTATGGCGTTTGGAGTTATGGCGGCGTGATGGACGAGGCGAGAGTATCCAATGTGCCCCGTTCTGCCGCCTGGATCCAGACCGAATATAACAACCAAAACGATCCCTCCGCCTTTTTCGCCGTTCAAACCGAAGAAACCGGTCCGGGGCCGGTGGCCTATTGGTCTTTTGACGAAGGTTTTGGCGCGACGGCGCATGATGAGTCGGGACAGAAGAATGACGGGGCAATTACCGGGGCGGTTTGGAAAGACGAAAGCGAATGCGTTTCCGGCCAATGCCTGTATTTTGACGGGAGCGTGGATTATGTTGATTTGCCGGCCACTAACCAGATCCTGCCGGACAATAGTGATTGGTCCGCTTCTTTATGGTTCAAATACGCGAGCTCCACGATCAGCGAAGCCGCTTCAAGAATACTGACCCTGCGTCGGGCAAGCACGGGAAGCGCTATCGTGCTGCAAATGCTCCAATCTTCGGATTCATTGGATTTAATGTATTGGGACGGCGCCGAATTGATTGATAATTCTATTGCCAGCCGATCGTCGCTTGGGCAAGAATGGCATCATATATCGGTCAGTCATGACGAAACTCGTTTTGAGGTTTTTCTGGATGGGGTAAAAAAACTTGATATAGTTGATGCTTTTGAAGGTTTTGGCGCTGGTATCGCCGGACTAGGGAGAAACGTTGATAGTAATACATATTTTTTTCAAGGCTTTATTGATGAAGTCAAAATCTACCCCTACGCCCGCACCGCCGATCAGGTTAAACAGGACTATAACGCCGGTTTGGCGGGCGTCAAAGCCGCTTCCGGCGTGGCGGCGAGTTTTGGCGGTGCTTCGGACAAGTGGCTGACGGATGGATTGGTGGGGTATTGGAAATTTGACGAGAGCGCGACCACGAGCGGGGCGATCGATTCTTCCGGCAACGGCAATACCGGGACTTTTTACAGCCATGCCAGCACTACCGGGGGGAAGTTTGGAAATGGCGGATCTTTTGACGGGAACGGAGATTATATTGAAGTTGATGATTCTGCCAGTTTGAGCGTTGATAGCCAGATCACTATCTCTTCCTGGTTTAATCCGGACGAGACTCTGTCCGGTACGGCTGATTATTTCCAGTCGCTCATCGATAGCGGCGCTTATTCGCTTTATTTTGACAAAACGGACGGCAAGATAAAATTCACTCTTGACTCCGATACCGCCGAAACCTGGTCCGAAGTAGGCACGGGCGCTGGTCTTTCAACCGTTTATGCGCTAACGGTCTATAACGGCGAGCTTTATGTGGGAGGATCTTTTACTAACCCGCCCTTTGACGCCGACGCCGACCGTATTGCCAAATGGGATGGTGCTAACTGGTCAGAGGTCGGCACGGGCGCCGGCTTAAACGGTACTGTTTATACCATGACGGTCTATAACGGCGAGCTTTACGTGGGGGGTGCTTTTTACAATCCACCCTTTGACACCGACGCCGACTATATCGCCAAATGGAACGGCGCGAACTGGTCCGAGGTAGGAAGCGGTGCCGGTCTAAACAATTCAGTCTATGCATTAGCGGTTTATAACGACGAACTTTATATCGGGGGTTTTTTTTATGACCCGCCCTTTGACACCGACGCCGATTATATCGCCAAATGGAACGGCACAAGCTGGTCCGAGGTGGGCACAGGCGCCGGCCTGGACTTGTTTGTTTATACCATGACGGTCTATAACGGCGAACTTTATGTGGGGGGTTTATTTTCTAACCCGCCCTTTGACACCGACGCCGATTATATCGCCAAATGGAACGGCACAAGCTGGTCCGAGGTCGGCACGGGCGCCGGCCTGAGCGCGGGAGTCCTTTCTTTGGCGGTCTATAACGGCGAACTTTATGTTGGAGGAGATTTTACTAACCCACCCTTTGACGCCGACGCCGACCGTATTGCCAAATGGAACGGCACCAACTGGTCCGAGGTGGGCACAGGCGCCGGATTGTCTGGGCAGGTTCGCTCTTTCTTAGTTTATAACGGCGAGCTTTATGTCGGTGGCGCTTTTACTAACCCGCCCTTTGACACCGACGCCGATTATATCGCCAAATGGAACGGCACAAGCTGGTCCGAGGTCGGCACGGGCGCTGGTCTTAGCGGAAGCGTTTATGCGCTAACGGTCTATAACAGCGAACTTTATGTCGGTGGCGCTTTTACTAACCCGCCCTTTGACGCCGACGCCGACCGTATCGCTAAATTTTCTTCCGGAGACGACCTGGAGCTTGATTCAACTACTCTTGGCTGGACGAATAATACTTGGTATCACATTAGCGGCACTTATGACGGCGTTACGGCCAGGCTTTACATAAACGGCCAGGAAGAAAACTCGGTTAATTCATCTATTGCTATCAATAATTCAAGCCAAAACGTGTATATCGGCAAATCGCATGGATCGCGCAGCACTTCTTTCGGTTCCGGTACGGGCGAAGAAACGGTCAATGGCCGTCTTGACGAAACCCGCATCTACAACCGCGCCTTATCGCCGGATGAAGTGCGAAAATTATATGAATGGGCGCCGGGGCCGGTGGCGCATTGGAGGTTTGACGAGAAGGGCGGGGATACGGCATATGATAGTGTCGCGAGTTCAAGCACGGCGGGCGGGAATGACGGGGGCGTGAGCGGGGCGACCTGGGACAGAGGAAAGTATGGCGGGGCTTTGAGCTTTGATGGTGTTGATGATAGCGTGGAGGCGCCAGATGACCCTTCGCTTGATCTTAACGCTTTTACTCTGGGTGCGTGGGTAAAATTTGATTCCGTAGGCGGTTATCATTATATCGTTTCTAAGGCAGGGGGAGCCAGTAATGATAATTATTATTTTTATTACGAAAACTACGATGCCTATCCTGGTTTTTATTGCGGTTTTGAAGGCGCAACCGGCTGGAACGAAATAATTTATGACTGGGCTCCGCCGCTTGATGATTGGCTGTATGTCACGTGCGTATTCGACGATGCGGGCGATGAAATTAGATTCTATGTTAACGGCATATTAAAGGATAGCTTGGCAACGACGGATAGGCCGTTGCAGGGCGAAGAAGACGTTAGGATCGGCCTGGATGGATGGGATACCTCCGCTTTTGACGGCGCGATCGACGATGTCCGCATCTATAACTACGCCCGCACGCAGAAGCAGATTTTAGAGGATATGCTTGGCTCGCCGGAGCTGGGGGGCGGAGGCGGCATAGCCCTAAAATCACCCATCCTGCACCTGGCCTTTGAAGAGGGGTATGGCACGCTCGTCAACGACAGCTCGATCTATGGCCGCGATTTTACCTTTTCCTCGTCATATCGCTGGTTCCTGGGCGGGCGCATCGGCAAAGCCTTTTTCAACGTCAGCAACGGCCGCGCCTATGACGATGCTGATGATAACGACCTGGATTTCGGCACCTCCAGCGATTTTTCCGTTTCCGCCTGGATAGCACACGCCGTTGACAATCCGGCCGCCACGCAGTATATCGTTGATAAGCATGATGACTCCGGCTACGAGGGGTACGCGCTCTATATGACAGATTTAGGTTATCTGGGATTCGGCATAAGTGATACGGCCAGCGCGTCTTTTCCTGAAGACGCGGCGCTTTCCGCCGTGGATTATGCCGACGGAAACTGGCATCACGTCCTGGGCAGAAAAATCAGTAATTCAAAAATTGAACTTTTTGTGGACGGTAAATTAGTTGCCTCGGACACCAGCCTGGCCGCGGACGCGACGCTAGCCAATAGCGCCACCCTGTATGTCGGTGATAATAACTCCACCGACGGCACCGATGAATTCTTGGGTGTTATTGATGAAGTAAAAATCTGGAACTTCGCCTTGAACGATGATGAGATCAAAACCGAATACAATGGTTCCCGGTCCGCGCAGATGGGCGAGGACCAAAAGCGCGATAATTATGACACGGACGTAACCGGCCAGAGCAAGGAATACTGCATCCCCGGAGACACGGCCGTCTGCACGGCACCGGTTTTGGAATATACTTTTGACGAAAAATCAGGCACGACCGCTAATGATACGAGCGGAAGCCGGGAAAACGGGACTTTGACCTGGATGTCCACTTCCACGAATGGCGGCTGGACCAGGGGAAAGTTCGGTTCCGGGGTCCAGTTTGACGGAGTTGACGATTATATTTCCTTAACAGCGATCAGCGACATGACGAACTGGTCCATGGAGATGTGGTATAAGCCGAGCGAAACAGTGGACGCGTCCGGCGGGGGACATTGCCTTTATAACGCTAACAGCGTGACCGACCCCGATATCTATCTTTACCACTCGGTGTTGGATAACGGTGAATTGCGCTTCCGCTGTTTCAACCCGACCAATGATCTTTTGACTACGACCAATACCTGGGTAAAAGACCGCTGGTATCATATCGCGCTTACCTATAACAATACCGGCACTTTAAAATCAATTTATGTCAACGGTATTTTAGAAAACTATGCCGTGTCCGGCTGTGTTCACAACGGCGGCGACCAAAGCGGCGAGCACCGGATCGGTTCGCAGTATAACGGCACTTATCCGACCTTCGGCGCAATAGACGGCTTTCGGATGTACGACTATGTTCGCACCCCCGCCCAGATCGCCTGGGACTACAACCGCGGCGCGCCGGTGGCGCACTGGAGTTTTAACGAGTGCGAAGGGTCTACGATCCATGATGAAAGTATTAATATGAATCACGGGCAATTATATTTAGGCACGTCGGGCGTAACCGCGACCGGGACTTGCGCTTCGTCTTCGAATTCGTTCTGGTATAACGGACGGAGCGGAAAATTCGAGGCGGGCGGAAGTTTTGACGGGACGAACGATTATGTTAACGCCACCGACAACCCCTCTCTTGACTTGATCGCCGAGGGGACGATTTCCGCCTGGATAAAACGGGACACTATTAGCGCTAACGTCGGAATCGTCGCTAAAGGAACCACTACTTCTATAGGGACCCACAACTATCGCCTGTCCATTGACAGCTCTAACCTGATTAGTTTTCAGGTAGGCTCTCCGGGTACGAGCGATATAATAAGCGCCAATAAATTTTACACTTATACGGGGGAGTGGCACCATTTGGCGGCATCGTGGTCGGTGAGCGGAAATTCAATGCGTATATATATCGACGGTATTTTAGATAATCAGGATAATTGCGGCATAACTCCGTACACGAACGACGCCCCTGTATCGATCGGACAGATCGGAGGCAATATCTGGCGCTTTGACGGTCAGATGGATGAGGTTAAGATCTGGAATTATGCTTTAACCGACGAGCAGATAAAACAAGAATATAACGGCGGGGCGGTCAGGTTTGGGGAATAGCTCCCTTGTCATCCTGGGGCCGCGAAGCGGAACCCGGGATCCAGGGTAAGGCCGCGGGAAAAATGGAAAATTCACTTAACATGACAGGAAAGAAAAATAAAAACGATTATAAATTTTACGTCTATATACTTGCCAACCAAAGAAATGGCACGTTGTATATCGGCATGACCAATAATATTATAAACAGAAGTTTCCAACATAAATTAAAACAAGACCGAAAAAGTTTTACA
>MFGB01000018.1:56084-76112 GCA_001780275.1 Candidatus Falkowbacteria bacterium RIFOXYA2_FULL_47_19 | reverse complement strand
GATCACCGGTGAATCGGACAAGGTCCAGGAGGTAGTAGTGGAAATATAGCCGCCGCTTATTTCAGTGGCAGCGGAAACGGAAGAGGGAAAAAAAATTAAGACAAAAAATAACGGAGAAGCAAAAAGTACGGGGATGAATTTTTTAAACATAGAATTATGTTTAATTTTTTCTCAAAACGCTAATATTACTTAACTTATTCTTTTAAAAATCGCGATAACTACCATTAATTATTGAATAATCGGGGACAAAAGTCAAGGAAAAAGTCTAATCCCGAGCCATTGAGCATTTGCGTTTTTTGGGGTATTATATAATTGTCTGGTAAATATCCATAAGATCGTCAGAAGAACCATAAACACTCTTTATATGGCGGAAAAAAATAAAAAAACCATCCTCTATCTCATAACCCAATCCGAACTTGGCGGCGCGCAAAAATATATTTACGATCTGGCCGGAAACCTTAAGGATGAATTCAATATCGCGGTCGCTTACGGCGAACAAGGACATGGCGGTGAACTTGCCCAAAAACTTCGCGTGATCGGCGTAGAGAATTATGCTATCCCCGGCCTTAAACGGGAAATCTCCCCCCTCTCCGATATTGCCGCCCTGATAAACATAATTAAACTTATCCGCCGCATAAAACCGGATATTGTCCATCTTAACAGCTCGAAAATATCGATACTGGGTTCACTGGCCGGTATCTTCGCCCCAAAATCGAAGATCCTCTATACCGCCCACGGCTGGGTCTTTAACGAACCCGGGCGCAATCACGGCAAATACCGCTCTTTAGAGAAATTTACGGCCAAATTCAAAGATAAAATAATCTGTGTTTCGGAATTTGACCGTCTGGCGGCCATCAGGGAAAAAATCGCGCCGGAATCGAAACTGGTCACGATCCATAACGGAGTCGAACCGATCAGTTTCCTCCCCCCCGAAGAGGCGCGGGCAAGGCTTATGTCCCTCTGTCCGGCCCCGCCGGAAGGAACGGCTAAAGGATTCACGATCAATGCCAAAGATTTCGTTATCGGCTCGATCGGCAATCTTTATAGAACGAAGGGGTATGAATACCTGATAAGCGCCGTGAAAATACTTTTAAGCAACGGTATCAGGATAAAAACGGTAATAATCGGCGAAGGCCCGGAACGGTCGGAGCTTAACGGCTGGATCGAACGGCTGCGCCTTTCCGATCACGTTTTGCTGGCCGGCCGGATCGATAATTCCGCGGAATTATTGCGCGCTTTTGATATTTATGCCTGCTCTTCGGTTAAAGAGGGCCTTTCTTATACGGTGATCGAGGCGATGCTTTCCGGTATACCGGTCGTAGCGACCAGAGTGGGCGGAAACGGCGAGCTTATCGGGCATAAAAAAGAAGGGTTTTTAGTGGGACATAAAAATGCCGAGAGCCTGGCGCGGGGAATAATCGAAACGATGGACCGGCCCGGCTTCAAGGAAAAGATCGGCGTTGCCGCCCGCGCTAAAGCCTTAAGCGAATTTACCCTGGAAAAAATGGTGGAACGGACCAAGGCGGTTTATTATTCTCTGCTCTAATACGCGAATATCAAGAACACAAAATCAGTCCCGAAATTTCGGGACTGATTTTTTTATGCTGACAATATCCAATATTTCCGGGGTTTAATTTCCGCTCTTTTCCAGTTCATCAATAAAATCATGGGCATACTGTTCCGAGGCCGGATCGATCTCGACCACTTTCTCTACCGCTTCGCGGGCCTTTTCCTTTTCTCCGGTCTGGGCGTATAATTTCGCCAATTCGATCCAATTCCTGGTATTTTTCGGTTCGAGCCCCGTAAGCGCCTCGTATAGTTTTATTATCCGGGGCCAGTCTTCCTGCTCGGCGTAATGGGCCAGGAAGGCCTTAACCAGGCTCGCGGGCTGAAGCATGTTCGCGCCTTTCTTGTCGATACACTGGTCGATGTATTTAAATCCTTCCGCTTCCTCCTTGAAATACATGTAGGTCCGGCCGAGATGGCAATAGGGTTCATAATCGTTTTCGTTAAGCGTGGCGGCGTACTGGAGGGTTTGGAGAGCTCCTTCTTTATTGCCGCGGGAGATCAGGAATTGCGCTTTCTGGAAATAAACCGGCGTCCGGCCCGGAGTCGCTTCGATCGATCGATCTATGGCCGCGAGCGCCCGATCCGCATAGTGGGCGTATTTATCCTGATTATCCGAATAATACATGGCGGCGGTATTGAGTATCTGGGCGAGGACCATCTGGTTAAGGCTGTCGCCGGGATTATACTTGACGTTGGCTTCGGCCTGGGCGATGATAAAATCAAGGGCTTCCTCTCCCTCCGCCTGGCCCATTTGCCGGAAAATCTCCGGCTGGCCGATGAAGATCCTTACGAAACTGGTGCGGCTATCCCGGTCGAGGACCGTATTATAGCTTAATGCCCGCCTATAAGCTTCTATCGTCTGGACGTATTGCCCCTGGGAAGCGTAGCGCTGTCCGTCGATCGTGGCTAAAAGCATCTTAAGGGGCTTGATATTGAACTGGAATATGACCGTCAAAAGAAGGAAGCCCGCGCCGGCGATGGCGAAGATCTCTTTGTTATCCAATTCCCGATCGCCGGTCCGGCCCTCTTTTCCGGATATGGCGGCACCGATCGCGTAGACGAGCATCACGCCGATAAAAAGCCATAAGGTGCGCATATTATCGGCCGCCAAAGAGGAGACCTTGTCCTGGGAAGCGATAATGGCGCCTAAAATGACCAAACCGGCTAAAACATAATAATCGCCAGCTGACAGCCGGGAATAGACCGGATCGTCTATCTCGCTATCGTCCTCCCGCTCCCGGACCAGCCAGACGATATAGCCCAAAGTTATCATCAATCCGACATAAGTGACGAGCGAATCGAATACGGCCAGGTTCTGGACGAAATAAGCGGTCAAAAGCGAGGCCAAGATCACGAACTCGTGCGTGTCCAGGCGTTTAGCCTTAAAACGATCCCTTATCATATAAAAACCGACCGCCCCGAAAATCGACAAATAAGCCAGCAGCCCCAAAAGACCGGAGGTGGAGCCGATGTCGATGACATTATTGTGCGCGCGGTCGAAATAAGTTTCTCCGCGGGTATAATCGTAAAAATGAGGATCGAAATGCTTATCGAAAGTGATCGCGAAGTTGCCGAAACCCGTTCCCAGAAAGGGGTGGTTCGGAAAATCCTTCAAGGCCGTCCGCCAGGAGATCAGACGGGTCTGGAAGGTATTCTTCTGCAAATTAACGTCGGTAACTATCCGGTTAAAAACCGGGGAACGCCTGGTTAAAAAACTGTCCCGCTGTATGATGAAAAAATAGGCCACAAAAACGGAAGACAGGATGCAAACGGTCAAAGTAGCGGCCTTGATCTTTTTATTGTGGTGCAGGATGCCGTACAGGAAAAAAGCGAAAATAATACTGAATCCAAGACCGACGTAAGCGCCGCTCGTATCGGCGATCGTGAATCCGCGGAAGAAAAACGGCAGGGGTAAGAGCCAAAGCCATCTTAAATATTTATTCCTTTCCTTCCACAATAAAAGCAAGCAGAAATACATGTTGAAGATAAGATAGCCGGATACGTAGGCCGTGTTGCCGATCGTCCCGTAGGTCATCCCCTGTTTCTTTGAAATAGTGTTGGTTTCCATGAGCGCCACCGCCACGGAAAAGATAAAGAGCATCTTCCAGTCTTTCCATTCGCGAAAAACGGTAATTATAATAAGATAAAGAGCCAGAAAATGAAGAACATGGAAAACGCCCAGCATCCGTTCGACATCGCCCCAAAAACTCAGATTAAAATCCAATCCGGTAATGGCTGACAGGGTGATAATCGCGAGAAAAGCGACCAGGCCGACAGTGATCCATTGTTTTTTCGGCCGGTATTCCGGATATTTGATGATAAAAGCTATCCAGAAAATAGTCATGATCTCGATCAGGATATTGAACGAGATCTGCTTCGAGGTAATGAACGGGAAGAGCAGGCCGCGGAAAACGAAAAAGACCGTGATCAGCGACAGGTAAACCCCGAATTTAAGGATATTAAGATAGGTTCGTTGGGTCATGGTTTTTGAAAAGAAAACAGACTAAGGTCTGTTTTGATTTAACATATTTAATACAATTATAATAACAAAATGCGCCCCGCGCTGTCAAACCGAAACCAAAATACGAATTTATTGAATATTTTTTGGCTAATATTGAATAATTAATCTTATTAAAAAATCAACCACCGTAATATGCAAGGACACAAGGAACAAGCATGCAAACAATATTCAATAATCAAATTTCAAATTCCAAACAGTTTGAGCTTTTTGACCTGGGATTTGAAATTTGTTTGTAACTTGTGTCCTTGTATCTTATTTTCTTACAAATTACAAAGTTTCAAAATCCTTATTCGTAATCCCCAGCCCCAGCGCCCGCATGACCGCGAACGCGTCAGATGGCCGTCCCAGGAAATAGCGCTTGCCGTCCGCCGGGTTAACGTACCAGGCCTCGCCCGCCCCCTCCACCTGCAGGAAGATCTTGCCGGCTTGTTCGGATGCGAATTTGGCGTCCACGGCCAGATTGCCGTTGCCCCGAGGATTATAATTTTTGATAATTTCATCTTTATCACTAAAGCCGTCGCCGTCCGTATCGGCTTTATTCTTGTCGGTCTTGATCGCGTCTTCGAAAATATCGGATAATCCGTCGCCGTCCGTATCGGTGCCGGTTAAGGCGGCCAGGCCGACCGGGATCTTACCCAAATTGGCGTTCGCTATACCTATCCCTTGTTCGCGCATGACCAAAAACGCGTCCGCCGGCCGTCCGAGATAATGGCGGGTCAAAGCGGTCGGGTTGACGTAATAAGCCTTGCCGGCGTCTTCGACCTTGAGCATTATCTTGCCCTTAAGGCGCGAATATAAAGACTGGTTCTTAACCGCCGCGGTCACGGTTTCTCCGCTACCCGCGGATGTGCCGGCATTAGAGTTATCGGCGTTTGTGCTGTCGGCGTCAGTATCGGCAGTGTCCGCGTTTCCGCTTGCGGCCGCCGATCCGATCCGGAAACCGCCTACGGCCGACTTGACGCTCGTGCCGGCGGTCGTTGAGGCCGTAACGTAGAACTCGTAAGTGCCGGCCGCCAGCTTGTCTAATTTAACGACATGATCTTTATTGATGGCGCTCGGCTTTTCCGCGTATTTATCCGTACCGGAAAGCCGATAAAACAATTTACCGGCGGAAAGAAGATCAGCGGACCACCCGATCTCCGCCTGGGCACCGTTAATCGCGGCAATGGGGCCGGACACCAGGCTAACCGTGTTATTCGCCGGCGCGCTAAAGGGAATCACGGCGCTTTCCTTGGCCGTATAAGAAGTGTTCGCCTTGATAACGTAAAAATACTCTGTTCCGGGCTTAAGGCCGGCAAGATCGACGCTGTGCTCGGTCTTATTGGCGGTTTTAGGCCATTCTTTAAGTCCCAGGCTCGCTAAAAAGCGTTCATATTCATCGTATCCCCGGCTCTTGTACATTACGTATCCGCTGGCTAAAACGCTGGTTTTCCAGGAAACACGCGCCTTGTCGGTCCCGTAGAATTCAATTTTCGCGTCCGTAATAGAAAAATCACGCAGAGCCTCCAGGGAAGAAAAAGCCGTTATGGTGCCGGTGGCGATATTATTGGATTCATTATTTTCAGCCAGATCATTATTAGTATCGATCCTGAAACTCAACGTCTTTTTTCCGGCTTCCTTGACCTTGCCTTTGAAGGTATAGGTAAGCGTGATGCCGGGGTCCAAAGGCCTGGTCGGAGTCGGGTAATTCCCGTGCGAAACTTCGGTTATCTCTATTCCGGGAAAATCATAAACATAATCGCCGCCGACGGCGTAACCGTAATCCCGCTCTAAAAGCCCGTCCGTAGCGGTAAGACTGTAAGGGCTATTGTTTTTTACGGTTGCCGTAATCGTAATATCGTCATCTATGACGAATTCGTCGGCTTTTTTGCTATACGCCAGTGGATTAACGGAAAGATCGGCCGCGCTCCGGGAGGCTACGCTTTGCTTTACGGTTTTAGTATTATTCGTTTCGTCGTTTTCATCCATCTGGTCATCGACGTCGATCGTAAACGTCAGATTCTTGTCGCCGGCCGTCGCGAAAGAACCGATAAACGTAAAATAAGTCGTACTGGCGACCTTAAGGGGGTTATTAAGCGTAATATCGGGAATGGTTTTGCTCTTTTCCGTAAAACCCTCAAAACCGTAAGTATAGGATTTTATCCCGGAATTAGTGATAAGGTCCCGTTTGCCGTTATTTTTTACCTGCACTTTTACCTGGTACTCTTCCCCGGCGACCGGATATTTCGGAAAGGTTTCGATACTGCTCACAGTGAGATCCTCGGGATAAACGGCGGCTACCGATACCCGGAGATAATTATTGCTCAAAGTCCTCTCTGTTAGTAAGTCATCCGGATCGACCTTGAAATATAGGCTAGCGTTTCCGATCTTATTGAACATGCCTTTGAATTTGTAGCTTACCGTACCTTTGTATTTTACCGGCTTGTCCGCGGTTACCGCCGGCAAAGTCGTTTCGGTGATATCGAAATTATCAAAAGTAAAATCGTAGGAAGATAAACCGGTCATGTCCGTAAGATCGTTAACATCGTCATTCTGGACCGTAACCGTGATCGTCGATTCGACGTTCATGGCCGGACTGGCGGGACTTACGGTTAAAGCCGTTACGGCCAGGTCATAGCCGGAAGCGGCTTGCGCATTATGGCTGGCGGCGAAAAACAGTGTTCCACAGAATAAAAAGAATAAGTTGATAAATTTAAATTTAGACATAACAAGCATGAATACTAAAAATAACTAATTTTGTCATTCCCGCGCAAGCGGGAATCCAGGGGTAAAACGTATAATCGTCAAAATTATTCTATATCACGGAAAAGATCGCACCAAGTCGGATTTTCTTTTTAGATCAACTCTGTTTTCCATGTCCCCTTCCATTTCTTCGGTTGTTTTTCTCTGGTAATGACGTTGGCAATAGTTGGTAACGCCGATATATAATGTGCTATTTCTCTTGTTCAATACGTGAACAAAGTAATAGCGGTCTATGGTCATATTGCCCGGGTTAACGGTTGTGCGGTTCAATCCTGGATTCCCGCTTGCGCGGGAATGACAAAACCGAATAATTACGCTTTTACTCAATCCTCTCCCACCCGAACTTCGCCTTGGCATCGCCAAAATATTCATAATAATCTATTTTCAGATAATGATCGCCCTCCGCGATGTCCAATTCCGTTTCCAAAACGACATCGTTATTGCTGTTGCGCCAGGAATTAAAGATCCAGCTTTGTCCGATCGTGGCTTTGACCCCGTCGTTAAACGTGCCGCTAAAGCGGTAGCGGCCGGCGTCGAAATGGCAGGTCGCGGTCCAGCGCACGGAAAACTTATCCGTCCGCGAAGTTCCTTCCGGAGCCGCCGCTCCCCAGTCGTAGTCGATCGTGTCTTTGGTCCGGGTCAGTATCCGTCCGGTCAGATCCGTATTCCGGTAATAATCCGCCTGGAACCGGCAGACCGTTTCGGTCGTCGTAGCCGTCTCCGGCGTGGTCGTGGCCGAATCGTCTTCGATCGGTTCCGTGGTTGTCGCCCCCTCCGTTTCGTTCGTTTCCGTGCCGTTATTTTCGGTTTCCGCGTCTTCCGTGGTAACGGGGGCAACGGGCGGAAGCGGAGGTGTTTCGGGCGAAGCGGCTTCTTCCGCGTATTTATCGTTCACGACGATCTCATTAAGGCTCTTGTCGGTCACGCCTAAGCCTAATTCGCGCATGACTTTAAACGCGTCCGCCGGACGGCCCAGATAATGGAGTTTAAGATCGACCGGATCAGCATAATAAGCTTCGCCATGCGCCTGGACCCTTAATAAAATCCGTCCGGCTAAACGCGCCGGGGCGATTCCGCCCCAGGCCGCAAAATCTTTTTCCGTGATTCCTAATCCGAGTTCGCGCATGATCTTAAACGCGTCCGCGGGGCGGCCTAAAAACGCCCGCTTTTCCGTCCCGGGTTCGATATACCAGGCCTGCCCCTTCGATTCCACCTGCAGGAGTATCCGGCCTTTAAGGCGTCCGGCCAAAGTTTCGGCTTTAAGGGCGAAGACGGGCAAAAAGACGGAAATTAACGATAAAACCGCGATAAATTTCTTGATAGGCATATGGATAAAAATTCAAAATGCAAATCTCAAAATGCAAAATGACAGGGCAAAATTCAAAATTAACCCATCATTCTTTTTGAGATTCATGCACGTCTTATTAATAAAAACTATATTAATATTTTAACACAAAACCGCTAAAAAAACAAAAATCCCGTAAATAACTATCCGGGATTTTATTTAAAAAAATCATTTACAGTGCCTTTTTGTTATTCCGGTCCAAGGGCCAGCTTTTCGGATTATCGGCTAAATATTGACGGATGCGGTTCAGTTCTTCTTCGTCGCTGATAATCCGGTCGTAATAACGGGATTGCCAGGAAAAATCAACATGGATTTTTTTGGTTTCAAATTTACATCGCCTTTTATACCAACGAACAATCTCGCCCAATGACCCACTTCCCATCGGATTATATTTTCCGGTAATACCGCCGATCGTATTTACGGCACCTGTAGAGACGCGATTAATCGTATTGGTCGCCACCGTAGAGACGCGATTAATCGCGTCTCTACGAATCGCGTCTCTACATTGTGCGTCTCTACGCGCAACGTCTTTTAAATTTTCGTTAATAACAACTATCCCATGCACATGATTCGGCATAATTACATATTTATCCAGTGCGACAAACGGAAAATGCGCCGGAATTTCCCGCCAGAATTTATCTGCGATCTCCCCTATTTCCGACAATTCCACGCACGCCTCGCCGTTTTTGAAATTAACGATATTCCCGAAATATTCCTCGCCATCGGTGCAAGTCGTAATATAATAAAAACCGGAGTTTGCGTAATCCCAACCCGACCTCCGGGCGGACGCGATCCGGTATTTGTTTTTATAACGATACGGATTGATGTCCTGCATATGTGGTTAATTGTAGCATAAATACTGAAAAAATTTAAAAATTTTTTTTACACCGCCATCTTAGAGACGCGATTAATCGTATTGGTCGCCACCGTAGAGACGCGATTAATCGCGTCTCTACGGACGCGCATACCAAAACCCCCTCCGGCGCATTGCCGGAGGGGGTATTTTGGTTTTACGATACTATGTCAATCTATTCCCAAATGGAATTAGTTAGACAGAGTTCCGCCTAATACTTCAGAAATACTCAGGCGAGCGTTAGAGAAGTGATCGGGCCAGATGCCGCTGTCACCGTTATAGGTGAAGTCAGCAGCTAAGCTGTTGATCTCGGTCTGGATGAAGGCGTTGGTGCCGGCAGATCCAAGATCCGCAATGATCACCAAGGTTACTTCGCCGTCAACTAAGGCGGTATTGCCCAGGCCGGTCAGATCGATAGTGTAGGTGCTGGCAGCGGCAGAATAGGTGCCGGCCGCAGTCTGCACGGACGAAAGGCCTTCAACATAAGCCTTGACGTTGCCGGTAACAGCAACAGAGGAAGTGGCAAAAGTGAGGATTAATTGCCTCATCTGAGCCTTGGTGGTTTCGTTGGTGGAAGTGGCGCGGTTAGTGCCGTTGTCAAATACGAATTTGTATTTGCCTACGGTCTTGCCGTTGCCGCCAGTTAATACGCCGTCAGCTAAAGTGTTTACCACAGAGTTCAAAACAGAACCGGTGATGTTGGTCTGTGAGCTGGTAGCGAATTCCCAAGAATCCCATTGGTTGGTACCGACGGTGCCGCTGGTGGCAGCAGACACGGTAATAGAGGTGCCGGAGTTGCCGCCTTCGGCGGTGAAAGCCGCGGTCCTGCCCAGGGTGTATTCAGCACCATGGTTATAGGTCGCAGTACCTTCCGGATCGCCATCGGCATTGATGGTCTTGGTAGTAACGCCGATCCAAAGAGAGGTCGCCTGATCAGCCGGGAAAATGCGGTTAAAGGTGTCGAAATTGACATCGCCGCTTGCATCCGGAGCCTTCGAGGCTACGAGTACGCCGTCGTCATCGTACAGATTCAGGGTCTTGATATCGGAATTCTTGGCATTAATGCCGGCGTTGTCCGATAGATCAAGTTTAAGGGTTTTAACCTTGATCGGCTCGTTAGTGGTGGTGAAGACTAATTCACCCAGATACCGATCCTTGGTGGTCGATTGACCGGCCAGGATATAAGTATCGGAGCTGGCCTTGATCTCGTCGGTATTAAGTTCAACCTTGATAGTGCCGACAGAAGCTAAGGTAAGAGCCCTGGAAGCGGCGCTGCCATTACTGACAGTTTCGTCTACCGCATTGCTGTCCATATCCCTTGATACCATTTTAGAGTTATCTTCAACGGTCAAGGTAAAGGTGCTCGTGGTAGAGAAAGAAGCCGCGAAATCGGCCACTATTTCCAAGTTAACGGTAGCGCCAGCCGCGATCCGCCTGTTGGTGGCGTCAAGTGAGGTAAAGGCGATGTAGTTGTCGGTAGCGGTGCCGTCGGTGTCGTCAGCGATCTGGTTAGACAGGGTCTTTAGTACCTTGCCGTCGAGCAAAAGCTGTAACTGCGCGACGTTAAGATCGACAAAAGAACCGGTGTAATCGCCGGTATCGGTCAAGACATCGACAGTAAGCGAAGTCAGATCGATATAGGATGAATCGCCGGCCTCTAAGCTAGCCTTGTAAACTACGACATCCTGCGCGCCCGGAACGATAGTCTTGGCGGTTAAGGAGGTGGTGGTCCAAGTCAAGGAAGAAGCTTTAACGGTAATGATCGATCCGCTTACCGAGCTCGGAGTGATGTTCGTGATAGAAGCATCGGATTCGTCGCCAGTCAGGCCGTTGATAGCGGCGCTTCCTAAAGTTACCTGCAGGGTGTCATCACCTTCAATTGGATTGACATCAGTGGCACCAGCCAGATCAACCCTGATCTGGAAAGTCCGGGTAACGCCCTTGACAAAGGACAGTTCATCTGCCCCAGTCAGACTGCAACCAGTAGTACCGGTAGCGATGGTCAAATCATAGACTACGCCAGTAGAAGTATCCCTCATTTCCGCATTTTCAATTTCAGGATAATCAGCGTCGCAAATTAAACCAGTACCGTTAATATAGAATGCATCATCGCCGAAAGTAGCCATAGTGGCGTTTTCGCCGTTAGAAGTCATCTTAACAGTAGCGATCACTACGTCGTTATCGCCGCCGCGTACTTCCTTAGCGGGAGTAGCGGTTTTATCCATGTCGATTGTAAAATCGCCGGAGGCTAAACTAACAACATAGCCTTCGGTATCAGCGTCTAAGTCAGCGTGAATGGTCGGCAAAATACCATAACCGAAATCCTGGCCGGTAAACACGAAATCGCTCGCGTTATAAACGTAAAGATTAACTTCGTCGTTTACATTCGAGATACCCATGTCGCCGTAGACTTCAACCGCGATAGAATCGCCCTTGGCGATCACGAAGCTATCTAAGTCGAAAGTGACGTATTTATCGACAATGCTGGCAACGGTAGCCTTTTCATCGCCGTCAATCAAAAGCCTGAAGTTGCTGGCGATATTGGCGTTATTAGTGCCGCCGTTCCGGAAAGAAGCGCTCTCCCAAATAACCGGCTCATTGGCAGCGGTTAAATTAAAGCTCGCTAACAGAACGTCGTCCTCGCCGAATTGGGCGCTAACCGCGCCGGATCCGATCGGGGCGGCCATGGTAACGGTACCGATATTGGTGCCGGTGACGATCACCTTGGTGTTTCCGACGATCGGGAAAGAACCGCTAACCGCGGCGCCGTTGGTGATAACATTAGCCGCACCGGATAAACCGATAGCGTAATTGCCGCTTTTGCCAGCTTCAATGGTCGCTTTAACGGTCACGGTCTTGGTGGAACCAGCCGGAACGCTGATCGGGGAGGAAAAATTGAAAGCCGCCACGCGGTCAGAATTCATGTCCTTGGCGGTGCCGATCTTAGCGCCAGCTTCATCATAGAAAGTGACGTTATCAATGTAGGTAGCAGTACCTAAATCATAAGCTGATAAAGTAATAGCGTTTACGTTAACGGCTCCGTCAGCGGAAGCGGTGAATTTCAGCTTCAGGAATTCGGTCGGAGAACCGGCCGGAATATTTCCCGCAGCCGGGGTGTCGGACGCTAAGGAAACGGTTAAACCGGTTCCAGCGCCGGCAGTGCCGCCCGCTCCCTCGGAAGTATCGGTCAAAGAGGCATTAGCAGCCGCGATAGCCGTACCAAGGGTCGGAAGGGTCAAATCGGAGCTTATTACATTGTCCCAGCTGAAGCGGTTAGCCATAAAAGCGGCCTCATCGGCTACTTTGCTGGCGGTGCCGTCAGTGTTGATGTAATAAACGTCGGCGCCAGTGCCGAATTTCACCAAAGAACCGGCCGGATAAGCGGTCGCGCTCACTTCAGCGGTCGAAACCGTGTAGTTGGTGAAAAAAGCATCCGGAACGTCAACGATGCGTTTGTTCCAATCTGCCCCATATAAAGCAGAGGCGACGGCTTCACTCGGAACCGGAGTCAGAACTCCGCCGGGTAAAACCGCGTATACTTTCGGGTTGGTGGTGATTTTAACTAACTTGGTACCGGGGCGCATAGTAACATTCGCGCCGAGAGGATAAGATTCCAACTCGGATTGCGGAATGGTGACTACACCCGAGAAATCAGAGTACCAGGAAAAATATGTAGCTTCATTAGGGAAAACATAGCGTTTGCCATCAGCGGCTAAAAAGTAAACGGAGGACAAGCCATCCATCTTAATGAGGTCACCGGCCTGAGCTACAGCACCCACGGTAAAGGGTACAGCAAGCATGCTCATGGATAATACGGTTACGCTCATTACGCCGACAGTCAAAGCTTTGCGTAAATTCTTCATAAGTGATTTTTTGTATCCGGTTAAACGCTCGAAGGCCGTTTAGCCCGAGCGGTTCACTCCGGAATTAGAGCTCTTCTTATTGATACAACCCCCTGCCGGGGGCTTAAGGCAAATCAACCGGAATCCCGCTTCTCCCCACTCCCGCGCCCGCGAAGAGCGCCGAAACGAGTCAGGGATAACCATGGGGTATTTCCCTTTCCCTCACTCCGGGTTTCGACAAACACGGAAGTGGGGAAAAAAAGCTTAGTTGGTTTACCCGATATCGGTTAAGAAGAACTTTTTTTCCGTCCCGAATACTCGGGACGAAGATTTATTTTTTAACTTCAGGTAAGCTCCCGGATCATGGGACCGACCTTTTTATCTTACCCGGTCCGTAATAATACGGACTTGCCAATTCCGATTTTTTCGGAACTGGCAGGTTCGCGTTATCCCGTTCTGCCCTCACCCGCCTCGCCTCGCTAGGGCACCCTCCCCTGATCAGGGGGGATGGGAAGGGGTGTTAATTTGCTGTCGTACTGGCCGTATTATTTTCAACAACTTCTTCCGCTCCTAAAACTTCGCCCTCTTCCTTATTTACCTGATCGATCGCCTCTCCGGCCTCGTCGAGTTTATTTAAAGTAGCGCTATAATCCTCCTGGCTCAACAACTCTCCCGCCTGATACAAAGCTTCTTCCGGGTTCGGTACCGCGCTCTTTTCGACTACTTCCGCGGAACTGGTCGAATTCGCGGCGGCTTCCGAGGTCGTAGCCGGGCCTTCCGCCTCCAGTAAATTCGTTCCGGTAGCCGGTTCATTATCGCCCTCGCCAGCGGCCGCCGGAAACGGGATCGGTTCGCTCTCCGATACCTGTACGCCCCGATCATCCCGCTCGAAAGCGGCGCTGAAAAGCTGTACATCCTCCCCTTCTTCCGTGTTTTCCGTAGAAAGTTCCTCTTGCCCGGAAACTTCTTCTTTATTTTCATCCGCCGCCGGCGCGTCTTTAACTGAAATTTTTTGCTCTTCGTTTATTTTCGCCACCCTGTCCTTAACTCCGCTAAGCTCCTTTTTAAAATCCTCCTTAAGCCTGGCCACGGTTTCCGTTTTATCGCCGCTTTCATTTTGGGTAAGCACTTTATTTATCTCTTTGACGCGGTTACCGGCGAATTCAAGCCCGAGCTGGGCTTTTTTCTTAACGTCGAAAGTCAAAGCATATTGCGTTTTCTCGCCCAAGATCTTCGCGATATACATCGAATCTCCGGGGGCCGTATCCCGCGCCGCCCTAAGGCTTAAGATGCCGCCGCCGAAAATAAACACGATAATAAGCATAACGGTCATGGCCGGCTGGGAAACCCGAAGCGTAAATATTGATAATTGGCGTTCAAAAACCTTGAACCAGCCGATTCGCGCCCCTTCGTCCGCCTGGGCCGAAACCTGGGAATACAAAAGCTCCCGATTCCGCTTTTTCCATTCAGCATCGGGTTCGATGTCTTTTAACTTATTCAGTTGGATCAAGATATCATCTTCTTTCATAAAAAATATATATTTTTTATGCTAGGATCGAATCTTTATTTTATCAGGAACGTCCTGTTTTATGTTTATCGGCGCGTTCGGGTTATAGCCGCTCTTTTCAGTAAGCTCCCGCAATGTTTTAAGGGCCCGGTATAGAAGCACCCGCACGTTACCCTGGTTTTTATCAAGGATCCGGGCGATCTCGGCGACGGACAATTCATTAACATATCTCATGATGATTACCTCCCGGTATTCATCCTTGATCTCGTTCATTTTGGCCGCGACCATTTTAAGATCGCCGTCCAATTCCATCTTCTTTAAGAGATCCTGCTTATCGTCAACTATGGTTATCGGGTTATCTTCCTGGTCAAGGCTTAATTCCTGCTTGCGGCTTTCCTGGCGGTAATGGTCTATAACCAGATTACGGGCTACCTTATACAACAATGACCTCAAAGTCTTGTAGTCCGTTAGCTCATTATTCTGGATATAATTCCAGGTTTTTAAAAAAGTCTGGGAAGTTATATCTTCGGCCGTTTCCTTATTGCTAACCTTGAAAAAAACAAAACGATAAATATTATCCAGGAATAGATCGTAAGCTTCGATAAAAGCCTCTTTATCTTTCTGCTTCAATCGATAATATAGAATTTTTTCTTTACTGCTCATCTATTTATACGTTATCGTCATTAAACTATTACACTTATTTATTAATAATTTGCTAACTTTACAAAAAATTATAAAAAACATAAGACTTGAAAAAAATCAGCGGGATCATGTGTAATGCAAAAAAAATCAAATCGTCGCTAACACAAACAAAACATAACAATAAAAAATAATAAAAAATCAGACCGAAAAAATCCGCCTAACTATATTTTGTTAATTTTAGCAAAAAAATTTCATTATCAGTCAAATATCAATCTTAACTATCAAAGCGGTCTTAAAATAAATCTTATCATGGTTTCAAAAAATAAACAATATAATTTATTTTTGATTTACTCTTTTTAATACGTAATTATTTAATAAAAATTGCATTTAATTATTGCTTTTTTTTTCGTCGTATGCGAAAATAATATAGTATAAACTATTTAAGTCTATAAGTACCCTAGACTTTGATATTAATAAAAAAATTTATTAACAATATATAGTAAAACTTTAGTCTAAAATGAATTGGACTAAATTAAAAATATTAATAATATTAAATAATTTTATAGCTTTAGTCTAGAATATTCTAGACTTAAATAAGTTGATATATTATAAAATGACCAATAATTTTTCAAATTTCTATAATACCCTTAAACTTACGGAAGACACCGCAAATGCCGGCAATAACAGTGATAAATCAGATGAAAAACCGCCGGAAACTGCTAACGGTCAGGTAAATGCTAATGAAGAAGAAAATACTGAAAATAGTGGAAAAAATGTGGATAACAATAAAGAAAATGATGCTTCGGACGCAATACTCGTAAAAGCCGTAAAAAGCCAAAATAAAAGAAAATTTATTAAAAAATCCGTAAAAGACGATAATTATTTAATATTAGCCAATAATTATCAAAATCCTGATATTCGGGAAAACCAGTTGCCGCTGACCAAGAAAGTCTTTAAACCTATCTGGCTGTCAGTCTCGGAATCGGCTAAATTAGGCGGTGTGGCGCAAAAAACCATCCGCCGGGCCCTAACAGGCAAACAACTCAAGTATAAGATCGTAAAAGACCGATATTTGATAGATTTAGCCTCGGTTGTAACCTTTCTTTGTTCTAATACCAAACTCAAAAATAAGCTCAATTTTAACGGAATAGGGCAATATGTTGATATTTGGAGGGGTTAATCTCCGGATAAAAGCGTTTTTTAATCCCTTGATGTAAATTATAGTTTTCTTCTAAATATAACCGATAGTAGATATTGGATATTAGATATTATGCTACAGGTTTAAATTGCTCCAGCGATAAAAACTAATATAACGGTTTTATACCTGTTATCATAATATCAAATATCAACGAACAGCATAAAACAAGAAAAACGTATAATTTTTTACAAGCACAAAAACCCGCATCAATACAAAAAACCAATATCCAATATTATTTATAAATATAACAAAAACGGTTTCCTTAGGGGAAACCGTTTTTTATTGAAAAAATCTTTATCCTATAAAACAGCGTCTTTGGCTGCTTTGGCTAAGCGGAATTTAACAACGGTTTTGGCCGGGATTTTGATGGTTGCGCCGGTGGCAGGATTACGTCCCATTCTGGCCTTGCGATTGGCCTTGATCATCTTGCCGAAGCCGGGAAGCACGAATTCTCCGCCCTTTTTGACCTCTTTATAGGCCATAGCGGCTAATTTATCCAACAGGGTGTTGACGTCCTTCTTGCTGAGGCCGGTAGCCTCTGACAAATTGGTCAACATCTGGGATTTGGTCATTTTTGCCATAATTTTGCCTGTTACCCGCTCCGGCGCGATACCGGAACAAATGAACAGAAGTTAATTATATTTTGTTAGTTAAACGATAAGTTTACGGCTAAGCTGTGGCGGTAAAATAATCTAAACCGCGAATATCCACAGGTTTCATATATAATAATACCTGAAAATTAAAAAAAACACAATAAAATCGAGGGTTTTAAAAACAAAAAAGACGGGGATGAAAATCCCGTCTTATTATTCGTTATCGGTAAAATTAGGCGTGCCTGCCAAGCGCCTCCAGCAAGGCCTCTTTGGATTGCAGACCGACGAAAGTTTCAACCTCATCCCCACCCTTGAAAATTTTCAATGTCGGTATGCTCATGATGCCGTACCGGGATGAAACCTCCGGAGCGGCTTCGGTATCGACCTTGCCCACGATCGCCTTATCCCCTATCGCCGTCGAGACCTCTTCGATAACCGGCCCCTGCATCTTGCACGGTCCGCACCAAGCGGCGAAAAAGTCCACCAGTACCGGCTTGGTTTTAGAGGCTTCGATCACTTCGGCGAGAAAATTAGCGTCAGTAAATTGTTTTGACATAAAGTTTAAAGATTGATAACGCGGGTACGCTTAAGCGCTAAACCCGAAATCATTAATTATTATCATATCTAAAATATTAACATATAATTCCCGCGGCCACAACCGCTTCATTGTTATCATATTAGATGATAATTAAAATAAAATTAAAATCCGCCTGGGCGGATTATTTTTTGTTTTATAATTTTAATTCTTCGCCGTAATTATCCCGGCATCTTTTTATGATTTCCGCTTTCGTAAAACGGTGGTTTTGCGTGCCTCTCGCTTCGACCGCGAAGACGGCGACCGTATTGGCGAGCATAAGAGTCTGCTCGAGCGGCCAGTTTTTTACCAGGCCATAGAGCAACCCGGCGCGGAAAGCATCGCCGGCACCGGTCGGCTCGGCAAAAGCGTCCGTACGGGCCGATTCTACCCGTATCAGGCGTTTTTTTCTTCTGGCTTCGACGCCGCGCGCGCCCCTGGTAACTATTACCGTCGGAATGTCCATGGACCAAATGCCGGTTCGTTTTTTGATAATTTCATGTTCTTTCTCGTTGGAAATTACTATGATCGCCCCCCCGACAGCCTCTATCATCTGCGGTATGCTGAAATATTCCACGTTCTGTCCGGGATCGAAAATATAAGGAATGCGGCATTCTTGGGCGACCCGGACATATTCCATCGACGCTTCAACGCCGTTATCCGGGGATATGACCAGTATTTCCGGGCCAACATCCTTGATTATTGAGCAGTAATCGAGGTCAAAACGGCAGTAGGAAGTATAAAAACGCTGGGAACCGTCGTGGTTGTTCTCGATCACTACGTATGATCCCGGCTCATGCGGATGCTTTTTTATCCGGGAAACATCGATCCGGTTGACTTTGAGCCACTTTTCATAAGGCGCGAAATCATTGCCGGTTTGGCCCAAAATTATCGACTTAAGGCCCAGCCTGGCTAAATTATAGGCGATATTAGGGCCGCCGCCGCCGAAACTCGCCTGAAAACCGGCCGGAAAATCGCCGTAACAGTATCTCTTCTTCGGATCAAAGTCGGGAAAATCGCGCCTAAGCGCTTCCGCGTCGCCGATGATATCGGTCATGATCGAACTTGCCAAAGCTATTACCGGTTTATGGCTCGCTTTTCTCTTCTTTTTGGTCCGAATTTCTTCGTATTGTCCGCCGTTGGCTTCCGACAAAGATCTAATAAAATGGTCGATTCCCATTTTCTCCCCCTTATTTTACGGGAAAAATTTATTTTATTTTTTTCAATGTTCTTTTTACTTAAAATACCGTAAATTCCCCAGGCGGTCAACCTGGACGGGTCAAGTATAAAATTCGTATGTGCCGCATTGTGGCAGCGGCTCGCCGGCAAGGGCGATAACATAAAAAAACCGCCCCTGATCGGAACGGTTTTCACTTGTTATTTTAGCCGGACTCGATCGAAAATCTCCCTACTCCCTCTCTTCCACCACCTTGATCCTCGTCTTGCGGTAGCGCCTGATCGGCGCCGGTTTCGGCTTTTCGGGCTTTTCGGCCTTAACTTCATCCGAGTCATCCGTGGCCGGTTCATCGCCGGCCTCGGTTCCTTCCGGCTCGTAATCGGTCTCGATGATCTCGTGTATCTCTTTCTTATAGGCCATATGCTCCAGCGCCCGCCTGATCTTCGCGATTTCCGTCAGGAGCGATACGCCGATCAAGAACATGGCCAAAACGCCGAGAATGATGGTAATTATGATCCACATAATAATCAAAATTTAAAATGCAAAATTCAAAATGACAATTTAAAATGCAAAACCTTCAATTATCTTGAATACCTAAATATTTAATTTTAAATTTTTGCATTATCATTTTGCATTTTGAGATTTGCATTTTACATTATTATTTGTAAAACTTTTCTAACTATTCGTCATCAAAAAGCAGGCTAAAATCCATCTCGGATATCCCCAAACTCAACCTCCGCATGATCTCCCAGGCGTCCTCCGGGCGCCCGAGATAATAGCGCTGGCGGTCGCCGGGATTTACGTACCAGGCCTCTCCGTTCTCCTCCGTCTGGATAAAGATCCGTCCGGCATTATGGATCGCGAACGGGTCGGAATCAACGACTATGACCGGCGTAACGGATTCCTCGATCGCGCCGATCGGGATCTTCTCCAGGTCGGCGTTCCTGGCCCCTTCGCCCTGTTCGCGCATAACGCGGAAGGCGTCGACCGGACGGCCTAAATAATATATAAGCTTGAAACGCGGATGGATATAGTAAGCCTCGCCGGCCATTTCTGCCCGCAAGAGAATCGATCCCCGCAGACGGTCGAACATGCTTTCATCCGCGAGGGCAATTGCCTCGTTCGAGGTCAGCAGATCGGGCCGGCTGCCGCCGATATCGATTTTTATCCTGGCGCCTATGCTTAAATTAGTATTGATGGCCGTACCCGCTTGAGCCGTTCTTGCCGGTAAAAGGCTTATTATCATCTGCCCTTCATACGCGCCGGCCGGGGTATTTTGAGGAATGGAAATTATGGCTTTGAACGTTTTAACCGTTTCGCCCTCCCCGAAAGCGAAGCTGTCTCCCGGATCGAATGAAAACCAGGGGGCGATTTCTGCCGGTTCCACGGTTAAACGGACCCGGTATTCGCCGGAGGGGCAGTTTTGTTCGATGGAAAAACTTTTTGATCTGGCCGTACCGGGGGT